>DATJNA010000179.1:0-43945 GCA_035508435.1 Acetobacteraceae bacterium | reverse complement strand
GAGACAGCGCGACACGGGAGACAGCGCGACACGCGGGTGCCGCGAATACCCCGCGCGGCACACCCCGCGCTGCCGGCAATCAGCCCCAGGTGGCCTTGCTGCCCTCCAGAGTGATGGTGATGTGGCCCATCGTGGTATCGGCCTTGGCGCCGTGCCAGTGGCGCTCACCCGCCTTGACGTGCGCGACGTCGCCGACCTTGATCTCAAGCCGCTCGGTTTCCGTGGCGACCCACCCGCTGCCCGAGGTGACAATCAGAATCTGATCGCAATCGTGAACATGCCAGCCGGTGTTGCATCCCTGGCTGAAGTTCACAATACTGCAATTGAAATTCGCCGATTGCCCCGGCTCGATGATGGTCTGGCGGGTGCGATGCACCGGGCCCGAAAAGCCGTCGGTTGGCTCGGCCGCGCCAGGCGCGGGGGCTTCGGGAATGTTCTTCAACGTGACAACTTTCATGACACTCTCTCCCTCATCAGCGCGTTTCCGGCCGCCCGTCGGCGCGAGCCCTTCCGCGGCCAGGCCATAGCCTGACGGATCGCCCTGCGACGGCCTGCCGAGCCCCGGTTTAGCCCAGAGCTTCGCCTGGCGAAATCCGCCCGCCACGGCACCGCACTTCGCGGCGCGAGACGACATTTGAACGCGAGACGGCTGTTGCCGTGGCCTCGCGGCGTGGTCGTGTCGGGCCCGCCCGTTGCAACGACCGCCGTCGCAACGACCGCTGTTCGACGCGGCGTCGCCCCGCTAGCATGCCATACTGCGAAAAGGGGAGGGCTGACATGATCAACCTGAGCAATATCGGCCACGTTCTGCTGCGGGTCGCCGACGAGGAAGCCTCGAAGCGGTTCTACCGCGACGTGCTGGGGTTCCGCATCGCGGAGCAAGACCCGGAGCATGGCGGCGTGTTCATGACTCTCGGTGACGGCTTTCATACCATCGATGTCATGCAGCATCCGACACCGGGCGATGCGCCGAGGCCGCAGCGCGGACAGCTCGGGCTTGGGCATATCGCCTTCAAGGTTGCCAGCTATGCGGCATTGCGCGAAGCCTACGCGCACTTGCTCCAGCACGGCGTCGAGATCCAGCGCGCCGCCGACCACATCTGCCAACGCAGCATCTATTTCGCCGATCCGGACGGCAACGGCCTGGAAATCTATTACGAAATGCCGCGGGCGCTGGAGCTGTTTCCCAACGGCCGCGGCGATGAGGACGAAGTGCTGCCGCTCAGCGGTGCGAACGACCCGCTACCCCAGTGGCTGATCGAGGAATGGCCTGGTGCCGCCGCGATGGCCAAGGTCGAACGGCTGCGTCATCAGCCGGCATAAGCAGCGCTCGGTTGAACCTGCCGGATCGTTCTGCATAAGCGGCGGTCGATCGAGCTTGCCGGATATGGTCAAGCGGAACTCGCATTCCACCTGACGCACCGCGACCCCGAGCATGCTCGGAGTCGCGGGCGCTCAGGCTGACCGCTGTGGCGCATCAGGCCCAATGTCCGGGAACCCAGTAGGGACCATTCCAGTGCGGCGGCACCCAAACCCGACCGGCAACGACGGGCGGCGGCGCATAGACGACCGGAGGCGGGACAGCGACGATCGGCGGAGCCACGCCGATGACGACCCGTGGACCCCAACAGCAGCCGCGCCAGCCATAATGCCAGCCATGGTGCCATCCGGGATGCCAACCCCATCCCCCATGGTACCACCGCGCCGACGCCGGCGTCGGTAGCAACATGGTCGCGGAAAACGCGGCGATTGCCGCGGCACAAATGGCCGCCCGCACACCCGAAGCCGGTTTCTGCATGGCAATTGCTCCTACCAGACCCAGCAGCGCGCCGGATGCACGCCGCCATACGGCCCGATGGAACCCGGGCGACAGGCGCACCCGGCCAACAGCCCCATCAGGCAGATGCCGGCCAACACGGCCGGCCAGCGGCGAGACGCAAATCTCATCAGCACCTCCTCTGCGATTGCAGTTTGACCCGTCCGTAGACCGGTCGGCCGGGATCATGCCCGGCCGGGCAGCGCGGCGGGCCATCGTTCGCATCGCCGCAGCGGGCCAGCGCACGACCCGCTTCCGAGCGCAACGAATCAGCGGCAGCGATACGGGTGGTAGTAGCACCATCCACCTCCCGGTCCCGGCGCGACCACGCAGCCGCTCAGCGCCAGACTCATGCCGACCAGCAGCGCCGTGATGATTGCCGATTTCATGTTCAGCCTCTCTCCTGTTATCGAGTGATTTCGAATTCGGATCCCGCGCCTTGGTCACGAAAGCCGCGTTGTACCCGCGGTGAAGGCAAGGCGAGCTCGGCCACCGTTGCGTCGGTTCGCACCAAACGGATGGTGCCCCCCGCGGACGCAGCCAGATCGCTCGCGATCGTCAGTCCGTCGCCCGCATTCGGGCTGCCCTGGAATCCCCAGCCGTCATCGCTGACCACCAGCGTCGTGCAGCCATCTGTCCCGGCTGCCAAACGAACGCCGATCGTGCCGGCGAGGCGTGCGTGCATGCCGTGCTTGACCGCGTTGCCGATGAATTCATGCGCGACACGCAGCACCAATGGGCGCAGCGGTTCCGGACAGCCGCCGGCAACCGTCACATCCAGGCGGATCGCCTGCGTCGCATCGGCCAGCATCCGGATCGTCGTCTCGCCCAGCACCCGAAGCCGCTCGGCCATCGACGCCGGGAAACCGGTAATGCCGAACAATGCCTCGGAGATCTGCGCCGACAACAGGATGCGGCGCTGCAAATCGGCGACCAGCCGGCTGCCTCGCTCCGTGGCCTTCAGCTCATGTGCATGCTCCAGCCGCAGCAAAATCTGTTGCAGCAGATTCTTCGTGTGGTGCCGGAGCTGGCGAAAATCGCACTCGCTCGCCGGCTCGCCACGCACAGCGCAGCGAAGCTCGATCCATGGTTCGGAATTGCTCACGGCAGCGCGCGCATCGATCATTGGTCAAGTCCTCGCTCTGGACTCTCGGGCAATGTGTGAGCATATTATGTGGGAATTCTTCCCACGTCAAGTGTTGTGTGGGCTTTTGTCCCACGCTCCCGTAACCTGACCGACGAACCCGCTGCCGCACCGAATGGCCCCGCCACCCTCCTTCACCCTGCAATCCGACGCACTGCTGCGGCCGGTGCGGCGCCTGTTGCGCCCGCTGGTCCGGCTGCTGATCCAGGGCGGCGTCACCTTCCCGGTCCTGGCGGATCTGCTGCGTGGCCTCTACGTCGAGGTCGCCGCCCACGAGTTGTTGAACCATCCCCGCGCCCAGACCGACAGCCGGATCAGCTTGCTGACCGGCATCCATCGCAAGGAAATCCGCCGCTGGCGCGCGGCGACCCATGAATCGGAGGCGGTGCCGCCGGTGATCACGCGCACCAGCCAGATCATGGCCCGCTGGCTGCGCCACGCCGAGTACGTCGATGCCGAGGGCCGGCCGCGCCCGCTGCCGCGCCTGCCGCGCCCCGAGGGCGGCCCCTCGTTCGAGAGCCTGGTGCAGTCGGTGACCTCGGACGTGCGGCCGCGCGCGGTGCTGGACGACTGGCTGAACCACGGCATCGTCACGGTGGACGCCGCCGACCTGGTCATGCTCGACACCGCCGCGTTCGTGCCGCGGCCCGGTAGCGGCGAGCAATTGTTCTATTTCGGCCGCAATCTGCATGACCACCTGTCCGCCGCCGCCGCCAACGTGACCGCCGCCGGTCCGGCCCCCTTCGTCGAGCGCGCCGCGCATTATGACGACCTGAGCCCCGCGACCGTGGCCCGGCTGGAGGCCATGGGCCGCGACGCGGCGCAGCGGCTGCTGAGCGAATTCAACGGCCAGGCGCTGGACTTGCTGGATGCCAACGATCGCGAGCTGGCCAGCGCGCCGCAGACGCCACGCCGCCGGCTCAATCTCGGCATCTATTTGTTCGTGGACAACGATTCCACCGGTGAGGGGACATGAGAGCGGCGCGCCGGCTGGCATGCCTGGTGTTGGCGCTGTGGGGCGCCTCGCTTCCCCTGATCGGCGCGCCGGCCGGCGACCGGGGCATCGGCGGCACCGGCGCTCCCGCCATCAGCCCGGAAGTCAGCGATCGCGGCATCGGCGGCACCGGCATCGTCGGCGTCATCACCGGCTTCGGCAGCGTGTTCGTCGATGGGCTGGAGATCGCCTACGATCCCAGCACGCCGTTGACGGTGGATGGCGAGCCAGACACCCAGGGCGCTTTGCGGATCGGCCAGCTCGCCGCCATCGTCGCCAGCGACGACCATGGATTGCGCGCCGTCAGCATCGCGGTGCAGCACGAGGTGTCCGGCCCGGTGACCGCGGTCAGCGCCGGCGCCGCGCCGGACAGCCGGACCGCGGTGGTCGCGGGGCAGCGGGTCGCAATCGGCACCGGAACGGACGGTCTCCGGACGGTGCATCCGGGCGACTGGGTCGCGGTGAGCGGCCTGCGTCAGCCCGACGGCACCATCACCGCCAGTCGGATCGACCAGCAGACGCCCGGCCCGGTGCTGGTGCGCGGACCGGCAACGCCGAGCGCCGGCGGCTGGCGCATTGGCGATCTTCCGGTCCGGCCGCCGGCCGGGATCAGCGTTGCGCCGGGGCAAAGCATCACCGCCCGCGGCACCATCGTCGACGGAACCTTGGCGGCGGCGACAGCGCGGCCCGATGTCCTGGCCTCGGATCCCGCCGCGTTCTTCGGCGGCCAGGTGCGGCGGATGGTGATCGAGGGCTATGTCAGTGCCGCCGATGGCCGGATCCGGCTGGGACGCGGATCGTTTGCGACGTCAGGCGCGGGGATCGCCGCGGCGGCAGGCGCGCACCGCGCGATCGTCGAACTCGAGCGCGGCGCCCATGGCAACTTTGTCGCCACCCATCTGCGCGGCGCCGGCCGGCCGGCCACCCCACCTCATGCGCCGTTCGCACCGCCAGAACATGGCTCCCAGGAACCGCACCGCGCGCCAGTCGCGGCACCGGAACATGGTTCGCTGGAACCGCATCACGCGCCGTCCGCGCCATCGGAACACGACTCCGTGGAGCAACACGGCTCCCTGGAGCAACACCGCGCGCCGTTGGCGCCGTCGGAATACGGCTCCCTGGAGCAACATCGAGGTCCGTTGGCGTCACCGGAGCATGGTTCGCCGGGGCCAGCCCGCGCGGCCACGCACGCGTTCGGACCCGCCCACAATCGGCCACATGAGTGGCAGAACCGTCGCCCGGGCTCTGGTTATCGCGGCTATGGCCGGCCGCGCCGCGGATGCGCCGACGGCGGGTGCCGGGGCAACCGATGGCGGCGATGACGCCCGCTTCCGAGCAATCGCACGCTATCCCCTCCGGACCCTGTCGGCGCAGAGCCGGGGCTGGTCAGGGCGCCGAGCTGGCGCTGATCGCGAAAAAAATGTTTGAGCAGTCGGTTAGCTGGCCTTGATTTCAGTTAGTTATCACAACTAATATCGGGCCATGCCGAAAGCACTCCTCACTCCTGGCCTGCCTTCCCAACCCTGCCGAGGGGCTGGTGCGCGCCTCGTCCGCCGGCTCGGTGGCGCGGTGCGGAATGCGGTCGCCGGCCGCCTGGGCCTCGCCGGCGGCCTGGGCCTCGCCGGCGGCCTGGGCCTCGCTTGCGTCCTGCGCCGCGCGGCCTCGCCGCAGCCTGGCATCGGCGGCACTGCCGCCCGCGGGGCGGAACTGGGCCCGGTAACCGCCGAGGCAGATGCGTGCCCGGCGCCCGGCCGGATACCTGCCCCACGCCGGTCGTGCACCGCGCCGCGCGTCCCGCCATCCCAGTCAGCCAAACCCCGCTGGTCCACGCGCTTGCTCCGCCGGCGCCGCCGCCCGGCACCATCGCGGGGCGCGCCGTTTCCCGATCCCGGCGTGATGCAGTTCACCCCCGAGGCGTTCCCCGTTCTCACCCCCGAAGCCTGCGCGTTTCTCAATACGCCGCTCGAGGACTGTGACCCCGACATCCTGCTGTTCATGTTCTCCGGGCTTACCCATTACCTCATGGAATTGCCGCAGGACGCGGAGGTCGCTGATCCCATGGAGGTGTTCGCGACCCTGTGGGGGCGTCTGGGCGAGGTCACCGGCAACGCTCCCCCGGACGTCTGTCCGGCCAACCAACCCGAGGCACCGCCGGCCACACCATCGGACACGTCGCCGCAGGCTTCGCCGGCCTCGTCGCAGGATGCCAACCCGGCAGCCCTCGCGGATCACGGCGCACCCGCCGCGGCTCCCGGCGGGCCCGAACCAACGACGGCGCACGACGGGACCGGGCCAGCCACGTGCCTCTTCTTCACCGCGCGGGCGTTGCCGCGCCTGATGCGATCCTGGTGGCGCCGGCGTTTCGCATCGCCGGATGGCGGCGGAAGCCTGCCGGCAGGGAATGGCATTCTCGTTGTCGTATCGAGACGTATGGTCTCGCCACGGACCTGGTGCTACGCCGCCCGCGCCAGTCCCGCCTGAGCATGGTCGCGCGCCTGGCCTGGCGCGCCTGCAAGGCAAGGCACCGGGACCACCGCATGGCGGCCCCGCTGTCCCGATTCGCGCCAACCCAACCGCTCCGTACTGCCCTTTTCCGCCACTCCGAACCGTCCCACGACGATTCTCCGGCACCGGGTACGGCCGTCCCTGACACGGCAAGCGGCGCAACCAGCCGATGCGGGAAAACCACATCGGGCCATGTGGCAATGCGGCACGAAAGCCGTATCGCGCGATGTGGTCATTTCCTGCCCCGGCCGTCCGCGTCAGGCTGGGGCGACCATGCGCCCCATCATGAATGGGCTCGACAAACGCGGTGTCATGTGGACGCCACGGCGGTAAAACGGTCGTCCTGCCGCCGGGGCAGTGCGGCGCCTGTGCGCGCCGATCGGGGTGGAACCGACTCGTGACCAACAGCACCGCGCCCTCTCGAACGCCTACCGCGTCGTTGCCGCCCGTCCCGACCCGGGACCAGGGCCCGGTCGAGCAACGTCCCGTCAACGGCGAGGATTTCGTGCGCCGCAACACGATGCCTGGCCAGGCTCCGCTGGTGCCGGAAATCACCCTGCATCTGGCCACCGAGATCACCCCGATCTGGCAGGCCACCGAGGACTGGCTGGCGCAGCGCAACGTCGATCCGCCGTTCTGGGCCTTCGCCTGGCCCGGCGGACAGGCCCTGGCGCGGCACATCCTGGACCATCCCGCCGCTGTTGCCGGCCGCCGCGTGCTGGACTTCGCCGCCGGCGGGGGCATCGCCGCCATCGCCTGCGCCCAGGCCGGTGCCATCGTGGAAGCAGCCGAGATCGACCCGATCGCGATCGCCGCCATCCAACTGAACGCCACCGCCAACCACGTGACCATTGCCGCGGCGCCTGGCGATGTCGTCGGGACACCCTGCCGGTGGGACCTGATCCTGTGCGGCGATGTCTGCTACGAGGCGCCGATGACCGCCCACATCCTGCCCTGGCTGCGGGCCATGGCGCGGACCGCCGAGGTGTGGGTCGCCGACCCCGGCCGCGCCTATCTGCCGCGCGACGGCCTCACCTCGTTTGCCTCCTGTCGAGTCCCCACCACCCTGGAGCTGGAAGACCGCACCGAGCGGCTGGTCACGCTCTACGGCTTGTCGGGCGGCTGAGGACCGCCCCGCAGCGGCACGCCATTCACCGTCACGCCGGCGCGGTTGGCGACGATGTCCCACACCAGGTGGTCGCCCTCGGGCCTGGCGAAGCCGCGCGCCATCGCCAGCAATGGCAGCGCCTGCTGGAGTTTCGGATTGCCGGCCGCTTGCTCCATCAGCGTATCAAGCCCCGTCGCGGTGATGCGGGCATGGGCGTCATATTCATCGGGACCGGTCAGCCGCACCGAGCCGTGCCCGTGCAGCGCCGCGGGGCCGATATCCATGTCCATCGTGTCCAGCCCGAAGGTCATGCCACCGCTCGCCCACAACGCCGCCGTATCCGCGTCCAACAGCGTGTGGTCCGGCGCCTGGTCGGTCGCCGCCAGCGCCAACGTGGTCAGCGCCGCCAGGGAAACGCCGCTGACGCTCGGCTGCAACGTCAGGTGATGCGGCATCAGCGCCTCGGCCGTCGGCGGCAGGTTCGCCACCGTCAGTCCGTCGAGGCCGATAGTCAGCGTGGCGCGCAGCATGCCGTCAGGCGCGACGCCACTCAGCCCCAGGGTGGCATGCCGCACGGTGGTCTCGCCCCAGCCCGCGACGGCGATGTGCAGACCATCGATGGTCTCCTGACCCTCGACGCCGGTGACGATCTGGCGCAGCGACTCGATCAGCGCACGCAACGCCGCGCGTTCCGGTGCCGACAGCGCCATGTTGCCACGCTGCGCAGCGGCGGCGGGAGGCAGCGTTGCGAGCATCCCGGTCGCGGCGTTGAGCAATGCGGCGGCATGCGCCGGGTCGATGCCGTCGATCCGCGCGCTGGCCTCCAGGCGATCGGCTCCGAACCCCACCGCCGGGCGGTCACCGACGCGCGAGGCACTGCGCCAGCCGACGATCGTGCCAAGCTCCAGCAGATCCAGCCGGCCGCGGTCGGGCTGCAGCGTCGCCTGCACCGTGTAGCGGTCGATATGTTGCTCCTGATGCTGGCGCGCGGTGTCGGTCTCCAGCCCGACATTGCCCAGGTCGATATCGAGCCGCGAGGGACTGGCCAGGGCCGGATCGATCAGCGCGTGGCCCTGCTGGGTGCCGATATGCAGGGCGAAATGCGCCGGCACCTTGGCGCCGGGAGGCCCGCCCGGCTCCGGCATCTGCAGGTCGAAACGAGAATCGGCCGGCAGGTGCAGCGCATCGACCCCCCAGCGGCCACCGTCCAGCGGGCGGACGTCGGCGGCGATCGCGTTCTGTCCGCGTGCGTCGGCGAAGGGCAATTCGACACGGAAATGAGTTTCCTCCGCCGTCACGCGCAGCCGCTCCGCCGCTGCCCCGATGTCGGGACCCAGCAAGCCGGCGAACCACGCTTGCAGGTCGTGTTGCAGAGTCTGCGCTCCGTCCTGGTCCACGACCGGCTGGGCGAGCGCGCCCAGGGGCAGCGACAAGGCAAGCCAGAACGCAAGCCAGAACGCAAGGATGGCGCGCGACACGGAGGGGCCCCTGCATGGTGAGGAGCAATCAGCCTACCGCTGTTTGCGGCACGGCGGAATGCATCACGCGGTCGCACGAGCTGGGATCGGACCCGCATCGACAACCGACGGCGTCCACTCACGCAGGCTGTCCTCTCGGGAATCTCAACGCGCGCGAATTTGTCTCGCTGTGCAATCGCCCGCGGCAGCCGCCGTGACGCTCCGGCGTTAGCCCTCCAGCGATTTGACCTGCGATCCCAGCAGAAGGAGCGACTGATGCGAATAGTTCCCATGGTTGCCGCGCTTGCGTGCCTGTCCTTGCTGGCTGCCTGCGGCCAGCGCGAACCGGAGCGGGCCGAAGGCGGCGCGGCGACCGGCGCTGCCACGGGCGCCGCCGTCGGTGTGGTCGGCGGGCCGGTCGGCGTGGTGGGTGGTGCATTGATCGGCGGGGCGGCCGGCGGTGCCACCGGCGCAGCCACCAGCTCGCATGCGGTCAACCTCGGCCCGCCGCCATGGCACGACAACAGCCGGGTCGGCCAGGACGCCGCGCAGGACATGGCTCACTAAGGCCACGCCTCGGTGCCGGCGCGCCAAACGTGTGCCACCACGGTTAATGTCCCTATCCGGTTAGCGCAGGCAGGCCGAGCCGCAGTCCGCGAACGAAGGTCAGGGGTTGGCAGCCTGCGCAAACCGGATAGGCGCAACGGTTAAAATTGGCGTGGTGCGGCCGATTTCGCTTCCCGCGAATCGACCGCACCCGCTTTACCGCCGGTATCGTCCTCGGGAGATGCTGGCGATGCGGAGCATGGCTGTTGCGATCCTGTCCGCGCTTGCGGTGCTGGTGGGATGCGGCGATCAGCAGCCTGACCGCGCCACGGGTGGCGCCGCCACCGGGGCCGGAACCGGCGCCGTGATCGGCATGATCGGCGGTCCGGTGGGGGTTGGGGTCGGGGCACTGATTGGCGGCGCGGTCGGCGCGACCACAGGTGCCGCGGTCAGTCCGCGCGATCTGAAGCTGCCGCCGCCGATCTGGAGCGATCGCTCGGATCAGGCCAGCCTCGGTCTGGCCAGCCCCGATCAGGTCAGCCCCGGTCTGGCCAGCCCCGATCGGGCCAGCCCCGATCAGGTCAGCCCCGATCGGGCCAGCCCCGATCAGGTCAGCCCCGGTCAGGTCAGCTCCGGTCTGGCCAGCCCCGATCGGGCCAGCGCTCAGCCGGCCCGGCCCTGATCACGCATTGCCGGCCACATAAGCCTTCAGGCTGTCGACCTCGTTCTCCTGCTCCATGATCCGCGCCTTCACCACGTCGCCGATGCTGATCAGGCCGACCAGCACGCCGTGATCGGTCACCGGGAGGTGGCGGAAGCGCCCGGCGGTCATCATTGCCATGGCCTGCGGCACCGTGGTGTCAGGATGCGCCACCTGGAGCGCCCGGGTCATCAACTGCCCCGCGGTCATCTCCAGCGTGTGGGTGCCGTTCGCCGCCAGGCTGCGGACGATGTCGCGCTCGCTGACAATACCCAGCAATTGCTCCGCCCGGTCCAGCACCAGCACGGCACCGATGCGCCGCGCCGCCAGAACTTCGGCGACGTGAGCGATCCGCGCGGTGGGATCGACCGCGGTGATCTCGTATCCCTTGTGCTTCAGGATGGCTGCGACCGTCGTCATGGCATTGCTCTCCCCTCGATTGGGGCAGGACGATGATCCGGGTCGCGACGGTCTAGATCATGGCGGAGTGAGATGGCGAGGCCGGATCACGGGCCCGCGGTGGTTTCCAACGGACATGATGCGCGATCCGGCCTCGGGTTTGCAAAACTTAAGCGTGCAGTGCAGCAAGTTCCGCTACCATAAGGTACTTCCTGCCATCAGCCCGGCTATCAGCAGCACCACAAAGATCACGATGGCAATGAAGAACAGGATGCGGGCGATGTCGGCCGAGGCTGCGGCGATGCCGCCGAAGCCGAAGACCGCGGCAATGATCGACACGACCAGGAAGAATAGCGCCAATCGTAACATGGGTTTTTGACCCCCTGGATTGTTGCCCAGCAAGAACCCGGGCGCGGTGCGATCGTTGCGCCAGTCACAGGGACATGAACCAGGGACCGCGCTCTCCGGCGTTTCGCGCAGGAAAAGTTGTGCGATGCGCGATCACCAGGCCTGTCGCGCCAGCTCCCATGCCACCCGATCGATCACGCTTCGCCAGTCGCCGTTCTCCGGCTGCCGGAACAGGCGGGCGCTCGGGTACCAGGGGGTGTCATCGCGACGGAGCATCCAGCGCCAGTCCGGGCGTTGGGGGAGCAAAAGCCAGAGCGGACGCCCCAGCGCTCCCGCCAGATGCGCCACCGACGTATCGACCGCGATCACCAGATCCATGTGCTGGATCAGCGCTGCGGTATCGGCGAAATCCTGCAGTTCATCGCCAAACCGCCTGACGTCCAGCCGTTGCTCCAGCACTGCCCGGTCTTGCTCCCGCACGTCCTTTTGCAGGCAGAAGAATTCGCCTGGTCCGTCTGCGATATCGATGAACTGCCGCAGCGGGATCGACCGGCGGCGGTCGTTCTTGTGTTCCGGATTGCCCGACCATGCCAGGCCGATGCGCGGCCCGGTGCGTGGGCCAAGCCGCTCGGTCCATGCCGCGACGCGCGCCGGGTCGGGATGAAGATACCGATGCTGTGCCGGCAGGCTGTCCGGGTCGATGTCGAGCGCGAGTGGCAGGCTCACCAGGGGACAATGGAAATCCGTGCGCGGCACGGCCTCGCCGGATCGCAGCACCCGATCCACGCCAGCCATGCGCGCCATCAGCGATTCCAGCGCGGCGTGCGTCCATAACAATACGGTCGCACCTTGCGCCTTCACCATCGGCGCGAAGCGGCAGAACTGGATGCTGTCGCCAAGCCCTTGTTCGCACCAGAGCAAAATGCTCTTGCCGCGCAGCGTGTCCGTGCCGGTCCAATGCGCGCCGGCGAGTTCGGGCCGGCTGTTCGCCACTGCCGGGGCACGCCAGCGCCAATCGAACTCCGCCCAGCCACGCTTGAAATCGCCCGCGAGCAAGAGCGCCATGCCGATATTGACGTGGGCATCGGCATAGTCGGGCCGCAGCGCCAAAGCGCGTTCGTAGCTCTCCAGCGCCTCGGGAATGCGCCCCGCATCGAGCAACGCATTGCCGCGGTTGTTGTGCGCCTCGGCATGGCTGGGATCGATCTCGATCGCCCGCTCATAGCTGGCCAGCGCCCCGTCGAGGTGATCCATCGCCTCCAGGGCGGTACCGCGGTTGCTGTGCGCATCGGCAAAGTCGGGCAGCGCCGCCAGGGCGCGTTCGTAGCTGACCAGCGCCTCCGGCACCCGCTTCAGCACCTGCAGCAGGTTGCCGCGGTTGCTGTGCGCCTCGGCATAATTGGCATCCAGCGCGATGGCATGTTCATAGCTCGACAGCGCCGCTTGCAGGCGGCCGAGCGCGCGCAGCGCGTTGCCGCGATTGTTCAGGAAGATCGGGTCGGCCCGTATCCGCAGCGCCGCGTCATAGCTGGCGACGGCGTCCTCCAGCCGCCCCGACTGGAACAATGCATTGCCGCGGTTGTAGCAGGCTTCGGGAAATTCCGGCCGCACCCGGATGGCGGCATCGTAGGCGGCCACCGCGTCATCGAGCCGGCCGAGCTGCACCAGGGCATCGGCGCGATGATACAGCGCCTCGATCTGATCGGGGCGCTGGCGCAGCGTTGCATCGTAGGCCGCGAGTGCGGCATCCCATCGACCGAGGTCGCGGAAGGCATGGCCGCGATTGCACAGCGCGTCGATATTGTCGGGGTCGGTCTGCAAGGCTCGGTCGTAGCTGGCGACGGCATCCTGCGCGCGGCCGGATCCGCGCAGCGCCTTGCCAAGATTGCAGTGGCCAATGGCATCGCCGGGCCTGATTTCGAGGGCCTTCGACAGCAGGTCGATCGCTGCGGGAAAGTTCTGCCGCTGCGCCTGGATGACGCCGAGCATATGCAACGCGTCGAATGACGCGGGGTCTGCCGCCAGGGCTGCGCGATACAGCGCCTCGGCTTCCGCCAGGCGGCCTTGCCGGTGCGCCGCCACGGCGCTGGCCACCAGCGCGGCAGCGGCGGGAGCATCCTGCCGCCCAGTCCTGGCGGACCGCATCGCAGGATCATTGGTCAGCACCGCGGCACGGCCCTCGGAATGCCAAAGGCGGACGGCATGCAACCTCCTGATCGATCCGGCAATGCGGTCTATTTCAGCGGTCGGAGCACGACAAGGCGGTTGCAGTCATCGCCGACGCCGCCATTGCCGCCGCCGTCATTGCGAGCGAAGCGAAGCAATCTGGGTCGGTCCACCGTACGTCTCTCGACCGGGATTGCTTCGCTTCGCTCGCAATGACACGGGCCCGTCGGACGCGTGGCCGTCGGACGCGTGGCCGCCGGACGCGTGCTTCGGTCGTCCACCTCCACCGTATCAGCATGGCGCCACGCCGGATCGCCGCGCCGGCGGGCGGCGCAGCATCCAGAACGCAATGCTGCCGCAAGCGTAGAAAAAGATCGAAAGCCCGAATGCCACCTGATAGCTGCCGGTCCGATCAAAACTCCAGCCCGCCAGCCAGGAGCCTGCCGCCGAGCCGATTCCCGTGCCGATGGTGATCGCCCCCAAGATCGTGCCGAGCCGGGGTCCGGGGAACAAATCCGCGGTCTTCGCGGTGATCGCGGGGCCGCGCGCGCCCCAGGTGAGGCCGAAGAAGCAGGCGTGCAGCCACAGCAGCAGATGCTGGTCCGGCCCAGTGATCAGCATGGCGCAGGCGACGCCGAAGATCGACGTGCCATAGGTGATCACCGCCGACAGCTCGCGGCCGATATAGTCGGAGATCCAGCCGGTCAGGATCACGCCAGGCAATGACAGGAAGGCGCCCAGGCCCAGCACCTCCGCCGCGTAGAGCTTGTCGAAGCCCATCGTCACGGCGAACGCCAACTGGTGCAGGGCCACCAGGAAGCTGCCGAGGCCGGTGAAGACATAGACCAGCAGCAGCAGCCAGAAATGCGGGGTGCGCATCGCTTCGCCGAGGGTCCAGCCTTGCTCGGCCACCCGCGGCGCGTCCACCGCCGGTCGTGGCGCCTCCTGGCGGCGGAACAACATCGCCAGCGGCAGGAACGCCACCGCCATGAAGCCACCCTGCGCCAGATAGGCGTCGCGCCAGCCCAGGTTGGTGATCAGCGCCTGTGACAGCGGCGCCGAGAACGCGCGCGCAAAGCCGTTGGCCGACTGCACGATCGCCACCGCCATGCCGCGCCGGCGCACGAACCGCCGGGACAGGACCGGCACGAACACCACCAGGCCGAGGCAATTGGCGCCCAACGTCATGACGATGCCGTACAGCACCACCACGTGCCACAACGCATGCGCCGTCGCGCTGGCGAGCAAGCCGGCCGCCAGCAACGCGCCGCCGATCATCACCATGCGGCGTGGTCCCAGCCGGTCCACCATCACGCCGACCATCGGTGACGTCACGCCGCCCACCATCTGCGACACGGAATAGGCGATGGAGGCCTCGGCACGGCTCCAGCCGAACGCCTCGATGAAGGCGATCAGGAACACCGTGTAGGAGTGCATGCAGGCCGCGCCCACCGCGAAGGTGACGAAGGCGGCGGCCAGCAAAATCCGGGATTGGCGCGAGGCGGCGCGCGAGGGAACGATGACAATGCTCCGGCGGATGGGCGCTCCGGCGCGCGGGGTCGTTGCACCGTTCTGCCACAGTGCCGCCCCGCGTCAACCGGCGGGAAGCCGCCGGTCAGCGCATGGCCGGGCTCACCAACCCGAATGCAAGGCCAACGGCATGCCGATCGGGTGGTTGGCGGGATCGGGCGTCGCCAGGTTCATGCTACCCCCGCCCGTGTAAGCCGGCACGACGCTGCCGGCGCTGGCGCTCGACGCTGCGAAGTCGGCCATCGTCATGCTTGCTCCCGGCGTCCCGCCACCGATGGTGACGGCAGTGGCGCCGGTGGTTTCGACGCCCGCCTGGTTCCATACTTCGAAGCTGATCGTGTCGGAACCCGTGTTGCCGCCGGCGGTGTAGTGCAGGCTGGCGAGGATCGCGTTCGCATCGACATAATCGGCCGACACTCCGATCTGATTGCTGCCCGAGCCCGCGACCGCCTGTCCCGCGGCATTCGTGGCTGTGAGCGCGCCGCTGCTGTCGCTGATGCCGATATACAGTTGGCCTGGATTCCTCTGGGCGAAGCTGTCGGCGTAGCTGCCGCCGACCGCCACGGTGCCGCCGGCCGTCACCGACTCGGAGGTGGGCTCGTTCAGTGTCGGCCCGGACGCAACGCTGCCGGTCACCGTGATCGGCAGCCAGCGGTTGCTGACGATCTCACCGGATACGACATGGAAGCCGACCGTGTCGGCACTTGCGCCGGCGCCCGGCACATAGCTCAGGTTGCTCAGGTCGGCATTCAACTGTGCCGCCGTGCCGGAGGCGGACAGCGTCCCAGTGCCGGAACCGCTGCCGCCGGTCATGAACAATGTGCCTGCCCCGGCGTCGATCGACAGGAAGTAGGTGCCGGTGTTGGCGATGGTGCCGCCGTTGGTCGCCACGATGGACACGTCGTTCAGTACCAGCGTTGCGCCCTGCGCCACCGTGTCCTGCGCCGGCGTGACGATGCCCGGACCGACGACGCCGCTGGTGCCGCCGCCGGGTGCGTAGCCGATGGTATCGGCGGTGAACGGCGTGCCGCCATCGGCTTCCTGGAAATTGCCCAGTACGAAATTGCCGGTCAGCGGGACTGCCTCGGTGCCGCTGCTGTTGGCGAGATACAGCGTGCCGTTGCTGAACGACTGCACCGTACCGAGCGCGTAGCCGTCCAGGTCGAGTGCGTCGCCCTGGCCGAAGCCGGTGACCGTCGCGCCCTGGAATGCGTTCGGTTGCTCCAGCTCCAGCGAACCCGGGCCATTGTAAGCGATCGAACCACCCGCCAGCGTACCGTTCAGATTGAAGAAGCCGCCGTTGCCGATCTCGATGCTGCCGCTGTTGGTGACATCCCAATAGGGCGGCGATGCGGAGTATTGCCCGTCGTTCCCCAGCACGATGCTGCCGTCGGCCAGCAGTGTGCCGTTGTTGATCAGCGTCCCGGTCGCCGGCTGGTTCAGTTCGTCGTAGAAAACCACCGATCCGCTCGGCGCGCTGGCGATCAGGCCATTGTTCGCCACCACTTCGCCGGTGCCGTCCAGCGACATCCAGCCATTGGCCTCCGCCATGACCGTGCCCTGGGCGCCGATCGTCAGCGTGCCGCCGACGTTCACGAATCCGGTGGTGGCGGTCTCCAATACGGAATTCAGCGTCACGTCGTTGAAGTCCAGCACCGGTGCGACGTTGCCGCTGGATTGCAGGACAAGCGTCTCGCCGCTGAGGATGGCATTCGACAAAGTCGGAACATTCACGGGGTCGCCGAAGAGCAGTACGGTGTCGCCGCTGGTGGGCACCGCATTGCCGGACCAGTTGGCGGCGGTGTTCCAATCGCTGCTGACGGCGCCGGTCCAGGTTTCTGCCATGCCGCCGCCGGCAGTGCCCGCGGTCACCGTGACCGCAACGCTGCCGGTGGTCTCGACGCCCGCCTGGTTCCAGATCTCGAAGTTGATGCTGTCGCTGCCCGGCGAGCTGCCGGCGACATAGGTCAGGCTGTTCAGGATGTCTTCGACGTCGCTGTACGATCCCGAGAAGCTGAGCGCATTGGTGCCGGAACCGCCCGCCGCTGCTCCGGTCACCGCATGACCCGAGGCATCCGGGTAATAGCCATACAGCGTGCCGCTGCCGTCGCTGATGCCGAGATACAGCGAACCCGGATTGCCGGCGGCAAAGCTGTCGCTATAGCTGCCTGGCACCGGGATGCTGCCGCCGGTGGTCACGCTCTCGCCGGCCGGTTCATTCAGCGTCGGCCCGCTGCTGGCGGCGGAGATGTTGACCGGAATATAGCGGATCGAATCCGTCGTGCCGGAGACCGCGAACGGCGCGCTGGCCGACACCTCGATGTCTTCGCTGCCGGCGCCTCCCGCCGGCACGTAGGTCAGGCTGGCAAGATCGGCATTGACCTGGCTGGCCGGCGTGCCCGCCGCGATGGTGAGGTGATCGGTGCCATTACCGCTGGCGCCGTTCATGGACAGCCTGCCGTTGGTGGCGGAGATGTCCACTCCCAGTGTCGCCGCATTGGCGATCGACACGTCGTTCAGCACGAGCGTACCGCCGGCTGCGACGCTCGCGGTGCCGGGCGCGGCGATGTCCGGCTCGCCGCTGTCCGTGCCGGCCGTCGTGCCGGACGCGGCATAGAACACGGTCGACGTGAACGCCGGGCTGGCGCCCGGCTGAGTGTTGTTGAGTTCGAAATTGCCCAGTCCCAGCGTGCCGGCAAACGGAATTGTCTCACCGATAGGGCCGGCGTCCAGCGCCAGCCTGCCGTCGCTGTAGCTCATGCTGTCGGCGGCAAGCGCACCCGACAGGATGCGATCGCCCGAGCCGAAGCCGGTGACGATCGCGCTGGTCCCGAACGTGTCCACCACGCCCATGAACACGGTGCCGCCGGAGCCGGCGAATGCAACCGTGCCGTTCGTCGCGCCGTCCAGTTGGATCAGGCCGCCCTGCGCTATAATGGTGCCGCTGTTGAAAATGTCGTAGCCGTCGCCTATCTCCATCCCGCCGGACGGGTTGCTGTCGAGCATTGCGCCATTGTTGTAGACAACGTCGTCCATCGCGACGAGCCCGCTGCCGGAATTCACAATCACGCCGTCATTCACCAGGACTGCCGGGCTGGTGCTGGAACTGTTGAGGCCGAACGGCGCCCCGTCGGCCGAAATCGTCGCGCCGGCCGCAACGGTCAGCGTGCCATCGATGCCGACCGAGCCGCCGGAAACGCTGCTTTCCAACGTCGTGCCGGCGCCCAGCGTCACGTCGTTGAACAATACCGAGGGGCCCGTCGGGGAACTGCTGCCAAGGATGATCGTCTCGCCGCTCAGCATCGCATTCGCCAAAGACGGCGCAGTGGTCGCGTTCGGTGCAATCACCACGGTGTCGCCGCTGGTCGGGACCGCATTGCCCGACCAGTTGCCCGCCGTATTCCAGTCGCTGCCGACCGCGCCGGTCCACGTTTCGGTGATGCCGCCGCTGCCACCGCCAATGGTGACCGGGATGCTGCCGGTGGTCTCGACGCCGGCCTGGTTCCAGATGTCGTAGGCGATGCTGTCGCTGCCGCCGGCGGTGGTCGCGGCATAGGTCAGGCTGTTGATGATGGCCGCGACATCCGCGTAGGAACCCTGGAACGTGATCGAGTCAGTGCCGGCCCCCGGCGCCGTCACGGTGCCGCTACCAGACCCCGGATAATAGGCAGAAAGCAAGCCTGCGCTGTCGCTGATATCAAGATACATCGCGCCCGGATTGCTTTGGGCGAAACTGTCCGTATAGCTCGCCCCCGTCACCGCGATCGTTCCGTCGGCGGTTACCTGCTCCGACGGTGAGTCTCAGCGTTGGATTCTCAGCGTTGCTGCCTGACATTTTTCGGACGCCTTTGCCAATTTTCCGACGCACGGGAGGCCCCAGCACATGAGCGTCCAGCGAAGCGGAGACAATTCCCATTCACGTGGTAGGATCGCAGCGACAGCCGTACGGTTTCCGTGGCCGCGGGGAACCGGGCCTGGTGGGTAACCATATCGATGAGGGAATTCTGCAATGACCGCTACGATCGCCCACGACCATTCGCGCTGGGGTGCCCACGACCAGATCGGCGCCGCGAACCTGCTGACCGTGGAGAAGCGTCTGATGGCGCTGCGATCCGTGCGCGAGGGCCGGATCTACGACGTGAGTCACGAGATCGGCATGGGCGCGCCGTTCCTGGTGCCGAACCAGACGCCGTTCCTGCTATCGATGTGGGCGACCTGGCGCGACAGCATCCGCCGCCGTCGGCTGACCGGCGCGACCAACGACGCCGGCGCCAATGTCGAACGCATGGAAATGACCGCGCATGTCGGCACGCATATCGATGCGCTGGGGCACTTCTCCAAAGGCGACCGTCTGTACAACGGTCTCGCCGCCGCCGATACCGTGACCGACTGGGGACTGCAGAAGCTCGGTATAGAGCATGCGCCGCCGATGATCACGCGCGGGGTATTGCTCGATGTGGCCGGACTGGATGGCGGGCCGCATCTGCCGGCCGGGCGCGTGGTCTCGCCGGACGATCTGGCACGCGCCGCGGATCTCGCAAAGCTGGCGATCGAGCCGGGCGACATCGTACTGATCCGCACCGGCTGGGGCCGCTATTTCGGCACCGACAACCCGCGCTACCTGGCCGGCGAGCCCGGCATCGATGCGCCCGCGGCACGTTGGCTGACGCGGCAGGGGGTGGTGGCGATCGGCTGCGACAATATGGCGGTGGAAGTGCTGCCCAATCCCGACAAGTCGCTCTCCATGCCGGTGCATCAGCACGCGTTGGCCGAGGCAGGCGTGTACCTGATCGAGAACCTCGTGCTGGACGAACTGGCACGCGACCGGCTGGCAACGTTCTGCTTCATCCTGTTGGCCACGAAATTCCGCGGTGCGACCGGCAGTCCGGTGCGTCCGGTCGCCCTGGTGTAGCGCCGCGCGTCCGTTACGGCCGCAGGCGATCTGAGGCGCATTCGTCACAACGGCTCACATTCACGCGAATCGAGCCGAACCAGTCGCGCGACCCCCTGGCTGCGAGCCTGCGACCAGGCTGCTTCCGTCCAAGGGTTACCCCTTCGGTACCAGCGGGCTGCATTCGACATCCGCAGGGCGTGCGCGCCTCCGACCGCCGCTGCCAGCAAGACCGTCGCGCCAATGCGCCTTGGACGATCTGCATGCCGCCGCCTGCCGTCTGCCTGCCTCGGCGCCATTTCGGCGGACGGTCGATGCACGTTCGGTCCGACTGGTCGATGACCATCGCGGACCGGAGAGGCACGCCCACAGGGGATACTCCTGCCGGGGAGGATGGCTGGCCATCGTCAGCGTAATACCTACGCACAGCGTTGGGACCGGCGCGGACTTTCCGTGCCGGTTGGCGCAGGCGAATGGTGAAGCGATGTCCAGACACGGCCACGTTCAAATGTGCGGGCTCATCCAGCCGACTGCAGCCAACATGGCGAGGCTGACAGCCGCGGCGTTCGGCCCCGCGCGTTGCAGGCAGGCCGCATCGGGGTCGCCGCGCACCGGGGCACGGTGCTGATGCCGCTGCCGCCGCATGCGCTGCTGCGCGAGCCGACGGACCAGGACAGCAATCCCGAAGACCTCGCCGCCAGCCGAAGGAGCCCGGCCATATCGACGGACTTCAGCTTTCGCTCCGCCTCCTTCGAGCGAACGCCGCACGCCAACCTGACGAACCCACGCCGCGCGGCGAGCGATCGCTTTGCAGGCCTTGGGCCGTTGCGCCGCCTGTCGCTGCTGTTGATGTGCGGCGACGGCATCGTTGCGCTATCCGCATTTGCTGCGGCGTTGGCGCCGGGACAGTCGCGCACCGCCGAAACACCGGGCCTCGAAACGCCGGGCCTGTGGCTGATCGCCGTCGTTGCTGCCGGGTTGATAGTGGGTGCATTGCAAGGCGCCGGCGCCTACGCGCCCGAGGCACACGGGAAGCCGCGGGCGCAAATCGGACGTCTCTTGCTGAATGCCTCGGCAATGTTCGCATCGCTGCTGGCACTTGAGGCGGCGACGCAGAGTCCACTGCGGCTGTCTCATGCATCGATGGCGATCTGGTATCTCGGCACGATCGTCGGACTCGGCATCCTGCGTGCCGCCGCGTATTTGTGCGTGGCCCACTGGCGCCGGAACGGCCGTCTCGCGCGCGTCGTGGCGGTCGTGGACGTGAACGGCATGGGCCACGCCCTCGGCGGCAGGATGCGGCGGAACGACAGCCGCGACATGCACTTCCTGGGCGTCTATTCACTGCGTGGCGACAGCCATAACGGCATCGATGCACTGATCCGCGTCGCTGGCGTTGTAACGGTGGACGACATTATCGTTGCGGCACCGGATACCGCGATGGCGGAGGTGAATGCCGTCATCGCCCATCTCAGCGCGACGCCGACC
The DNA here is from genome assembly GCA_035508435.1 of Acetobacteraceae bacterium. GTDB lineage: Bacteria > Pseudomonadota > Alphaproteobacteria > Acetobacterales > Acetobacteraceae > JASHVB01. The sequence goes on along the minus strand of DATJNA010000179.1, from coordinate 22,853 downwards.
AACGTGCATGTCTGCACCAGCCTGGCGGAGTGCGCGTTGCCGGACTTCACCTCGGCGCTGGTGCTTGGCCATCCGGTCTGGACCGTGCATCGGCGTCCGTTGGACGGCTGGTCATCCGTGGTGAAACGGATTGAAGACCTCTTGCTGAGCAGCTTGATGCTGATTCTGCTGCTGCCGTTGATGACCGCGATTGCCGCCGCCATCAGGCTCGATTCGCCGGGCCCGGTACTGTTCCGGCAGAAACGCCTTGGCCTCGGTAACAGCGTCTTCGAAATCCTGAAGTTCCGTTCGATGACGCACCGGCCGCCGGAGCATGACGTGCCGCAGGCGCGGCGCAACGATCCCAGGGTGACCCGCGTCGGCCGTTTCCTGCGACGAACCAGCCTGGATGAACTGCCGCAGTTGTTCAACGTATTGAAGGGCGACATGTCGATCGTCGGGCCGCGGCCGCACGCGTTGCCGCACAACGAGCAATTTGCCCCGGTCATCGAGGGCTATTGGGGCAGGCATCGCATGCGGCCGGGAATCACAGGCTGGGCACAGATCCACGGCTGCCGCGGCCAGACAGAAACGCTGGATAAGATGCAGCGGCGTGTGAACTACGATCTCGATTACATAAGAAGCTGGTCCCTGCTGCTGGATCTGCGGGTGCTTTTGATGACGGTGATCGTCTGCTTCCTGGGGTGGGAGTCCTACTGAGTCACGGTACTGATCCTGGCCACAACATTGGGAGCAATCGACATGGAAGCCGCTGTCTACGGCATGGAGGAAGCCCAGCAGGAGCAAAGCTTCCTGGGAGAGCTGGCCGGCAAGCTGTGGCGGCGGAAAGGCCTGATCGCCGGCAGTGGTCTCGCCTTGTTCGCGGTCCTTGCCATCGCCATTCAGTTCCTGCCGAAGCAATATGGCGCGACCGCGGCGGTATCGGTGGAGCCGCCGCCACGCGCCGTGTCGACCGGCAACGTCGTGCAGGATGTGCCATTCGATTCAGAGACGATCGGCACCGAGATGGCGTTGCTGCAATCGCAGCAATTGCTGACCGAGACGATCCTGAAGACGGGCCTGCTGAAGAATTCGGAGTTCGATCCCGATCTGAAGCCCACCTGGCTGGCGAGGCTCACGGGTTGGCTGCCCTCGGACGCGCCGCCGAACGCGACGATGGCGCAACGTCAGCTCGCCGATACGCTGCGCACCTTGCGCGAGCATCTGGTGTTCCAGCCCGTGCCGCGCTCACGCGTCATCGAGATTACCGCGGCTGCGAAAGACAATGGGCTGGCCGCCAATATCGCCAACACCATCGCCAATCTCTACATCGGCGGCCATCTGAACTACCGCCAGGACATGACCACCCAGGCCCATAGTTTCGTGGAGCATCGCATCCAGGAACTGAAAGCCGCGGCGGTGGCCGCCTCGAATGCCGCGGTGAACTTCCAGGTCAGCCATGGGCTGACGGATACCTCCGGGACCGAGAACTCGACCATCATCCAGGAGCAAGCGAGCTCGGTGAACACCGAGCTGGCGCAGGCGCGCAACCAGCTCACGACACTGACCGCCGCCTATGACAGCGATCGGCGCGCCAATCCGGAGACGTTGGCCGCGGTGCTGAGTTCCTCGACCATTGCGCGGCTGCGCGAACAACAGTCCACCGCGATGGCGGAGCGGGCGCGGTTCGCGTCCACCTATGGACCGCACTCGCAGGTTCTGATCCCGTTGAATCGACGCGTCGCCGCGATCGGGGCAGAGATACGCGACGAGGCCGAGCGCGAAGTGCAGGCAATTCCCAGCCAGATCGCATCGGCGCAACAGACCGTGACGACGCTCTCGCAGCGCCTGGACATGCTGCAATCGCAAATGGCCGGCCTCGACAAGGCGCGCGCCGAACTGGCGTTGCTGCGCGTGGAATCGGCCGCTCGCGACAACATCTACCAGGAGTTCCTGCAGCGGGCGACCCAGACCGCCGATTCCGTACTGTTCCCCGCCGCTCCCGTGCGCATCGTCTCGTTGGCAACAGCCTCCATGCAGCCGTCGTTTCCCGACAACGCGGTGATGCTGCCGGCCGCCGGCGTCGTCGCAGCGTTCCTGGCGTGCTGTCTCGGCCTGCTGGTCGAGCGGGGCAGGGGCATGGCCTCAACCACCGAAGTCGAGACCATGCTCGGCATTCCTGCTCTGGGCATGCTGCCGCTGCGCACCGGCAAGACGGAGCAAATGTACCAGGACGGCATCGAGGACTTGCTCAACCGGCTGCTGTACGATGAGCGCGCCAACAGCGTGCTGGTGACGTCCACTTTGCCCGGCGAAGGCAAGACCATGACGGCGAGGTCGCTGATCCATGCGGCCGCCGACCGCGGGCTGAACGCGCTGCTGATCGAGGCCGATCTGCGCTCGACATCCGCCAGCCGCCTGCGGTCCGCTGCCACGCTTGGCCTGGGCGAGGTGCTGCGCGGCGAAGTCGCCGCGAGCGATGCCACACACCACCCGGAGGAAGGATTCAGCGTTCTTCCTGCCGGCCAATCGCGCGGCAATCCCAGCCGCCTGCTGTCGAACCCGCGCATGCAGCAGGCGGTCGCGGCACTGAAGGATCGCTACGATTTCATCGCCGTCGATGCGCCGCCGGCACTGGTCGGCGGCGACGTCTGGTCCCTGTCACGCTACGTGGATCGCACCATCTTGCTCGCCCATTGGGAGCGCACCGAGCCGCAGCACGTCGCCCTGGCGATCAGGCAGCTTGTCAAAGGCCGTGGCGGCAGATCAGGCGCGTCGGCGGTCGCGGGCACCAATGTGGCCGGCCTGGTACTCAACATGGTCGATCCGTCGCGCTGCATGAAGCTGGGCAACGCCGATTCGGTGCGATTCTCCTCCGCCATGTTCAAGTACTACCGCCAGTGACCGAGCCTGTACTGCCGGTACTGGCCACGCGCGCGCTGCCCCCTTGCGCGGAGCTGCCGAGCCGGCACCTGGTCCGCCAGGTACTGGGCTGGCAGCTTGTCGGCCTGGCGCTGCTGGCCGCGCACGTCGTTCTGTGCAAGTTCAACATTCTGTTTTTTCCCATCGTGCTGCTGGCACTTGGCTACGTGCACCACCGCTCGCCGCTCGCCGGCGTCCTGATCCTGTTCCAATGGCTGATCTACCAGAACTTGCTTATTTCGCTGTTCTGCGTGGGCATGGAGTATCGTGTCTTCACCGAATTGCAGGGCAGCAATTTCGCCGCCCTTGCGATGCTGGCGGCGGTCGGCCTGCTGCGTCTGGTAACCTCCCGCCGGTGGCGCCACCTGGACAACGGCCTGCTGCTGGCGGTGAAGATCGCGCTGCTGGCGGCGGTCGTCTACGCCGTGTATGGCATGTCCCGCTCCGGACTGATTTCCGCCGCGGTCTATTTCCGCGAATCGACATCCTTGATTCTTATGGTGCCGATCGGCCTGGACGTCGGCCGCATCTGGTCGTTCAAAACCGTCGGCGCCGGCTTCGTAGTCAGTGCGGCGCTGAGCATTGCCATCAGCCTGGTGGAAATTGCCGCGCCGGCGCCGTACTACGACGTGATCAACGCGCCGACCTATATGAACCTGAAGTACACCAGGATCGAGCCTGCCACCGGCCCCGGCGCAGATGCCAACTATTTTGAATCCGGCAAACAACTGGCGGCCGAGAACAGATCGGTGTTTTTCAATGTGACCGATAGCAGCTCGAAGCTGGCCTCGTTCCGGTTCATGGGAACGATCATCCACGCCATCTCCTACGGCTACATTCTGGCCGGCGTCACCGTCGTGGCGTTCGCCATCGGCATGGGACAGTGGCTGTGGATCACCCTGCCATTGCTGGTCATGATCGGCGTCAAGGGAGCAGCGTTGACGGTCTTCATGACGCTTGATTTGTGGTTGGTCTGGTGCTTGACGCGGAATGCGCGTTTTCTGCTGATCTCAGGTACGGTGGTGTTGATCTGCTATCTGGGCTTCGGAATCTACGCCGGCGTATACCATGGCGACTACCACGTGATCGGCTTCATCGGCGGCCTGCATGGTCTGCTGTCGGATCCGATCGGACATGGCCTGGGCGTGGGCGGCAATTTCTCTCCCCAGGCAGAGCAATACCTGCAGTGGAGCAAGATGCAGCACACCGGCGTGGACTTCGCCGTGGAAAGTGCCGTCGGAGACCTCATCTACCAGATGGGCGTGGCATCCGCCGCCGTCTTTGCGGTCATCGTGCTGCTGTTGAAAAATGCCGGGCTGCGCCTGCGTGGGCCGTCGCGCCAGGATCTGGTGTTCTTTGCACTCGCAGTGACGGCGGTGAACGGCGTGTTCCAGGAGGAGGCCTACACCGCCTACGCCTGCGGATTGTTCTCAATGCTCTGCGCCGTCGTTGTGGCCAATGGCCAGCGTGCGGCGGCGACCTATGCTCCGGCCGCACGCAAGATGGCTGGTGCGCTGCGTCCGGTGGCGGCCTGAGGCATGAAGCCAGGCTGGTGGCTGCTGGCGCTGTCGCTGTCGCTTGCCGTGCCGGCACAGGCAGAGGTACCGGCGGCGAGGCTGCGCATTCTGTCGAAGGGCGTGAACCTCACGACGGTGTTCACCAATACGCCGCTACCGACGATCGATGGCGACCTCAACGAAATCAGACAGGCGGGCCTGCACCACATTCGAATCTTCATCGATCCCGACTGGGTGCTGCGCGACGCCACCAGGCCCGGCAACCGGCTGCGGCGTGGCGTCAAGGCTGCCGTCGCGAACCGACTCGGCGTGATCCTGTGCATGAGCTCCAATAGCCATCCGATGGATGACAAGGCTACGCCGGCGGTGGTGGCGCGCTGGACGCAGGCGTGGCGGGTGATTGCCCGCACCTATGCCCATGCCTTCCCGCCCAGGATGATCTTCTTCGAACTGGCCAACGAGCCGACGATGGCGCCGCCGCGCTGGAACGCAGTGCAGAACGCGCTGTTGCGGACGGTGCGCGAGGCGGCGCCAGACAATACTATTTTGCTCGCCGGCTCGCCGTACTCGCTGGCGGGAGCGCTCGCTGACCTTAACCCAGGGAACGACAGCAACGTTGCCTATGCCGTGCATCTGTACCAGCCGATGCCGTTCACCCATCAGGGTGCAGAATGGGATGCACGGTTCACCGCGATCCATGACCTGGCGTATCCGCCCGATGCCGCGAACATCCAGTCGGCGGTGCAGGGCGTGCCGCCGATCGTCAGGCAGCAGCTTGAGGATTACGAAAAATCCGGCGCGCGTGCGATGGATGCCGGCCTGGACACCGCAAAGACGATCGCCGACGAACGCCACTGGCATATCGTGGTGACAGAGTTCGGCGTGTACCGCGCCGCACCGGCAGCCTCGCGTGCCCGTTGGCTCGCGCAGGCGCGGCGCACGATCGAGGCGGATGGTTTTGGTTGGACCGTCTGGGAGTTTGACGCCGGCTTCGGCATCAAGCCGGATCTGAACGGCTGCACCGATGTGGTGCGCGCCCTGGGCCTGCGCTGCGTGCCATGATCACGCCGCCTGTCCTCGCTCGCGTCGGTCGAAATACCGTCCGCGTATCGCCCCGAGCGGCTGCGCATCGTCGCCACGCAGGTAGTCCACGTCGATACTCTCTGGCACGGGAACACCAGGGCGGTTCCACCAGTGACATGGCATTGTCTGCGAAAAGACAAAGCCCACTGCCTGGACCGCCTCGATCTTCTCTGGGGTGGACACGAAGCACCTGATGAACGCGGCCCCGCGATCGACCAGGATCCGAGCCGCCACCGATACCATCCAGCCAAGCAGTCGTGCGTCGTTGCGCTCAGCCTGCAAATGTACGATGCGGCCATCCAGTCCGGCGGCCGAAGGTTCAAGCTGGGCCAGGCAGAAGCCCACGACGACACCGTCAAGCCGGAATACCATGCCAAGCGGCGTGGCAAACGCGGCGGGCATCTTTGTCAGCCACTGCCAATGGTCTCGTTCCAGCAACGCCATGAACCGGTTGCCGGTGTCTGCCGGAAGCTCGTACCAGTCCGCGGCGTGCAGGAGCTGCATCTCCGGACGTCCGGACGGCGCTCGCAGGCGCCGCGGCGGTCGCAGCGGCAGGCCACGCCAGACCAGTCGTGCCAAGGCTTCACGATGCGGCCATTTCAGCCGCATCATGTTGGCCGCCAGCCCGCGCGCGGTAACCGGCAGCACGTAGCTCTGCACCGGCGGCAAAACGGTCCAGCGCAGCAACGGCAGGATCTGGCGGGTGGTGTCTGTCCCGCCCACCACCAGGACCGGCTCCGGAAAGCTTCTCAGCTTCGCCAGCACCTGCAAACCCAGACCGTAATGGCGATAATCGGGCAGGCAGTACCAGTCCGCGGTCTCGCGAATCATGGTGCGCTGGCCGCACAATATGTACGGCCGCACCCGCGAATCGACCATCGCCACGCATTGGTCGCCATCGCAGGCGACCCATGTCATATGGCCAACAGGACGCTGGTAGTAGCGCCATCGTACGATCTCGCGTGCCAGCTCATCGGGCCAGGTCTGCTGCCAAACCAAGGCCAGTAGCCGCTCGAAGCTGTGGTAAAGATCACTGTCCAGCAGCCGTATGACCACCATGGGTCGGACATCGCGATGGTGCACGCGTCAACCTTTTCGCAACATGGCCACCGCATACAGGGTCATTGCCGTGGCACTGCCCGCAACGGCTTGCATTGCCAGGGGTGAACCTGCCACAACACGCATGCGCTCGCAATCGGCCCGCCGCTACGCGCAACTTCACGTGGTACTTTCTGGACCCTGTATCGGTTCCTACCATAATTATGTGCGCCTGATCGGGCTCGTGCTGATCATGATCTCAGCTACGCTCAGCCTTGTTGTGTTGGGTGTCATTGCGGTCCTGCTGCGCGGTTTGGGTTGACCGCAAGGCAGCCCCATCCGATCAAAACTCGATCACCGCGACCTGCACGTCTCGCGGCGGATTTCATTCGACGGAGGTAGCGCCACCGGCCACTGCATTGCGCGCGCCAGTGCCGGGCGGCGCCGTGCAAACCAAACTCCGCTTCTAACCCTTTAGAGATATCTCCCTGCTAACTCCATCGAGGAATGTCGGCGCTCTCTGCCAGTCCCTAGCTTGCCGCCTGGACGGACGCGACTCCGCTGCAGCCCGCATCGGGCCGGAGCGTCGCCTTCGATGTCCGGCAGCAGGCGGAGACGGCTTCATGCGACTCACGCAAACGAATACGCTCGGCATTCGCGTCGATTCGGTGGAGCAAGCCGATATTCCGGCTTTGCTCGATCATTCGCCGCCTTCCGCAGCGCCGGTGTTGTATTCCTTCGTGAACCCGGGCTGCGTGGCGGTGGCGAACCGCGATCCCGGATACCGTGGGTTGCTCGATGAATTCGACGCCGTGCTGCCGGATGGCATCGGCATGTGCTGGGCGATCCGCGCGCTGCACGGGCTTCCCGCGGCACGCATCAGCTTCGATAGTACCTCGCTCGCCCCGCTGGTATTCCACTATGCGGTACAGCACGGCGCGACCGTCGCATTGGTCGGCGGGCGGCCGGGCGTGGCGGAACGCGGCGCCGAGCAATTACGCCAGGCATTTCCTGGCCTCGCGATTGCCGCGGCGCTGGACGGTTATGGCGGGTATGGCCGCAAGATCGACGCACTGAAGGCGCTCTCCCCCGCCGTCGTGGTCTGTGGCATGGGCGCGGGGGCGCAGGAACAATTCCTGTTACGCCTCGCCGAAGCCGGCTGGAGCGGATTGGGGTTCACCTGTGGCGGCTATCTCGACCAGCTTACCAGCGGGCTTCGCTACTATCCCGATTGGGTCGATGCGGCGAATTTGCGCTGGGCCTATCGGCTGGCGCGCGAACCGCGTCGCCTCGGCAGACGTTATTGCGTGGACTACCCGATTTTCGCCGCTCGGCTCGCACGCGCACTCATCGCCCGCGGGCCACATTAGGATTACCAGCTTGAACATGAGGCGTGACGACACGGGTGCCGGCCGCGCATGACGGTCGCTGACGCGCGCACGCCGATCGAAACGACAACGCCGCCCCCCAGCCATGCGCGCTCGGCGCATGCAACGCTGTGGGCGCTGGTGGATCAGGCCAGTGGCCAGGGCTCGGCCTTCGCGATCTTTCTGGTCCTGGCGCGGATCATCGGCCCGGCCCAGTACGGCGTCTTCGCCCTGTCGATGTCGGTTCTGACGCTGCTGACAATCGTGCAGTACTACGGCTTCGCCGATGCGATCGTGCAGCGCGCGCATATCGACACCGCCTTCCTCGACACCGTGTTCTGGTGCGATCTCGCGCTGGCGCTGGTGCTCGCACTCGCCGCCCAGGCGATCGCAACGCCGGTGGCCTGGTTGTTTGCCGCGCCGATCATCGCGCCAATGATCCGCGTGCTGTCCGTGCTGTGCATCCTGCAGGCGCTGGTCACCGTGCAGACGGCGCTGTACCGGCGCGCGTTGCGCATGCGCATTCTCGCCCTGCGAACCTTGCTCAGCTACGCCTTCGGCGGTGCAGCCGGCATCGCGCTGGCGCTGGCGCACTACGGCGTGTGGGCCCTCGTCGCCGCCCAGGTGGTGCAATACGCCGTCATCCTGCTGGTGATGTGGTCATGCTCTTCCTGGCGGCCGGGTCTGCACGCCGGCACCGCGACGTTGCGCGAACTGCTGCATTTCGCCGGCCATTTCATGTTCGCGAATGGCCTGAAGCAGTCCGCCGAACGAATCAGCCAACTGCTGGTCGGATTGTTCGTCGATGCCGCCGGTGTCGGCTGCTACGCCATGGCCGTGCGCATCATGGTGACTGCCACCACCGTTGCCATCAGTCCGATCGAGCGCGTTGCGCTGCCCGTGCTCAGCCGTTTCGTCGACGACCTGCCGGAGTTCCGCCGGACCTATCGCAGGATGATTCTGGTGGTCGACTCGATCTGGACACCCGCCGCCATCGGGCTGGGCATCGGCGCTCCGGTCCTGGTCCCGGTACTGTTCGGCAGCCGTTGGTCGCCGGCGATCGCGGTGCTGGAGGCGATGTGCTTCACCGCGCCCACCCTGGCACTGTGGTACCTGAACGGAGCAGTACTGGCGGCGCTCGGGAAGCCGGAACGTTTCACCTGGCTGGCGATCGCCTATGTGGCACTGGGCTGCGTGGCATTTCCGGTTGCGGCCCGCTTCGGCATCGTGGCAGCCGGCGCGGCCTGGGCGGTCATTTCGCTGCTGATGGTGCCGCTGCATCTGCTGACACTGCGCCGCGCCTGCGGCCTGGCACTGCGCGGCATGCTGTCGGACTGGGCGCGCATCAGCGGTGCGGCGGCGGGGATGCTCGCAATCATGCTCGTCATCGACTCACGCCTGGCCTTTGGCATCCCGTCGTTGCTGGTCACCTGGGCAGCCGGGAGCCTGACCTATCTCTTGCTGCTGCAATTCGTTCTGATGCCGGGTTATGTCAGCCGCATGCTGGGACTGCTGCGCAGCGCGATGCTGCCCGGCGCCGTTCCGCGGGAGGAAGCAATATGATCCCCAAGCGCCTGCACCATGTCTGGGTCGGCGGCAAGCTGCCGGACAAGCAGCGTGCGTTCATCGACACGTGGCGCGCGACCAACCCCGATTACGAAATTGTCCGCTGGAGCGAGGACAATATCGACATGACCGTCCCCGCGATCGCGGCCGCCTATGCCCGGCGGCGATGGGCGACGGTCGCGGACGTCGCGCGGCTGATCGCGGTGCTGGAACACGGCGGGATCTATCTTGATTCCGATTTCGAACTGCGTCGGCCGCTCGATCCGCTGCTTCGGCACCGCTGCTTCTTCTCCTTCCAGTACCAGCAACATCCCACCGACTGGGTGTGCAACGGCGTGTTCGGCGCGGAGCCGGGGCATCGCATGGTCGCGGCGGCCTTGCAGGCGGTGCTGCGGATGCGTCCGGGCAGGTTCGGCTTGGATCGTCCCACCCGCTACGGGCCGAAGCTGATCACGCGATTGCTGCGCGCCGAGGGACTGCGGCACTATGCGCCTGACGGCGTCCAGGTGAACGACATCTTCGTCTGTCCGGTCCACTGGTTCTTTCCCTATGGCTATGGCGAGGAATTCGACGAGGCCCAGGTCACGCCGGAGACGCTTGGCGTGCATTTCTGGCAAGGCTCCTGGAAGCAGGACCTTCCGGCGCCAATCCGCTGGGCGCAGTCGGCGCGACGCCTGCTGCTGCCCGGCGCAAGCAGACCTGCCGGCGTGCGGCCATGAGAGCGGCGGCGCTCGCCCGCGCCGTTGACGCGGCCGACCGGGTTCCGCCGCGTTCTCCTCCATCCGCCGTTGCGAAGATGGTTGCCGATCCAGTGCAAATCGCCGTGCCTGGTATCCGCGCCGCCTCGCCATTCGGTCGAAAACTCGCCGCTGCGCTGGCCAGCCTTGCCGATATTCGGACCGACGGACGCGAGCCCGTCGGCAGCTATCTTTGGCGCCTTACCGTGCGTGGCACCGCGCTGGACGGGTTTGGCGGCGGCGGGGGCGCCGATCAAGCTGACCCGGCCAGGCCCGACCTCGTGCTCGACCTGCATGGCGAGGCAGCCGCCGGAACGATTCGAAGATGGCGCGTCGTCGACGGCGCAGGCAATCCGGTGATGCGTCCCTTCGGCTGTTTCGCCACGCCTGGTGGTGTGGCGTCACTCTATTTGCTCGAAACCTGCGCCGGCGCGGCAGAAGGCGTGGTGTTGGCCGAGGCCCACGTCTCGACCCGTCAGCGCTATCGCGCGGTGCTGGATGCGTTGGGACGGGCCGCGGTTTGGTTGGTGGCAAGCGCGCTGCAAGCTCCGGTTCCGCAGCCCGCGCCGGGGAAATTCCCGCCGCATCAGCCCGCGGTTTTGTGGTTCATCGGCGACCGGCTCGCGCATCTGGCGGCCTGGCTGCGTGACCATGCCGGTTCCGAAATCTGGGCGATCGGCCGCATCGCTGCTCCGCCGCAGAGTTTCCTGAACTCGCGGACCGTGCTGCCGGAGAATTGGCTGGAAGTGCCGATGCGGGACGGATTTATCGCCGACCCGTTTGCCTGGCCCGGCCATCCGCGGGCGATCGTCTACGAAAGCTACGCGCATCGGACCGGGCGGGGGACCCTGGCAGCGTTCTTGCCGGATGCGGGCGCCGATGGCGCCTCGCGTCAGCTCGACCTGCCGATCGACAGCCACATCTCCTACCCCTTCGTCTATGCCGAGGGCGACACCGTCTACCTGCTTCCCGAGATGACGGCGGAGCGCTGCCAGGCGCTGTATGTTCTGTTGCCGGACGGATCCCTCCGCGAGCATTGCTTCATCGCCGACCATGTCGCGATGGCCGATCCGAGCTTGTTCCGCCACGGCGGCTATTACTGGATCGCTTACAACGACCTGTCGCTGGGGGCGAACGATAACCTGTGCCTGCGATACGCGGAGCGGCTGGAAGGACCGTGGACCGCGCACCGGCTGAATCCGGTGAAGATCGATGTGCGTTCCTCGCGTCCCGGCGGTACCCCGTTCCGCGTTGGCGAAACGTTGTTTCGCCCGGCGCAGGATTGCTCGCGAGGTTACGGCTGCGCCGTGGCGATCAACCGCGTCGTGTCGTGCACACCGGAACACTATCGGGAACTCGCCGTTGCTCGCCTGACCCCTGATCCGAGCAGTCGCTTTCCCCATGGGACGCATACGTTTTCGGTGACCGAGGACGGCATACTGCTGGATGGCAAGCGCGTGGTGTTCTCGCCCGGCATCCTGCTGCGGCGAATGCAAAGACGCATTCGGGCAACGATACGGCCCCGCGAGCTGTCGTTACCGCATCGCGCTGTAGCAGCGGGCGAAAAGTCCTAAGAGTGTGCGGCGCACCACTCGTCGTCGCGACTGCTGAATCACTTTGCAGTCACGTTGTCTTGCGATCGAGGTATCCCCATTGATCGGGTGCCGGCCGGCGATAGCATGCAAGCGCTACGACTCGCTCCCCTGGTGGCGAAACGAATCCAGGTCGCATTCACGGACAAACCATTATGATGGACGGCCGCACTGTGTTGCTCAGCGAAAACCGCCTGTTTCGCGACGGCATCCGGCAAATGTTGCTAAGGTGTCATATCAACGTTATCGGCGAGGGTCGCGGCGTGCTGGACGTGCTGCAAGACCTGAGCGGTGAGGCAGAGCCTGAGCTGGTGATCTTCCACCTGGCGTCAGGCCAATGGAGCGATTCTCCGCTGGCGGTGCTGCGAAACCTGCACGAGCATTTCGCGCGGGCGAAACTCGTGGTGCTGGCCGACCCATGCACCCGGCCGATCCTGCCAAGCCTGGTGCAGGCGGACGTCAGTGCCATCCTGTCCACGCAGATATCCAGCGACATGCTGCAACGTTCGCTGGAACTCGTGCGCTCCGACCACCGCCTCTTCCCCGCGGACATTCTGCTGCCGGCGAGCGGGGATCGCACGACTGAACCTTCGCCGCCGATCGACCAACCTCCGCCGCGCATCAGCGCCGCGACGGACGGTCAACGCGGCGCAGTGCCGGCGGATCCGGCGCAGGCTCGCGCGCTGTCGCGACGCGAGTACCAGGTCGTGCAATGCCTGGCCGGTGGGCTGTCGAACAAGACCATCGCGCGGCAACTGCACATCACCGAGGGCACCGTGAAGGTCCACATCAAAGGGCTGCTGCGCAAGCTGCGTGCCGCCAACCGGACGCAGCTTGCCATCTGGGCGCTGCGGCAGACGCCACCGGCACCCTGAGTCCGAGGCCGCGCCGGAGCCGCCGCGCCGTTTGGCATCGCAGACTGCGCACCACCGTAGGCTCTCTTGGTCGCGACAGCGCGCCTTGCGCGCGCTGCCGTCATGGCGCGTGGCTGCCGATCGCGGATTTGGGAACAATTCCTTAAACGTGACCGATGCACTGCGCGCGCTATTAGCCATATGACACGATCTTCTTGGTGCAGACGGGGGTAGCGGGCCTGCTCCCGACGCCGCGTGACGACTGGACCTGTCGAATTCGCGCCGTAACGCGCCGATGTGGTGCGTCCGATGCAATGACATCTTGCCGGATTCGCAGATAGCTTCTCGCCAAACGCCAGATCATTGCGATCAGCGACGCTGCCGCGACTAACGATTTCGTTATTTTCCCCTTGCATGACTTGACTGCAAGCGGTTACTCATTCGCGAAGATACCTGGATCGCATCGGTATCATCCGGGTTTCGATACCGACGCGGCATCAACCTCGCGGTCGCAAAGCAATGCAGGTTCGGGTCACGATCAATCGCCGGCGATCGCGCGGCGCCATGTCGTCCGGGTACGCAATGAAGGCGGGCAGCCGGGATGCGTTCGCCCGGCGGACCGCAGTGGCGTGGACGCAGTCAATGCCCGCTTCGGGCTGTCCACCGCCGGGCTGATCGTCCGCCGCTAACCGCACTCCCGTCCGCGGCCGCAACCGGCCGCCCAACCCCGGTCAGCTCTCACGCTGGACCGGCACGTCCGGTCTCGTCCGTACGCAAGCGGACCTGATGGGGACGCCCAGCTCCCGAGGCAAGCATGACCGCGAAAGTCACGTTCGACGATACCTTCGCCAAACTTAGACTGTGGCAGGGCACAAGCGGCATCTGGCAGCCGTCCTACGATTGGAGTCCGGACGGTTATATGTCGAGCGACATGGCCTCCTGGCTGGTCAATCCGGCCTACAGCCTGACTTCTCAACTCGACGCCGATGTCTATAGCGTCACCAACGGCACGCTGAACATCTACATCAAGCCGAGACCGGCCGATGTTCCGGCGTCCGCTGTCGACAACGCACAATTCCTGTCGGGCATGCTGACCACGGAGCCTTCGTTCTCGCAGCTCTATGGCTATTTCCAGATCACCGCCAGGCTGCCGGTGGGGGCAGGGACCAGCGCTGCGTTCTGGCTGCTGCCGGAGAATGGCGCCTGGCCGCCGGAGCTCGATGTTTTCGAGGTGGACGGCTCGCAGGGGCCGAAGGCGGCCGATTTCGGCGTGTTCACCGGGCAATCGGGAACCACACAGCAGATCAACACATGGAATTATAATCTGCCGAACCTGAGTACCAGCTTCAACACCTTCGCAGTGAACTGGACCGCCAGCACGATCACTTGGTACGTGGACGGTCATCAAGTCTACCAGATCGCCACGCCGGCGGACATGCACACGCCGATGTACATGGTGATCGACGACATGGTGGACTCGGCGAGTTCCTGGAACGGCGGCCCCGCCCCCGGCGAAACCGGCGACATGCAGGTCTCGTCGGTGGAAGTCTGGTCCTCGGATCCCTATACCGCGTCCGGCTCGAGCACTAACACAGGTTCCTCCGGCTCGAGCATGAACTCGGGCCGTGCCGCCGCCAACGGCACGTCATCCGCCGACACTACAAGCGCGAGCTCCGGCACGACCAGCAGTACCGGAACCGGCGGCTCCTCCGGCACAAGCAGGAATCCGAGCAATGGCGCGACGTCCGCCACCACGACAAGCGGTGGCAGCACCACCGGCAGCACGACGCATGCGCCCACGCCTGACGCTCGCAGCATAATTGTGCCGGCGTCAGAGAAAGTGGCGGCAGGTGCGACCGCAGCGATAGCCGGTGTCTCGGTCAGCGATGCGTGGGCCGCCGGCAATGCCGGGACGATGGCGCTGAATGTGTGGGACAACAGCGGGACACTCAGCATCGCTGGTAAGACGTTTGGGCCCGGTGACGGGCCGGCGGGCGGCATGCTCCGGGGCACCCTGGCGCAGATCAACGCGGACCTCGCCAGCCTCTCCTATCGGGCGCCAGGCACCGGCGGGACGGACACCATCACAATCGACGTCTGGAACCAGGCGGGCGTCGAGGCGACAGAGCAAATTGCGGTCACTGTCAGCGGCGGCACGCCGGCCGTCCAGACCATCGCGGTTGCCGCGAGCAATGCGAATCCTGTCGAGCTGGTCAGCAACGCCATGATCACCGCCACCGCGGGCAGCCACATGCTGTTCGTTGGGGGAACCGGCAACATGGTGACGCTGACCGGCGGGACCGAGACGGTGCAAGCGTTCGCGGGTCACAACACTGTCACCACGGGGGGCAACAATGACACCATCCAGATCGCCGGCGCCGGCAACGTGGTGAATGCCGGAGCGGGAGGCAATACCATTGATGACAGCGGCAGCGACAACACGATCGTGCTGCCGCCGGCACGGCAGGGTGACGACACAATCTATGGCTATGTGATGCAGGACGGCGACACGTTCGACCTGCGCGCGTTGCTTGCCGCGACGAACTGGAATGGCACGCAGGCGACACTGGGCGAGTTTATCGGCATCGCCACCTCGGGCGGCAACGCGGTGATCAGTGTGACGCCGACCGGGGAGGCTTCTGGCGGCACATATGCCGTGGCGACCTTGGAAGGCAGTGGCCCGGTTTCGCTGCAAAGCCTGCTGGCACACGCAATGACCTGAACGCTGGCGGCCAGCGCGCCGGCGCGGGCAGCCTCCGCGCCGGCATCGCCGCCGGCGACCCATCCAGGACCGGACAACCTCCGGCGTCAGACCAGTGGCACGAACGACACCGCCAACAGGTCCTGCGAGGTTACCTTGCCCGCGGCATCCTTCTTCAGCAGCCGCAGTTCCTGCGCGCTCCAGGGCGCGCCAATCGGAATCACCAGCCGGCCGCCCGGCCGCAATTGCTCCAGCAGCGCCGGCGGCACGCCTCGCGCTGCGGCGGTCACGATGATCGCGTCAAATGGCGCATGCTCCGGCCAGCCCTGCGCGCCATCGCCAACGCGCAGCGCGATCCGACCATAACCCTCTGCCGCCAGCACCTTCGCCGCATGCTCTGCCAGCGTTGGGATCACCTCCACGGAGCAAACCGAACCCGCGAGTTCCGCCAGCACCGCCGCCTGATAGCCAGAGCCGGTGCCAATCTCCAACACGCGATCCTGCGGGCGGAGATCGAGCAATTCGGTCATCAGCGCCACAATGAACGGTTGCGAAATCGTCTGCCCGCAGTCGATCGGCAGCGGTATGTTGACATAGGCCCGAGCGGTGTCGTCCGCCGGCACGAACGCCTCCCGCCGCACCCTTCGTAACGCATCCAGCACGCGCGGTGAGAACCGCTCGCGTCCGGTCCATGTCGAAGTCTCGCGTGCCTCCTGCTCCAGCTCCTCGAGCAACTCCTGCCGTGTGGGCATCCGCGCCTCCATCCGCGCCTCCATCCCCGCGTCGCTTCGCGCCTCCGTTCGCGCCTCCGTTCGCGCCTCCGTTCGCGCCTCCCTGGCCCGTGCCGGACGGCCGCCGCGTCGCTGCCGCTTTTGCACCGCCGCGCCGCCTGGCGGTAAACGTCGCCATATCACGTGCCGGAGGAAACGACAGATGCCCATGCAGCACCAGGCGGAGGCGGGCGCAACCGACGACCCGATCGCCCGCGCCCAGGCGCTGATCCCGCTGCTGCAGCAAGCCGCGCCGCGCATCGATGCCGCGCGCGAGCTGCCACCGGACGTGCTGGAGGGCATGTTCTCCGCCGGTCTGTTTCGGTTGCTGGTGCCGCACTCCTGCGGCGGTGCCGAGCTCGACCCCGCCACTTTCGTGCAATGCGTCGAGGCGATCGCGATGGGCGACGCCAGCGCCGCGTGGTGCATGAACCAAGGTGCGGTCAGCATGATGGCCGCCGCCTACATGTCGCTTGCAGCGGCGCGAGCCGCATTTGGCGGCGAACGCGACGTGCTCGCCTGGGGCTACGGCCCGAACGGCCGTGCCATGCGCGTGGACGGCGGCTGGCGCATCACCGGCAAATGGTCGTTCGCCAGCGGCAGCCGGCATGCCACCTGGCTCGGCGCGCATTGTCTGTGCGTCGAGCCGGACGGCACCCCGATGCGCGGTCCCCACGGCAAGAACTGGGAACGCACCGCCTTGTTCCCGCGCGAGCAGGCGCAGATCGTCGATGACTGGTACGTCATGGGTCTGCGCGGCACCGGCAGCGATACCTATTCCGTGCGCGGCCTGATGGTGGACGATGCGTATGTGATCACCCGCGATTATCCCGGCGAAAGGCGCGAACCGGGCGGGTTGTACCGCTTCCAGCAGATGCAGCTTTATGCCGCGGGTTTCGCCTTTGTCGGATTGGGGCTGGCGCGGCAGGTCCTTACTACCTTCATCGACATGGCGAAGACCAAGGCGCCGGCACAGTCGCAGACTCTGCTGCGCGACAACGCCGCCGTTCAGCACATCGTGGGATATTCGGACGCGCGGGTGAACGCCGCGCGCGGCGGGTTGCTGCGATTGCTCGAGCAAACCTGGGCCGCGGTCGCGAAGACCGGCGAGCTGACGCTGGACCAGCGCATCGCGATCCGTCAGGCCAGCACCTACGCGATCCACGAGGCACGCGAGGTGGTGACGGCCATCTATCATGAGGCAGGCTCGACCGCGATCTTCGACAACCAGCCGTTCGAGCGCCGGCTGCGCGACGTCAACGCCGTGTCGCAGCAGTTGCAGGGGCGGCGCGCGCATTTCGAGACGGTGGGACAGCATCTGCTGGGGTTGGATATCAACAGCCGCAACGTGTAGCCGCACGAGCCGCAACGTATCGCCGCACGGAGCATGACCTGTGGCGCTACCCTGCCGTCCTCGCAACGACGGGCGGGCAGTAGGCCGTTGCGCGGGCGGTGATTCCTTCATAGCGTCCCAGGCCAGCCAAACAGGAACCGCCCCGGAATGCCCGACGACAGTCCATTGCATGTGCCCCCGCTGACCGCACCTGTCGCGGTCGGATGGGAGCCGGAATTGGCAGAGCTGCGCCAGCGCGTCGCCCTGGCCAAGCAGCTTGGCGGCCCGGAGCGCGTCGCACGCCAGCACAAGGGCGGTCGGCTCACGGTGCGCGAGCGCATCGACCGCATGCTGGACCCCGGCAGCTTCCATGAGATCGGCGCTGTCGCCGGCAAGGCGGTCTATGACGCCGACAGCAAGCGCATCGAGAGTTTCACGCCGGCGAATTGCGTGTTCGGGCGCGGCGCGGTCGATGGCCGGCCGGTGGTGATCGCGGGCGATGATTTCACCTTGCGCGGCGGTTCGGCAGATGCCTCGATCAAGGCCAAGCCGAAAATGTCGGAGGAGCTTGCCGCACTCTATCGCATGCCGATCATCCGGCTGATCGAGGGGTCCGGCGGCGGCGGCTCGGTCAAGACGATCGAGACCACCGGTCGCGCCAACCTGCCAGGCGGTTTGACCGAGACGACCTCGTTCGATCTGGTGGCGAACCAGATGGGCACCGTGCCGGTGGTCGCTCTGGGACTGGGCTCGGTTGCCGGGCTGGGGGCAGCGCGGCTCGCCGCGTCGCATTTCTCGGTCATGGTGAAGGAGATCGCGGCGGTGTTCGTCGCCGGCCCACCGGTGGTGGAGCGGTTGGGCGAGCCGCGGTCGAAGCAGGAGTTGGGCGGCTGGGAGATCCAGTTGGGCTGCGGCGCGGTGGACCATGCGGTGGATACCGAAGCCGAGGCGTTCGACGCCGCGCGGCGGTATCTCTCCTATCTGCCGAGTTCGATTTACGACCTCCCGCCACGCGCGCGCGGCTGGGACGATCCGAGCAGACGCGAGGAGTCGCTGATTGCCGCGGTGCCGCGAGAGAAGAAGCGGGCCTATCACATGCGTCGCATCATCGAGTCGGTGGTGGACAAGGGCTCATTCTTCGAGCTGGGACGTTTGTTCGGGCGGCCGATCATCACCGGGCTGGCGCGGCTGGATGGCTGGCCGGTGGCGCTGATGGCCGGCGATCCGCTGTATCATGGCGGCGCCTGGACGGCGGACGCGTGCAACAAGATCATCCGCTTCGTCGATACGGCGCAGACGTTCCACTTGCCGATCGTCCACCTGGTGGATTGCCCCGGCTTCCAGGTCGGGCTGGCGGCGGAGAGCTCCGCCGTGATCCGCTGGGGTGTGCGCGCGCTGTCGGCGATCAACCAGACGACGGTGCCCTGGTGCAGCATCGTGGTGCGCAATTGCTACGGCGTCGGCGGGCTGGGACACCAGCCGGTCAGCCATTATTGCATGCGCTATGCGTGGCCTTCGGCGAGTTGGGGATCGCTGCCGCTGGAAGGCGGGATCGAGGCAGCCTACCGCGCCGAGATCGATGCGGCCGACGATCCGGAGGCGAAGCTGGAGGAAATCGAGGCACGGCTCAACCGGCTGCGCTCGCCGTTCCGCACGGCGGAGTCGTTCTGGGTGGACGAGATCATCGATCCGCGCGACACGCGGCGGCTGCTGTGCGAGTTCGCCAACATGGCGGCGCCGTTGCGCACGCCGGGGGAGTCGCGCTTTACCATGCGGCCGTAGCGGGCGGGATCGGCTCCGCCGCACGACCTGGTGCCACTCAAAGCATGCGGCGCGTCGTCCACCCGTCATTGCCAGGGCCGCGAGCGCAGCGTGGCGGGACGAAGAGCGACCTCGGTCGATCGGGCGCGCGGACGTTCTCGTGCCCGATCAACAGGGGTTGCTCCGACACCTCCGGAGCCTGCCTTTGCCCGAAGCCGTCCGTCTCCCCGACATCCTTCCGTTAGAAATCGACCTTTTTCTGTTATCACCATTGACAATGCCTCCCACTCTGTGCGATATTCGCGCCATGACCGCAACAGCAGCCACCGCATCCGATCTCGCTGCCCAACCCGACCTGACGCGGGCCAGGGCCCGCGCCGCCGCAACCTTCAACGCCGTCACCTGCCTCTTCTGCCTCGTTCTCAGCCTGGTCGAGCATGGTAGGAACCTCGCCTCCACCTTCCGCGACCATGTCCGGGAACCCGGCCATGGCCTGACCGGCCGGTGCTTCGGCACCAGCAACATCTACGTCATCGGCACATGCATGCGCCGCGGCCTGATGCGCGGCATCGCGCTGCGCGAGATGCTACGGCGCCGGGCCGATCGCGGCCCCAGGCTGCGGATGCCGGCACCGCGGCGCGATCGCACGACGCCCGCGCACGACGGTGCGCACATGAGCGACGGTGCGAACACGCACGCCGGTGCGAACGCGCACGCCGGTGCGAACGCGCACGCCGGTGCGAACACGCACACCGGTGCGAACGCGCACGCCGGTGCGGAGGCGCAGGACACTGAGCCCGCCAGGCCTGCTCGTTCCAAATGGTGGCAGGCCCGCAATCTCGCCTATCTGCCGACGGAAGCGGAAGTCGCCGATGAAGCGCGCCGCCGCCGGCCGGGCGCCATCGCGGCCGACATCTGCCTCGATTTCGGCATGACGCCGGACAATGCCGGCGAACTGTGGGACGCGCTGCTGGTCGGGATCGACCGCTTCGGCGGCTCACGCAGCCAATTCATTGCGGAGGTTGACCGGCGCAGAGCGCCCGCGTCTCGTGTCGAGACGCCGCGCTCTGAGGCGCCGCCGGAACACCACCGCCCTGACGCTCTTTCGGCGGAAGAGCGATCGCGCGATGTCGCACCGCCGCAGGCAGCATCAGCCGAATGCTCCATGCCGGAGGCCGCACCGCGTGCGGCTGCCGGCCAGGCATTCGCGCTGACGGCAACCGCGCCCGAGCCATGGCCGGTTGCGCTGCCGCCAATGCGGGAGGTTGCCGCCACAGCTCCGGCCTGAACCATATCGTTCCTGACACATAATATTTATGCCAGGGACCGGCCCACGGCCAGCCCCGCCGTGCCGAGCAACGCTTGGCGTTCCGCGGCGGCCTGCATGTGCGCGCGCCGGTCATTGGAGCCGGCGTCCCGCGTCCTCTGTCATTGCGAGACCCCGGAGGGGCCGAAGCAATCGCGTTCGGACCGGCGGACGCCCGCTCGTGCGCCGCGTGCCGCGGCGGCGGAGCCATGAACGTTGCTCGCTCCCCGCCAACTGCTCGCTTGATCCTTGTGACAATGAAAAAAGTTCCGGCACCGCACCGGCGTTCGCTGGACAGCGCTTTGGTTGCGGCCACCCGCCGCGCTGTATTGCCAATCCTCGAAGTCGTCACGACTCGCGAAGATTGATCTGCTGACCCTCCGAGGTGGCCCCGGAAATGCCAACACCTCCGAGGCATCCGCGTGCATCGGTGTGCATCTGCCCGTTATCTGCGTAAGCCGCTTTTTCTGCTGCCCGCGGCACGAATAATTCGGGTACTCCCGCAGCAATCGGGTCTCGCGGCAAAGCAAGGTTCAACGCAGATTCGCGGTGTTATGGCGCAAACGCAAAAGTCACGCCTCTGCAAAGTGGCACCACCGATACCAATATCGACTCCCCCGTTGTCGCCCATCAGGGCGGGGATGGTGGGTTGTGATCCGTCTCCTATGGATCGCTCTAGTCAGCGCCGTTGCCGTCAACCCACTTTGTCAGGGAAACTGTGTCTTTTGGGTAAACAGCTACCCCCTGACGCAATCCATCGCCTATGTTCACGTAATACCACAGCATTGTTTGGTGCCGAGCGCCGGATGGATCGGAGGCAAATTTGTAGTTGACACATCCGATCAAGGCGAGATAGGCGACAGAGACACTCCCGACCGATCGATTTTGGGACTTCTCGAATCTCCTTTCCCCTTGCTCGATTTGGTAAGGAGATATGCTTGCAGAAAAGTGATTGAGGTAGTCTTTGCCGGCGAACAGGATATTGCTGGTCGGCACATTACTTTTAACCTCGTGGGAACAGAGTTGCTTCTGGAAAACAGAAGCGTCGGCCGGGTTTCCGGTATCAAAATACGGCACCAGAAGCAAAGTGAAGTTTACAGCCGGAGAGCGACCCTCATTGGTAATCGTGTAGTCAAGCTTGACCTGGTACGCTCCTTCCTTGAAAACTACGTCTGCGGCAATGCGCATATCAAAGGAAAGCCACGGGCGATTGGCAATGACCAGTTCATCCCTAGCAGTATCAGCTTGCTCCAAAGCCGCATCTGCTTGCCGTTTTGCCTCTCCGGTCTGCCTTTGCAGTTCGGTCAGTTGCTTGGCGGCAGTACCAGCGGCAGTCGCAGCGGCGTCGGCCGCTACGCGGCTTTCATAGGCACCCCACACGCTGGCGCCAGCAATGACCAGCGTCAGGAATGCATAAATTCCCGCAATGATAGCTGTCCGTCGCGTCCATTTGAGTATCTGATGATCGCGACTAGTGGCGCTATTGTGCTTGGATTCATATGCTTCAGCAAAGGCGTTGACCGCGACCGCGACTGGATGATTTGGAGCGGCCTGGCGGTCGCTCTTGTTGCCGGTGCCGTCTGGGTCAGTCTCGTTGTCGGGGGGCAAAGCCTCGTTTCCTCGCTATGCGTCCTCCAGCCTAACCACCTGCACCCCCATGGCCGCGAAGCACTCCAACAGGAAGGACGCCATAAATTTTCCTCTGGCGACCTTATTCCGGAGGTTGACCGGAGCATCGTCAATCCCCATCTGGCGCAGCCGCGCGGACAGGTCCTCATAGCTGACCCCGCGCTTGACCATCTCGGTCCGCAGGAGCCGCTTCGCCTTCTCAGCCCATTCATCCTCAGCCATAGCCCTATCCCCTCCTACGCTACGGACGCCATTATAGGCGTTACTTTTGCCATTGACAATGGCGATCCGTGTCATTATATGCGTTACGTCGGTAACGCAGATGGTGGCGCCAGCCATGTCCCAGCATTTCCTCCTTTCCCGCGCCGCAAAGACCCTGACCATCGCCCAGGTCATGCGGATGTCGAACGAGGAAGCGGAGACGGCCTTTGCCCGCATCCGCTGGCCGGAGACGAATGGAGAGCCGATCTGCCCGGAGTGCGGCGGGCTGACGCATTACAACGTCCGCCGGCCCAATGGACCGCCGCGCTGGCGCTGCAAGGGGTGCGAGAAGGAGTTCACCGTGATTAGCGGCACCATCTTCGCGTGGCACAAGATGCCGGTGCAGACCTATCTCGCCGCGATTGCGCTGGCGATGAACGAGGTCAAAGGCAGGAACGCGCTCGCCATGTCGCGGGACTTGGGCACGTCCTATAAAA
>DATJNA010000178.1:0-61615 GCA_035508435.1 Acetobacteraceae bacterium | reverse complement strand
CACCCGAGGAGGATTTGTTCCGGTGATCATCGCGCTCTCCGGCGGCGTCGGCGGCGCCAAACTGGCGCTGGGCCTGTCGCGCATCCTCCCGCCCGAGGACTTGCTCGTCGTCGTCAACACCGGCGACGATTTCGAGCATCTGGGCCTGTCGATCTCGCCCGACATCGATACGGTCATGTACACGCTGGCCGGTCTCGCCAATCGCGAGCTCGGCTGGGGCCGCGCCGACGAGACCTGGTCGTGCATGGACACCCTTGCCGCGATCGGCGGCGAAACCTGGTTCCGCCTGGGCGACCGCGACCTGGCCGTCCATATCGAGCGTACCCGCCGGCTGCGCGCGGGCGAAACGCTGTCCGCCATCACCGCCGACCTGTGCCGCCGCCTCGGCGTCGGCCCGCGCGTCGTGCCGATGAGCGACGATCCGGTGCGCACCCGCTTGCTCACCCCGACCGGCTGGCTCGATTTCCAGGAATATTTCGTCCGCAACCGCTGCGAGCCCAAGGTCCTGGAGCTGGACTTTTTTGGCGCGCAACATGCCCGTCCGCATCCCGACTTCATGGCGGCACTGGCAGACATGCGGCTGGAGGCGGTGGTGATCTGCCCCTCCAACCCGTTCATCAGCGTCGAGCCGATCCTGGCGATCCCTGGCATCCGCGACGCATTGGCGGGCTGCGCCGCACCGGTGATCGCCGTCTCCCCCATCATCGCCGGCCGCGCAGTGAAGGGGCCGACCGCGAAGATGATGACGGAGCTCGGCCTCGACCCTACCGCCGGCAATGTCGCGCAACGCTATCGCGACCTGTTGGATGGCTATGTGATCGATCATGCCGACATGGCGGAGGTGGTCTCGATCGACGCGCGCGTCACCTTGGCGCAGACGCTGATGACCACGATCGAGGATCGCGAGGCGTTGGCGAAAACCGTGCTGGATGCCGCCGCCGTGCTGCGGCGTCGCAGGTAACGTAGGGCCGCTGGTGATGCAGGTATGGGCCGCCGTGCCGGTGAAGGAGTTCACCGGCGCCAAACAGCGCCTCGCCACGATCCTGTCGGCAGAGCAACGCGACGTGCTGGCGGCGACGATGCTGGAGGACGTGCTGGCGGCGCTGGCCGGCGCGCGTCGCCTGGGCGGCATTCTGGTGAATACGGTGGAACCGCGGGCCGCGGCGCTGGCGGCTCGTTGCGGCGCGCGGGTGGTGACCGACGGCGCGCGTGACGGCCATACCGGGGCAGTGAATGGCATGGCGCGATTGCTGGCGAAGGCCGGGCACGCAATGCTGACCTTGCCGGGCGACATCCCGTGCGTGACCGCCGCGGAGGTGGACGCTGTGGTCGCTTCGTTGCGGCCCGCCCCATCCTTCACCATCGTGCCGGCGCATGACGAGCTGGGCTCCAACGCCGTGCTGTGCGCGCCACCCGGGTGCGTGAAGCTGCGGTTCGGCGACGACAGCTATTTCCCCCATCTCGCCGCGGCACGCCGGAACGGCATCGAACCGACGATCGTGCGGCTGCCCGGCATTGCCATGGACATCGACCACCCCGCCGATCTGCGCATGTTCCTCCGCGCGCCGCGCCTGCCCACGCGCACGCTCGCATTGCTCCGGACATTCGGCCTGTGACGCTGCACTGGGAACTGTTGCTCTGGGCCTGGCGAAGCATCACCGTCGCCTGGGTGCTGTGGGTTCTGGTGTGGATCGTGCTGGCGCTGCGGGCGAAGCCGACGCTGCGCCGCGAGGGACTCCGATCCGGCCTGGCCTTTCGGCTGCCCGTGGCGCTCTCCATCCTTTTGCTGATGTTTGCCAAGCGGACCCGTCTGGGGATGGCACTGCTGGCATCGGGACCACCCGGATCGTGGTTGTTCCTGCGCTTCATCCAGTTCTATCCGGGCGTCGTCTGGGTCGGGGCGCCGCTGACATGGCTTGGCATCGCGCTCTCCTGCTGGGCGCGCTTCCAGCTCGCCGGCAATTGGAGCGCGTCGGTCGCGCTGAAGCAGGACCACGAGCTGATTCAGGGCGGACCGTACCGATTGGTGCGCCATCCGATCTATACCGGCGCGCTGCTGGCGGTTGCCGGCACCGCCTGCGCGATCGGGCAGTATCGTGGCCTGCTGGCGCTCGCGCTGACCTTCGGCGCGGTCTGGTACCGGACCAGACTGGAAGAACAACTGATGGCGGAGACGTTTGGCGATGCTTACCGGCGTTATCAGAGCCGGGTGCGCCGGCTGATCCCCTACATCTTGTAGCCGTGCCCGCGATCCGCCTGTGGCACTGCCGGCGGTCGGCCGGAAGCACTGCCTGCGATCGGCCCGTAGCACTGACCGCGATCGCCCCATAGCACTGCCCGCGATCGGCCCGTAGCACACCCGCGATCGGCCCGTGGCACAGCCCGCCGATACGCCCGCGCGGCGCGGCGTGGCGTTGCGTCCGCAGCCTGGCCGGATCAGTGCAGCGGCACCAGCATCAGCCCCAATTGTTCCGCCAGCTCTGCCGCGAGTTCCGTCGTCTCCACCGCCGCAACGGCCATCCCGTCCGCACCATGGACGACGACATTGACCGTTCCGTCATCGTCTTCGACCTGCGTCAAATAAGCCACGCGGAACAATCCGAGTTGCAGGAATTCGCAAATGCTCAGGCGCTGAGCGTGCCGTTGGCTGGCGTGATCCGTGGGCAGGAACTCCGCCGTGCGGGCGAGGGTCATCATGTCCATCTCAGCACTCCTGCTCACATATTCACGGCCATCGTCCAGATCATCAGCAGTCCGACCACCATGCCAAAGCTGGTGAGCATGTTTTGCGCGGGCGTCGCGCGGGCCGGCCTCGCCTTGGCACGTGCCAGCTTGCGTTGCAGCCGCCGGACCGCCGCGGCGGCTCGCTGCTCTTGCTGCTGCGTGCGCCCGTTGCTGCCATCGCTCCAATCCTGCTGCGTCATGGCTGGTATCTCCCATCGCTGGCGCGGCGGCTCTGGTCTGCCGTCGCGCCTCGCAACCAACCATGTCAGCCGCAGCGGGGAAATTCGGATCAGCGCGTACGGGGCTGTACGGAGGACTACTCCGCCGCGAGCACCTTGCGCGGCGGCGTCTGCACCACGGGCGCGAGCTCCGGCGCGCCGAACGATGACGCACGGCGGTCGTTGGAGACCGGCCGGTACAGCGTATCGCGCTGCACCGACACGCGGCCGAGGCCAGAGATCAGCGATTCCATCGCCTCCGGCGGATATTCCTGGCCATGCTGGGTGCCGGCGGCACGCGAGATGCTCTCGTTCATCAGCGTGCCGCCCATGTCATTGGCGCCGGCATTAAGGCACAAGGCGGCGCCCTCCGGTCCCATCTTCACCCACGACGTCTGGATGTTGGTGATCAGCGGGTGCAGCACCAGGCGCGAGACGGCATGCATCAGCACCGCCTCGCGCAGCGTCGGGCCTTTGCGTGCCATGCCGCGCAGATACATCGGCGCTTCCATGTGCACGAAGGGCAGCGGGACGAACTCGGTGAAGCCGCCGGTCTCCGCTTGCAGATCGCGCAGCACCAGCAAGTGCCGCGCCCAGTTTAGCGGACCTTCAACATGGCCGTACATGATGGTGGAGGTGGTGCGCAGTCCCAGCGCATGCGCCGCGCGCGCCACCGCGACCCATTGCGCGGTGTTGATCTTGTCCGGGCAGATGATGGCACGGATCTCGTCGTCGAGGATTTCCGCCGCGGTGCCCGGCAAGGTTCCCAATCCGGCGTCCTTCAGTGCCGCCAGGAAATCCGATAGCGAACGCCCGAGCGTCGCCGCGCCCTGCGTCACTTCCAGCGGCGAGAAGGCGTGGATGTGCATCCCCGGCACCGCCGCCTTGATCGCCTTGCAGATGTTCACGTAGGTGGCGCCCGTGTAGTCGGGATGGATGCCGCCTTGCAGACAGACTTCGGTGGCGCCGCGATCCCACGCCTCCTGTGAACGGCGCACGATCTCGGCCATGTCGAGATCGTAGGGCGTACCGCGCAGGGCCTCGTGCGTCTTGCCCTTGGAGAATGCACAGAACCTGCAACGATAGTAGCAGATATTGGTATAGTTGATGTTGCGGTTCACCACGTAGCGCACGACGTCACCGCTGACCGCCTGGCGCAGTTCGTCGGCCGCGGCGCAGACGCGCCGGTAATCGGCATCGCGCGCCGAAAACAGCCGCACGATCTCGGACTCATCCAGGCGACGGCCGGCGATGGCCTTGGCGATGGCGGCCTCGATCGCCGGATCGACGCTGCCCAGCAGCGCGGGTTTCGGCTGCGGTACGATGGGAATGCCGGGTGCCCAGGCGTCGTCGCGCGCCCAGCCTTCGCCGTCGGCCAACTGGCGGATGCGCGTGGCAATCTTCGGGGCAAACCAGCGATCGGGTTGCGCAACGGCCGACGGATACGCCGGCAGACGCGGCAGGAGAATCTTGCCCATCGCCGCGGTGCGTCGCGCCAGGTCTTCCAAATGCGGCCAGGGCGCTTCGGGATTCACATGATCGGGCGTCACCGGCGACACGCCGCCCCAGTCGTCGATGCCGGCGCCGATCAATTGTTCATAGACGCCGGGCGAGAGGTTGGGCGGCGCCTGCACGTGCACGGCATCGGGCAGGATCAGCCGCGCGGCGGCGATACTCCACAGCAGGTCCTCTAAATCGGGGTCCGGCGCGTTGGCGGCCTTCGTGTCCGGCTTGGCACGGAAATTCTGCACGATCACTTCACCGATGTGGCCGTAGCGCGCGTGCAGGTCGCGGATGGCGAGCAACGACTCCAGCCGTTCGGCGCGGGTTTCGCCGATGCCGATCAGGATGCCGGTGGTGAACGGAACAGTTAGTTCACCCGCCAGCGCAATGGTCTCCAGCCGCGCGGCGGGGTGCTTGTCGGGCGAGCCGTAATGCACCTGTCCCGGCTCGCACAGGCGTTCACTGCTCGATTCGAGCATGATGCCCATGCTGGCGGAGACCTCGCGCAGGGATGCGATCTCGTCGCGAGTCATCACGCCGGGGTTCACATGCGGCAGCAGGCTGGTCTCCTTCAGCACCAGCGCGCACATCTCGCGCAGGTAGCCGATGGTGGTGGTGTGGCCGAGCGCCTCCAATGCCTCGCGCGCGGCGCGATAACGCAATTCCGGCTTGTCGCCGAGGGTGAACAAGGCCTCGGTGCAGCCGGCGGCGGCACCGGCGCGGGCGATGGCGAGAACCTCGTCCGGCGACAGATAGGCGGGGC
This sequence comes from Acetobacteraceae bacterium, assembly GCA_035508435.1. Classification (GTDB taxonomy): domain Bacteria; phylum Pseudomonadota; class Alphaproteobacteria; order Acetobacterales; family Acetobacteraceae; genus JASHVB01. Next base: position 56,407 of record DATJNA010000178.1, on the reverse strand, counting down.
GGTCGGCGCGCGGGCGCTCGGCGAAGGTGCAGTAATGGCAGACGTCGCGGCACAGCTTCGTCAGCGGAATGAACACCTTGCGCGAGTATGACACCAGCCGTCCGAACGTGGCGTCGCGCTTTGCCCCTGCCGCCGCCATCAATTCGGATAGCGGCGCGGTTTCGATCCAGGCCATCGTGTCTTGGTCGTTCATGTCACCTTCCGCACCACGTCCTCGGCAAAGCGCTGCGTCAGGTCGAGCGTTTGCTCGATCGTCGGGCGTTGCAGATAGACGATTATGTGTTTCGCGCCGGCCTCGCTCAAGGCCGCGGCATCTTCCAGCATATCATCCGCGCCGCCGGAGAACAGTTGCCGCCCGCCATCCGGGCCGGGACGCGGCGTCCAGCTTGGCGGCATGAACCAGACATAGCCGATATCGATCGTTGAAGGATCGCGGCCGGCTTTTTCGGCTGCGCGATGCAATGCGGCGATGCCGGCGCGCAGCCGTTCCGGTGTGTTCAGCGGAATCTTCTGATTGTTCGAAACCGGGTACCAGCCGTCGCCGTAACGCACCGTGCGGCGGATCGCCGCCGGGCTTTCGCCGCCGACCCAGATCGGCGGATGCGGCTGCGATACCGGCTTCGGCATGAACACCACGTCGCGGAAGTTCGTGTATTTGCCGTCCAGCGCGGGACGGTCCTGCGTCCACAGGCGCTTCCAGGCTTCGAGATACTCGTCGGTGACCGCGCCGCGCGCCTCGAACGGCGGCGCGCCGAGTGCGGCGAATTCCTCGCGCATCCAGCCGGCCCCGATGCCGGCCACGACGCGCCCACCCGACAGCACGTCGGCGGTCAGCAACAGCTTGGCGGTGAGCACGGCCGGGCGATGCGGCACCACAATGACCGAGGTCAGCAGCTTAATCCGTTGCGTGCAGCCGGCGAGGAAGGCCAGCGTCGCGATGGCGTCGAAGCATTCGCCGGTGGGCTGGCCGGGCCACACGCCGTCCTTCGTGTAGGGATACGGCGTATCGGGCTTCACCGGCACGATCAGGTGATCGGCGACGCCGAGATAGGCGTAGCCCAGCGTCTCGGCACGCTGCGCCAGCGCCATGATCGCCTCGCGTGTGGTCAGACAGCCGCGCGTGCCGATATGGATGCCGAAATCCATGCACTCTCCCCTGGCCCCGGCACGGTTGCCTCGGGCCGGCGCATCGTGTGCTATCGGGCACGGCAACGCAATTCAAGCGGGAGGACAGGCCGATGCAGATCGGATGCAGCGCACCCACCAGCGGACCATTGATCGCGCCGGACAGTCTGGTGCGCATCGCCACCGAGGCGGAGATGCTGGGCTTCGACTACGTCACGGTCAGCGATCACGTCATGATCCCCACCAGCATCGCCTCGCGCTACCCGTATTCGGAAAGCGGCGAGTTCCCGTCCGGTGCCGCGGCGCCGCGGCTGGAGCAATTGACCGCGGCAACGTTCATCGCGGCGGCGACGTCGAGGCTGCGGATCGTGACCTCGGTCATGGTGGTGCCGCATCGGCCGGCGGTGCTGACGGCGAAGATCCTGGCAACCCTCGACTATCTGTCGAAGGGTCGGCTGACGCTGGGCATCGGCGCCGGCTGGTGCAAGGAGGAGTTCGAGGCGATCGGCGCACCGCCGTTCGACGACCGCGGCCACGTCACCGACGAATGGATGATGGTCTGCAAGGAGCTGTGGACCAGCGACGCGCCGAAATTCGATGGCAAATACGTGAAGTTCGCCGACGTGCTGTTTCCGCCCAAGCCGGTGCAGAACCCCATTCCGATCTGGATCGGCGGCGAGAGCGGTCCGGCGCTGCGGCGCACCGCGAAATATGGCGATGCCTGGTATCCGATCGGCACCAACCCGCAATTCCCGATGGACACGCTGACCCGTTACCAGGGCGGTGTGGCGAAACTGCGCGGCATGACGGAGAAGGCCGGGCGCAAGCCATCCGACGTGGCACTGGCGTATCGCGTTTCCTCCAACCCCGAAGCCCAGCCCAAAGGCACCGTCAACGGCGAGCGCAAATTGTTCACCGGCGGTGCGGCGGATTGGGTCGGCGATATCCGCGCGCTGTCGGAAGTGGGCGTGAGCGCATTCGATTTCGGCTTGTTCGGCCCGACGCTCGCCGCGACGATCGACAACATGCGCCGCTTCCGCGACGAGGTGGTAACGAAAGTGCGGTAGCAGATGTCATTGCGAGGCCCGTCGGGGCCGAAGCAACCTCGGTCAAGTGGCGCATGTATCGCCCGTGCGGCGGTTTGACCGGGATTGCTTCGGCCCTTGCGGGCTTCGCAATGACACGGGATGCGGGCCTCGCAATGACACGGGACGCGGGCCTCGCAATGACACTGGACGTCGGCCTCGCAATGACATGGAAAGCGAGCCTCGCAGTGACAAGGGAATTGGCAGGGAGCGCCGCATGCAGATTGGTTTCAACGCCCCGACCTCCGGCCCCCTGATCGGGGCCGACAGCGTGCGGCGTGTCATCGCCGAGGGCGAGGCGCTCGGCTTCGATTACGTGACGATCAGCGACCACATCATGGTGCCGCGCAATCTCGAATCGAAATATCCCTACACCAACACGGGTGAATTCCCCGCCGGCGCGGATGCCGCATGGCTGGAGCAACTTGCGACCACAGCCTTTCTTGCCGGGATCACCGCGAAGCTGCGGTTCGTGCTGTCGGTGATGGTGGTGCCGTATCGCCCGGCGGTGCTGACCGCAAAAATGCTCGCCACCATCGATCATCTGTCCAAGGGCCGCCTGACCATGGGCATCGGCGTGGGCTGGTGCCGCGAGGAATTCGAGGCACTCGCCGCCGCGCCGTTCGATGACCGCGGCAACGTCACCGACGAATGGGTTGCCGTCTGCAAGGAGCTATGGGCGCAGGATCAGCCGCGTTTCGAGGGCAGATATGTGAAGTTCGACGACGTGGTGTTTACGCCGAAGCCGCCGCAGCAGCCGATCCCGATCTGGGTCGGTGGCGAGAGCGGGCCCGCGCTGCGCCGGACCGCGCGTTATGCCGACTGCTGGTATCCGGTCGGCACCAACCCGCAATTGCCGATGAATACGGTGGAGCGGTTCAAATCAGGCATGGCGAAGCTGCGTGCCACGGCAGAGAAGGCGGGGCGCGACCCAGCCAGCATCGAGATCGCGTTGCGCGTGCTGGTGGGGCCGAGCGGCCGACCGCGCCGCACGATCGACGGCGCCGGCGAGATGTTCACCGGTGGCACCGCGGATTTCGCCGGCGACATTCGTGCCTTGCAGGATCTCGGCGTCAACGCGGTGGACCTGCGCTTGTTCGCCACCACGCTCGATGCCACGATCGATAATATGCGTCGCTTCCGCGACGAGGTATTGGAGAAGGTCCGGTAGACGTCTGCGGTGTCATTGCGAGGGCCGCGAGCGAAGCGTGGCGGGACGAAGCAACCTCGGTCAGGCGGGGCACGGACCGACCAGGGGTCTTTCGACCGCGATTGCTTCGGCCCACCGGGCCTCGCAATGACAGATTGGCTGGCCTCGCGGCTCCTTGATCGCCATAGCGACATACTGGCATAGCGACGTAACGGACATAGCGGCGTAACTGACATAGCGGCGTAACTGACATGACTCCATACCTGACGCTGCGGCATCACTGACATAGCGGCATAACGGACGCCGCGGCATGACGGATATAGTGGCGACATCACTGACATGAGGGAGACAGCCATGCGCCTGGGCATCACCGTGGATATGTCCGGTCCCGCCCCGAAGCTGGACATGGATCGAGTGCTGGAAGCCGAGCGTCTCGGCTTTTCCGAAGTGTGGACTGGCGAGGCCTACGGCACCGACGCCGTCACCCCCGCGACCTGGGTGCTGGCGCGCACCACACGCATCAAGGTGGGCACCGGCATCATGCAAATTCCCGCCCGTACTCCGGCCTGCGCCGCGATGACCGCCATGTCGTTGCAGCATCTGTCCGGTGGGCGGTTCTTGTGCGGGCTCGGCGTGTCCGGCCCGCAGGTGGTGGAAGGCTGGCACGGCGTGCGGTTCGGCAAGCCGATGACCCGGACGAAAGAGTACATCGCCGTCATCAGGCAGGTTCTGGAACGCAAGGCACCGCTGGAATTCCATGGTGAGGAATACGAGATCCCCTATGCCGGCCCCGACGCCACCGGCCTCGGCAAGCCGCTGCGCAGCATCACGCATGGCGATCCGTCGCTGCCGTTCTATCTCGCATCGATCACCCCGGCCGGCCTGCGCACAGCCGGAGAATGCGCCGACGGCGTGTTGCCGATCTTCTATTCGCCGGAGCAACCGGCGATCGTCTCGACCCCGATCCTGGAGGGTAGGAAGAGGGCCGGCCGTCCCGCGACGTTGGAGAAGTTCGATGTCGCCCCCTATGCGCGCGTGAAGCTGGGCCCCGATGCGGCGGCGTGCCGCGACGCGGTGCGTCGGGAGCTGGCGCTCTATATCGGCGGCATGGGTGCGCGGGCAAAGAACTACTACAACGATGTCGCCATCAAGCTCGGCTATGAGGGCCCGGCGAAGACCATCCAGGACCTGTATCTCGACGGCAAGAAGAACGAGGCCGCGGCGGCGGTGCCTGACAAGCTGGTAGACGAAATCTCGCTGTGCGGACCGGCAGAGCGTATCAAGGATCGGCTGGCGGCGTGGCAGGACGTGGCGAAGCGCGGCGATCTCGGCACCATGATTCTGAAGGGCGCCAGCATCGATGCGATGCGCGTGGTGGCGGAGGCGGTGCTGTAGCGAATCATGCATAACGCTGCCTTGCCCGACGCCATTCGCCGGCAATGGCCGTTCACCCCGCGTTATGCGCGGGTGAACGGCTGGCGCATGCACTATGTCGATGAAGGCCGCGGCGATCCGATCGTGCTGCTGCACGGCAACCCGACCTGGGGCTTTCTCTATCGCGACTTCGTTGCGCCGCTGACCGCAGCAGGCCACCGCGTCGTCATCCCCGACATGATCGGCTTCGGCCTGTCAGAGAAGCCGACGCACGAGCAATACCATTCGCTCGACGGTCATATCGCCAACCTTACCGCGTTGCTGCGCAAGCTGGACCTGCGGCGCATCACGCTGGTGTGCCATGACTGGGGTGGTCCCACCGGCCTCGGCTTCGCGTTCAGCAATCCGTCGCGCATGCGCGCGCTGGTGCTGATGAGCACCTGGGGCTGGCCGCTGCCGCCTGCCGAGTTCCATACCCGGATATTTCCCTGGCGCATGATGCACGCGCCATTGCTCGGGCCGTACTTGTTGGGAAGACATAACGCGCTGGCCAGGCGCGGCGTGTATCTGTCCGTGGTCGATCGTACTCGCTTCACCGCGCGTGCGATGGCGGCGTACGAAGCTGTCCTGCCGGATCCCGCGACGCGGTTGCTCACCTGGGTGTGGCCGCGCTGGATTCCGCTGGACGGCACGGCGCGTGCGCTGGATCGCTTCGCCTGGCTGGAGCAGGAATTGCGCGTATGCCGATGGCCGGCACTGTTGGTGTGGGGGCGCGAGGACGACGTGTTCAATCCCGACGTCTTCGCCGCCCGTTTCATGCAGTTGTTGCCGCAGGCCGAGGGACCGCATTTGGTCACCGGCCGTCACTTCCTGCAGGAGGATTCCGGCTCCGAGATCGCCGCGCACATCGTTGACTTCGTGCGGCGGCTGGCATGACCGGCGTGAGCATCATCCCCGCGCCGCCACTGCAAGGCATGCGCCTGGCGTTTGTTCTGCGAGAAGACCGGCTCGGCCACTATGCGGAATTCCGCGACTTCTTCGTTCGCAGCTTCGAGCTTGACCGCGTCGGTCTGGCGCAGCCCGGATATCTGCGCGCGTCCTCGGGCATGACCTACGCGCTGATCTTCATCGGCCGCAGCGGCGAGGCATTTCCGTGCGGATTGGAAATCCACACGGCCGTGCCGGCACTGGAACCGCTCGACGAGGCGCAGGTCGATCGTGACCTGTGGGCGATTCTGCGCTGGGTGGTCGAAGGAGTCGGCGGCGCCTGGACCATCGAGGCATTGCAGGCCACCGGCCGATTGTTCCGCATTCCTGCCGCCGACGATCCGGCTGCCGCAGATCGTGCTGCCGACAATCCTGCTGCCGACGATCATTTGCAAGGTTGACCCATGCCCTCCACGTTCAACGCCAACAGCGCCGCGGCTTATGAGCAGGTGATGGGCCGCTGGAGCAAACGGCTGGCGCCGCTGCTGATCGGGTTTGTCGGGGTGGCGGATGGCGACCACGTGCTCGATGTCGGCTGTGGCACTGGCAGCCTGAGCTTCACCCTGCCGCGCGCCGCCAACGTTGCCGCGGTCACCGGCATCGATTTCGCACGGCCCTATGTCGATTTCGCGCGCGCTGCCAACAGCGATGCGCGCATCATGTTTCAGCACGGCGACGCCTGCGCCATGCCGTTCGCCGCCGCGTCGTTCGATCGCGCCATTGCCATGCTGTCGCTGCAATTCATGCCGCAGCCGGAGCAAGCCGTGGCGGAGATGCAGCGTGTGGTTCGGCCGGGCGGCGTGGTTGCGGCCGCGGTATGGGATTCCTATGGCGGCATGCCGTCGAACCGGATGTTCTGGGATGTCGCCGGGATGCTGGATCCGGACGCGATCGCGCGGCGGGGACGGATGTATTTCAATCCGATCGTCCAGCCGGGCGGCCTTGGCGCGTTATGGCGGCGCGTTGGACTGACCGATGTGACCGAGACGACGCTGCTTGTCCGCATGGATTTTGCGAATTTCGAAGATTACTGGCAGCCGATCGCTTCGGGCGAGGCTGCACTCGGACAATATCATGCCTCGCTGGATGCCGCGGCGCAGGCGACACTGCGCGAACGGGTGCGCGCGGCATTTCTGGGCGGCGCGGCGGACGGGGCACGCAGCTTTGCAGCGGTGGCGCTGGCGTGTCGTGGGGTGGTCGTCGCGTGCGGCTGATGCAATGATCGAGGCGCGCGACGGCATCCTCGCGCGGCCGGCTTAGCCTCGTTCCATGCATTGAACGGCAACCATGCCACAGCGAAATGGATCACACCGATGTCACAACCCACTGCTGGGACTGCCCCGGGCAACTCCGCACCAAACGGCAAGGGCGAGGCGTTCTTTCGCTTCCATTTGCCGCATAGGCATCTGACCTCGGTATTCGGCGATGACTGGTTTGCATTGAAGGCGGAGCAATTTGCCCGCTTCTTCGGCACGCCACTGTTCCTTGTCGCACAAACCGTGATTGTCGGGGTCTGGATTGCGATCAACATCGCCGGTTGGTGGGTGTTCGATGCCTACCCGTTCATTTTGCTCAATCTGGCGTTCAGCTTGCAGGCGGCATACGCCGCGCCGCTGATTCTCCTGGCGCAGACACGCCAGGCCGATCGCGACAAGGCGAATGCCATCGCCGATGCGCGGCATCGCGAGGAACTGCATCGCCTCAGCGAGGCACGCCAGGAGGTGACCGGGAATCAGACCGCGATGCTGGTCAAAATGCTGGATCTCAACACGCAACTTACCGAATCGGTCAAGACGCTGACCGAGCGCGTGGAGCGACTCACCATGGAATTGCACGCCAGGGTTTGCACGACTCAAGCGCCGGGCGACGCATAGCTTTGCATCAAGGCCGCGTAGCTTTGCATCAAGGTTGCGATACCGCCATGCACCGCGCTTCCGAGCAAGGGATGGACGCAGTCAGACGCGCTTCGTATCCTCCGCTCGATAGCATAGGGAAACGCCCGTGAGCGACACCTCTCCTGTTCGGTTGGAAAAGTCGGACGATATCGGCGTCATCGTGGTGGACTATCCGCCGGTGAATGCGCTCGGCCCTGGCGTGTCGGAAGGCATCATCGACGCGATCAGCAAGGGCAACGCCGATCCTGGCATCCGCGCCCTGGTGCTGATCGGCGCCGGTCGCAGCTTCATTGCCGGTGCGGACATCCGCGGCTTCGGCACCGGCCGCAAGCGGCCGCCGATCGGCAGCCGCACCTACGATGTGCTGGACCGCAGTGAAAAGCCGGTGGTCGCCGCGATCCATGGCTATGCGTTGGGCGGCGGTTTGGAAAACGCCATGGCCTGCCATTATCGGATCGCGGTGCCGCGGGCGTTGGTCGGGCTGCCGGAGGTGCAGATCGGGATTCTGCCCGGCGGCGGCGGCACGCAGCGCCTGCCGCGTCTGGCGGGGCCGAAGGCGGCGCTGGAGATGATCACCTCCGGCCGCCACGTTCCGGCACCGGAAGCAAAGCGGCTTGGCATTCTCAACGAGGTGCTGCCGCAAGATGCCGACCTGCGCGAGGCCGCCATCGCCTATGCGCGTCGCATCGCCGATATCCGCCCGTTGCCGCGCGTGCGCGACCTGGCGGTGACGCTGGACGATCCCGCCATCTTCGACGCCATGCGCAAGTCGATCGCCCGCCGTGCGCGCAACCAGAAGGCGCCGTATCGCTGCATCGAAGCGGTGGCGGCCGCGTGCACATTGCCGTTCGACGAAGGCATCGCGCGCGAGGCGGCGTTCTTTCAGGAGTTGGAAAACTCCGACGAAGCCCGCGCCCTGCGCTACGCCTTCTTCGCCGAACGCGAGGTGGCCAAGCTGCCGGACCTGCCGGACGTGAAGCCGCGCGAATTCCACGCGCCGGCGGTGGTCGGCGCCGGCACCATGGGCGGCGGCATCGCCATGTCGTTTGCCGATTTCGGCTACGACGTGAAGATCATGGACGCGACGGAAGAGGCGCTGAACCGCGGCATGGAGCGCATTCGCGCCAACTACGCCACCTCGGTGAAGCGTGGCAGCCTGGCGCAGGACGAAATGGAACGCCGCCTGGCGCGCATCCATCCCGTTTCCGGCTACGAGGACATCAAGGATGCCGATGTCGTCGTGGAAGCCGTGTTCGAACGCATGGACGTGAAGAAGCCGGTCTTTGCCAGGCTGGATGAAGCGGTGAACCCGGACGCCTTGCTGTTTTCCAACACCTCGGCGCTGGACATGGATGAGCTGGCCGCCGTGACGCAGCGTGCGGACAAGGTTGCCGGCACGCATTTCTTCTCGCCTGCGAATGTGATGAAGCTGTTGGAGGTGGTGCGTCCGTCGCAAGCCTCGCCGGAGACGCTGGCCACCGCCATGGCGATGGGACGCAAGATCGGGAAAATCTCGGCGATGGCGGGCAATACCGACGGCTTCGTCGCCAATCGTTCCCGCGCCCCCTTCAATTCCGAAATGGTCATCTTGCTCGAGGAAGGATGTCTGCCCGAGCAAGTGGACAAGGTGATGGTTGATTTCGGCTATCCGATGGGCCCGTTCGCGGTGGGCGACCTGGCGGGCCTGGACATCGGCGCCGAAGGCCGCAAGCGCCGTGCCGCCGCCAATCCGAACTATCGCAAGCTGCCGATTGCCGACAGGCTGGTGGAACTTGGCCGCTATGGACAGAAGACCGGCGCCGGCTGGTATCGTTATGAAAAAGGCGATCGTACGCCGCATCCCGATCCGGCAGTCGGCGCGATCATCAGGCAGGTTGCCGCCGAGATGGGCGTGCCACAGCGCGACTTTGCCGACCAGGAGATCCTGCGCCGGCTGTTGTTCTCATCCGTCAACGAAGCCTGCCGCATCCTGGAGGAGGGCAAGGCCTATCGTGCCTGCGACATCGACGTGATGTGGCTGCACGGCTTCGGCTTCCCGCGCTATCGCGGCGGTCTGATGTACTGGGCTGACGGCATCGGCGTGCGCGAGGTCTATAACCAGATCGCTGCCTGGCATCAGCAATATGGCGAGCGCTGGGCGCCATCGCGCCTGCTGCGCGAATTGGCCGAGGGCAGCACGCCGTTCCGGGAGGCGAAGCCGGCACCGTTCCGGTAACCGGCGCAGTTGTCAGGGGTTGGAGCTCGATTATGTCGGTCTCCGTTGGGATGCCGATTTCATCCGCGAACCCGGGCGCGTTAAATGGCGCGTCCGCATGTTCCGAGGGACAAGATGGCAAGTCCCACAGCAGGCGGAAGCCATAGCCAATCAGGTCAATACGTACCGTGTCTTGCTGACACGCGCACGATACGACACGGTGATCTTCGTCCCGAATGGAAACGAAGATGACCGGACTCGAGATCCCGCCGTCTATAACGATATTGCGACGTTTCTCCAGGACTGCGGTGCTCGCGATCTCGATCGTTCCAGGCCGGATCGTTATTCCGACTCTGACGCGGAGCAGGACAATGTTCTGGCGCAGGGCGCGCTGGAACTACCGTCACGATAATAACTTCCAGACGTTTTGTGGGAGAGGTCGAGGGCTATGCTGACAACAGAAAATTTCCGCCTTGATGGCCGCGTCGCGCTGATCACCGGCTCCGGCCGCAATATCGGCCGCGCCATAGCGGAGGCCTTCGCAGCATCCGGTGCCAAGGTGGTCGTCAACGGCCATCGCGACCAGGCCGCGCTGGATGACGTCGTCGCCGGCATCCGCGCCCGCGGCGGCGAGGCGTCATCGGTGCTCGCCGATGTCGCCGACGATGCTGCCGTCGGCCGCATGGTGCAGCACACAGTCGATACGTTCGGCGGCATCGACATCGTCGTTTCCAATGTCGGCATCCGCAAGATGCGGCCATTCCTGGAGATCACGCCTGACGAATGGGACGACGTGCTGCGCTCCAATCTCAGCGCGGGGTTCTATCTCGCGCGGCATGCCATTCCGCACATGCGAGCGAAGCAATGGGGCCGCATCATCGTGATCTCGGGCGCCGATGGGTTCTGGGGGCATGTCACGCTGCGGGCGGCCAACATCACCGCCAAACAGGGCATGCATGGCCTCGCCAAGGCGATCGCCCGCGAGTTCGGCGCCGACGGCATCACCGCCAACACCGTCTCGCCCGGACCGATCGATACGGTACGCGACTGGTCGCAGTACGTCCACCAGCCGCGCGAACGCATCACCGCGGAGGTGCCGCTCGGCCGCTATGGCCATGTCGACGAGATCGCCGGCGCCTGCCTGTTTCTGGCGAGCGCGGCGGGCGGCTACGTGTCCGGGCAGGTCATCCACGTCAACGGTGGTCACAACATGTATTGAGGGTGGGAGGCGCGGCTGTTGTGGATAGGAGGCGGGGCGCGGCCAGGACTCGGGTGGCTTGCCAGGAAAGGCTGGGTTGCGCAGCCCGTATGCTCGCTCCATTGCCGCGTAACGATGACGCAAGCCTCCGCGTCGGATGACCCGCGCGGCCATGCCCTGCCTCACAACCCGTCCGCCGCCCTCTTCCCTTCCCGCGCGCGCCGGCTCAGATTGCGAGCCCATGCAGGCACGGCGGCAGGTCCACGGAAGCTGTGTGGCGCGTAACGGCGACGGGGTGCTGCTGATCGGCCCTGCCGGATCCGGCAAGTCCGATCTTGCCTTGCGCTTACTCGGTCGCGGCTTCGATCTGGTTGCCGATGACCGCGTGGACATCACGGACGGCATCGCCGCGCCGCCTCCCGCCCTCGCCGGACTGCTGGAGGTGCGCGGTCTCGGCATCGTGCGGCTGCCGCATGCGGCCTCGGCGCGAGTGGCGTTGGTGGCCGAGCTCGCGCGGCCGACGGAGCGCTTACCGCTGCCAGCGCGCCATGCCGAGCTTGGCGTGCCACTGATCCGAGTCGACCCGGCCGCCGCCTCCGCGGTGGAGCGGGTGGTGCTGGCGCTGGATTGTGCGCTTGGGCGCGTCGGCCAGGTCGCCGGGGCCTTCGCAGCATGAACGCGGTCCCGCCGCCGCCGGACCCGCGTATGCGGCTGGTGCTGGTCACCGGCCTGTCCGGCGCGGGCAAGGCCTCGGTGCTGCGCGCGCTGGAGGACGTCGGCTACGAGGCGGTGGACAACCCGCCGCTGCCGATGTTGGAAGAGATGGTGGACCGCGGCGATCGGCGGCTGGCGATCGGCGTCGATGCCCGCACCCGCGGCTTCGATGCCGGCGCGGTGCTGGACGCGCTGCATCGCCTGCGTGCCAACCCCACGCTACGCGCAGAGCTGGTATTCGTCTGGGCCGACGAGGACACCCTGCTTCGCCGCTACACCGAGACGCGCCGCCGCCATCCATTGGCGCCGCAGGGTCGGGTGGCTGACGGCATCGCCGCGGAAGAGGCGTTGACCGCGCCCCTGCGCGAGGCCGCCGACCTGGTGATCGATACGTCCGATCTGCCGCTGCCGGCCCTGCGCCAGCAAATCGAGCGGCATTTCGGCGCCCCGGGGGAGGCCGGCAGCCGGCGCCTGATGGTGTCGCTGGTGTCGTTCGCCTACTCCCACGGCCTGCCACGGGAAGCGGATCTGGTATTCGACACGCGCTTTTTGCGAAACCCGCACTACGACCCCATTTTGAGGCCCAGGACCGGGCTGGATCCCGAGGTTGGTGCCTTCATCGCCGCCGATCCGGACTACCCACAGTTTTTCAACGCATTGACGGAATTGATCGGCCTGCTCTTGCCGAGATTTGTCCAAGAGGGCAAAAAGTATACGACGATCACAATTGGGTGTACAGGAGGGCGACACCGCTCCGTCTACGTGGCAGAGCAATTGGCTCGCTTCTTGTCAGCCCGGGTCGCCGGTGGAACGGCGGGCGGGCAGAACGGCGTTGAGTGGCAACTGAACGTGACCCATCGCGAGCTGGCCCGGGAGGGCCAACCCGCCGACCTGATGAATGACCGCCCGATCCCGCGTCCGGACGGAAAATCGCTTGACGAGGCCGCGCGATCCTCGTCGGTTCAGGCACAGGAGGCCTGAGACGATCCGATGACCCAACACAAAGACAGCGGGCTCCCGCGTGGAGCCGGTCGGGAAGCCTCCCCCCTTCCATGATCGGCATGATTCTGGTGACCCACGGCAAGCTCGCCGTGGAGCTGCGCTCCGCCATGGAGCATGTGGTCGGCGCGCAGCGGAATGTCCGGACCGTCTGCATTGGTCCCGAGGACGATATCGACAATCGTCGCGCCGAGATTGAGGACTGTATCAGGCAGTGCGACACCGGCGACGGCGTCGTACTGCTGACCGACATGTTCGGCGGAACCCCCTCCAATCTCGCGATCTCCATGATGGAGAAACAGAACGTGGAAGTGATTGCGGGCGTGAACCTGCCGATGCTGGTGAAGCTCGCCAAGGTGCGCAGCAGCCAGCCGATCGCGGATGCGGTGAATTGCGCCGAGGAAGCCGGGCGTAAATACATCGCCGCCGCCTCGCACGTGCTGCACGGCTGCAAAATGAACGGCAAGTGCGGATGACGGCGGACGGTGAGCCCGATCCGCCTGCTCCGCAACCATCGTCCGGCGCCGCGCCGCCCGTCCTGACCCGCGCCGTCACCATCGGCAACAAGCGTGGGCTGCATGCGCGCGCGGCGGCCAAGCTCGCAACGCTGGCAGAGCAATTCAATGCGTCCGTGGAAGTGCAGCGGGACGGCCAGATCGTCTCGGCGCGCTCCATCATGGGGCTGATGATGCTGGGCGCCGGCCTGGGCGCCACGATCGAGCTGCGTGCCCAGGGTTGGGACGCGCGCGAGGCGCTGGATGCGCTCGCCGGGCTGGTCGAGTCCGGGTTCAATGAGTCCGGCTGAGCCGCCGGTACCCCAGCATAGGCGCCTGGCGCGCGCGGTCGTCGGGGGGATACGGCCGGAACGTCGCTTTCCTGGGATCGCGGTTTCGTCGGGGGTCGCGATTGGACCGGTGTTCGGCGCGTCCGAACCAGTCCCGGAAATTACCCGCCACAAGATTCAGGCGGCGGATATCGCCGGGGAGGGGGCGCGGCTGGAGAGCGCGATCGCCCAGTCCCGCCAGCAGCTCGGCAAGCTGCGGGCACGGCTCGCGATCCTGCCGGAGGAGAGCAAGGCCGAAATCGCGCCGCTGATCGACGCCTATATCCGCATGCTTGGCCCGTCGCGACTGATCCGCGGCACACGCCGTCGGATCGAGGAAACGCTGTTGTCGGCGGAGAGCGCGGTGGTGGCGGAAGCCGACGCTATCGCTGCAGCAATCCTGGCGCAGGCGGAGCCTGCCATGGCCGCGGAGGATCGCGCCGGGCTTGAGCGCCGGGCCGAGGAGATCCGTGAGATCGCGCGGCGGCTGGTGCGCAACCTGACCCGGTCGCCGTTCAAGAGCTTCGCCGGCCTGCCGGAGGGCGCGGTGTTGCTGTCGGAATCGCTGCGACCCGCCGATGCGGCGTTGCTTGATCCGGCGCGGCTGGCCGGAGTGGCCGCGGAGGAGGGCGGCGCCGAGGGCCACACCGCGGTCATGCTCCGCGCGCTCGGCGTGCCGGCGGTGCTGGGTGCGGTCGGCGTGGCACATGCCATGCGGCCCGGCGACGTGGCCGTGGTGGATGGCGCGGCAGGGACGGTGGTGTTGAACCCGTCGACCGAGACTCTCGCCGCGGCCCGCCGCGCCGTTGCCGCCTTCGCTCGCGAGCGGCAGCGCTATGCCAAGCTGCGCCGCCTCCCTGCCGAGACACAGGACGGCGAGGTGGTGGAGCTTCAGGCCAACCTGGAACTCCCGATTGAGTTGCCCCTGATCGCCCAGTCCGGCGCCGTCGGCATCGGCTTGCTCCGCACCGAATTCCTGTTCATGAACCGCGAGACGGTGCCGGACGAGGCAACCCAGGCCGAGAACTACCGCGCCATCGTGGAGGCAATGAACGGCGATCCGGTGACGATCCGCGTCTTGGACTGGGGCGGGGAGAAGGACATCGAGGCACTGGCCAGTGCCGGCCTGGTGCCGGAAATAGCCGATGCCAACCCCGCGCTGGGCATGCGCGGCATCCGCCTGCTGCTACGCCAGCCGGAGCTGCTGGAGACACAGTTCGCCGCGATCCTGCGCGCGGCGGTGGCCGGTCCGGTGCGGGTCATGTTGCCGATGGTCACCACGGTCGGCGAGGTCCGGGCCTCGCGCGAGCTCTATGAGCGCGTTGGACGGCGGCTGCGGCGCCGCGGCGATCGCGTGCCAGACAAGCTGCCGCCACTGGGGATCATGATCGAGACGCCGGGGGCAGCGCTGTCAGCCGACGCGCTGGCGCTCGAGGCGGACTTCTTCGCCATCGGCACCAACGACCTGACCGCCTACACGCTGGCGGTGGATCGGGGCGAGACCGACCTGGCAACGTTGTACGATCCGATGCATCCGGCGGTGCTGCGGCTGGTGCAGTTCGCGACCGAGGCGGCGCTGCACATGCGCATGCCGGTCTCGGTGTGCGGTGAGATGGCGGCGAACCCGAAGCTGACGCCGCTGCTGCTGGGGCTGGGGCTGCGGTCGTTCAGCATGAATGCCGGGGCGGTGCCACGCGTGAAGCAGCGGGTGCGTGGGGTGGCGATCGACGACTGCGCGCGGTTCGCCCGGCGCGTGATGGAGCAAGCGGATCCGGGAAAGATTGCGGAGCTGGTGGCCGGGTTCGGGTAATGTTACGACGCTGATGTTGGGCGTCCGCGCTGTGTCCGCGGCTCGCGATGACAAAGTGGTCGCTTGGTTCGACCAGCCGGGACCGCGATACCGGATCACCCTCGGCGCTTCTGCACGCCTTGACCTCGCTCGTGGCGTGGGAGAAGTTAGGCAGGATGGGAACGCTACCATGGTAGCCAGATTGGGGGAAGCGCACATGAACACCGTCACCGGCCGTCGGGCAATCCTGGGCGGCGCCGCCAGCCTCGCCGCGCTTGGCTCTGGTCGTGCCCGAGCCGCCGCCGCGCCGGCGTTGCCAACCTCCCCGGTCTCGCTCAACGTGATCGACGTCGCGGGGCAGTTGCAACTCACCCAGAGCGCGATGCAGGCCTACGCGAAGGCGCATCCGAACCTCGTATCCAACATCGCCTTCTCGCAGGCGCCGGCGCCGGAGCTGCCGGGCAAGATCAAGGCGCAGCAGGACGCGCACAGTGTCGATATCGACCTGGTGCTGACCGGCACCGACGGGCTGTCGGCTGGTATCGACATGAACCTGTGGATCCCGCTGGTTTCCGATTACGCGTCGTCGCTGCCCAATTTGAAGGATATCTACCTGCCGGGTGCGTTGAAGATGCAGGGGCTGGCGGAGGACCAGGCGGTATGCGTGGTGTTCTGCCCCGCCGGGCCGATCATCGAATACATGCCGGACGCGGTGAAGACCCCGCCCACGACCGCGCAGGCATTGCTCGATTGGACCCGCGCCCACAAAAAGCGGTTCATGTACGCGCGGCCGGCGAATTCCGGTCCCGGCCGCACCTTCCTCCAGGGGCTTCCCTACATCCTGAAGGACAAAGACCCGATGGATCCGAAGGACGGGTGGGACAAGACCTGGGCCTATCTCGTCGAACTGGGCAAGAACATCGAATACTACCCCACCGGCACCGGCGCGGTGATGAAGGAACTGGCCGAGGGGTCGCGCGACATGATCGCCTCGCATGTCGGCTGGGACCTCAATCCGCGCATCCTCGGCGTGGTGCCGAAGGAAGCAGAAGTCGGCACGTTGGCGGGCTTCCACTGGGTGACGGACGCGCAGTACTGGGCGATCCCGAAAGGCGTGTCCGATGCCAAGCTCGCGGTATTGCTCGACATGACGCGCTATATGCTGTCGAAGCCGGCGCAGGCGATGACCTATGACAAGGGTTATTTCTACCCCGGCCCGGCGGTGAAGGGCGTGCCGCTGTCGATGGCACCGCCTGACAGCCAGAAGCTGGTCGCGGAATACACTCGTCCCTTCTACCTCAAATTGTTCGAGGAAGTGCCGTCGGAGGTGCCGCTGCCCGCGGACAAGCTGGTCTATGCGTTCCAGCGCTGGGACCAGCAGGTGGGCGCGCGGGTCGGCAAGTAGCAGCCGCATGGCGATTGTCTCGCGCGACTTCCGCGCGCTGCGTCTGGACCGCGTCAGCCGCGACTTCGGCCAGACGCACGCGTTGCGCGACGTGTCATTGACGGTGCAGCGGGGCGAGTTCGTCGCCTTGCTCGGCCCGTCCGGCTGCGGCAAGTCCACCGCGCTGAATTGCATCGCCGGCCTGTTGCAGCCGACCGGCGGTGAAATCTGGCTCGATGAGCAACGGGTCGATGAGATCGGGCCGGAGGATCGCGGGTTCGGGATGGTGTTCCAGAACTACGCACTGTTCCCGCATATGACGGTGCGGCGGAACATCGGCTTCGGCCTGGTGACGCAGCGGCGCCCCAAGGCCGAGATCGTCCAGCGCGTCGAGGAGGCGCTGGCGCTGGTGCGACTGCAACAGCATGGCGACAAGCTGCCCGGCCAGCTTTCCGGCGGCCAGCAGCAGCGGGTGGCGATCGCGCGCGCCATCGTGGTGGCGCCGCCGCTGGTGCTGATGGACGAGCCGCTGTCGAATTTGGATGCCAAGCTGCGGCTGGAAATGCGCGCCGAGATCCGGCGCATCCACGGCATGCTCGGGAGTGCGACGATCTATGTGACGCACGACCAGGAGGAGGCGCTGTCGCTGGCCGATCGCATCGCGGTGCTGATCGACGGCAGGCCGCGGCAGATCGGCACGCCAGAGGAATTGTATCGGGCCCCCGCCGATGCCGATGTGGCCGAGTTCATGGGGTATCGCAATCTGGTGCGCTCGCCGGTGGAAGCGGCCGATGCCGGTGTGGCGGTGCGCATTGCGGGCGCACGCGTGGCGGGCACGCCGATCGGGGTGGTCGGCGCGGCAGCCGTGGTGGCAATTCGTCCCGACGATCTGCATCCCGCCGGTGACGGGCCGATCGAGGCAGTGGTGGAGATCGCCGAATATCACGGCCGCGATTTCTACACGGTGGGTCGTGGAGCTGACGGCACCGAATTGTTCTTTCGCTCTGCCGTCAGGGTGCAGGCGGGTGAGACGGTGCGGCTGATGGCGGCAAAGGAGCGCGTGTTGGTGTATCCCGCGCCCTCGCGTCATTACGAGGAGCGGAGCGACGAAGCAACCCCGGTCGAGTAGAGCCAGAAAAGTCCGGGCAGGACTCTGAACGAGATTGCCTCGTCCCGCGACGCTTCGCCCGCGGTCCCCGCAATGACAGTCATCGCGGCAATTCCAGTCGCCCTTGCCACGCGTCGTCGGGAACTTCAGGGTATCGCTCCGGTGCCTTGCCGAGTCCGCCGAGCATGCGCGGATAGTGTGCCCGCGGCTTGCTTTGCTCGATGGCGATGAGTTTCACATCGAACAACCATTCGTCGCCGTAATCGAACAGCAGCGTCATGCTGTCGCCGACGTGCGCAAAGACCGAGCTTGTCTTGGTATCGTGCACGCCGTGTACACCCGGTTCGGTTGGTTCTGCTCCCATATCGGCGAACAATTCGTAACGCGGCGTCGCGCCATACATCTCGGGTCCCGAAACAGCGGAAACGGAGGCAGGGCGATCAGGCGCTCGCCGCGTGATACGCCGAATGCGCGCGTTCCGCCGCGTTCGGCATCTTCTCCACCGCCGCGAAATCACCGCGCAGCGCCTTCAGCGCGCCACGTTCGCCGGCGATCTCGGCCGCGGTGCGCACGCCCAGGCGCCGTAGCAACGGCACCGGCGGGCACCAGCCCTGCAACGCGTGCTGCAGCAGGAACCCACTCACCAACGCCGGCAGCGCCAGATAGCGGCGATCCCGCGTCAACCCGAGCAATGTGCCGGTCAACGCCAGCGCCGCGGCCTGCGTCTCCAGCACACGCTCGACATCCCATTCGCGATCGAGCTGTGCCAGCCGTTGCTCGATTTGCTCCGGATGATTGGCGTAATAGTGGATGTTCTCTTCCGCGCGCCGGCGGATCCGATGATTGATCGCCGGATCGGTGTTTTGCTCGACGCGGCGCGCGGTGGACGGCATCACGGGCATAACGCACCTCCTGTTGCCCACAGCCAAACCTTGCTGCCGCGCGACGGTTGCAGCGCCGCATGGTCACCATGCGCGGAGCATGCCCGTGCCCCGCGTTGCGCGGTGCCGCGGCCTCCGCGTAAGCTTACCCGTGAGTAGGGAGAGACCGACCATGGACCTGCGCTTCACCCCGGAGGAGACCGCCTTCCGTGAGGAAGTCCGTGCCTTCATCCGCGACAACCTGCCCACCGACATCCGTGACCGCATGCGCCTGGGCCATGGCCCGCGCAAGGAAGACACGGTGCGCTGGCAGCGCATCCTCAACAAGAAGGGATGGGCGGCGCTGTCGTGGCCGAAGGAGTGGGGCGGACCAGGCTGGAGTGCGATCCAGCGCATGATCTTCCTGGAGGAGAACCAGTTTGCGCCGGCGCCCGAGCTGTCGTCGTTCGCCATCACCATGATCGGGCCGGTGTTGATTCAGTTCGGCACGGAACAGCAAAAGAACCGGTTCCTGCCGCGGGCGGCGAATTTGGATGATTGGTGGTGCCAGGGGTTCTCGGAACCGGGCGCCGGATCCGATCTGGCGTCGCTGAAGACCGCGGCCAAGCTGGATGGCGACCATTACGTGGTGAATGGCCAGAAGATCTGGACGTCCACCGCGCATCACGCCGACTGGTGCTTTTTGCTGGTGCGTACCAATCCGCAAGCCGCCAAGCGTCAGGAGGGCATCTCTTTCCTGCTGGTCGATATGAAGACGCCGGGGATCACCGTGCGGCCGATCATCTCGATCGACGGCAGCCATCACCTGAACGAAGTCTTTTTCGACGACGTGAAGGTGCCGGTGAACATGCGCGTCTATCAAGAGAACAAGGGCTGGGACGTGGCGAAGTTCCTGCTGGGTAACGAACGCACCGGCATCGCGCGGCTGGGCAAATCGAAGGAGCGGGTGAAGGCGGCGAAGGCGATGGCCGCCGAGGTCAATGCCAACGGCCGCCCGCTGATCGAGGACGCGACGTTCCGCCAGCGCATCGCACAGCTCGAAGTGGACATGCAGGCGCTGGAGATCACGCAGTATCGCGTGGTGTCGGCGTACGACAAGGCGAAGGGGAATGGGCGTCCCGATCCGTTGTCGTCGGTGCTGAAGGTGAAGGGCACGGAACTGCTGCAAGCCACCACCGAACTGGCGATGGACGTGGCGGGACCGTTGTCGATGCCGGTCTGGGCCGAGGAACTCGCCGCGATGAATGAGCCGGACGACATGCTGGAGGCCGCCAGTGCCGCCACCGGCAGCTATTTGTTCCTGCGCGCGGCGTCGATCTATGGCGGCACGAACGAGATTCAGAAGAACATCCTGACCAAGGCGGTGTTGGGGCTTTGACGAGTATTTCCCCCTCCCATGCGGGAGGAGGCCAGGGGAGGAGGCCAGGGGAGGAGGCCAGGGGAGGAGGCCAGGGGAGGAGGCCAGGGGAGGAGGCCAGGGGAGGAGGCCAGGGAAGGAGGCCAGGGGAGAGGGCGGTACGTAGAATGTATCGACCCCTCCCCCAACCCCCTTCCGCCAGGGGAGGGGGAGCTATTAGGACGGGGGAATCAAATGGATTTCGAACTTTCGGACGAGCAGCGGCTGTTGCAGGATTCAGTGATGCGCCTGATGGCGGACCGCTACAGCTTCGAGCAACGCAAGACCCACCTGAAGGCGCCGGAAGGTTTTTCCGCAGCGCTGTGGTCGCAATATGCGGAGCTCGGCTTGCTCGGCCTGCCGTTCGCCGAGGAATACGGCGGTTTCGGCGGCGGCGCGCAGGAGATCATGCTCGTCATGCAGGCCTTCGGCCGCGCGCTGATCCTGGAGCCGTATCTCGCTACCGTCGTGCTGTGCGGCGCGGCGCTGCGGCATGGTGGCAGCAACGCGCAGCAGGAGGCGATCCTGCCCGCGATCGCCGACGGCAGCATGAAGCTCGCCTTTGCGCATGGCGAACGGCAGGCCCGCTATGACCTGACGGATGTGCTCGCGAGCGCGAAACACAGCGGCGGCGGCTGGGTGCTGGATGGCGCGAAATCGGTGGTGGTGCATGGCGACGCCGCCGACAAGTTCGTGCTGAGCGCGCGCACCTCCGGCGATCGCTACGATGAAGACGGCATCACATTGTTCCTGGTGGATGCGGCAGCGCCGGGCGTGTCGCGCCGTGGCTACGCCACCCGCGACGAGCAGCGGGCAGCGGATATCGCTTTGTCGAATGTCGCGGTGGGGGATGCCGATGTGCTGGGCGAAGTCGGTCGCGGGCTGGCGATAGTGCAGCGCGTGGTCGAGGCTGGGATCGCCGCCACCGCCGCCGAATGCGTCGGCGCCATGGAGACGATGCATAGCATGACGCTGGAGTACAGCAAGACGCGGGAGCAATTCGGCAAACCGATCGGCAGCTATCAGGTGGTGCAGCACCGCCTGGCGGACATGTTCATGACGATGGAGCAAGGCCGCAGCATGGCGATGCTGGCGAGCGTGATGGTGGACCATCCGGATGCCGAGGAACGCGCCCGCAGAATTGCCATGGCGAAGGTG
Source organism: Acetobacteraceae bacterium (assembly GCA_035508435.1). Taxonomy (GTDB): domain Bacteria; phylum Pseudomonadota; class Alphaproteobacteria; order Acetobacterales; family Acetobacteraceae; genus JASHVB01. The sequence goes on along the minus strand of DATJNA010000178.1, from coordinate 35,147 downwards.
GGCATTGGGCAGGCCGGACGCTACGTGTCGCAGAGCGCGATCCAGATGCATGGCGGCATCGGCATGACGGAGGAGTACGCCGTCGGCCACTATTTCCGCCGCTGCATGGCGATCGAGCGACTGTTTGGCGACCCTGCGTACTATTTGCAAAAGCTGGCGGCCTGACTGAAGGAAGCTTGATCTCCAGCGCTGCGGTTTCGGGTGCGACGAGCGGTGTCATCGCGCGCAAAGCGTGGCGGCGCCTCCTGTCCTTGCGACGACCGCGAGCGAAGCGCGGCGGGGCCTCCTGTCATTGCGAGGACCGCGAGCGAAGTGCCGCGGACGAAGCAACTCCCGGTCGGGTGGAGGCATGAATGGTCATGCGCCGGCACGAACGAGGTTGCTGCGGCCTCTTCGAGGCCTCGCAATGACATAGCGGCGGGTGCGCCGCGCCATTCTGATCATGTGCGTTATATGATTGCGTAGCACCGTTCGTAAGGCACGCTATGCCGCAGCGCGCCGCCGGACAGCATCGCGGCTTGCAGCCTGTCGAAACCCGCGCGCGAGGCCGTTGCTCCGGTCGCGTACAAACCCAGCGCCCGATACCGATCGATGGCCGCGGCAAGGATCGGGGCCGGCACGTCCGGGAGGAATTCCGCCAGCGCGCGTGCCACGTCCGCGGCCGGTGTCGCCGCCAGCCAGCGCAGCGTCCGGTGCATTCCGCGCACCATGGCGGCGAAATCATCGCGTCGGGCATCGATCGTGGCGCGACGTGCCACCAGTGACGTGTAGGCCGTCTCGCCCCGCGTTGCCGCTGCGTACCAGATATGGCCGACGCCTTCTGCCATCAGCGTCTCCACATAGGGCTGGAACGACTGTGCCGCGTCCAGCGTGCCATTCCGCAGCGCGGCGGCGTTCTCCGCCATCGTGGGACCGCTGATCCGAGGCAGCGCGGCGGGGTCGACACCCGCGCGGCGCAGATCATCCTGCAGGCACAGCCACGGCGTTGGCACCTCTGCAACGGATGCGAACCGCACGCTCTTCAGGTCCGCCAATTGGAACTCCGGACGCGGCGCGCGACCGACGATGAAAAATGGATCGCGCACCACGACGTCGCAGAAGCACACGATGTCCGCTGCCGGATCGGTCGCGTGCGTGAGGATCACGCGCAGCGGGCCGCCCCACATCGCATCCACGCGGCCCGCCAGCAGCTCCGCCGCGGTGGTCGCGGGATCGGGCGAGGAGCGCAATGTCACTGCCACACCTTCCGCCGCGTAGGCGCCGATCGCGAAGGCAGCGTAGAACGGCGCATAGAACAGGGCACGGAAGTTTTCGGACAGGGTCAGCATGGAGGGGGGTCCATCGATGGGGCGACCCGGCGTGCAAATGCTGCCGTGTCGCTGGTGCGCGGAATGTCGGAGATTGCGTCATCACTGCATCGCGAACAAGCAATCAGGCGCGTCGCCTGCCTCCTGTCATTGCCAGGCCCGCAAGGGGCCGGAGCAATCCCGGTCGGAACGGCACTCGAACGGTCCCTGCGTCGCCCGACCGGGGTTGCCGCAGCCCGCTACGTGTCGCTCGCGGCCCTCGCAATGGCATGGCAGGCGCGGGCCGCTCCCCGCGCAGACGCTCGTCATGTTAGCCTGCGCCGGGCTCGTGGCAGCAGGGGAAAACGCATGCGCATCGTGCTGATCGGCGTCTCGCATTGGCATACGCCGTTCTATCTCGACCCCGCGCTGGAACTGCCGGACGTCGCGATCGTCGGTGTCAGCGACCCCGACATTGCCCGCGCCGAGCCGGTGGCCGCGCACGCCAACTGCCCTGCCTTCGCCGACTATCGCGAGATGTGCGCTACGCTGCGCCCGGACTTCGCCTTCGCGCTCGGCCGCCATTGCGACATGGCGGAGGAAGCCCGCTTTCTGATCGCACAGAAAATCCCGTTCGCCATGGAAAAGCCCTGCGGGGTAACCAGCGCCGAGGTGCACGATATCGCCGCTCGCGCCGCCCAGGCCGGCGTGTTCGCCGCCGTCCCTTTTGTCCTGCGCTACTGCCCGCTGATCGACACCGTCCGCGAGACAGCCGCCGGTGAATCCCTGCAATACATCGTCTTCAAGTTCGTTGGCGGCATGGTGGATCGCTATCGCCAGCAGCGCGTCGAATGGATGCTGGACCGCGCCACCGCCGGCGGTGGGCCGCTGCTCAATCTTGGCGTGCACCACCTGGATCTCTGCCGCTTGCTTCTCAACGGCGCCCCGTTGCAGGTGACCGGCGCCGCGATTTCCAACCACACCGCGCGGCTCACCATCGAGGACCATGCCGTGGTATTGCTGCGCGGCGGCGGCGCCACGTGCATGGTGGAGACCGGCTATCTCTACCCCGCGCCGAACTCGGTGTTCGACATGCACTACAGCATCCGCACCGACAGCCACTATTTCGCCGCCCGCGACAACAGCACGTTGGAAATCGTCGACAACGCACGCAATCGCACCACGCGGGCGATGCAGCTGACCAACGTATTCTTCTACCCCGAATTCGTCCGCGATACGCTGCGCCGGCTGCGCGACGGCCGCCCGCCGATCGCCAATCTCGACGACATGGCCGCTGCCATGGACCTCGTGCAGGCCGCTTACGCGGCGGCCTGATCGCGCGTGCTTGCACCGCTGGCCGATCGGCCGCATTTTGCCGCTGTCACAGGAGGATCGGCGATGACAACCGAGATCGGCACGCGCATCGATATCGTCTCTGACGCGATCTGCCCGTGGTGCTACATCGGCAGGCGCCAGCTCGAACGTGCGCTGGCGACGCTGGCCGATGAGGGCCTGCATTTCTCGGTGCATTGGAATCCGTTCCAGCTCAATCCCGACATGCCGAAGGAAGGCCGCGACCGCGCCGCCTATCGCGCCTGGAAATTCGGCGGAGCCGAACGCGCGGCGGCCGCCGATCTGCGCGTGACGCAGGCGGCGGAGTCGGTCGGCCTGGTATTCCGTGCCGACCTCATGCTGCGCACGCCCAACACGCTGGACGCGCATCGCCTGGTCTGGTTCGCCGGCCAGAAAGGCCCGGCATTGCTCCACGGTACGCAGGATACTCTGATGCGGACGATCTTCGCCGCCTATTTCACCGAGGGCCGCGATATCGGCGACCACGCCGTGCTGGCCGACTGCGCCGGCGAGGCTGGGCTCGATCGCGAGGAAGCCGCGCAGTTCCTCGCCGGCGATCTCGCCGCGCGCGAGATGCTGGTCGCCGACCAGGCCGCGCGCGAGGCCGGGGTGAATGGCGTTCCGTCGTTTTTTCTCGACGGCTATTCCCTGTTCTCGGGTGCGATGCCGGCCGAGGCGATGGCGGACGCATTCCGCAAGGCCAACACCATCCTGCGCCAGCGCGCCGCGGCATAGCACGCGCCCAGGCGCACACGTGTAGAGCGGCCGGATCGCAGGCCGCCCGGAAGGAGCCGGGCTCCGCCGCCGGGTCGCTTTACGCAATGTCCCTATCCGGTTAGCGCAGGCTGCCAACCCCTGACCGTGGTGCGCCGACTGCGGCCCGGTCCGCCTGCGCTAACCGGATAGGGAAATTACCCAAAGGCCTATGCCGAACTATGGCAGAGGCTCACACCGTAATTCCGCATGATACGAGCCATGATGAGCCTCGACACACAGCCTGGGGCGAAAATTCCGAATTCGTAATGTCCTGCCAACCATACCGTCAGGCGTCCGTCATCAACGAACGGAAGACCCCATAGGCCTTGGACCGAAGTTCGAAACCGATTCCCGGTGCTTGCGGCAGATCGGTGAAACCATGTGTCACCTCGGCCCCGTCAACCAGCCCGCACAGCGGCTGAAAGCTGAACGGATTGGCCTCTGCCCCACCCAGCCCGAGGGCGGCAACGACGTGCAGGCAGAACAGATGGCCGCCATGCGGCCAGAATGAGGCGCGCGGCCAGCCTCTTGCGGTAAGGTAATCCACGATCGGCATAAAGCCCGGTAGACCGTAACAATGCACCGGGTCGAATTCGAGGATGTCGCGCTCGCACCGCAGTCCGCCATGAAGGTGGAGAAGTCTGGCTTCCGCTAACGAGAACAGCGCCTCGCCAGCGGCAACCGGACCTGGGTAGTTGGCGACGACGCCAGCCTGGGTTTCGAAATCCAACGGGTCGCAAATATCCTCGAACCACCACAAGCCGAAAGGGGCGAGCATCGATGCTGCCGGCGGCGCGGTCTCGGCGTCGTATGCGTTGATTGCATCGACGGCAAGGTGTGCGGCGCCGCCTGGAAGCTGCCTCGCCGCGGCCTCGATGCGCTTCTGATCCTGCGCCAGGCCCATGCTGCCGATCTTGATTTTGGCGTGGCTGAAGCCGAGTTCGGCGAAGCGCCGCAGTTCGTCAGACAGCCGCGCAATGTCGTCCTGGGGATAGACGTAACCGCCCGCGCCATAGACCCGCACCTTGGGCCTGGTCTCAATCGTTGCCTCACGCCCAAGCCGCCGTGCCAGGTAGCGATAAAGCGGCAATCCGGCGATCTTCGCCGCAGCGTCCCAGATCGCCATATCGAGAGCGCCGACGGCGACGCATCTTTCTCCGTGTCCGCCGGGTTTTTCCCCCGTCATCATGGTCTCCCAGGCGCGGAACGGATCGAGGTTCATGCCTGCCTCGTTGGCCAGGCCGCCATCCGGCGCGTTGAGCAAACGGGGAATGAAACGCTCTCGCATCAGGCCGCTCTGGGCAAAGCGGCCGACGGAGCCGAAGCCGTAGCCGGTCACCGGCTTGCCGTCGCGCACGACGTCGGTGGTGACGGCGGCCACGCTGGTCGTGAGACCTCCCGAAGCCATGGTGGCATCGGCATACCGCGAGATCGGCATCGAGCGTTCCCGGATCTCGGCGATGCGCATCTTGTCTTCCTCGCAGGCAGCCTTGACGAAATGTGTCACGGGAAGGTCGTGAGGTCGAACCTGTGACTGTCCTCGGTTGCGGGAGCTTCCGATATGGGATCCGATGGTTCCTTGGCGCGGCGTGCGCAGGTTTACCGGATGCTAACCAGTCCCGGTCTAGCATGGCCGGACAGCGAAGCAGGTGGCCGGCGTGAGCGGATCGCAGGACGGGCTGGGAGAGGTGGTGCGCGCGGCGGTCCGGGCTGAACTCGGCGGCGCCGTCGAGGAGCTGCGTCGCTTCGTTGATCGCCGCATCGCCGAGCTGTCGGCGGAGGTGCACGGCGCCACGCAACTGATGGATTTCAGCGAGGCCAACCTGTCCGGCCAGCTGTCCCGCATTCAGCAGGAAATCGGCCGCGTGGTGGCTGCCCCTGCGATGGCGACGCGAACCAGCGGGATCGAATTGGAAGCGGTGGTACAGGCGACCGAGCAAGCCGCCAACCAGATCATGGAAGCGGCGGAGGCGATCGGCACCTGGGTCGAGCAAAGCCGGGTGGATCCGTCGGCCGCGGAGGCGATCGCGCAGCGGCTGAACATGATCTTTGAGGCATGCACGTTCCAGGACCTCACCGGCCAGCGGATCCGCCGCGCGATCGAGCACCTGGAACGCGTGGAAGAGATGCTCGGCGGCCTATCCGTGCCTGACGGCGCGGCAGAAGTGCCACCCAATGTCGAGCGCGATACCGCGGTCGGACCCGATCTTGGCCAGAACGACGTGGATCGATTGTTCGGATAGTTTCTCTCGCTGCTCTGGCCGTTGCTCGCTTGCCGCGCCAGTGCGCAACTGGCATGCATCTTGACAAGACTATGGCACACCGACCTTGATTCGGACACGGGCTTCGCGGTTTAGCCGCATTTGCACCGCCGGTCGCCGTATTCGCATCGGTGTGACCACCTGCGCGCGAACGCGTCACTTTACAAACCTGGCGTTCGTCCACATTGCCTTGACATGCGAGTTTCCAACCAACCTGCGACGCCCCACGTCGCGCAACCCGCGCGCAGTGCGATGCATGCGGAAAACTACGTAGCGGGAAACTACTTAGCGGATAACTACGTAGCGTTCCATGCGCGCGGCGTTGACCTATGTCATCGCTCTCGGCCGCATCCATCGGCTAGGCATCATCGTTGTCAGGGGCGTCGTCATTCACAGGAAAGCTGCCATGCCGCTTGATGCCGTTTGCAATGTCGTGCCGTTTCGCTGCCAGCACCTGTCGCGCCGCGACCGCGCGATGATCGACGAGTGGCGTGCGCGCGCCGCATTGCTCGGTGTCGCCGCCGTGAAGGTGCGCGACGACATTCCCGCCAACCCGATGCGGCCGGCGACTGACCGCATTGCCATCCAGTTCCAGCGCGGCGTCGCCGACGGGCATTTTGTCGTGATCCAGCGTGCCTCGGGGGAGCGTGCCTGGACCAGCCTGCTGCTGCGGGCCGAGCCGGATGGCAGCATGACGCTGCCCGTCGAGGGCGAGGCATCGGTCCGCCACGACGGCACCCTGCGCGACGCGTTGAACGCGGTCAGGCCCGTACTGCCGGATGTGCAGGGCGGCGATCTGCTCGATTACCACGAGGCACGTCTGGCGCGGATCAGCCCCGTGCCGGGCTCCGCCGGCTCGTTCGCCAGCGCAACCTGACGCGCCGCGCCGGGGCTTGCGCCGTTCCTGACGCGCCGCGCCGCGGCTTGCGCCGTCGGCCCGACTACGCCGCGCGGGTCAGCCGCTTCACGAAGGCCGACATCCTGTGCCGCCGCAGCTCGCTGCGCGCCTTCGCATCCGTCGTCATATAGTTAAGCTGAACGCTGTAGCGCTGTCCCGTGAACACCTTATGGCCATGCCAGGAGCTTGCGCCGTTGGGAAACACCAGCAGCGTGCCATTCACCGGCGGCACTTCGACGGCAAAGTCCTCCAGATCGCCCGGTCCGCGCAGCAGGCGCAGGCAGCCTTCGTGCTGCGCCCACGCGTGCGTGGCCGGGTTCAGATAGAGCAATACGGTCACGCGCTTGGCGGTGGAGTCGACGTGGATGTGCCCGTCGCGCTCGCTGGTCCAGGCGCGCAGTGTCAGCATGGTGGGGGAACCGTCCAGGTCCAGCGCGAACTTGCCGGCGATGGCGGCGCGCATGGCCGCGCCCTCCAGCTCCGCCATCAGCGAGCGCGCGGTCGGGCCGAGAGAGACGGCGCCGATCGGGAAGGAGCCGCGGCGATCCAACCGCGGCAGGTCCGCCAATATGGCGCGCAATGCGGCAGGGGGCACGAAATTCGGCACGACGATATGCGGGAAGGGGTCCGCTGCCACCGGTGTGGCGGCCAGCGCGGGGTAGTCGAGCAAGGTCATGTGGTCTCCTGAGAGGAGCGGCGGGCGAGCAAGGCCTCGGTGAGGTCGATCAGGTCGTCGGGCCAGTACTCCTCCGGGCGCGGTTGCGCTACGCCCAGGCCGGGGTCGGGACGGCAGGTCAGCACCGCCAGTGCCTCGGCGGGCCGAAAGCCCTGGCGGCCCAGTACTGTGCCCAACAGCGCACCGGACAGGACGGGATCGTTTGGCAATCCCCCGCCGAGGCCCAGAAGCTCCCCTTGGCTGGCGCCCGTGAGCGCCAGGGCAATCACCGTGGCGACGGCGGCGCAGACCGCTGGCTCGGCGCCGATCGCACCGGCGTCCGCGCTTGCCGCTGCCGCCGCGGCCTGTGGATCGGCGGCGGCAATGGCCAGCGGCACGATCCGCGCCAGCCCGCCGCCTGGCGGCAGCGGTGTCCCACGAAGCAGGGCACGGGCGACCGCCAGCATGGCTTCACCGTTCGGTCCCGGCTGGCCCGCGATGCGTCCATCCGCCGCGCCGGTGCTGCTGCCGATCAGCACGCCCTGCATCGCGCCGACCGCGCGGTCCAGAGCCGCACCCTCCGGCGCGCGCGGCCATTCCAGGGTGACGCGGGGCGGGCGCCGTTCCTCAGTGCTGCCGCGCCAGGTCCGGGCCCGCAACGTTGCCACCGCCGCCGGGGCGCCGCCGAAGCAGGCCGAAGGCCGGCTCTCGCCCAGGGCGGAATAGGTGACCGGCACGCCGTCCTCCGCCACCAGCGCGCCGCCGGATGCGGTCAGCAACGCGTGGCCGGCGGCGATGTCGAGTGCGTTCACGGGCCGCAGGGTGAGCGTCGCGATCCCGTCCCCCACGGCGACACGCGCCAGGCGATAGGCGATCGAGGGAAGCGGCATGAACCGCCCGGGCGCGACCGCCGCGCTGTGCCAGATCGGCCGCTGCCAGGCGCCATGGTTGAGGAACACGACGTCTCCCGCTGCCAGCTCCCGCTGCCGCAGGTCGATCGCCACCGGCCTGTTATTGCGGGTGACTGGCTCACCCTCCGCCCAGGCGATCAGGTCGGGACCCCGGTCCGGACTTAGCGGGGCGAACACCACGCCAAGCACCGGCGTTTCCGCCCGCAGCAGCGCCACCGACACCGCGCTGCCGCGACGGCCCTCCAGGAAGGCGCGCGTGCCGTCATGCGGATCGACCACCCAGCAGAAGCCATTGGCAGGCGCGTCCAGCACGTCCGATCCCTCGCCAATGGCAGGCGCGTCCAACACGCCTGCCTCCTCGCCGACGAAGCGAGCCGGGAGCAACGCGCGCAGGCGGTCGCGGAGAAACAGTTCGATCTCGTGGTCCACCGGGGCAGTGACGTGATCGGAAAAGCGCGGGCCAGAGGGGCGGCAGAATTCGGCGGCCAGCATGGCGCCGGCCGCTTCCACCGCCGCGATGACGGCCGGTAGCATGTCGCGTGGGGTGAGCGGCACAAGCTTTCCTTCGAACCTGCGCTGCCAATCTAGGCGCACGGTCCGGGACGCGCTATCTGCGACGCCTTGAGATGGACGAGGCCCGTACCGATCCTGCGATGCGCGGCCCGCTGCCGGCCTATCGGGCCAAGGTGGCAGCGGGCGAATTGGCACCTGACCCCGCGCAGCGGGCCGCGGCGGAACGGCTGCAACGGCTGTGGGGCCGGTTGCGCGGCTACGATCCGCCGCCTCGCCCCGGTAACGGCGGCGGACTGCTGTCGCGTTGGTTCCGACTGCGCCCGACTGAAGGCGCTGACGAAGAACGCCCGCACGGCCTCTACCTCGTCGGCGACGTGGGGCGCGGCAAATCGATGCTGATGGATTTGTTCTTTGCCGCCGCCGAGGTGCCGCGCAAGCAGCGCATCCATTTCCATCGGTTCATGCAGAATGTGCACACGCGCTTTCACGCGTTCAAGCGCGTGCATCCGGAGATCGAGGACCCGATCCCGCCGCTGGCCGACTCGATCGCCAGTGAGACCGCCTTGCTGTGCTTCGATGAATTCCAGGTGAATGACATCGCCGAGGCGATGATCCTCGGCCGATTGTTCCAGGCGCTGTTCGAGCGCGGCGTGGTGGTGGTGGCCACGTCCAACATTGCGCCCGACGATTTGTTCAGGGGCCAGCCGGGGCGCGATGCGTTTCTGCCGTTCATCGCGCTGATCAAGCAGAAGCTGGACGTGTTGGCGCTGGACGCGGCGCGCGATTTCCGGCGCGCCCGGCTGCGCGGGATGCAGACCTGGTACGTGCCCGCCGATGGGCGAGCCGATCGGGCGCTGGACGCTGCCTTCGCCGAACTGACCGGTGGTGCGGCGGCACGGCCGGAAACGCTGGTGGTGATGGGCCGCAAGTTCGTGGTGCCGCTTGCCGCCGAAGGGGTGGCACGCTTCGATTTCGATACGCTATGCGGCACCGCGCTGGGTGCTGGCGACTATCTGGCGCTGGCGACGCATTTCCACACGCTGATCCTGGACGCGATCCCCCGCCTGTCGCCGGCGAACTACGATGTGGCGCGGCGGTTCATCACGCTGATCGACACGCTGTACGACCATCGGGTCAAGCTGGTTGCCTCGGCCGCTGCGATGCCCGACCAACTGTATCAGCGCGGCGAGAATGCGAAGATGTTCGAGCGAACCGCGTCGCGGCTGGACGAGATGCAGAGCGAGGACTGGCAGGCGCTGCCGCATCTGACATAGCTGCCGCTGTCGGCTGACGTCGTCGCCGCTACCGGATGACATCGCCGCCGGCGTCGGATGACATCGCCGCCGCTATCGGACGACGCGGTGACCGCGATCCGACGTGGCACAGTCTGCCAATAGGGCATGCGTCGCGCGACCTCGGCGATTGCGAGGACCGCGAGCGACGCAGGTGGACGCGGCAAGCCATATAGTTACCTATTCAGAATCAGATGCATCGTTGCCGCTCACTTCGCAATGATTTTGTGAACGAGCCGCCGCGGAAATGCAAGGCAACCATCGCAGAAACGCGGCTCGCGCTTTTCTGCCAACCAGCTACCATTCACATCAATGTCCGGCAATGCCTGACGCAGCAAAGAAAAGCCACGGGAGAACACCAATATGAACGACACCGCCGGCCCTGCCGGACTGACTCACGACATCACCGATCTGGAACGCCAGACCATGGCACGGGTCGCGCGCCGACTGCTGCCGTTGCTGATCGCCTGCTATTTCGTGGCCTATCTCGATCGCGTGAATGTCGGCTTCGCGTCTCTCACCATGAACAAGGCGCTGCACTTCAGCGCCGCGGTCTATGGTTTCGGTGGCGGTATCTTCTTCATCGGCTACTTCATCTTCGAAGTCCCCAGCAATATCATGCTGGCCAAGGTCGGCGCGCGCATATGGATTGCACGGATCCTGATCACCTGGGGCCTCATCTCCGGCTGTACCGCGCTGATCTCCGGCCCGGTTTCCTTCTATTCCGTCCGTTTCCTGCTTGGCCTTGCCGAGGCCGGCTTCTTCCCGGGCATCATCCTGTACCTGACCTGGTGGTTCCCGTCCTACTACCGTTCCCGCATCACCGGCGTGTTCATGGCCGCGATTCCGCTTTCCAACATCCTGGGTTCCATTGTCTCCGGCTTCCTGCTCGATCTCGACGGATTTTTCGGCCTGGCCGGTTGGCAATGGTTGTTCATTTTGGAAGCGGTTCCCGCCGTGCTCCTCGGCGTTGCGTTCTGGGCCTTCATGACCGACTGGCCGAGCGAGGCGCACTGGCTGGCGCCGGAGCAACGGAACTGGCTGATCGGACGCCTGGAATCAGAGAGGGCACGGCGTGAAGCGATCCGCAGCTACAGCCTGAAACAGGCGTTGCTGGACAAGCGGGTGCTGCTGCTGTCGCTGGTATATTTCGGCGGCACCTTCTCCGGCTACGGGATCGTGTTGTTCCAGCCGCAGATCGTGCACCGGCTGGCGGCAGGCTTCGGCATGACCGGCCTGATCAACGCCATTCCCTATGTGTTCGGCGCCTGCGCCATGATCCTGTGGGGGCGCCATTCCGATCGCACCGGCGAGCGCCCGCGTCATGTCGCCATCGCCTACAGTGTCGGTGCGGTGGGACTGATCGCCACCGGGCTGATGACCGATCCGGTGCTGACCATGACCATGCTGGTGATCGCCTCGATTGGCCAGTCTTCCACCGGTCCGACTTTCTGGAGCCTGCCGACGGCGATGCTGTCGGGCACTGCCGCGGCGGGCGGTATCGCGCTGATCAACGCGCTCGGCAATCTGGGTGGATTTTTCGGCCCCTATTTGTTTGGCCTGATCAAGGATGCGACCGGCGGCAGCTTCACCTACGGCTTGATCGCGCTGGCGTTGGGGCCGATCATGTCGGCACTCATCGTGCTCGCGCTGGGCCATGACCGTCGGCTGGAGCATATCCCCGGCCGCCAGCCAGTGACCGAGGGATAAGCGTGCCCGTCATTCGGCCCCAAGGAAGGAAGTCCAAATGATCACCAAATTCGACAGCTCCTATGCCGGCCATATCGACATGGAGGATCTCGGCTACGGCGGCACCCCGGTGAACGACCGGCGTTATTCCAACGAGAAGCTGGCCACCACGCTGACCAAGGCGGTGGAGATGGCGAAGCTGATGGATCGTGTCGGCTTCAATGCCTTCTGGATGGCAGAGCATCATTTCCAGCCCGAAGGCTACGAGGGCATCCCGAACGTGCTGATGATGGCGATGCACCTGGTGCACGTCACGCGGCGCCTGAAGATCGGCTGCGGCTTCAACATCACCCCGATGTGGCATCCGCTGCGCCTGGCCGAGGACTACGCGATGGCTGACATCCTCAGCGAGGGCCGCGTGGTCTTCGGTGTCGGCCGCGGCTATCACACCCGCGAAGTCGAAACTTTTGGCGCTCCGTTGCTCGACCAGAATGCCAACCGCGAATTGTTCGAAGAGCAGGTGGATATCATTTTCAAGGCGTTCAATGAAGAGTCGTTCAGGCACGAGGGCAAGTACTACACTCTGCCGCCGGCAGTGCCGTATCGCGGCTACACGCTGAAGGAACTCACGCTGGTGCCGCGCCCGCTGCGGCGGCCGGTGGAATGCTGGCAGCCGATCCAGAGCGGCTCGCAGCGTGCGTTCGATTTCATGGCGAAGCACGGGATTTGCGGCGTGATCGGCGGCGGATCGGCGGAAGGCGGCGCGGTGGAGCGTCACATGATCGCGTTCCGCGACGCTTATGCGCGTGCCGGCAGGGAGATCAGGCTCGGGGAACGGCTATCGCTCGGCTACCAGTACCTGATTGCCGAAAGCCGCGAGGCGGGCATCCGCGAAGCGGCGAAATACTACGAAGAGAACATGAAGATGTTCGGCGAGCTGCGCCTGGTGCGCGCGCTGACGGATGAGCAAATCGAAATGATGCGCGATCCGAAGCGTGCGCCATTCGCGAAACTGCCGCGGATCGAGGATGCGGTGAACGCGGGCGGCTTCCTGACCGGCAAGCCGGACGACATCGTCGAGCAATTGAAGGCAGTGGAGAAGCGCTATCCCGGGTTGGATCGCGTGACGTGCAGCATGTCGATTGGCGTGCCGCTGAATATCGCCTTGGAGCAATTGCAGCGCTTCGCCGAGGAAGTCATGCCGGCGTTCCAGCAAACGCGAACGCCGGTGGCGGCTTTGGCGGAATAGCAGGGGGCGGAGGGTCGGGCGGGACGCGGCCGTCTCGTTCGAGCCGACGCATGGGCGCGGGCTCGTCGGGATGATCGAGCTTGCTGGGTTCCGCCTCGCTTCGCTGGCGGCGCCGGCCATCTGTAGCCGCTATCGACACGCGTCGGCCGTGATGCCGGTTATCTTCAGCCGCCGTTTGCACGCTTCGCTCGCGGTGCTCTCGCTGACAGCCGGGCCGCGTCTCATGCTTCGGATGCGGAAGAGTTGCGGTGGGCGCCTACGTCCCCTCCCGGTCAGCGTCGGCGCTCTGAGCCTCCGTGCCGGACCAGGACCGGGTCACGCTCTCTCCCGATTCATCAGGTGCGCCCTCGAGTTCCAGCAATTGCTCCGCCTGCGCTGCTTCGATCGCCTCGACGCCGCGCAGCTTGCGGTTGACCGCGCGTGTTCGCACCCGCGCCCGTTCGATGGTGTTGCTGAACGTGCCGGCCTGCTTGGCGAGGCGGTCGAGCACCTCGTCCATTTTCAGCATTTCTGTTCTTGTCGCGCCGAGCAGGTCCCGCACCTGGTCCGCCTTCTGTTCCAACGCGAGCGTTACGAACCCAAGCTGGATCGTGCGCAGCAATGCCGGGAACAGGCAGGGGCCGAGCACCAGCACGCGGCATTCGCGACCGATCTCGTCGATCAAACCGGGGATGCGCGCGACCTCGGCGTAAAGCGCATCGGTCGGCAGGTACATGACCGCGAACTCCACCGTCACCGGCGGGTTGATGTATTTGCTTGCGATCTTGCGCGCTTGCTCGCGCACCGTGCGTTCCAGCCGGCGCGTCGCTAGCCGCTCGCCCTCGGCGTCGCCTGCTTCGGAGGCCGCCAGCAGGCGTTCGTAATCCTCGACCGGGAATTTCGCATCGATCGGCAGCAGCGGCCGCTCCTCGCCGCGCATCGGCATGATGACGACGAACTCGACCGCCTCGTCGCTGTCGGGGCGTACCTTGCGGTTGGTTTCATAGGCGCCCGCGGGCAGGATGTCGTCCAGCATCGCACGCACCTGCGTCTCGCCCCAGCCGCCGCGGGTCTTTACGTTAGAGAACAGACGCTTGATGTCGCCGATCTGCGCGGTGACGGCCTGCACGTCGCCCATCGCCTTCTGCACCGCGGCGAACTGGTCGATCACCCGGTTGAAGCTTTCGTTCATCTGCTTCTCCACCGCGGCATGGAGTTGCTCATTCACCGTCTTCTGGATTTCCGCCAGCTTGCCTTCGTTGCCCTCACGCAACTCGCGCAGCTTCGTTTCCATCATGGTGCGCGTGGTTTCGAACTGCGTGCCGATTTGCTCCGCCGATTTTCGCTGTGCCTCGGCCAGTGTAAGCCGCAGTTCGCCCTGGTCGCGTGACAGCACGGTCCGCACTTGCTCGAGGCCGGTGTCGTAGGCGCCGCGCAAGGCGGCGATGCGTTCGGCGGTGCCGGTCTCGATGGCGCGCACGCTGGCGCGGGTGGTTTCGCCCTCGGCGCGCGTGCCGGCCAGTGCTTGTTCGCCGAGCAAGCGCAGGGCGGCCAAAGTGTGGGCCTGCCGCGCGACCACGATCAGTGCGGCGATCGCCGCGGCAGCCGCGATGACGGCGAGTGTCAGGAGCAGAAGAGACATCTGATGGCCCTCCGAGTCGGAGTTTCCCAGTATGCGACGTTGGGAAGCTTGGTCCCAGGGTTCGGGGAGCGATGGCTGGGAGAGCAGGCCGGCCCCGTTGCCGGAGCCGGCCCGTCTCCTACCGGCGTCGAATAATGATCTTGATCTTGATGATCACAGCCACTATTTTTCGCCGAAGGAGAGACCGTTTGTTGGTCACGGTACCCTCCTTTCGTCCGCCGGTCGGGACCATCCCGGCCGGCGTTTCGCATTTGAGGGCATACAAGTTAACGATCGGTGATCACGGCGACGATCGCCCCAAGAACATGCCATTGCATGGAAGATACGAAGGCCAATCGCCGTCCCTTGGCGCCGTCGTTCTTGGCGAGGAGCGAGAGATGCGTCATGACGCGCATAGGCTGGCTTAAAGGGCAGGGCTCGGCGGAGCGTGATTGATTGGATGCGCGAGACTTTATTTCGAACCTCGCTGACGGCGCAGGTTCGGCCGTGATCGTGCGGCGACAGCCAAGCGGAGACCCTGGGGGCAGACGAGGATGGGGCCTGGCGTGCCGTTCAGCGGCGGACCCTCGTGGCGGCTTGGTTGTTGCGGCGGGATGCCATCGCTTCGTTCCAGCTTGCTCGCCGGCAGGGCACGCGCGCAGTCGCCGAGCATGACTGCCCTTCACCGTCGTCGGCCGCGCTTCAGATCAGCGCCTCGCGCAACCTTGTGTGTGCCTGCCGGTCAGCCCATCTATGCCGGTCATGCAGAACATCATCACCGCCGCCGCCGACCCGATTGGGTGGCACGGCACCACCATCCTGTGCGTCAGGCGGGATGGACATGTGGCCATGGCCGGAGACGGCCAGGTCAGCCTTGGTCAGACCATCGTCAAGGGCAACGCCCGAAAGGTGCGCCGCATCGGTAGCGGCGGCGCCGTGCTCGCCGGCTTCGCTGGGGCCACGGCCGACGCCTTCACCTTGCTGGAACGCCTGGAGTCCAAGTTGGAGCGCTTTCCCAACCAACTCGAGCGCGCCTGCGTCGAACTGGCGAAGGACTGGCGCACCGACCGCTATCTGCGGCGTTTGGAAGCCATGATGGCGGTCGCCGACAAGGATCGCAGCTTCACGCTCACTGGCACCGGCGACGTGCTGGAGCCGGAGGACGGCGTCATCGCGATCGGCTCCGGCGGCAACTACGCGCTGGCCGCTGCCCGCGCGTTGATGTCCACCGAGGGTCTGTCCGCCGAGGAGATTGCCCGCCGGGCGATGCGCATCGCCGCGGACATCTGCGTCTATACCAACAACAACGTGATCATCGAGACCCTGTAGAATGGAAGTCCCAACCTATTCGCCGCGCGAGATCGTCTCTGAGCTGGACCGCTTCATTGTCGGCCAGGGCGATGCCAAGCGCGCGGTGGCGATCGCGCTCCGCAACCGCTGGCGCCGGCAGCATCTGCCGGAGGCTATGCGTGAGGAGGTCGTGCCGAAGAACATCCTGATGATCGGCCCCACCGGCTGCGGCAAGACGGAGATCGCGCGCCGTCTCGCGAAGCTGGCACAGGCGCCGTTCCTCAAGGTGGAAGCCACGAAATTCACCGAGGTGGGTTACGTCGGGCGTGATGTGGAGAGCATTGCCCGCGACCTGGTGGAAGCCAGTCTGAACATGCTGCGCGAAGCCTCCCGCAAGGAGGTGCAGGCAAAGGCAGAGCTGGCGGCGGAGGAACGCCTGATTACCGCCCTGGTAGGCGAAGGCGCCGCGGCCGATACGCGCTCGAAATTCCGCCGCATGCTGCGCAACGGCGAGTTCGAGCAAAAGGAAATCGAGATTCAGGTTGCCGAATCGCAGGGGATGCCGATCGGCCAGCTCGATATTCCGGGCATGCCGCCCGGGCAGGTGATCAATATCGGCGAGATGATGAAGGGGATGTTCGGCCGCCCGCAGCAGAAGCGGCGGGTCACCGTCGAGGTGGCGCGGCGGCTGCTGGAATCCGAGGAAGCCGACCGGCTGCTGGACAACGACCGCATCGCCAAGGACGCGGTGGCGCATGCCGAGAACAACGGCATCGTGTTCATTGACGAGATCGACAAGGTCTGTGCCCGCACCATGGAAGGCGGCTTCCGCGGCGGCGATGTGTCGCGCGAGGGCGTGCAGCGTGACCTGCTGCCGCTGATCGAGGGCACGACCGTGTCCACCAAGTACGGTCCGGTGAAGACCGACCACGTATTGTTCATCGCCTCGGGTGCGTTCCATCTGGCGAAGCCGTCGGACCTGCTGCCGGAACTGCAAGGCCGGTTGCCGATCCGGGTGGAGCTGGCGGGCCTGTCACGCGACGACCTGCGCCGCATCCTGACCGAGCCGGAGCATTCGCTGATCAAGCAATACGCGGCGCTGATGGGGACGGAGCAAGTGAAGCTGGCGTTCAGCGATGATGCGGTGGACGCCCTGGCGCAGCTTGCGGCCGACATCAACGATCGGGTGGAGAACATCGGCGCCCGCCGTCTGCACACGGTGCTGGAACGGCTGCTGGAGGAGATCAGCTTCACCGCGACCGACCGTGCGGGGGACACGATCGTCGTCGACGCGGCCTATGTGAACGAGCGCGTCGCACCGCTGGCGCAGAAGGGTGATCTCAGCCGGTTCATTCTGTAATCCCCATCTGTCATTGCGAGGACGGCGAGCGAAGCGTGGCGGGACGAAGCAACCTCGGTCGAGCGGCGCGCACGAGCGGTGATGCGCCCGACCGAACGAGGTTGCTGCGGCCCCTGCGGGGCGTCGCAATGACATGGTTGGACACGGTCGCGCCTGCGTCAGCCTGGGATCCGCACCATCATGCGCGTGATGCCGTGCACAAACGTGGCATAGACCCGGCGCGGCGGTTCCAGCACCTCGATCAGTGGAAACCGCTTCATGATCTCCTCCCACAGGATGGCCAGTTGCAACTCGGCGAGGCGGTTGCCCACGCACCGATGAATGCCGAAGCCGAAGGACAGATGCTGCCGCGGGCGGGCGCGGTCGATGATGAAGCTGTCGGGGCGCTCGATCATTTCGGAATCCCGGTTGCCGGAAATATACCACATCGCCATCTTGTCTCCGGCTCGAATCCACTTGTCACCGAGTTCGAAATCCGTCAGCGCGGTGCGGCGCATGTAACTGATCGGCGTGTGCCAGCGGATGATCTCCGGCACCATGGATACGATCAGGCCCGGGTTGTCACGCAGCTTCTGGTATTCGCCGGGATGCTGGCTCAACGCCCATAAGCCGCCGCTGATGGAATTGCGCGTCGTGTCGTTGCCGCCGACGATGAGCAGTACGCAATTTCCCATGAACTCCAACGGGTCCATGTTGCGGGTCGTCTCGCCGTGGGCGAGCATCGAGATCAGGTCGGGACGTGGCGGCGCATTCACCCGTTGGTTCCACAGGGTGGTCATCGCCGCCGCCATCTTCTGCAACTCGGAAAAACGTTCTTCCTGCGTCCGCACCGGCGCGTCGGGCGCATTCAGATTGGCGGTCGCGATATTCGACCATCGCGTCAGGTCGCGACGCTGCTCCTGCGGATAATCGAACAAGGTGGCGAGCATCTGGGTGGTGAGCTCGATCGATACATGCTCCACCCAGTCGAATGGTTCGTTGCGCGGCAGTCCATCCAGGATTGTTGCCGCACGCTCGCGGATGGTGGCGGCCAGCCGCGCGAGGTTGTCCGGCGCCACGATCGGCGCGACCACGCGGCGCTGCACGTCGTGCTTCGGCGGGTCCATCGCGATGAACATCGGCATCCGGTATTGCGTGTCCTGGTCGATCAGCGTGATGCCGAATTCGGAGGAGAACACCTCGGGCGTCGTCTCCACTTTCATGATGTCGCGATATCGCGTGATCGACCAGAACGGGCCGAACTCGCTGTCGGGATGGAAATGCACGGGATCGTCGCGCCGCAGCCGGGCGAACCAGTCGGGCCAGACGTCGTCCTGGAACAACTGCGCCCTGGCGACGTCGATCTGGTCCAGCGGCAGGGTCCAAGGATCGCCCAAAGCCGGAGACGCAACCGGTGCATTCATTGGAAGCCTCCTGGGGAGGTGTGAGACAGGCTGTTTGCCGGGATTGTATCGCACGCGTGAAGGAAACACCCGCATTCGAGGCTGCGTTCGCGTGGCCGAGCGTTGATCGTGAGCTCCACGACGGGTTCACCGAGCGTGTAAGCGCGTTGCGGCCGCGCAGCCTCGCGGAGGGGCAGGCCGGCGCCAGCCATGCTCACCCGTGTTTAGGGCGTCGCGGCACATCGCCCATCTCCGACGGTACTCTGCGGATTACCTAATCACCGATAACTGAACGTCACTCAGTTAACGCGGCGAAGATCTGTCTCCCGCGCCGGCGAGTCAAGCGATAAATCAGCGATCTCCGAGCCTGTGCGGCCCGGTCGGTCGCAACTTACGGCCACCTGGGTTGGACTCGGTCCGGATGCACGTTTTCGCGATCAGAGGCCACCGCTGCCAATGCCACGTCAGAAGACCAATCCGCCGCCGCCACGCACCTATACGATTTCGCTCGCGCACCGGAAGGCGCGCGGCAGCGGGCATGAACGCCTGCCGGAGATCCTTGCGGCGGCGCGAACCCTGTTTGCCGAACTTGGCGTCGAGAATGTAACGACCAAGCAGATCGCCGCGCGGGTGGGCATCTCGCAGGCCGCGCTGTTTGGCTATTACCGCAACAAGGACGAGATCTTCGCGCGGCTGATGCAGGACGCCTTCGCGGATCTGGCCGCGACGCTCGACGAGATCGACCGGGAGGCGGCGGACGCCGTCGATTGGTTGCGACGGTTGGTCGACGGCTATGTCGCGTTCGGGCTCGCCCGTCCTGATGAGTATCGGCTTGCCCTCATGGTGATCAAACGGCGCCCCAGGTCGGATGAGGCCACCGTGCCGAGCGGTAACGTTCTGGCCATCGCCCATCCCTTGTTCCAGCGCCTGGAAGGCAAGATCGCCGAAGCGATGGCGGGCGGCCTGCTGAGACAGGACCTGGGAGCGCCGGCGCTGGTAGCGCAGGCCCTGTGGGCTTCGATCCACGGACTGACCGCGCTTCTCGTTGCACGCCCCCGACCGCATTTCCCCTGGGACGATCTGCGGGCGCTGATTATCGCGCAGACCGAAATGTTATTGCGCGGGATGCTGTCTCAAGAGCGCCAGGGTTCGGACCGGTGACGGTGCGTCGGACGCCGAGGATGGTGCTCGTCTGCCCCGTCATTGGGGCCATTGCAATGCTCGCCGTGTCGGCGCGAGATGTCCGACAGCGTTGTTACCGGTTGGGTTCGTGGCCACGCGCGCATGCCGGAGGAGCCGCTCCGGGAAACCGCCAGCGCGCGGAATGATCCCCGTCCGGCACGAGCCAAAGGAGGTCTAATTTAACCTTCCATTAGGGGTTTGCCCGTAGCATCCGCGGATGCATCCAACCGTACCCCGCGGCGTGATCGTCGCCGATGACAGCCCCATCATCCGCGACAACGTGCGTGGAGCCCTGGGCGAGGCCTGGCGCGTGTTCCTGGCGGCGGACGGTGCCGAGGCGGTTGAATACGCTCGCAACATCAATGCCGAGCTGGTATTGCTCGATTTCAACATGCCGCGGCGCGACGGTCTCGACGCCTGCGCCGCCATTCGGACCATGCCGAATTATGCCAGCGTGCCGATCGTGCTGCTGACGGCTTATGACAGCGGCGAACTCCGGCGTCGTGCCGCGAAGGCGGGAGCCACCGCCGTGTTTGCCAAGCCGTTCACGATCGATGAGCTGCGCGAGGCTGTGCTGCCGCTGATCTGGCGCGGCCGGGCCAGCGCGGCTGGATCCGCCGGCGCCGGGTTGGGCGACGTGGCAGCGGCTGACGCGGCGGGCCTGGCTGCCGATCGCAATGTCCTGGCCGTGCACCGCAAGGTTGATCAGGCCGCCGAGCACCGCCGCCTCGGCGGCAGCTTTGTCGAGGCGATCGCGACTTTGCGCACGAAGTTGCAGCGCTGATACCACATGCGAGAGGCTGGCGGGCGCGCCGGTGTGCCTGCATCGTCATTGTCCGAGGTGGCGCGTCTTCCACCAGCGAGGAGCAATGAATGGCGCGGACGGCGGGAATTCGTCCACCATGACGGCGTGCGCTAAAGGCGCGCGAGGACGTCGCGAGCGGCGCGGCGCAACGTTTCCGCCATCGTCGCCATCTCGGCAAGCTCGCCATTTCGGTGCCGCAGCGCGGTCTCGTATTGCCGCGCCGCGGCTGCCACTTCGGTGTGGCGCAACTGGCCCGCATCTCCGGCGACCCGGTGCACCAGATCGATCAGGGTTGGGACAGAGGGCTCCGCATCGAGAGCTTGCAACATGCGGCGGAGCACATCAGCCAGCGCCGCAGTGTGGGGCTGCAACGTTGCCGAGCCAATCGTTGCCGTGGTTGCTGCTGCGATGGTCGGGGGCGTTGCCGCGGGTTCAGCCGGCCTTTCCGGTGCCACGAACGATGTTCCCGTCGCGGCCGCGACGGCTGCCAAAAGCTGATTTTGCTCGATTGGCTTCAACAGGCGCGCCTGGAACCCAGCTTCCCGCAACGCCGCACCATCATCCTCGTCTGCTCGTGCGGTGACAGCGATGATTGGCGTGCGCCCGCGTGGCCCTGCCAGGGCACGGATGCGACGCGCCGCCGTGATGCCGTCGTGTTGTCCCATGCCAAGATCCATCAGAATAACGTCGAAATCCTCGGCTGCCGCATGGCGGAATGCTGCCTTGCCGTCCTCGGCCTCTGCCACCGTGTGCCCAGCATTGCTCAGGAACTCGACGGCCACGGAGCGGTTCGGTGGCGAATCGTCCGCGACCAGAATCCGCAGCGGGTCCGTGGGGATTGGCGCCGCGGCGGCAGGCTCGAGTGCCAACGCTGCCGGCGCCTCCGGCAGTGGGACTTCAAACCAGAATATGCTGCCCCCGCCGGGATTGTCCTGGTAGTCGATGCGCCCGCCCATGCGGGCGACCAGCGTCTTGGCGATCGTCAGGCCAAGACCCGTGCCAGGTATATGCGTCCGATCGGCGTCCAGCCGTTCATAGGGTTGGAAAAGCTTGCCGCGTTGCGCCGCCGGCACGCCGCTGCCGGTATCGGCAACGGCGAAGCGGATATTTGCGTCGCCGCAAGACACCAGCAGCGACACGTCCCCGTGGGCGGTGAACTTGACCGCGTTGTCCAGGAGATTGACCAGTACCTGGCGGAGCCCGACAGCGTCTGCCAATACGTCGCGCGGCACATCCGGCGCGACGCGCTCGCGCAACTCCAAAGCCTTGCGATTGGCGTGCGGCCTGATGAATGCAAGACAGTCCGAAACCAGGTCAGGCAGGTTGGTGGGCCCGCTCGGCGCGGGTCTGTCGTTCGCCTCGAGGCGGCTGAAATCCAGCACGCGGTCGATCACGGCGCGCAAGTGCCGGTCGGCGCTTCGCATCACTGCCAGGTTGCTCGCCTGAGCCGGTGACAATGCCCCGTCAGTGTCGAGCAATTCAGCATGTCCCAGAATGCTGTTTAGCAATGTGCGAAATTCGTGACTCATCACCGCCAGGAAGCGGCTTTTCGCAGCCGCGGTCTTCGCCATCGTTGCTAACGCCGCTTCTCGCTCCGCGGCAAGTGCTGCCGCCTTCGCGTGGCTCTCTCGCAGCGCCGCTTCGCCCTGGTCACGTCGCTTGAATGCGGCTCGCAGCATCAGAAACAGGCCGGCGTCGATGGCACTCAGTACTGCTACCGACAGCCCGAGCGCGAGCGCTCTGGCGCGCCAGGCGGCGTAGATATCCGTATCGGCCAGGCCGATGGCGACCATCAGCGGCATCGTGCCGATCGGTTGGAACAGGAAGCGGCGGCGCAGGTGGTCCGTGGGATCAATGGCATTCACCTGGCCGCCATTCGGCACGCTGAAGAACGGTGCGTCGGCCGGGAGCGAGCGGCCGATATCGTCGAGGTTGAATGGCAGGCGCATCAGGATCATGCCGTCGCGTCGCAGCAGCGCGATGGTGCTGTGTGGACCCAGGTTCAGGCGCGAAAACAGATCGCGGAAATAAGCCAGCCGCATGCTGCCGACCACGACACCGGCGAAGCTACCATTCGGATTTTCGATGCGGCGGCTGATTGAGATGGTCGGGGACTGTCCCACCTGTATGAGGAACGGTTTTCCTATGTACAGTGGATCGCTGTCACTTTTTTTCTCGGCGATGAAATAGTCGCGGCTCGCCCAGTTGTGGGTTTGCGTTGTTGCGAATTCAGAATCGGCGATCACTCCACCGGTGGCATCCAGCACATTGATAAAGCCGAAATACGGCCCGCGGGTAGCACGTGGAAACAAAATCATGTCTCGCAACTGGGAGCCGAGCTGCATCACGCCGGGTACCTGAACCCCCTGAGCAGCGGTTTGCAGCGCCAGGTCGTACAGCTCCAGATTGCGTGCCACGTCCTGTGCCACGCTGGCCGCAATATTGCGTGCCTGCGTTTCGGCCGCTGCCGTCGCATCCTGCCGCGCCAGCCACAGTTCTACCAGGCAGACCAGGACAAAGCCGATCGTGACGGCGCCGATGGCGAGGCTCAGCCGCGCCGGCTTGACGGCGAACCAGCGGTCCAGGGTCGAGGGGAGTGTCATGCGCGGTCCTCTCGGAGACCGAAGGCTACGCGCCAATTGCTAGGAAATGGTTGACGCGACGATAATATGCGCCGCCGGCCCAGTTCCTGGCCTGCTTCCTGCATGCCGCGGTTATCAGATCGTGTCCAATCCAGGCATCTATCACCAATCGCACTGTCTGATGCTTCCCTTCTGGGCTGCCTGCCCGCGAAATGAACAGGCCCCGCTTCACCCAATCTCAAATTCCGGCGTGACGGCAGTGCGGCCCTCGCTGGCAAAGCGAGGGGGAGCGGGTCCGCCATGACCCCCCTCGCGCAGGCCGACCTGGCCCTGGCCGCCGACCGTGCCCATGCCGACCACGCCATCTGGGTCACCCGGCTGCCGGACGAGATCGTTCTGGCGCAGGCGCGCAGGCTGGAGGACGAAGGCCCATGCGGCCGCCCGCTGTGGGGCGTGCCGTTTGCGGTGAAGGACAACATCGACGTGGTCGGCCTGCCGACCACCGCGGCCTGCGCTGCCTTCGCCTATACCGCCGCCGCTACTGCCCCGGCGGTGCAGCGGCTCCTCGATGCCGGGGCACTGCTGCTGGGCAAGACCAATCTGGACCAGTTCGCCGCCGGGCTGGTCGGCACGCGTTCGCCCTATGGCATTCCGCGCAACCTGTTCGACCCGCGGCGCGTGCCGGGCGGCTCGTCCTCCGGGTCCGCCTGCGCGGTGGCGGCCGGCATCGTGCCGTTCGCCATTGGCACCGACACCGCCGGCTCCGGCCGCGTCCCCGCCGCGTTCGGCAACATCGTCGGCCTGAAGCCGACACTCGGCAGCGTGCCGACGCGCGGTGTGGTGCCGGCCTGCCGGTCGGTGGACACGGTGTCGGTGTTCGCATGCTCTGTCGATGCGGCGTTGGCGGTCGGCCGCGTGATCGCAGGCCATGATCCGGACGACGCCTGGTCGAGGCCCGCGCCGTTCCCGCATCTGCGCCGTGCCGCGCTGCCGCCCCAAGGCCGCATCGCCATGGCCGATGTCCGGGGGCAGTGCGAGGCGGAGACCTTCGCCCGCTACCAGGCTGCCGCGAGCTTGCTCGGGGCCGAGACCGTGGACATCGCGCCATTCCTGGAAATCGCGCGCCTGCTCTACGAAGGGCCCTGGGTCGCCGAGCGCACCGCCGTGCTGCGGACGCTGATCGAGGAGCAACCGGACATCTTCTACCCGGTCACCCGCGACATCCTGCGGATGGGCTTCACGCACAGCGCCGTCGATGCGTTCGACGCCTTCCACCGCCTGGCCGAGGCCAAGCACATCGCGCGGCGCTTGTTCGACCGTTACGACGCGCTGCTGCTGCCCACCGCGCCGTGCTGTCCGACGCTCGCCGCAGTGCAGGCGGACCCGATCGGGCCAAACCGGCACCTCGGCACCTTCACGAATTTCGTCAACCTGTGCGATCTTGCGGGCTACGCGGTGCCCGCCGGGTTCGGGCGTGACGGCGTGCCCGTGGGCGTGACGCTGCTGGGTCAGGCGTGGTCCGAGGGCCGGCTGGCGGGCCTCGCCGACCGGCTGCATCGCAGTTTCGCGACGACAGTCGGCGCCACGGCCGCGCCGCTGCCGCCGCAGGCGTCGCCCGATCCGCTTGCCCCTGACGAGACCGCCGTGTTCTGCGTCGGCGCCCATATGGCTGGCCTGCCGCTGAACCGGCAGGTCACGGCGCTGGGTGGCCGTTTCGTGTGCACCGCACGCACCCAACCGGCCTACCGCCTGTTTGCGCTCGCCGATCGGCCGGGAATGGTGCGGTCCCCGGATGGCGCGGCGATCGAGGGCGAGGTCTGGGCGCTGCCCACCGCCGCCATCGGCGGCTGGCTCGCCCAGGTGCCGCCGCCCTTGGGCTTCGCCACGGTGGCGCTGGACAGCGGCTCCTGCGTCGGCTTCGTCGCCGAGGCCGCCGGGGTGGCCGACGCCCCCGATATCACGCGCTTCGGCGGCTGGCGTGCCTGGCTGACGGCAAACGCGGAGACCGCATCATGAGCGATTCGCCGATCGACCTCGACGCCTTCATCCAGGCCGGCACCGCATTGCTCTGCATACCGGTGTGTCCGGAATGGCGGGACTCGATTCGGCTGCACCTGGAAATATCGTTCAATCTCGGCGGCTTGGTTCTGGCTTTTCCGCTGCCGGACGAAGCCGACCCGGCGCCGGTGTTCCACCCATGAGCGCAAATAAGAATGGCATGAGCGCGGATAAGAATGCTCCTCCTCCCGTGGCGGAAGCAGGCACCATGGCGTCCGCCACGACCTCCGATTGCGCCCTCATCATCGCATCGGACGTTGCCTCGGGCCGTCGCCGAGCAACCGACGTGGTGTCCCGGGCACTCGCCCGCATCGCCGCCCGCAACCCGGTCCTGAACGCTTTCACCGCTGTCACAACCGAGCGCGCTCTTGCCCGCGCCGGCGCCATCGATGCTGCCATTGCCGCCGGGCGCAGCGTCGGTCCCCTCGCCGGCGTCCCCTTCGCGGTGAAGAACATGTTCGACATCGCCGGGATGCCCACCCTCGCCGGTTCGCGCATCAACCGCGATCACCCTCCGGCCAATCTGGATGCGACATTGCTCACCCGCCTGGAAACGGCCGGCGCAGTGCTCGTGGGCGCGCTGAACATGGGCGAATACGCCTATGACTTTACCGGCGAAAACGCGCATGACGGCGCAGTACGCAACCCCCACGACACGGCGCGCATGAGCGGCGGCTCGTCCAGCGGGTCCGGCAGCGCGGTGGGCGGCGCATTGGTGCCACTGGCGCTCGGGTCCGACACCAATGGCTCGATCCGCGTCCCGTCCTCCTTCTGCGGCTCGTTCGGCCTGAAGGCGACCTACGGGCGACTGTCCCGCACCGGCACCTTCCCCTTCGTCTCCAGCCTGGACCATGTCGGGCCGTTGGCGCGCTGCCCCGCCGACCTCGCCCTGGCGTATGACGCGATGCAGGGCGCCGACCCGCGTGACCCGGTCTGCGCCGACCGCCCCGCCGACCCCGCCTTCTCCACCCTCCAAGACGGCATCGACGGCCTGCGTATCGTGCGTGCCGGCGGCTATTTCCGCGCCGGCGCCTCGGCCGAGGCGCTGTCCGCGCTCGACACCGTGGCCACGGCGCTGCACGCCAACGCCGAGATCGAGTTGCCTGAGGCCGCCCGCGCCCGCGCCGCCGCCTATGTCATCACCGCCAGCGAGGGCGCCGCGCTGCACCTGCCCCGCCTGCGCGACCGCCCGCAGGATTTCGACCCCGACGTGCGCGACCGCCTGATCGCGGGCGCGCTGATCCCCGCCTCGATCGTCACTCAGGCGCAGAAATTTCGCCGCTGGTATCGCGCGGCAGTGCTTCACTTGTTCCAGTCAGTCGACGTGATCCTGGCGCCGGCGACGCCCTGCGTGGCGCCGCTGATCGGGCAGAAGACCTTTATCCTGGACGGCAAGGAAATGCCGTTGCGGCCGAATATCGGCATCTACACACAGCCGGTCTCGTTCATCGGCCTGCCCGTCGTGGCGGTGCCGGTATGTTTGCCCGGCAGCCTGCCGATCGGCGTGCAGATCATTACCGCCCCTTGGCGCGAGGCGGTCGCGTTGCGTGTGGCGCAGACGCTGCTGGCGGCCGGCGCCGTGTCGGCCCCGCTGCCCCGGCCGGACGCTTGACCACAATGCTTACCCGGTCAGCGCAGGGAACTGGCGCGGCCTCGGTCGCCCCAGTCGGTTCCGCCGCGTAACCGGCGCAACCCGGAAAGGGGTCGTGACCATCGGCGCGGCCGTGTCGCTGCGGCCGCGCCCCGCGACCGCGCTCCGCGACCGCACCCGGGCGCGCCCCGCCCGCCACCGCGCCATGCCCCGCCGCCACGCCCCGCCGCCGCGCCCAGGCGCCAGCCGCCGTTGCGCCGATGCATCACATGAAGAAAAGGTCATCCGGGGGCGATTGATCGGCCGGCCGGACGCTTTATTCATGCCGCCATGTCATCGCACGCAAACGCGGCCGAGCCGCTGACCCCTCGCCGGGACTTCCTCAAGCTGGTCACCGGCGCGACCGCCGCGATCGGCGCCGCAGCCCTCGCCTGGCCGTTCATCGATTCGATGAATCCCTCGGCCGACGTGATCGCCGCCGGCGCGCCGATGGATATCGACCTGAGCAAGATCGGCCTCGGCCAGCAGGTCATCGTGCAGTGGCGCGGCTCGCCGATCCTGATCGTGAACCGCACGCCGGAAGCGCTGAAGACGCTGCAATCCCCGGCCTTGCTCCGCAACCTGAGCGACCCCGACTCGCAGGTGCACCAGCAGCCGCCCTACGCCGTGAACTGGCATCGCTCGATCAAGCCGGAGTTCGCGGTGCTGGTCGGTATCTGCACCCATCTTGGCTGCCTGCCGGGCTACATGCCGCAGCCCGACCCCACCACGCCCGCGCCGAACTGGCCGGGCGGGTATTTCTGCCCGTGCCACGGGTCGAAATACGATCTGGCGGGACGGGTGTATTCGGGCGTGCCGGCGCCGTACAACCTGCCGGTGCCCCCCTACCACTTCCCCACGCCGACCACGGTGCGCATCGGCGAGAACCCGACCGCGGCACAGACGTTCGAACTGAGTTCCGTGGTGCAGATGTAAGGCGCGGTAGGCTGCAACGCGCGGTCGGCACCGGGCAATTCGCTGGTGTTGCGACTGCGACGCTCGGTACCGACACCAGCCGCCATCATGCCGCATGATGACGTCGCGTTGCGCGCCGGTTCGGTTGGTGTGAACGTTCCTGAGCATAACTGAACGCAAACGTATGCGCGGTGCCCCTGAACCGGGCGGCGGCGACGTCCGCTCATGCGCGCGTATGTTGCAGGGCAATACCGGCGGACAATTCCCGTTGCACTGTCGCGCTGTTTGCGGCAAGTCCAAGCCGGCTCGGGCAAGCGCGCCTGGCGCCTTCCCGAAATGCTCGCCGGAGCAGGCGACGCACGCGAAGGCGGGAGGAACATACATGCTGGGATGGCTCTCCGGCTTCTGGCTGACCCAGGGCTACCTGCCACATGGTCTCTGTCTCGCGTGGGAGCCATGGCTGATCTGGCTCGAGCTCGTATCCGATGCATTGATCGCGATTTCGTATTATTCGATTCCCGCGGCCCTGGCCTATTTTGCCATCCAGCGCCGCGACCTGCCATTTCGTGGCGTGTTCGTATTGTTCATCCTGTTCATACTCGCCTGCGGCACGACCCACGCCCTGGGCGCGGCCACGCTGTGGGACCCGATCTACCGGGTCGATGCCACCGTGAAGGCACTGACCGCGCTGCTTTCCGTGCCGACCGCCATTACCTTGTGGCTGTTGCTGCCAACGGCACTCGAGATGCCAAGCCACGCACAATTGGCCGCTCTCAATCGCAGCCTGTCGCACGAGATCGAGGAACGCCGGCTCATCGAGCAAGCGGTGCGCGATATGAATGTCGAATTGGATCAACGCGTGCAGGCGAGAACCGCGCTGCTGCAATCGATCCTCGACACGATACCCGATGCCATGGTGGTGGTCGATGCACGCGGTGCAATCGAGTCGTTCAGCGCCGCCGCGGAGCAATTGTTCGGCTTCAGTGCCGACGAGGCGCGCGGCCGCGACATCGCGCTGTTGATCCCCGCGCTGCAGTCCGCCGACCTTGCCAGCCAACTGGAAAATTACCAGGTACGCAACGAGAATGCCACGCAATCCACGCCCCGCGCCGCGACCGGAACGCGGAAGGACGGCAGCACATTCCCAATGGAGTTGTCGGCCGGCGCGGTCCGGCATCAAGAGCAATACCTGTTCACCTGCTTCGTGCGCGACCTCACCGAACGCGAGGAGGCGGCGCGTCGCGTGCAGGCCCTGCAGGCGGAACTCCTGCATGTGTCGCGACTGACCGAGATGGGGCGGGTGGCATCCAGCATCGCCCACGAACTGAACCAGCCGCTGTCCGCCGCAACGAACTATCTCGGCGCCACCAAGCGGCTACTGGAGCGCGGTGATGCCGGCGCGCCGGAGGCCGTCAAGCAGGTCATCGAACGCGCGGCGGCGCAGGTGGTGCGGGCCAGTGAGATCATCCAGCGGCTGCGCGGCTTTGTGAAGAAATCCGAACCGGAACGCAGGCCCGAGGATGTCATCGGCTTGCTCGAGGAAGCCAGATCTTTGGCGCTGGTCGGCGCCAGGGAGCGGAGCGTCGCCGTTGGGTTTCGCACGCCACAGGCAGTGCCGCCGGTGCTGGTGGACAGGGTTCAGATCCAGCAGGTGATGGTCAATCTCCTGCGCAACGCCGTCGAGGCGATGGAGACGAGCGCGCGCCGTGAGATCACCATCGACGTCGAACCAGCCTCCGATGGCCTGGTTGCAATCAGTGTCGCCGACACCGGACATGGCATCGCCGCAAATATTGCGCAGCGGCTGTTCCAGCCCTTCAATACCAGCAAGACGCATGGCATGGGCGTGGGGCTGTCGCTCTGTCGGTCCATCATCGAGGCGCATGGCGGGCGACTGTGGGCCGAGCCAAATCCCGATGGCGGCACGATCTTCCGCTTCACCGTTCCGGCCATGGCGTAAGCCGGCAGCCAGCTTGCGCCAGCCAAGCTTCGGTCCATCGAACCGAGCCACGCCTCGGTCCCTCGAACCACGCTGTGACTGCAAGAGCGGGCGGCCCGGTCAGGCCGCCGCTGCCATCGCTTGGCCGCCAATATGTTCCAACGCGGCATCCACCCGGCGCAGCATCGCCTCGTCCTGGCGGAACGCGAGCGCCAGAATCCCGTTGTGCGTGCGTACCGTCCGCGCGGTGACCGCACCGGGGGCGCCGGGCAGCTCTACCTGCACCTCGGTCCCCGCCGCAGCCCACCAGTCGGTCTGCACCGCCATGCCGCCGCGCGAGACGTCGCTGATCGGGACGCGAATCTCCTGTCCTCCCCGCACCCGCAGCACCGCCTGGGTGCCGGCCCCGGCGATGCGCTCATAACGCCGGCGATCGGCGTCATCGGTCTTCGCGATCGCCTCCAGGAACTGGCTCAGTTCCGATCTCAGCACATCCGCCGTGCTGCTCACTTCATGGGCGTTCTGCTGCACGGTCTGGCTGGATGCCACCGTCGTCTCGGATACCGAGGCGACTTCGTGCATCGCCTGCGTTGCTTCCTGCGTCGCGCCGGTCACCGTCTGCACGCTGGCGGCAATCTCGCGCGTCGTGGCCGATTGCTCCTCCACCGCCGCCGCGATGGCCGCCGCCACCTCGTTCACCTGGCCGATGGACGCGCCCACCTCGCGCACGGCCTGCACGGCCTCGCCGGTCACTGCCCGAATGGCGGCAATCTGACTGGCAATCTCGTCGGTGGCCTTCGCCGTCTGCGTCGCCAGCGCCTTGACCTCGCTCGCCACCACGGCAAAGCCCTTGCCCGCATCCCCGGCCCGCGCCGCCTCGATGGTCGCGTTCAGCGCGAGCAAGTTGGTCTGCCCGGCGATGTCGGAGATCAGGCGCACCACGTCGCCGACACGCTCGGCCGCTGCCGCCATGCCGGCCACCTTGGCGTCGGTCGCCGAGGTCCGTTCCACCGCCTCGCGTGCCGCCTGCGTCGCACGGGTCACCTGCTGGCTGATCTCCTGGATCGAGGCCGACATCTCCTCGGCCGCCGCCGCCACCGCGGCGAGATTCTGCGCCGAGGCATTGGCGTTCTCCGCCGTCCGTCCCGCCGTCTCGCGCGTCCGGTGCGCCGCTTCGGTCATCTCGCTGGCGGTCTGGCGCATCGACGCGGCCGCCTGCACCAGCGTTGCCATGACGCCGGTCGCGGCGGTGCCGAAATCCTGTGTGTGCTGGTCGATCGCCGCCTGCCGCCGGTCCTTGGCAACGCGGACGCGCTCGGCCTCGCCTTGCAGGCGCTGCGTCTCCTCGGCGTTGCGGCGGAACACCAGCATGGCCTGGGCCATGCGCCCGACTTCATCGGTGCGGTCCTCCGCCGCGATCGTCACGGCGAGGTCGCCCGCGGCCAGCCGCCGCATTGCCTCCACCATTTGCAGCACCGGCCGCGAAATTCCGCCGCCGATCAGCCACGCCGCAAGCAGGCCCAGCACCAGGCCGCCGAATGCCAGCACCAGCAACACCGTTTGCGTCAAGCCGATCGCCGCCAAAGTGTCGGTTTCGATCGTATGCTGGTCCGTTTCGCCGCTGGCAACCGCGGCAACTGCGGCCGCCGCGATGTTCTCAGCGGCATGTTTCATGTCGCCATCGAGCTGCCCCATCAGCTCCCGGTTCATCCGCGACACGTCCTTATAGGCACCGACATAGGCCGCGATGCTGCGGCGCGCATCGTCGAGCGTCGCCCGCAGTGCACCGCCCTGCATCGTCCGGTCCAATCCGTCGATCGTATCGTTGAGTGCGGCGAGATACTGGTCGGCCTGTTGGGCAGCCGCGTCATCGCGCCGGCCGATCACCTTGAGGACATTCACCCGCACCTGCATCAGCGACTGCAAGGCCTGACGCGCGGCGCCGACGACGGCGGCGTTTCCGGCCTTGTCCGCGGCTTCGATCAGCTTCGCAAGCTGGTCGGTGGCTGCCCTGCCGCTGGGATCAAGGGTTTGGCTGGTGAGCGTGTCCAGATCGCGCTTCAGCGCAAACACTTGATCAACGCCGCTGCGGTAGTTCTGGAACTGGGTGCGGATTTCCTCCAGGCGCTGGCGCTGTTCCGCCGTCCGCGCGATGGGCAGGGCTTTCGCGATCACAGACTGCACCTGGCCGGCGGCAGCCGTCGCCGCCGACGCGTCGTCGGCGATGCCGGTGAATGCGAATTCGCGCACATTGCGACGCATGTCGGCGAAGGTGCGGTCGATATCGCGAATGTCCGTCAGCACTCCGACCCGCCGCGCGAACGTGCTGAACGAGTCGGCGACACCGAGGAATTGCAGGTAGCTGGTCCCGGTCACAACCAGCAGGATCACCAGCACACAGCCGAAGCCGGCGGTGATCTTGGTCTTGATCGAGAGCGAAGCGAGCTGGCGCGACAGCAACATGGGGCGGTTCCACAATGGGCGTGGGGTGATCCTGGCCGGCGGGCAAGCGGGTCGGGACGGGGCAATCCTTGCCGGCACGTCGGCAGGTCGGCGCGCAGCATCGTGGCCCGACGTAAATAAACCGCTAACGCCGCACGGTATCATCGTGCTGTCCGGCCGTGCCCGGTTGCGGCCCACGTCCCCTCGTCCCTACCCTGCGGCCCGACACGTTGCCTCGGGGAGGGCACGTCCGCATGGACGACGGCGAACTGACCGCAACCCGGCCGGGCTGGCCGCGGCTTGGCCTGCTATGGTTGCTCGGCATCGACCTGCGCCTGACCATCCTGGCCGTGCCTCCGGTCCTGCCGTTGATCCATTACGACCTCCATCTCAACGAGAAACTGGTCGCCGCCCTCACCGGCCTTCCCGTCCTCCTGTTCGGCATCGCCGCGATCCCCGGCTCATTGCTCATCGCCCGTGTCGGCGCACGGCGGGCAGCCGTCGCCGGCATCGTGCTGGTATCGCTTTGCTCCGCATTGCGTGGCCTCGGTCCCTCGGTGCCCATGCTGTTTGCCATGACAGCGGTGATGGGCGCCGGCGTCGCGGTGATGCAGCCGGCGCTGCCAACGCTGGTCGGCCTGTGGTTTCCCGCGCGCGTACCACTGGCCACCGCGGTCTACGTGAACGGGCTGCTGATCGGCGAGATCGTGCCGGCCAGTCTGACCATCCCCCTGGTGCTGCCGCTGCTGGGCGGAAGCTGGGCGGCCAGCTTCGTGCTGTGGAGCGCGCCGGTGCTGGTCACCGCTTTTCTCGTGCTGGCCTTCACCCCGCATGCCGAACCGCGCCGGCGGCAGCTGCGCGTGCGCTGGTGGCCGGACTGGCACGACATCCGCACCTGGCAGCTCGGCTTCATGCTGGGCGGCGTGGCGGCGATGTATTTCGGCTGCAACGCCTTCCTGCCGGACTATCTGCACGCGATCGGCCGCCCGCATCTGGTGAACGCCGGACTGACCGCACTGAATGCCGGGCAGCTTCCAGCGTCATTGTTCATCATGTGGCGCGGCCGGCACCTGGTCGGCCGGCGCACACCGTTCGTGGCAATGGCGGCGGTGGCACTGCTGTGCCTGGGCGGGCTGGTGGTGCCGTTCGCACCGGTGATCATCGCCGCCGCCGGGATGATCGGCTTCGCCGCGGCCTTCATGCTGATCCTGGCGATGGCCTCGCCGCCCGCGTTAGTACAGCAGGAGGACGTGCATCGCCTTGCCGCCGGCATGCTGGCGCTGGGCTACACCATCACCTTCATCGTGCCGTACCTGAGCGGCGCGGTCTGGGACGCGACCCACCTCACCGAGGCGGCCTTGTTGCCGGGCGTGGCTGGCGCGCTGATCGTTGGCCTTGTCGGCGCGACGTTCCGGATGCCGCGGGACACATGAACCCTCGGCAGCGGCACGGTCTGGACCTTACCGCCGCTCCAGGTCGATGCCGGTGGTGGCCGGGGCGGTTGCATGCGGGGGACACTGCCGGTGCCGACGCGCGTCAGGCATCCCCCCGGCGCGCACCGCGGCGGGTCGAAAGCACCAGCGCAAACTCCGAATCGGTTGCGATGACGCCAAGGCGCCAACAGTACAGAAGCATCCGCGTGCATTAGCGTGTATCTGCATCTAATCTGCGTACCACATTTTCTCTGCCGCCCGAAGCACGACCCGGTCGAATATTCTGCGCGTCATCGGGTATCGCGGCCAACAAAGGTGCCAGGCAGATTCTGGCAGTTCGCAGCGTTGCTCAGGTACTTTCCAGGAAGAGACGGAGGTATCGCAGCAAGGATTCGAGGCTATCGAACGCCTCAATCATCTCACCTGGCGCGGATGAGCTGCCATTCAACAACAAGATCCTGCCATCTTCACGGCAGACAAGGTAGGATCTGTCACGATATCGATGACTGGTGATCATGCCCCAGGGACCGCGAGGCCCGGTGTGATTTGGCTCGAAGACCCATGCAGCGCGTAATTGCCTGATACTTTGCCCGAGCGTGCGAAGCTCTGTCTGGTTCAAGCCGTCCGGGCGGCGTGGAGATCGCGTGCGTCTCGCCATCTCGATCCGCGTCATCGCTCGGCACATGACGGTGCGGGAGCCGTGGCACTGGCGGATCGTGTCTGACGCGGCTCGGATGGCAGGTGAATTGGGAGCGCCGATCGCAACACTGCAATCGCCGAGACCACCGCACGACGCGGATGGCAAACCAGCCACATGCCTACCCTCATTCGCGGCCGACGCTGTGCAATACGTTCGGGGCCGTCCCGGGGCTTGGACGCTTTGTGACGCGGCCAAGCCCGAAGACGTCACCGGCCCGGGGGCTCAGGAATGCGTGCCTCGACGTCGGGTGTAGCCGGTAACCATACCCAACGCGGTCAAGCCGACACCCAGCACCAGCAGGGAGGCGGGCTCGGGAGCGACGAATGTCTTGGTTTCAGTCTGGCCGCGGCTGGTCAATTCGCTGTTCGGCAGCAGCGTATAGGTCCAGGTCTCGGTCATCGAGTAGAGGGCGCCGTCTGGCACGGCCAGCGCCGTTGTCCCTGGATTGAACGAGTACGAGCTGGTGGAGCCAGAGGCGGCCGGCGAGGTGAAGGAAAATACCAGATTGCCGGGGTGCGTCAGAGGTTCGCACTGCGGCGAGGCGTTGGTGCATTGGGCGCCCAGCACATTGGCCGGGTCATCGTAGTAGCCCAAGGTTATCGTGGAGCCGTCATTGCCTAGCCACGTGCCGCTGGCGGTGGCCGAGACCACGTCGTCAGGGCCGGTGAAATTCATGCCGCTCACGGCGGCGGTCAGGACGTAGGTGTCGGTTGTGCTGAGGTTGTGAACTGTGTCCGCCGACGTGGTGAGGGCGTCGGTCGTTCCGGCAATCAGCGACTGCGAGAACTCGCCGGTGAACGAGATTGCGCCCTGCAAGCCGCTGGGGACAGTGATCGAGTTTGGCGTGCCTGCGTCGGTGAACACGTCCGTGAAGAACGTGTTGGTCGTTATGTCATGCGCGGTGAGCGTGAGTTGCATCGGCGTGGCGTCCGCACGGCTTGCCGTAGCCACGGCCAGCACCAAGGC
>DATJNA010000177.1:0-2329 GCA_035508435.1 Acetobacteraceae bacterium | reverse complement strand
GGGCGCCTGTCGGCGGCGCGGATCGAGCCGGACGGTCAGATGTTCGCGGGTGCCAACCCGCGCGGCATGCAAGGCTACGCGGTCGGCCGCTGATGCGGCGGCTGGCGCAACCCGGGCCGGCCGCCGCGGACCGGATCGAATGGTTCCCCGGACAGTGCGAACGGCTGAAGATTACGCTGACCCCGGGTGCGACGCTGGCCGAGGCTATCGCGCGGCCGCTGGTCGCGGCCGGATTGCATGCAGCGGTGCTGGAGATCCGCGGCCTCGTGCTGGCGCCGCTGCGCTGCGTGATGCCCGGCCCGCCGGACGGACCGTTGCACGTGGCGTATTTCTCGGCCCCGCGCGAGGTGCGGCGCGCGCTGATCGAGCAGGCGAATGTAACCTTCGGATCCGTCGACGGCACGACGCGGCGTAATTGCTCACCTGGGTATCACGCCGTGTCGGTGTGGTGCGACATGGGTGCTCGGGTGGTGTGAAAGATGATTGACGCGGTCACGGGCGACTCGATTCAAGCTGTTTGTGACCCATGGGATCGACCTGAGCAGGCTAAGCCACGCGGAGAAGGATGACCTCATCCTGTCGCTGGTCGGGCAGTTGGAAGCGGCTCTGGCCCGCATTGGTGACCTTGAGAGGCGGCTCGCCAGGTTCGAACGTCCCGCCAAGACGCCGGACAATTCCTCTTTGCCGCCGTCGAAAGGGCAAAAGTCCGATCGCCCCGCCGGCGACAAACCGCCGCGCAAGAGCCGCCCCGGCGTCGGGCGGACATTGCATCCGAACCCGGATCGTGTGGTCGATGCCAAGCTGTCCGCCTGTCCGCAATGCCAAGCGGTGTTCCCGGAGGCCGCGCAGACCCCGCAGCAGGTTTACGAGCGCATCGAGTTGCCGCCGATCAAGCCAGACGTGACCCAGGTGCGCCTGTTCGGCGGTCGCTGCGCCTGCTGCGGTGAGCGGGTGCGCGCCGCGGCCCCGGTCGGGCTCGAGCCGGGTTCACCGTTCGGCCAATCCATCGCCGCGCTGGTGGTCTATCTGCACTACGCCCATGCCATCGGCATGGAGCGGTTGGCGACGTTGATGGCTGAAATCTTTTCGCTGTCGATCAGCGAGGGCGCAATTAGCAACATGCTGGCCCGCGCGCGTGAGCCGTTGCTCGCGGCGGCGGCAACCATCCGCGCGACGGTGCTCGCCAGTCCGGTGGTGTGTTCGGATGAGACCTCGGCGCGGGTGAGCGGCAAGAACTGGTGGGAATGGGTGTTCATCGGCACCCTGGCCGTGCTGCACGTGATCCAGCCCAGCCGTGGCAAGGCCGTGGTTCAGGCGCTGTTCGGCGAGATCAGGCCGATGGTGTGGGTGTCCGACATGTTGGGCAGCCAGCGCGGCCACGCCGTCGAATGGCAGGTCTGTCTTGCGCATCTGCTGCGCGACGCGACATACGCCATCGAATGCGGCGATACCGCCTTCAGCGCCGCGTTCAAGCGACTGCTACTGCGCGCGATCGCCATCGGACGACGTCGCGATGGCCTGAAGGATGTCACGTTGAGGCAGCATCTTGCCGACCTGGATCGCCGGCTCGACCGGATCATGGCGGCGGTTCCGAGCGGCGAACCGGGACGCAAGTTGCGCAAGCGCATCGCCGCAAACCGGGCGCACTTGTTCGTGTTCGTTACCAATCGGCAGGTACCATTCACCAACAACGTCTCCGAGCGGCATCTCCGTCCCAGCGTCATCTTCCGCAAAGTGACCAACGGATTCCGCTGCGAGTGGGGCGCCGAAACCTATGCCGCCTTTCGCTCCATCGTCGGCACGGCAAAGGCCAATCGTGGGTCGGTGCTTGCGGTTCTCCGGTTCGTGTTGGCCGCCAAACTACCCGTGCAGACACTCCCCGAGGCAGGGTGAGCAATTACGTCAAATCCAGCAAGGGTGCGGCCGGCGTAGATGGTCAGACAATCGAGCAGTTCGAAGCCGACTTGAAGGGGAATCTCTACAAGATATGGAACAGGATGAGCTCGGGAACCTACTTTCCACCGCCGGTGCGTGCTGTCTCCATTCCGAAGAAGAGCGGAGGCGAAAGGGTTTTGGGTGTGCCCACCGTAAGCGACCGGATCGCGCAGATGGTGGTCAAACAGCTGATTGAGCCGGACCTGGACCCCATATTCCTGCCCGACTCCTACGGCTACAGGCCGAGAAAATCGGCACTGGACGCAGTAGGCGTCACGCGCAAGCGGTGCTGGAAATATGACTGGGTCCTTGAATTCGACATCAAAGGTCTGTTCGACAACATCTCGCACGACCTGCTGCTCAAGGCCATTCGGAAGCATGTGAAGTGCAAGTG
>DATJNA010000176.1:0-4884 GCA_035508435.1 Acetobacteraceae bacterium | reverse complement strand
GGGCGATCGGCGAGGCAATCCGTGCCCAGCGGCAAGCCACAGGCGAACTCGGCCGCGACCGCCGGTCGCTTGAGGCGACCGACCCCAACTCTGGGACCAACTACAAGCTCCGGATCGCGGTCGGCGACCGCGTCCGGTTGTTCAGTCGTACGAATGCAAACCTCGGCAACGGCCGGGCCGGCGTGATCGGCGACAACGGCTCGGTCCTCGAAGTCCGCGCGGTTCGCCCCGATGGCCTTATCTTGCGCAGCGAGAAGGGTACCGAAGGCCTGGTCAAATGGGAGACGCTTGCCGACAGGCGAACCGGCCGCGCGCTACTGACTTACGGCTACGCGATGACCACCAACACCGCTCAGGGCGTCACGTCCAGCGAGCATATTTTCGTCACCCCCGCAGGGTCGCAGGCGACCGAGGGACATAAGACCTATGTCTCAGGCTCGCGTCATCGCGAGCGCGACTACTGGCTGACCTCCGAAGGTGCCGAGAAGCAGGAAGTTATCAATCGCCGGCCGCTCGGCG
Organism: Acetobacteraceae bacterium; assembly: GCA_035508435.1. Classification (GTDB taxonomy): domain Bacteria; phylum Pseudomonadota; class Alphaproteobacteria; order Acetobacterales; family Acetobacteraceae; genus JASHVB01. Next base: position 4,365 of record DATJNA010000176.1, on the reverse strand, counting down.
ATCCACGGCCGGTCCGCGAACCCGATCTCTGGATGAACTGGGCACGCAACATCGGCCGGCGTCCCGAGAAGCTGAATGCCATGGACATCGTGGCTGAGGCGGACAGGACGCGCCGCGAGACCGCGCAGCACTTCGTCAAGGGCCTCGCCCGGCACGAGGCAAAGCTTGATGGTGGGGCACGGCGCGACGCGCTCCTTGGCCGATTCCTTGACGCCCGGGCGCGCCAGCAGGTGCGGAATGGCCAGCAGTTTGCCAAAGGGTTCGAAGCTGTCCGGGAGCAGCGCCAGGGCGTCATCGCGCGACTCGCCGAGACCACCGATCGGGTGCGACGAATGGTGAGTCACCACCTCAGCCGCGCGCAGCCGATTGTCGCGCGCGCCGGCGTTGGTGTGCAACGGCGGTTGGCGGCTGCCCTCCGGCGCGGCCACACGCATCCGATGCACGAAACTGCCGCCCACGAGCGGGATCGCCGTCTGTCGAGGGACTATGACCAGGGCCTCTCACTCTGAGCGACACGTCGCCGTCGACGCAATGCGCGTGGACCGGCCGGCACTCATTCGCGGCGCGGAGGCCAGTTAGCGGGGGCTGGTTATTCCAACCGTGTTACCTTACCGACCTGCCGCGAATTTGCGGCAGTTGTGGCTGATCCACGCTATTCCCCACAAATGACCCGAAAACCTGTCATTTATCTTGCTGGCGATCACTGCGATGTATATGTAGCGAAATCGTGGCAGATAGGCCGAGTATGGCGCGCCGTGTTGTCCCCAAACAGTTATCCTTCGTCCGCCGGGTCGCCGATTCCTGCGATCTGGGCGAAGTGCTGCGGGCAGAGCGGATTCGGCGCGGGCTGAGCCAGGAGGCATTGGGAACGCTGATCGGCGAGACCCGCCAGAAGGTCCAGCAATTGGAATCTGGTGCGCCGGGTGTGGCGGCCGGTACCGTGCTGCGGGCATTGGCTGATCTCGGCGTTGCCCTGGTTGCCATTCCGCCGCGTCCGGACGGGTCGCTGCCCGGGCACGGAGAGGATGCGGCGAGCCGAACGTTTGACCGCGCCGACGAGCTGCTGCGCCAGCTTCAAGCCCATCTGCCGCCGTCTGCCGCCCGGATCAGGCGAACCAAACCATGAGCGACCGTGTACCCTCGTCGCCACACGCTCCGGCCGACGAGGCCATCGTCCATACCCTGAGGGTCCAGCTGGAAGGCGTGGACCAACTGGTCGGGATTCTGCATGGCCTGATCGGCCGCGGAGGCCACCGCATCCGCTTTGCCTACGTCCCCGGCTACCGGGGACCGGCCTTGTCATGTTCACTGACGCCCCGCGATGAACCTTATGGCGATCGGGAGGCGCGGACCTACTTCGACAATCTGTTGCCTGAGGGTGCTGCTCGGCGGGACGTGGTCGACCACAGCGGCCGGCCGTTCGATGAAGATGACGTCGCCGGGCTGCTTTCGGTGGTTGGCGGCGAATGCCCTGGGGCCGTGATGGTCGTTCCGCCGGGTGTACCGTCGCCAAAAGTGCCCGGAGACCTGCGGAGCGATTACGAGCTGCTGACGGATAATGAGCTGGCGGAGACCCTGCGCGGATTGGCGGCGGGCCTCGCGCCGGATGATCTCGTTCGCGCCTCGCTGCCGGGTGTCCAGCCGAAGCTCGCGGTCGCCTATGATGCTGATTCCGACACGTTCATGCGGCCGCGGACCTACGGCGTGCCAACCACGCATCTGCTGAAAGTGGCGCCCGCTAGGGAGCCGCGGTTTGCCGGCGTGATCGGCAACGAGATGCTCTGCATGCGCGTCGCTGCGCGGCTTGGATTGCCCGTCGCCGAGATGCAGCGACTCGCCTTCGATGATGTCGAAGCGCTCGTCGTCCGTCGCTACGATCGCACTATCGCGCCGGACAAGATTGTGCGCAGGTTGCACCAGGAAGACGCTGCCCAGGCGCTCGGGCTGGATCGCACCCTGAAATATGAAAACAAGGCACGTGCCGCGGGCCGAGCCGCCGGACTGGCGGAACTGCTCGGTCCGTTCAGCAGCTTCACCGTCGCGCCGGCGGAGACACGTGACGTGTTGCGCCGCGCCGTGTTCGCCAACTGGCTGCTTGGCAACAACGACGCCCACATGAAGAATTTCTCCTTGCTGCACCCGGCGGACGGCGGACAGCCGACGCTTGCGCCACTCTATGACATCGTTTCAGTCGAGGCGTTGCCCGGTCGTTGGACCGAGATGGCGATGCGTATGCACGGCACGGAAGTCGCGGCAGCGGTGCGAAGGTCCGACATTGAGTGGTTGGCGGCGTTTGACGGCAGCGATCGCCGCCCACCCGGCACTGTTCTTCGCCGGCGGCTCGGCGCTTTTCGTGACATGGCGGCGGCCGTGCTGTCGGGTATCGCCGGCGTAGTGCAGGCCGAAGACGCCAGTGAGGATGAGGCCGCCCCCATCGAATCGGTTGCTCGTGCGCGCCTTGCCATCCTTCAACGGGAATTCGGCTGGAACCTCGTGTAGTGGGTCACCCACGGTAGCTGCTGCCGTTTAGGCGCGGATTCTCCCGCCAGCTGACACGGCGGCAGATACCGAAACCGACTTGGACTGCATGAAATCCATATGCTGTAACGGCAACGAGCGATCCAGCTGCGGAAATGCGCCAAATGGTCAAGCCTCTGTGCAGAGCGCGGAGATCGCGACCCCCATCCGACCCATGATGAGCTGGCGATAATGGCGTCATAGGTCCAGTCCTCCGCCTTGATCCTTGTCCAAGGAAGCCTGCCGGTGGTGGCCCGCAGTCACATCCTGAGCGGCACCCTGATCAAGCGAATGCTGGATGTGCAGATCGAAGTTCCTGGCTTGACTGCTGTGGCCGTCCCGATCCCATGAGGTCTCCGCCAAATGCCCAGGGACGTGGCCGTGCAGTCTGCCGTCGGCCTCGACCGAGGTGACCACCGCCTCACGCCCGTCCACCGTCCAATAGCGGCGAGGCCCTGGCGGACGGGCATGAGCCTCTGTCGCTTGGATGGTGCGACCTGAGGCCACAGCCTGGCTCCAGTATGCTGCGGCCCTGTACTGCATGTCGGCCGCGTGGTCGCGCTGTTCGGCACTCATCCTCCTCGTCCCTCCCGCTCGTCCTGACCGGCCCCTGTCCGCGTTGGCGGCCCCTGTCGTCACTCTGCCGGCTCAAGAAGGACCGCCGTCCCATAGGCCGTGATCTCCGCCATCGACTGCCCGCGCCCGGAGTCGAACTCTCCCGAATCGAAACGCATGGCTATCACCGCATTCGCACCACATGCCGCCGCCTGCTCTTTGAGAGCGGCGACCGCATCTGCGCGGGTGTCGTTCATCATGCTGGTATAGCCGGACTGACTGCCGCCGAACGCCGCCCGCATGCTGCCAAAGGCGTTGCCGAGCGCCGAACGGCTGCGGATGGAGGTGCCGAAGACAGCACCGATCACCCGTGCGATGCGCGCGTGCGCGACATCGTTCGTCGTCACCACCAGAATGTCGGTCATGATTCGGCCCTCACGTGCGTCACGGTCCTACATGTAGCTGCGACGCCTTTGCGGCCTGGGCGGCGTCTGCCCTTCGCCAGCAGCCGCGGACCGGGCCGGAGGAATGCTGCCGGCGGTGCGTTGCGAAACGCGTTCCGCGACGGGGCGGTCGCCGGCAGCGACGGCTTTCGGCGGCGCGTGCGCCACGCCAGACGCGGGTTGGGGGCTGTCGCCGTGCGAGAAGAACCGGCTCGGCTTGACGCGCGCCTCCAGTTCCGGTCGCCGAAAATAGATCGCCCGTCCGCAGCGTACCGGCCGGCCGGCTTTCGGAATGATGATCTGCTCGTCTTCGCGGGCGTCGTGCATGATCTCCTCGGGACGGATCAGCTGACGCCTGACCTCATGGTAATTGCGGGTCTGCCCTGTTGAGCGCGATGCCAGCTCGAGACCTTTCGCGTGCCGTCCAGAATTGTCGCTTTCGGACCAGGCGAGCACGCCGTATTCGCCGACCGTACTCGCGAGTTCCCTGGCGGTCTGCTCGTCCTTGACAGCCGCATAGGCGCGCCACGAGGCGACCTCGTACCACTCACGCTTGCCTTCCGCACCCCACTGGCGAACGATCTGTCCGACCGACTGGTATAACAGCTGCAGCGTGATGCCATATTTGCGTCCCGCGTCCCGTGCCGTTGTCATGAACGACATCGGGCCAAGCAGCGCGGCCTCGTCAACCAGATAAAGGATTCGTCCTTCGACAGCGCCATCGGCCTCGTAGGCCGCATTGAGCAGCGCTCCCATGATGACCCGGCCGATCGCCGGCACGCTCTTCAGCATCTTGAGCGGCACGCAAACAAAGACCGTGGTCTTGCCCGCGGTGATATCTGCACTCCGG
>DATJNA010000175.1:0-3175 GCA_035508435.1 Acetobacteraceae bacterium | reverse complement strand
ATGACGCCTCGCCGTTTGCCAGCCTCGCCTCGATCTCGCGATGGTGGGCTCGCAGCCAACTGTAAACTTCTCCGCGCCCGCGATAGGGCTTGAGCCGCTTCTTGCGGAAAAAACGGGCTGGTGCTGGGTTCGCGCTGCTCATGCGCGGCATCCTCGCGGGGCATTTTGCGAACGGCCCCCCCTTCTTTCGCCGGAGGCGGCTCCATCGTGGCGCCGTGGCGACGCCATCGCTTCTCCATCTAGGCTCCGTCGGGTTTGTCCATATGGACCAATGCACCCTTGGTGCTTTGCGGGCGCGTTCCGATCGGGTCCTTGCCGGGCCGAAAATCTCGATCACCGTTCGCACGCCGCTGATCGACCATGTTCGTCTTAGGGAGGTGGTGCGAATGGAACAGGAACAGCGGAAAACCGGCGGCGACGGCAATGGGCAAAGCTACGACGCTCAACCTGCGGATTCCGGCGCAAAGCAGCCGGTGATTCCGATCCATTCCAGCCACTGATTCCGACGCAAGCCAGCCACCGATTCCGATCGAAGCCAGCCACCCCCTGAGAGGGGTGGCGGAGCGGTCCACGGGCAGCCGTCAGCCGACGGCACGCTCTCCGGGAAGCAACACCGGGGAGCGCCATGCCAGCCCAGAGACTGCCGATGCGTCAGGTCCGAGAAGTTCTGCGTCTCAAACACGTCGCCGGCCACAGCGAACGCCGCATCGCCGCGGCGATCGGCATCAGCCGGTACACCGTGGCGGAGTATCTGCGCCGAGCAGCGGTGCTCGGCATTACCTGGCCGGTGCCGGCCGAGCTGAACGATGAGTCGCTGGAAGCACGGCTGTTCAGCCCGCCGTTTGCTATCCAGGAAAGCCCGCGGCCTCAGCCGGATTGGCCACGGCTGCATGCCGAGCTGCGCCGTCCCGGCGTCACCTTGCTGCTGCTATGGGAAGAGTATCGCGCCGGGCAACCGGAAGGATACGGTTACAGCCGGTTCTGCGATCTCTACCGGGAATGGCGAGCCGGCATCTCGCCGACGATGCGGCAAACCCATGTCGCCGGCGAGCGACTATTCGTCGATTACGCTGGCCAGACCGTACCGGTCGCTGATCCGCTCAGCGGTGAAGTGCGGCAGGCACAGGTCTTCGTCGCGGCGCTCGGTGCTTCGAACTACACATATATAGAGGCACGCTGGACGCAGGGCCTAGCAGATTGGATTGGCTGCCACGTCAACGCTCTAACCTTCATTGGCGGCGTCACCCGCCAGATCGTCTGCGACAACCTCAAGGCCGGTGTAACCGCGGCATGTCGCTACGAACCTGGGATAAACCGCACCTATCAGGAGATGGCGGCGCATTATGGCACGGCCATCGTGCCGACGCGCGTACGCAAGCCGCGTGACAAGGCAAAGGTCGAGGTCGCCGTTCAGGTCGTCGAACGCTGGGTGCTGGCGCGGCTGCGTCATCGCCAGTTCTTCTCGCTCGGCGAACTCAATATCGCGTTGCGCGAGCTGACCGATGAGCTGAACACACGCACCATGCGGCGTATCGGCAGCAGCCGACGTGCCCTGTTCGAAGCAATTGAGCGAACGGCGCTGCTACCACTGCCATCCGAGCCTTTCGAATACGCCGAATGGAAGCGCTGCCGGCCGGGCCTCGACTACCACATTGAGGTCCACGGCCACTGGTACTCCGTGCCGCATCGCCTGATCCGCGAGGTGGTCGAGGCCCGCATCACCGATCGCGCGGTGGAGATATTCCATCACGGCGTCCGCGTCGCAGCGCACGTGCGCAGCCCGCTGTCGCATCGGCACACGACCGTGCCAGATCACATGCCGAGCGCACACCGGCGTTATGCCGATTGGACGCCGACCAGATTGCGACGCGAGGCAAGTGAGATCGGTCCGGCCACCGCCGGACTGGTCGAGCTGATCCTCAACGCCAAGCCGCATCCCGAACAGGGCTTCCGGGCCTGCCTCGGCATCCTGCGCCTGGTACGCGGCTATGGCGCCGACCGGGTCGAAGCTGCCTGCCAACGCGGCATCGACATCGGGGCGCGCACCTACGGCTCCATCGTCTCGATCCTGCGCAACAACCTCGATCGCGCCTATCGCCCCCAACCCGTGCCCGACGAGCCGCCCGTCCAGCACGGCAACGTTCGCGGCGGCAGCTATTATCATTGAGGAGGACAGCGGATGCTCAGTCATCCCACCATCGACCGCTTACGCGAACTCGGGCTTAACGGCATGCTCCACGCGCTGGAGGAACAGCGACGCCAGCCCGACAGCAATCAACTCAGCTTCGACGACCGTCTAGCAATGCTGGTGGACCGCGAGGTTCTGGAGCGTGACAACAAGCGGCTGAAGACCCGGCTGCGCTTTGCCGGGCTGCGCCAACCCGCCACCCCGGAGGATGTCGACTACCGCGCGCACCGCGGTCTCGACCGCGCCCTGTTTCAGAAACTGGCACAGGGAGAATGGATTGAACGCCAGCAAAATTTGCTGATCACCGGCCCGACCGGCGTCGGCAAGACGTGGTTGGCCTGCGCTCTTGGGCAACGCGCCTGCCGCGACAACCGCTCCGTGCTTTATCAGCGTGTGCCGCGCATGCTGGAAGGCCTCGGCCTGGCCCGGGGCGATGGGCGCTATGCCCGGATGCTGAAAAGCCTCGCCCGCGTACAGGTTCTCATCCTCGACGATTGGGGACTGACCCCGCTCACCGCCGAGCAACGACACGATCTGCTGGAGATCATCGACGATCGGCACGGACGCGCCGCCACCATCGTCACCAGCCAACTGCCGGTTGAGAACTGGCATGCCCATATCGGCGATCCAACCATCGCCGATGCCGTCCTCGACCGGCTGGTCCACAGCGCGCATCGCCTGGAACTCCGGGGCGAGTCCCTCCGCAAGCTCCGGGCGATCAAAGCCAACAAGCTTGACGAGACACCCGCGAACTGACCCCATGCCAATCGCTCGCGGTCCGCTCCGTCACCCCGGCTGGCTTCGTCGGAATCACCGGCTGGCTTCCGTCGGAACAGGTGGCTGGAATGGATCGGAATCGGCGGCTGATTTCATCGGAATCCGCATGCAGGGCGGCCGACGGGCCGCCCTGGTGGCCGTGCATCAGGCGGCGAGCGGCTGTATCGAGCGCTCCGCGGCGGCGACACGATCGGAGGCCCACGCGTATGC
>DATJNA010000174.1:0-25752 GCA_035508435.1 Acetobacteraceae bacterium | reverse complement strand
GCTGGTGGAGGGGGTTGGATTTGAACCAACGTAGGCGTGCGCCAACGGATTTACAGTCCGTCCCCTTTAGCCACTCGGGCACCCCTCCGGCCGGGGGCAGCGCTGTATGGCCAAACCCGGTCCGTGTCAACGAAACCGGCCGCCGCGCGTCGCCCGTCTCGCCGCCGCGTGCTATGCGGTGCGCCAGACTAACGGCGGACGGCGTCCGGCGAAGGAGATCACACACATGGCCCCACCCCCTGTCATTCGCTTGCACCCCGATGACGGCGTAGTGATCGCCCGCGCCAGCCTGCTGCCCGGAGCGGCGGTTGCCGATGGCGTGGTGGCCGCCACGCGCATCCCGGCCGGCCACAAGGTCGCGGTCCGCCCAATCGCGGCCGGTGAGGCGGTGCGCCGGTACGGCCAGATCATCGGCTTCGCGTCGGCGCCAATCGCTCCTGGCCAGCACGTGCACGTGCATAACTGCGAAATGGGGGATTTCGCCAAGGACTACGCCTGGGGCGTGGATGCACGACCCACCGCCCCGGCCAACACCCCGGCCGGCTTCATGGGCATCCGCCGCCCGGACGGCCGCGTCGCAACGCGCAACTACATTGGCATCCTCACCAGTGTGAATTGCAGCGCCCACGTGGCGAGCGTGGTCGCCGACATGTTCCGCCGTAATCCGTTCACCGGCGACGATCCGCTCGCCGAATACCCCAACGTCGACGGCGTCGTGGCGCTGACCCATAAGACCGGCTGCGGCATGAGCGAGGGCGACGGCCTGCGATTGCTCCGCCGCACGCTGGGCGGCTACGCTCGGCACCCGAATTTTTCCCATGTCATCGTGCTCGGCCTGGGCTGCGAGGTGAACCAAATCGGCGGCCTGATGGAAGAGCAACGTCTGGCCGGCCGCCTGAAGGCGATGGACATCCAGTCCACCGGCGGATCGCGCAAGACGGTGGCCGCGGGCGTGTCATTCGTGAAGGACGTGCTGGCGGAGGCCAACCAGGTGCACCGCGAGCAAATGCCCGCCAGCGAACTGACCGTGGCGCTGCAATGCGGCGGCTCCGACGGGTATTCCGGCGTTTCCGCCAACCCCGCCCTGGGCGCGGCGAGCGATCTGCTGGTGCAGCACGGCGGCACTGTGATCCTGTCGGAGACGCCGGAGACTTACGGCGCAGAGCATTTGCTCACCCGCCGCGCGGTGTCGCGCGAGGTGGGGGACAAGCTGGTCGCGCTGATGCGCTGGTGGGAGGACTACACCAGGCGCGAGGGGGCAGAGATGAACGCCAACCCCTCCCCCGGCAACAAGGCGGGTGGGCTGACCACGATCCTGGAGAAGTCCCTGGGCGCGATGGCGAAGGCCGGGTCCACCAACCTGGTCGATGTGGTGGGCTATGCCGAGCCGGTAACGGCCAAGGGGTTCGTGTTCATGGACACGCCTGGCTACGACCCGGTATCGGCGACGGGCCAGGTAGCCGGCGGTGCCAACCTGGTGTGCTTCACCACCGGCCGCGGGTCGGTGTTCGGCTGCAAGCCGGCACCGAGCATCAAACTGGCGACCAACACACCGATGTACAGGCATATCGAAGACGACATGGACGTGAACTGCGGCACCATCCTCGACGGCGACGAGACCGTGCAGGAATGCGGCCAGCGAATTTTCGAACTGATCCTGCGGGTGGCCAGCGGTGAACGGACGAAGAGCGAGGCATTCGATTTCGGCGCGGCGGAGTTCGCGCCGTGGGTGATCGGCGCGACGATGTAAGAGAGCGGCATATGGCCTTCGGACGTATCACAGTCGATCCGCCAGTGTGCGCCGGCAAGCCGTGTATCCGAGGGCTCCGCTTGACGGAGCCGCGATTGCTCGGCCTGCTCGCGGCAGGCGAAACGCGAAGCAGTCCTTGCCAACTACCCATATCTCGAAGCCAGGGATATTGATGAGGCGTTACACTGCACCACGTTCCTGGCAGAGGATGAAACGCACGAACAGGCCCGGTGAAGCGTTGCCGATCCGCGGCCAAAGCGGCGGCTGCGTCCCCGTACGCACCACTCGTGCGAGACGCCGCGAGGCGGCCGTCGGTAAAAGCCAATGCTTTCTCCACCCCCTTGATTTTGATGAGCGCTTTCCCCTTCCGGCGGCCACCCCATTCAACGCTCACCAAACCGTCGCTGGTCTGTCTATCAATCTATAGGCAAGACCCACATCCACAAGTTTGGATGCAACTCGGCAAGTATCCGCCGTCCGCCCATGCGTCGGGCAGACTTCCTCGGCGGCGTAGGGGACTGAGAGGGCGTCTTAGCCCTCGCCGAGGATGGCAATGGCGGCTATTCGCTCATGTACGCGTGCAGGTGCTCTGATGGATAGTTCTCGCCTACCGACATGGCACAGATACGCGAGAGATGCGTGTAAGGCAGCTTCGTCTCGGTCGCCCACGCATTGAATTGCTGCTGAATCTTGCCGAGGTCTTGCTTCGATGTCGGCGACTCGGCGACATCGAGGCCCACATCGCGCAGGCACCGCACGACGTCGCGCGAGAGGATGAAGCCGTCCTTACCGATGACGCGCAGAAAATATTGACCGGTGTTGCCGCCCAGGCGGGAGCCGCGTTTGGCGAGCAATTCCAGCAGGCCAATCTGGTTCGACGCGGGCCAGTCCGCGAGGAAACGGCCGAAGCTGCCTTGCTCTGCCGAGACGGCTGTGATGAACCGGGCATTGGCGGCGACCGCCATTATCTTTGAGCCGTGGCGCACGATACGCGGATCCACGGTGAGCGCGTCCCAGAACTCGGGCGGCTGGTGAACCAGGCGCGGCGGATCGAAGGCAAGAAACGCTGCTTCGAAGCCCGGCCACTTTTTGTCGATCACTGTCCAGGCGAAGCCGGCGCAGAAGATGCGGCGGGTCATCTCGGCCAGGATGCGGTCGTCAGGGATGGCGGCGAGTTCCGCCGGTATCGTGACGGTGGGCAGCAAGGCGGCGAGAGCGGCCTCGCCGCCCTTGCGCCTGGCGGCGCGGGCATGAATGGATTCGAATCCTGGCATCGCGGTGTTCCCACGGGGTGACGGGGAAGTCCCCACGATCCGTCAGCCTATCAGGCAGCGGCGCACAATGGGAAACGACCCGCGCAGCGTTTCCAACGCGGCCGCGAAGCGAGACGTCGGCCAGCCGGCCGTTGCGCGGTTCCGCATTGCTGGCGCGGTGCGTTCATCACCTCCGGCCGCCCCGCCTTGCGCCAAGTCACTCGCCATTCTCCGGATTTGATCGAGGTCAATGCCGGCATCGGTTTCCCGTGCAAGCCTGATGATCGACCCCATGAGGGATCACAAGACGTCCGGAGTCGGCAGCGCGATTGTGGCGGCACTCAGTTCGGGAGCGACGCCACAGACCCCTGGATCGCAAGCGGGAGCACAGGCATGGCCGTCTCGCGACGATTGTTCATCGGTGGAGCGGGGATCGCTGCCGGCGCGATTGGTCTGATCCACCGCGTAAACGATGCGGTGGCCGCGAACCTGCCGCCGATCCTGGGTCCGGACGGCGTGCTGATGACCCTGACCGTCAACGATATCCCAAGACAGTTCTATGTGGCGCCAAACGCAACGCTGGCCGAGGTGCTGCGCGGCCCGCTCGATCTCACCGGGACGAAAATCGGCTGCGACCGTGGCGCTTGTTCTGCTTGTACAGTCTGGCTCGACGGTGCCCCTGTCGCATCCTGCATGATCCTGGCAGTCGATGTGGGGACGCGCGCAGTCATCACGATCGAGGGATTGGCACAAGGCGGTGGGCTGCATCCGGTGCAGGAAGCCTTTATCGCGCATGATGCCGTGCAATGCGGCTACTGCACACCCGGCATGGTGATGAGTAGTGCCGCACTCCTGCAACGCACGAACCAACCGACAACCGCAGAGGTGCGGACTGCCGTGAGCGGGCATCTCTGCCGCTGCGGGACCTATCCGCATGTGCTGGAGGCGGTGCTGGCGGCCAGCAACGCCAGGAAGGCCTGACAATGGCGGGCAATACTGTGACCGCGGCATTCCCCTCTGGCATCGCCGGCGTCGGCGTGGGCGAGATCGAGCGGCAGGTCCCAGCAGAGGAGCCCCCGCCATTGCCGGTCAACGGGATGCTACGTGTGATCGGCAAGGCGGTACCGCGGCAGGATGCCCGCGCCAAGGTCACCGGCGCTATTCGCTTCACGGTTGACGTCAAGCTGCCCGGCATGCTGCACGCCCGGATCCTGCGTTCGCCCCTGCCGCACGCACGGATACAGGCGATCGACGGCGTTGCGGCCGCGCGCCATCCAGGGGTGCGCGCGGTACTGACCATCGCGCCGCGCGATGCGATCGTGCGCTATGTCGGGGCGCCGGTTGCCGCCGTCGCCGCGTCAACACCGGCCGCCGCGGAAGCAGCGCTGTCGCTGATCAGCGTCGATTACGCGCCGCTGCCGTTCGTTGTCGATCTTGACGCGGCACGCCAACCAGGCGCGCCGGCTGTGTACCCTGACGGCGCGCAGCCGTCGCTCTCTTTGGCGGAAATGCCAGCGGCGAAGAACCTGCCGCTCGCCGGCAATGTTCGCGGACCCGACCGTCAGGGTAGCCGTGGCGATGTGGAGCAGGGTTTCGCGCAGGCCGACATCGTGGTCGAGGGGGAATATCAGACCCAGACGCAGACCCATTGCTGCATGGAGCCACACGCGATCGTCGCCGACTGGCGGCCCGACGGGCTCACGGTATGGATGTCGACCCAGTACACCGCGGGCGTGCGCCGCGAACTGGCTCAGGCCTTCGGCCTGAAGTTGAGTCAAGTACGGGTGAAGGTCGGCGCGATGGGCGGCGGCTTCGGCTCGAAGTCGCAACTCGGCGGGTATGGGGGGATTGCCGTGATGTTGTCGCGCCAGGCACAGGCCCCGGTGCGGCTGGTATTCGACCGGCAGGCGGAGCATCTCGACACCGGCAATCGTCCCGCAACCTGGCAGCATCTGCGCATTGGCGCGCGTCACGATGGCACGCTGACTGCGATCTCTTTGGTTGAATTCGGCACGGCGGGTGTGGGAGTTGGTGCGAGCGTCGGGAACTTTGCCCAGGCTTTGTACGCCTGTCCCAATTTTGCCGTCGCCCAGAGCGACGTGTTCATCAACGCCGGTCGAGGTTCGGCGATGCGCGGTCCCGGCAATACGCCCGGCGCCTTTGCCATGGAACAGGCGATCGACGAACTGGCTGACAAACTCCGTCTCAATCCGCTGGTACTGCGCGACCGCATTGATCCGAGCGAGGTGCGCCGCGAGGAGCGCCGCCTGGGGGCGGAACGGATCGGCTGGAATCGCCGGCGTGCGGCGGGCGTCGACACCGGCATCATCAAACGCGGCATCGGCATGGCCCAATCCATTTGGGGTGCCAACGCCCACACCAATTCCTCGTGCGAAGTTCGTTTGCTCCGCGACGGGTCAGTACAGGCGCTGTCGGGCGTGCAGGATCTCGGCACCGGCATCGGCACAATCCTGGCACAGGTTGTCGCGGAAGAGCTTGGCCTGCAGCCCGCGGACATCACCGTGCTGATCGGCGACACGGATTTTCCCGCCGGCCCGCCTTCCTATGGCAGCCAGACCACGGCCTCGATTACGCCGCCCGCGCGCGCCGCTGCCTGGCAGGTGAAGCAGGTACTGTTCCGTCAGGTGGCACCAACGCTCGGCGTGACGCCCGAGCACCTTGTCGCGCGCGACGGCCGCGTCGTGGTCCGCGAGGATGCGACACGCGCCATCGGATTTCGCGACGCGGCGCTCGGTCTGCGAACCGACCAAATCAGTGCGGTTGCCGCACGCAGTGATGATTATGGGGGATTTCGCCGCCATATGGGCGACGCCGCCGGCGCGCGCAACGACCTCGGCGGCGTGCAGTTCGCGGCAGTCGCGGTCGATACCGAGACCGGCGCCATCCGCGTCGAGCGTGTGGTAGCGGTGCAGGATTGCGGCCGCCCGATGAACCCGAAGTTGATCGAAAGCCAGGTGCAGGGCGGCGTGCTGATGGGCCTCTCTTACGCGCTGTTGGAGCAGCGCGTCATCGACCGGCAGACCGGCCATGTGGTGAATGCCAACCTGGAGCAATACAAGCTGGTTGGCCCACGCGAGACGCCGCCGATCGATGTGATCGTGCTCGAAAACTACCAGGGTGAGAGTGCCACCGATGCCTATGGCATCGCCGAGCCCGCTAATATTTCCACGGCCCCGGCTATCGCCAATGCGGTGTTCAACGCTCTCGGCGTGCGCCTGTACGCACTGCCGATGACTCCGGCGGTGGTACTGGCAGCATTGCGCAAACTGCCGCAGGGGAGTTGAGACGATGCAGCCGTTTTCGTGGCAGTCCGCGCGCTCGGTTCTGGCAGCGGCAAGCCTCGCCAACCGCACGGTTGCCGAGGCCATGGTGGCAGACAAGAACAGTACCACGCCGGATTGTATCGTGCTGAAGGCCGGCGGCATCGATTTGCTCGATTTGATGAAGGAGGGACTGCTGCGGCCAAGCCGTGTCGTGAATCTGCGTGACGTTCCGGGCCTGGGCGCGATCTCGGAAGACGGCGCCGGTCTGCGCATCGGCGCCCTGGTCACGTTAGAGCAAATCGCCGGAGATGCAACGATACGCCGCCGCTACACCGCGCTTGCCGATGCGGCTGGCAGTTCGGCCAGCCCACAGATCCGGCACGTGGCAACGCTTGGCGGCAATCTGTTGCAGCGGCCGCGATGTTGGTATTTCCGGTCGGCGGCACATAATTGCGCGCGCAAGGGCGGCGATCTGTGCTTCGCCTTCGTGGGTGAAAATCAATATCACGCGATGTTCGGCCAGGCCGGCTGTGCCATGGTCCACCCCTCGACTATCGCGACCGCGCTGCTTGCCTTCGATGCCCGCGTCGAACTGGTCGACGCCGACGGGAGCGCGCGCGTGGTGCGGTTTGCCGATTTCGTCGTCCGACCGGGCACCGACATCAGGCGCGAGACGGATCTGCGCCGCGGCGAAGTACTCACCGGCATCGTGCTGCCAACGGTGGGCACGGGCACCCATTCGGTGTTTTTGAAGCAGGCAGAAAAGCCCTCGTTCGACTGGTCGATTGCCGATGTGGCCGTGGTGTTGGATCTCGCGCCGGACCACCGATGTCAGCATGTCTGCGTGGTACTCGGCGCGGCTGCGCCGACGCCTTGGCGCGCGGAGAAAGCGGAAACCGTCCTGACCGGACAGGCGATCGATGCCGGCATCGCGCGCGCGGCTGGCGAGGCCGCGATCGCTGACGCTACGCCGCTACGCCACAACGCCTACAAGCTGCCAATTCTCGCGACACTGGTGCGCCGCGCCGTGCTGCGGGCAGCGGGCATGTCAGAGCAGGAGTTAGACCAATGACCACACGCCGTGCCACAAATCTTGGGCTTCTTGCCACCGCCACATTGGCGTTCGCGCCCCGCCTGGTACGGGCGCAGGGTTCCCAGCCGATCGATTTGCCGGCGCCCCGCAACGATTTCGGCACGTCATTGGCGCAGGCGCTAAAGCAGCGCCGCTCGACGCGCAGCTTCGATCCGCGGCCCCTGCCACCGCAGGTGCTTTCCGAGCTGTTGTGGTGCGCCTACGGTGTCAATCGCCCGGCGAGCGCCGACCGCACCGCGCCGTCCTGGCGACATGCGCGGGAGACCGAGATTCTCGCCGCAACGGCAGACGGCGTCTGGCGGTATGATGCGATCAGGCATCGGTTGCTGCCCTTGCTGGCAGCCGACGTACGCGGCCAGACCGGCGTGCAGGATTTTGTCGGCACCGCGCCCGTGGACTTGATTTATGTGTCCAATGCGCAGCATTTGAGCGGCGTATCGCGCGAGGAGCAACGCCGCGTAGCCAGCGCGGATATCGGCTTCATCGGCCAGAATGTTTATCTGTACTGTGCGTCGGAAGGCTTGGCCTGCGTATTCCGAGCCTCACTCGATGCGGACCGCCTTGCCGCGACCCTCCGGCTCGATGAGACGCAATTCGTCATGTTCTCGCAGACCGTGGGCTATCCAAAAGCGTGATCGCGGGTCGAATATGCGCGCGCCGGCGCACCGTTTGGTCGACATCGCCGAGGTCGGCCGCGTCGTGTCGTTCCTGGTTGGTGGCGCGGCGTCCGGCATGACCGGCGACACAATCTACGTGGACCCCAGCCTGCACATTATAGCCTGAGCAGCGAGGTGCGTCATGACGCATGCCAACAAGCTGTTTTCGGAACTCGCCATTGGCGAGTCCGCCTCGATCACCCGGGTGGTGACACCGGATGATCTCTATGTGTTCGCGCGGGTGAGCGGCAATCTCAATCCTGCCCACCTGCCCGCCAGCCGCGGCGAGGCGGGCCCTGTGCCCGCGGCGCCGTCGATGTGGGTCGGCTCGTTGTTTTCGGCCGTGCTGGGCAATCTGTTACCGGGCCCCGGCACGCTGTATCGCGTCCAGACCTTGCATTTTTTCGGCCGCGCCCATGTCGGTGCCACGCTGACCGTGTCGGTGCGCGTCAAGGAGCTGCGGCCGCCGGACATCGTCGTCCTGGACACCAGGATCCAGCGCGGCGATGAGCTGATCTGCGATGGGATCGCCGAGGTGGTTGCGCCGCCGACGCGCCAAATCGTTGATGAGGCGACCCTGCCGCAACTGATGGTGGCGCGTCATCGCCATGTGGAACGCCTGATGACGGCGTGCACCAAATTGCCCGGCATGCCCACCGCCGTCGTCGCGCCGGAAGAGGAAACTGCGCTGATGGGCGCGTTGGCCGGCGCCCGCGCCAACCTCATCGCTCCCATCTTGCTCGGCGACACGCGGAAGATGCGCAGCCTTGCCGCGGAGCATGGCGTCGATCTCTCTGGCTGCACGATCGAAGATCTGCCCAGCCATGACGCTGCCGCGGCGCGCGCCGTCGAACTGGTGCACCAGGGCACGGTCACCGCCATCATGAAAGGCCACCTGCATACCGATGAGCTGTTGCGCCATGTGATGAAATCGCAAGGCGGGCTGCGCATCGGCCGCCGCATCAGCCATGTCTTCGTGATGGACGCCCCATCGCTGCCCGGGCTGCTGCTGGTGACCGACGCGGCCATCAACATCGCGCCAACGCTCGAGGACAAGGTCGATATCGTACAGAACGCCATCGACCTCGGCGTCGCTCTCGGCATCCGAAAACCGAAGGTCGGCATCCTGTCGGCGGTGGAGACGGTGAATCCGAAGATTCCATCCACGCTCGACGCAGCGATCCTGTCGAAGATGAGCGACCGCGGGCAGATCCGCGGCGGTATCGTGGATGGCCCGCTGGCGATGGACAACGCAATCAGCCTGGCGGCGGCGAGGACCAAGGGTTTGACCTCGCTAGTAGCAGGCGTCGCCGACATCCTGGTCGTGCCGAACCTGGAAGCCGGCAACATCCTGGCGAAGGAACTCACCTACGCGGCACAAGCCGAGGGTGCGGGCCTCGTGCTGGGCGCGAAGGTGCCGGTGCTGCTGACCAGCCGGGCCGATGACGAGACAGCGCGACTGTTCTCATGCGCCGTGGCGGTGCTGTACGCGCACTGGCAGGCCACCGGTGAAAGCGGCGTGCCGCCGGTCGGCACCGCGGAAGCGCTGTCATGACCCGCCACGTCGTCACGCTGAACGCCGGCTCCTCGTCCATCAAGTTCGCATTGTTCCAGGCGGGCGACGGCGAACCCGTCGCGCTCGCGGCAGGGCAGGCGGAGATGGTGGGCGCGCGGCGCCACATCGCGATATCGGATGGCGGCGGCAAGACGATTCACGAGGCGATCTGGACCGGGGCGGCAGGCGCATCATTCCATGCCGATGCACTGGGCCGCATTCTCGAATGGCGTCGCTCCGCCGTCCCGGACGCGCAGGTGGTCGCGGCGGGGCATCGCGTTGTGCATGGCGGCGTGCATTATGCGGCGCCGGCTATCGTTACCGATGCGGTACTGCGCGACCTGCAAACGCTGGTGCCGCTGGCGCCGCTGCACCAGCCGCACAACCTCGCGGGCATTCTCGCTGCGCGCGAGGCCTGGCCGCAGGTGGTGCAGGTGGCATGCTTCGATACCGCCTTCCACCGCGCGCATCCCTTCGTCAACGACGTGTTCGCGTTGCCACGGCGGTTGTTCGAGGAAGGCATTCGCCGCTACGGGTTCCACGGCTTGTCGTACGAGTACGTCAGCCACCGGCTGCGGCAGATCGCGCCGCATCATGCGGCGGGTCGTGTCGTAGTGGCGCATCTCGGCAACGGTGCGTCGATGTGCGCGATCCGCGATGGTCAGTCGGTCGCCAGCTCGATGGGCTTCACGGCACTGGACGGACTGCCAATGGGCACACGTTGCGGCCAGCTCGATCCGGGGGTTGTGCTCTACCTGATGCAGGAAAAGGCCATGGACGCGGCTCAGATTGCCGACCTGCTCTACCGGGAATCCGGACTGAAGGGTCTGTCAGGCCTGTCGCACGACATGCGCACCTTGCTCGCCTCCGACAAGCCGGAGGCACGGGAGGCGGTTGAATATTTCGTTTTCCGCATTCGCCGTGAACTGGGCGGACTGGCGGCGGTGCTGCAGGGCCTCGATGCGATCGTCTTCTGCGGCGGTATTGGCGAGCATGCCTGGCCGGTGCGCGAACGGGTGCTGGAAGGCATGGAGTGGATCGGCGTGGAACTGGACCGCACGGCGAATCGTGCAGGCGCGCAGTTGATATCGTCCGATCGCTCACGCGTGCGGGTGCTCGTGATTCCAACGAATGAGGAGGCAATGATCGCGCGCCACACGCTGGCGGCGCTGGCGCAATGGCCGATCCCTCTATCCGGTTAGCGCCGGCGGACCCGGCCGCGGTCGGCGCACGATCGCATCGGGTCACGTTATTGCCGCGCGTGCCGCGGGATGGAGCGGTGGCCCACCTACTCCCCGGCCTCCGCTCTGGCCCACTACTCGCCGGCCACGCTCTCCTCCGCCGCCTTCGCGCTCCGCCGCGCTGCCGGCACGCCGCGCGGCACCGACGGAACCGCGGTGAATGTCAGCGGCGGCAGGCCCAGCAGGTCGCGCAACCGCGCCAGCATCCGCAGCGTGGCGTCGCTCATCTCCGACACCTCACCGGCGATCTCCTGCACCGTGGCGATCGCGCGCTCGCGATCCTCCGGCAGCGGGATCAGGGCGGGCAACGACGTCACCGCCTGATCGCCGGCGAAATCCACAATCAGCGTTTGCTCGGCGATGATGCGCGAGCGCCGATCCAGGCCCAGGCTGCGGAACGGCTCGGTATTGCTCAGCATTTCGCGCGAACGCTCCAGCCGCGATTGGCGCACCTCGCCGCGCGAGCGCGCCATCAGGATCAGCATGCGGATCACCGCCTCGGCGTAGCCGCCGCGATCCACGTTCATCAGCGCCGCCTGCACTGCGGGCAGTTCGCGCAATGTCTCGCCGATCTGCGCGCCCTTGCCGGCGCGGGCGGCGTCGGCCAGACGGGTCAGCATCGGGTTGCCCCAGATCGAGAAGAACGCCACCTCCTGCCATGCATCGAGCATGTCGCGCCACGCGTTCAGCCCGCTCTCCACCACGTCGGCGAACAATCGCTCATTGCGCACAAACGGATTGGACGCGTCGGCTGGCTGGCGCGCCGTGCGCACGGCCTCCGCAGCCGCGGCCACCGGCCGCATCGCGGGGTTGAGATCGCTCGTCAGGTAGCGGCGCATGCGCAGCGGATGCGTGTGCACCGTGGCCGCGGCGGCGGCCGGCGTCACTGCCGCCTGCACCAACGGCCGCGCAAGCAGTTCATAGGCATCAACGGCAACCTGCGACATGCGGTCGACCAGCGCGAACGATGCCTCGTCGTCGGCGCTGCCAGTCAGGCGGCGCAGGTCCGCCATGGTGCGCTCCTCAAAGCCCACGGTGAATTCGGCGTGCACGCCCTCGCCGACCTTCTGCTGCACCTGCATTTCATAAAGGCCGGGCGCCAGCGCCTCGATCGCCTCCAACGTGGAGACGATGCGGTCATGTTCTTTGCGGGCCACCTTGGCGGAGACGAAGATGCCCAGGTGGCCGATATCCGGATGCACCATATAAATGATCCGCTGCCCGCATGCGCGGATCTCCTGCTCGCTTTCATAGACCGCGGGAATCCAGTTCAACGCCTGCTGCGGCGGCGTGATGTCATCGCCATGGCTGGCAAACACGATGATCGGTGCCCTGATCTTGCGTAGATCGACCGGACCGCGTCCTGCCAGCACCGCGGTGCCACGCTGCAGCCGGTTGCCAATGAACAGGTTTTCGACGATCCAACGGATTTCTGATTCGTTCATGAAGTAGAAGCCGGACCACCAGCGTTCGAATTCGGCGAAACGCGGTGCCTCGGTATCGGCATTCGCGTACAGGTTGAAATACTTGCGCCACCAGGTGTTGCCCGGATTCATGAGTTCGAAATTCAACACCAGGTTGGCGCCGTCGAATTTGCCGCCGCCCAGGTCGGACAGCAGCAGCGCCGGCCACGCCCCGCCGATCAGCCCGCCGCGATAGCGCATCGGATTGCGGCCTTGCACGCCGGCCCACAGGCTCATGGGCGCGCCGTTGGCGATCACCGGGCCGGTGACATCGGGATTGGAGGCGGCGAGCAACATCGCCGCCCAGCCGCCCTGGCAGTTGCCCAGGATCGCGGTCTTCGGCGCATCGGGATGACGCAGCGCGATCTCGCGCACGAACCGGCCCTCCGCGGCGGTAACATCCACCAGCGTCTGGCCTGGTTCCGG
This sequence comes from Acetobacteraceae bacterium, assembly GCA_035508435.1. Lineage (GTDB taxonomy): Bacteria > Pseudomonadota > Alphaproteobacteria > Acetobacterales > Acetobacteraceae > JASHVB01. The sequence continues at coordinate 13,031 of DATJNA010000174.1, read as the reverse complement.
CTGCGGCCGGAAAATCACGAAATACACCGGATGACCGTGCGCCAGCGCTACTCCCACCTGGCTGTCGGATTTGAATCCGCCGATGCCAGGGCCATGGCCGGCACGCGGATCGATAATCATATAAGGGCGCTTGGTCGGATCGACGCTGACGCCGGCACCCGGCAGGATCTGCACCAGCAGATAATTCACTGGCCGTGGCAGATCGTGTCCATCCAGCACAACGGCGTAATCGTAGAGCAGCACCGGATGTGCTTCGTTTGACGCCTCGACTTGCTCCACCACGCTGTCGCCGACCTGACGCAGCGCGTCCGCGGTGAGCACCGCGCGCTGTGCCGCATCCACTGCATAGTCGGACCACGCTTGCCACAATTCGTGCACAGCATGCGGTTCGGTCCACAATGCGCGGAGCGCGTCGCCGTGTGCGCGGGCGGCCTTACCCTCGGTGTCGACGATGCGACGCAAATGGTCCAAGGCCAGCAGGCCCAGTGATTGCCCGAGCGTCCCCACCTCGCCAAGCCGGCGGGCCAATTGCTCGGTTTGCGTCGGAATGAGTGCGAATTTTCCAAGTCCGGTGGCAGAGTGTGACATTGCTTCACCTCTGGTGCAGGACGGGCGGCGTGCCCATCGAGTCAGTTGGCGATTCTTGTCACTCCGCCCCGATAGCGTTGTGGGCATTCTAAGCCAATCGCGGATATCGTGTGTGTTATGGTTAAGCGACAGGCCAACACGTTATGCGCTTAATGTATAAGATGTTACCATGGAACAGAGTGGCGGACAAGTCGCGGTGATCGAGGCTCCGTCATGCTTCAGCGGCTCGCCTTGGGCGGTGCTGCGTCAGGCGGAAGCCGACATGATGGCGTGGCGCGCACGGCCTGCCGACATGCGTGCCGCGGTCGCCGACGCGCTGGCCGAGGCACTGTGCGGTAACCCTCCGCTGCCTGGGGCCACGGCGGCTGGCGAAGCGGTTGCCGGCGCGGTCGCGGCGCACGCCGCATCCATGCTGGTCGAGCCGGCCTATCACAACCAGTACCATCAGGCCGAGGCGGCGCGCGCCATGGGCTGGCTCTGCGCTGCCGCATGCCGCCAGGGGTTGCTCTTGCCGGCAGCGGCCGTGGCGGGCGTGCTTGCCATGGCCGGCCACGACCTGCACCACGACGGTTCGCGGCCGCCGCAAGGCGTGCTCGAGGCGCACTCCGCCGCGGTCACCGTCGCACTTGCCGCGTCATCCGGGTTGGACACGGCGATGCAGGACGTGATCCGGCGGGTTATCCTCGCCACCGACCCGCTGCGCCCCGCGGCGCAGCGCGACGCCGACGATTTGCTCTGTCGCATCGCGCAGGAGGCCGATTTGTTTGGCAGCCTGACGCCAAATCTCGGCTGGCAGCTCAGCCAGGCGCTGGAGCACGAGTACCACGCCGCCTGCTTCCACCCCGATCCGCCAGTCGCGTCCTATGCCGGCCGATTGCAACTGTTGTGCGGCGTCCGTCCGACGACGCCGGCTGGGGTCGCGTTGGGCCTCGCCGCGACGGTCGCGGACCAGATCGCCGCACTCGCCGCCTGCGGCGACGGCGATGCGGCGCAAGGCGCCGGACGGCTGGACACCTTACCCGCGCAGGAGGCGGAGGTGCGCTTTGCGCAGGCACTGAAGGAGGTGGCGGCAGCATGAGGAACCGCCAACAGGTTCAGGACTCCCCCTCCGAGCTGCGCGCGAACAAGCCGGACCCCGCGGTGCAGGTGGCATGGGAGGCACGCGGAGCGGCGTACCGCGACGGCTGCTTTGATGCCGCCCGCGCCGCACTGCAACGGTGCAACGTACTCACCGCTTTCCAGCGGTCGCGGTCTATGCGGCGCGGCTGGCGACACTCGGCAGCGCCGCGCCAGCCGAATGGTCGCCGGTCATTCGCGTGACGGAGAAATAGGTGGACCCCCAGGGGCCGGAGACTGTGACGGAACCGACCGAGCGCAAGCGCATCAAGCTCGCGTTGCAGGGCGGCGGCTCGCATGGCGCCTTCACCTGGGGCGTACTGGATCGGCTGCTGGCCGATCCGCGGTTGGAGATCGAGGCAGTGGTCGGCACCAGTGCCGGCGCGATGAATGCCGCGGTGCTGAGCGACGGGCTTGCGCGTGGCGGTCCACCGGAGGCGCGCCGACTCCTGGCGGCATTCTGGGACGGTGTGTCCAGGCTGGCGGAGACGTCGCCGCTGCAGCCCAGCCCGCTGGATCGGCTGCTGGGTACCGGCAACATGGATTTCTCGCCGTCCTGGCGCATCGCCGACGCGCTGAACAAAGTATTTTCCCCGTACGAGCTGAACCCAACCAACGAGAACCCGCTGCGCACGCTGCTGGAGGACACCGTGGATTTCGCCCGCGTGCGCGAATCCGACGGTCCGGCATTGTTCGTTTGTGCAACTAACGTCCTCAACGGCCGGCTGCACGTGTTCGAGCGGCGGGAGATCAGCAGCGCCGCGGTGATGGCTTCCGCCTGCCTGCCGACGTTGTTCCAGGCGGTCGAAGTGGACGGGCAATATTATTGGGACGGCGGCTATTGCGGCAATCCGCCGATATTTCCGCTGATCTATATGGGCGGCGGCAGCGACGTGCTGATCGTGCAACTCAACCCGATCAACATCCCAGCCGTGCCACAGGATGTCCGCGGCATCATCGATCGCATCAATACGCTATCGTTCAACTCGTCGCTGATGCGGGAGATGCGGATGATCAAGTTCGTCACCGACCTGATCGATCGCGGCGAGCTTTCGGCCGATCGCTACCTGCGGATCTATATCCATACGATCGACGCCGAGGCGGAACTGGCGGCATTGAACGCCTCCTCCAAGCTCAACGCCGAGCGCGGCTTCATGCGGCATCTGTTCTTGCTCGGCCAGGACAAGACCGCGGTGTTCCTGGACGCGCATTTCGACGCGATCGGCAAGCGCTCCAGCACGGACATCGCGGCGAAGTTCTTCTGATAGTGCCGGGTCCGGAGACAGCGCTCCGCCCGGGCCGGTCTGCTGGTTCGACGACGAGCTGTGCCGCCGCGCCTTCGATATTGGTGCGGACGAGGCCGTGCGCCGGGTCGGGCCGGAATGCGAGCGTGCGAAAATGGTGGCCGGTTGCGCCGTCCTGGTAGTGACATCGGCGATCATCACCGGAGACAACCTCGACGTGATCGACCGCCGCATCAAGACGCGGCTGCGGGGATTGGTGCGTTTGCCGACCCGAGGGACACGGCCGGCCGGCAACGATAACAGCCCCGCAACCAGCGGGCACGGCGCCGGTCCAGTGCGGCACACCGCTTGCTCGGCAAGAGTTCCGCGCGCTGCCGTTGCGATATTTGCGATGTTGTCATACCTGCCATGGCCCGCGCGGACGGGGAATCCGCCGACCTGTTAGGCGATCGGAAACCATTGGCGGCGTTGACTCGCTCCGACGCATAGGTGCGCCTGGAGTGGGGCACGCATGACCCGAAGACGATCTGCGGCGCCGCAGCGTCGCCGCGGGGCGGTGGCGGTCATGATCGCGGTGATGCTGCCGGTGTTCATCGCCGCCGCGGGTGTCGGCATCGACTACGGCATCTGGCAACGCGAGGCGAGCCGGTTGCAGCTTGCCGCCGACGCGGCAGCGATGGGAGCGGGGCGTTTGCTCGCCGCGCAGACTGCATCGGCGGCCCAGTTCGCAGCCGCGGCGATGGCGGAGGCCAATGCCGTCACGGGCGAAAGCTGGGTCGGAACGCTGAATCAGACGCCGACCGTCACGGTTGCGGCGAACTGGTCCACTGTCACCGTCACGCTGACCAGCCACGCAAATGCTTACTTCAGTCCGCTGATTGGCGTGTCCGCCCCGACATTGACCGCCAGCGCCACCTCTGGCCTTGCCGTGCAGAATACGGCCTGCGTGCTGGCGCTGAGCACGACGGCGTCGCCCGCGATCGCGGTGAACAACATGGGCAGCATCACCGCCACCGGCTGCGGCATCTTCAGCGATTCGAATGCGTCCCAGGCGATCTACCTGAACAGTGGCAGCCTGGTGGCGAAGAGCATCGGAGCGGTCGGGATCGTGGCGAAATCCAACAGCGGCAGCAATACGATGACGCCGGCGCCCACCGATGGAGATGCGGCCGAGGCCAATCCTCTTGCCAACATGACCGCGCCCACGCCTGGCGCCTGCAGCTACACCAACGCCAGCTTCACCGCGTGGAAGGCGACGCCCTATGCGTTCACCCAGTCAGCCAACGTATTCTGCGGCAACACGACGATCGGCGGCAATTCTACCACCGACACTTTTGCTGCCGGCATCTACTACGTCGTCAACGGCAGCCTGACCTTCAACAACGCCAACATCACCCAGGCGTCCGGCGTCAGTTTCGTGCTGACCGGCAGCAGCCCCGGAGGGTTCAATTGGACGAACTACTCCGGATCGTACGCGATCACCGCGCCCACAACCGGTCCGACCGCCGGCGTTGCGGTCTGGCAGACCTGTCCCGGTGCCGGCAGCGCGGCGACAAGCAGCATGAACGGCGGCTCCACGCTGGCGCTGGGAGGGGCCTTCTATACGCCGTGCGGCGCGTTGAATATCAGCAACAATGCCCATCTGGCCGCGGCGTCCGGCAACACCATGGGCGTTGTGGTCAACACCATGCAGGTGGTTGGCTCCGGCTCGATCTCGGCCAACGCGGCCTCGATCGGCAGTTCCTCCGCCGGCCAGCTCGCGCTGATCCAATGAACCACGCGGGGGCACGGCCGCGACGGCGGGGCGCCCAGAGCCGCTGGAGGGAGCGCCGCGGCGTCGTTAGCGTCGAGGCGGCGCTGGCCATCGCACTGGTGCTGATACCGCTATGCCTCGGCGTGATCGGCCTCGGCATGGCCATGACCGTCGCGGTGCGGCTGGACCGCGCGGTGCAGGCGGCGGTGTACTACGCCTGGGCGAACCAGGGGACCGCGCTCGCCTGGGGCAGTGTCGGCAGCACCAGCCTGGCGGGCGCGCAGAACGCAGCGGTCGCCGCCTATGGCACGGTCGAACCGGCCGCGACCATTACAGCATCGGTCGGATTCTATTGCGTCTCTGGAGGCTACGTGCCGGTACAACCGGCGGTGACCAACACCACCGCCTGCCCAGCCGGGGAATCGCTGGCCACCTACCTGACCATCGCCACCAGCACGTCAGTGACGCCGCCGGGCATGCCGAACGCGACGGCAATTCCGCTGTCGGTCACCGGCACGGTGCGGGTGCAATGAGCCGCGCGCCCGGCCGCCGCGCCGCCGCCCGCCGTGGCGTCGCGGCCGTCGAGTTCGCCGTCGCCAGCGCGGTCTTGCTGATGCTGATCTTCACGGTGTTGGATGTTGGGCTGGCATACCTTGCACAGCAGGCCCTGAACAACGGTGTCGCGCAGGCGGTGCGCTATGCCGCAGTCAACAGCGCGACCAGCACCGGCACCACCATAACCAGCCATTTCGTTTCGGCTGTCACACCCGCGCTGGGAGCGACCCAGGCTGGGCAATGCCACGTGACCGTGAGCTACGCTCCGACCAACACCCCAGGTGGCAGCGTCACCGTGCAAGCGACGCTAGTCTGGTACCCGCTGATCAGCTTCGCGTACATGCCGACGGTGACGTTCGCCAGCAGCCAATCGCTGGTGATCCAGCATTGAACGCAAAGGCATTGGCGGATTCTTAATCATTGCCGGGTATGACGTACGGCCATGTCGCAAGTCTTGCCGGTCTGGCCTGCGCCGCCATTACCAGTCCCAGTGTTGTCGGGCCACCCGGGCGGCCACGCAGCGGAAATACGACAGCATGGACACAGGATAGACTTGGATTCAGCAGTAAATTTCGAATACAAACGTAATCATTACGAAGTATTCATCCGCACGTGCGTGTTTTGTTCAAGGCATCAATGCTTTGTTAAACTTTGCGGCTCACCCTCCTCGCGTCGGGTCGGCAGGTCCTCGGACCTCCGAATTCCCACCCGATGCGTTGACGGAGAATGGAGCTATGTTCGAAACACTCAAGACCTGCTGGATCGTGTTGCGTGCGGACAACCGTGGCGTCACCGCGGTGGAATATGCGGTCATCGCCGGCGTGCTGGTTGCTGCGATCGGAACCGCATTCACCACCTTGGGAACCACGCTGAAGACGTTCTTCGCCGGCTTCACCTTCACCTGACCGCCACTGGGGAAGCAACGCGGCGGCGATCGCAGCGGCGTTCGGCTGACGCAACATGGTGGCGGGCATAACACAATGCCCGCCGCCCTCGTCCCCTGGATCCACTGGTTGGGGTTTTCCGCGGCAGCACGGCTGCCGGTCAACGCGGCGGCGCACGACCTCGCTGTCCGGACCATTCCGCGTACGATCCTGGCGCGCATCGCCATCCTGAGTGTCACCGCGCGTATCACACGGCACGACCTGCCGGTGGCTTCGCTTGCAATGGCAGTGTTCAGCACGGGCGGCGACGTGGCCTGTTGGCACAGTTGGTCGGGCGGGGGCGACCTCAAACTGCCGGTCGTGTTCGCATCACTGGTGCCGCTAGATCGCGTTCTGCCGGTTGTTACTGGTGTGGCAGGCTGCGGCGCCGTGCTGGCACGCCCCTATGCCGCATTGCGCCGTCAGGTCGCAGGGTTGTCACTCCGCCGCTGGCTCGTGGGGTTGTTCCGCCGCCCGCTCGTGGTGTCGCTCCGCCGCTGGTTCGTGGGGTCGTCGCTGCGCCGCCCGCCCGGATTGCCGATTTGCGATCGGCGCGCCGAGCGCTGTCGCCCGCGCCGCAGTGGCCAGTTGCCATACGGCCTCGCCATCGCTGCCGACGGCATTCCGGAAGTGCTCGAGCCATGATCCTCCGTCTCACCCTGTTCGCTCTGATGGCGGTTGGTTTGCTCGGATTCGGGACGGTGGCCTGGATCTCGGCCCATCCGCCCGGCACATCCCAGAGCAATCAAGCCGCGGCCATCGCCACGCGCCACGTCATCATCCTGGCGCGCGATGTCCGCGCCGGCACGCTGCTGAAGGCGGAAGACCTGACGGAGAAGGAACTCGGAGCCGCGGAAGCCGCCCAGCAACCGCTCGCAATGACAGTTTCCGCCGAAGCGCGTCGCAACCTTCTCGGTGCCATGGTGCGGCGCCCGCTGATCGCCGGCGATATCCTGCGCCCGGCCGACGTGCTGCGGCCAGGCGAGCATGGCTTCCTCGCCGCCGTGCTACGGGCCGGCATGCGCGCCGTCACTGTCGGCGTGGACTCGGTCAGCGGCTCTGCCGGCCTGATCTGGCCCGGTGATCGCGTGGACCTGATCCTTACCGAATCGATCGAGGACGCAACCCTGCCCGCCGGCCGCCGTGTTGCGGCCGAGACTGTGTTGCAGGACGTCAGGGTGATCGCCATCGACCAGCAGCTCGCGCAAGGCGGCGACCCGAGCGCCGATAACGGCAAGGCCGCCCGAACCGTCACCCTTGAAGTGACCGAGGACCAGGCCGAACGCGTCCAGGTCGCGGCCCGCATCGGCCATCTTTCGTTGACTGTACGTTCGGCAGAGCAATCCCGTCAGGTCGTGGACGGACCTTTGCCGCCGGTCTGGGCCGGCGACGTCTCGCACGCGCTGACCACGGTTCCCGCGCCACCGCCGGGCAACGTCCTGCGCGTCTATCGCGGCGCCGCCGACGGCAAGGAGTTCCACTTCTGATGCCTGCCGTCACGTTCGCCATGCTGCGCCGCGCCTGCTTGGCCATCCTAGTGGCAATTGCGGCCTCGATTGCTGCCGCGGCGCCATCGCCGCCGTCCGGCGACCGCCAGCAACGGTTCGAATTGGAGACGGGCGCCGGCAAGCTGCTGCACTTGTCCACTGACGCCGCCAGCGTGTTCGTTGCCGACCCCAAAGTCGCCGAGGTCCACCCCGCCAACGCCGGCACCCTGTTCTTGTTCGGGGTCGGTCCCGGGCGCACCGACGTGGTCGCCGTGGACGCCGCTGGGGCCGCCTTGCTGAACGCGCAGGTTACCGTCCTCCCGTCCAGCTTTGCCGCCTCACAGGCGGAAGCGGAGGTGCGGCGCGAAATCCCTGACACCCATGTGCTCGTTCGGCCGAAGACGAAGGGGTTGATCGTCACCGGCCAGGTCGCCACCCCCGAGGACGCCGCGCGCATCCTCGCCATCGTCCGCGGCTTTGCCGCCGCCGGCGACAGCGTCGAGGATCAGCTTGGTGTGCTCGCCTCCGTGCAGGTGCTGCTGCAAGTCCGGCTGGTGGAGATGGCGCGGACCGTGGTGCGCGATCTTGGCGTGAACTGGCAGGCGCTCGGTTCGATCGGGCGGTTCTCCGTCTCCTTCAACACCGCGAACGCGCTTGCGGCCAGCCTGGCAGGAACAGCGACCAATCAGCTCCAGGCCGGATGGCCCGACGTAAATGCGATGATCAACGCCCTGGCACAGGACAATCTCGCGCGCATCCTCGCCGAGCCGAACCTGACGGCGATCAGCGGCCAGCCCGCCAGCTTCCTGGCCGGCGGCGAGTTCCCGATCCCGGTCGGGCAGCAAAACAATCAGGTCACCATCGACTTCAAGCAGTACGGCGTGCAGCTCGGGTTCGTGCCCACCGTGCTGGCGAGCGGCCGCATCGACCTGCATGTCCGCCCGGAGGTCAGTGAGCTGACCACCCAGGGCGCGGTGCAGCTCACCGCCGGCAATTCCAGCCTCCAAATCCCGGCGCTGACCGTACGCCGCGCCGACACCACGGTGGAGCTCGGTTCTGGCCAGAGCATCGTCATTGCCGGACTGTTGCAGGATTTCGTCACCCATGGCGTCAACGGGGTGCCTGCGCTCGGCGACGTTCCGATCCTGGGGGCCTTGTTCCGCTCCGACAGCTTTCAGCGCCAGCAGACCGAGCTGGTCGTTGTGGTGACGCCCTATGTGGTGCGGCCCACGGATGATCCCGCGGCGCTGCACCTGCCAGGCGAAAGCTACCGCACGCCATCCGACACCGAGCGATGGCTGCAACTGCGCCAGCTCGGCCACGATACGGGCAATGCCGGCGCCGCCGTGCCCGGCCAGGCGGGGTTCGTGGTGCGATGAAGCTGCCGTCGTCCGAGCTTGCTTCGCTTGCTTCCGTCTGCTTGCTCGCCGGGTTCACCGCCGGCTGTGCTGCCATTGATCCCTATCAGCGTGCCGGCATGTGGCGGCCGGAGGGCGTGAACGACGGCAACATCGCCGCGATGGTGCAGGACCCACGCGATCTCGCGCGCGGCCATGGCGACGCCGGCCCGCGGTGGAACACCGGGGAAGCGGCAGTCGACCGGCTGTGGCGCGACAAGGTCAAGCCCTTGCCTGGCAATCAATCCCAGACACCGGCCGGCGCCGACAATTCCTCCGGCTCCGGCGGCGCGGCGCCATCGGCCGGTGACGCTGCGCCACAGGCCGGCACATCGCCGCCATCCGGCGGAGGCTCCTGATGGCCGCCTCGCTCGCCTTCGCCGATGCGGAGCATTCCAGTGCCGATGTCGCCGTGCGCAATGAACGTGGCGCGGCCGTCGCTTTCCTCGTCGATGCCCAGAGCGACGCACCACTGCGCGACGGCCTCAACGACCTGCTGTCCTCCCCAATCGAGCTGCATCGCGGCGGCATCCGCGCCGCCATCGCCGCCCAGCAGAAGGCACCGAACCCACTCGTCCTGATCGTCGACGTCAGCGGCGAGGACGATCCGCTGCGCATGCTCCGCAGCCTGTCCCTGGTGGTCGAGCCTGATACCTGCGTGCTGGTGATCGGGGATTCGAACGACCTGACGCTGTATCGCGAGATCACGCGCGGCCTGGGCGTCGGCGAGTATCTCGCCAAGCCGCTGACGCGCGACGTCGTGGCCCGATTCTTCGGCCCTCTGGTGCGCGGCCAGGCGCCAGCGGCGGAGCAAGTGTTCGGCAGTCAGTTCATCACCGTTACCGGTGCGCGCGGCGGCGTCGGCGCCAGCGTGATCGCCGCCAACCTCGCCTGGCAGCTTGCCACGGTGGCCCGTCGCCATACTGTCTTGCTCGATGGCGACTTGTACCGCGGCACCGCCGCCCTGCTGTTGCAGGCAGATCCCGGCGAGGGATTGCGCAAGGCGCTGGAATCGCCCGAGCGCATCGACATGCTGCTGGCCGAGCGCGCCGCCCAGCCGGTCACCGACCGCCTGCACGTCCTGTCCAGCCAGGACCCGTTCGACTACTGCGTGCAATACGCCACGGGCGCCGCAGGTGAAATGCTGACGGCGCTGCGGCGACGCTACAATTTTGTCATCGCCGACGCGCCGTGCCAGCCAGCCCCGTTCTGCCGCGACCTGCTGGCCGCCGCCGATCGACGCGTGCTGGTGCTGACCCCCACGCTGCCCGCCCTGCGCGATACGCTGCGCATGCTCGCACTCCCGTGCCACGGCGACACCATCGTCGTGCTCAACCGTCTCGGCATGCCCGGCGGACTGAAACGCCAGCAGGTCGAGGACGCCCTCCGCCACCCACCCGACGTCATCATTCCCGACCTGCCACGCCAGGTCGGTGCCGCGGTCACCATGGGCGAGCCGGCCGCGCTCCAGGGCGGCGGCTTCCGCAGCGCCATCATCGCCTTGCTCCGCCAGTTAGATCAGCTCCGCGAGACGGATGCCGGCAGTGCCGCCGGTAGAAGCTCGCGAGGGCGCTGGCGCTGGCTCGGACTGGGGCGATGACCACTATCGTGAGGCCGGCGTTCGGCCAGCGCCATGGCGTCCCGCCCGGCGCGCCGCCGCCTGGCGCGGCGGCCTCGACTGAGGCGCCGGCAGTGGCGGTCTCATCGGAGCAATCCCCCGTGTCCGCCGGTGCGCCACCCCGGGCAATCGCCGAACTGCGCGAGCTGTGCCTGGCACGGCTTGACCCGGCTGCGGTCGCAACCCTTCCACCCGATCGCCTCGGCGCGGAGGTCGAACGCCTGATCGCCGAAATCGCCACCGATCGCCGGCTGGAACTGAACGGCCGCGAGCAACGCAGCATCGCCACCGAACTTGTGCACGACATGCTCGGGCTGGGGCCGCTCGAGCGGCTGCTGGAAGACGACGGCATCACCGACATCATGGTCAACGGCCCCGACCGCGTGTTCATCGAACGCGCCGGGAAGGTGGCGTTGTCCGACGTACATTTCCGCGACCGCCCGCACCTTGCCGGCATCTGCCAGCGCATCGCCACCGCGGTAGGACGACGCATCGACGAAGCCAGCCCGATGGTGGACGCGCGCCTCAAGGACGGATCGCGCGTCAACATTGTGTTCATGCCACTGGCGCTGGACGGACCCTACGTCTCGATCCGCAAGTTCAGTAAACGCCAGATCGATTTCGCCAAGCTGGTCGAATTCGGCGCGATGACGCCGCCGGTCGCGCGCATCCTGCAGATCGCGGCGCAGGCACGGCTGAACGTGATCATCTCCGGCGGCACCGGCTCCGGCAAAACCACGCTGCTGAACGCCATGTCACGGCTGATCGATCCAGGCGAACGCATCGTCACGGTGGAAGACGCCGCCGAATTGCAGCTTCAGCAGCCACATGTCGTCCGCCTGGAAACCCGCCCGCCCAGCCTGGAGGGTAAGGGCGAGGTGACGCAGCGTGACCTGGTGCGCAACGCACTGCGCATGCGCCCCGACCGCATCATCGTGGGCGAGGTCCGGGGTGCCGAGGCCTTCGACATGTTGCAGGCGATGAACACCGGCCATGACGGCAGCATGTCCACGATCCACGCCAACACCACGCGCGACGCGGTGACGCGTATCGAGAACATGGTGCAGATGGGCCAGATGGGCCTGCCCTCGCGCGCCATCCGCACTCAGATCGTCAGTGCCATCGAACTGATCGTGCAGGTGGAGCGCCAGCGCGACGGCGGCCGCCGCGTGACCCAGGTCACTGAAGTCTGCGGTATGGAAGGCGACGTGATCACCCTGAACGACTTGTTCCAGTTCGAGGTCCAGGGCGAAGGGCCGAACGGCAAGTTGTTCGGCCGCTACAATGTCACCCGCCTGCCGCCCTCGTTCATGCGGCGGCTGACCTATTTCGGACTCGATAAGGCCTGGAAAGCGGCATTGGACGAGGTCGAGTCATGATGGATCACGGCCTTCTTTGGTTGCTGATGATCATGTCCTGCCTGTCGCTGGCCGGGCTGGGCATGAGCGGGGTGCTGGTCTCCAAGGCACAGAAGCTGAAAGCCAAGCGAGAGGCCCGCATGGCCGCGGCGTCCTCGCCGCATGTCAGGGCGCAGCCGGTTGTCGTTTCCGCCTTCATCAAGGCACCCCGGAAACGCGACCAGTCCTTGCCGGCGCTCGCGGCCGCGGTGTTCGGCTTCGACCTGGACAAGCCCGAGCTGCATCCGGCGAAGTGGTGGATCATTTTGATTGCGACGCTGGTGGTGGGCAAAGTGGCCCAGTCGCTGGCCGCGGGCCTGATGGGCAACATCTCCTGGTTCGCTCTGCCGGTCGTCTGGGTCGGGACCTCCCGCTATATCTTCGGTGCGGCGGCAGCGCGGCGGAAGCATGCGCTGTTGCGGCAATTTCCCGATGCGCTTGCGATGATCGTGCGTTCGGTCCGCGTCGGCATTCCTGTGCTGGAAGCGGTGCGCGCTGTCGCGCGTGAAACGCCGGAACCCACCGGCCCCGAATTCGCCCGACTGGTGGACCAGGTCTCGATTGGCGTGGCGATCGACGAGGCGGTGCTGGAGATGGCCGATCGCTGTGGCATCTCGGAATACCGGTTCTTCGCGACCGCGCTGACCTTGCAGAACCAGACCGGCGGCACATTGAGCGAGACGTTGGAGAATCTGGCTGACGTGATCCGCAAACGGGTGGCGCTCGCTGCCAAGGGCAAGGCTCTGGCCTCAGAAGGCCGTACCAGCGCGATGGTGCTGGGTGCGCTGCCCGTTGTGACGGGCCTTGGTATGTGGGCGCTGAACCCGCAGTACATGGGCACGATGTTCACGGACCCTACCGGCCGCAAATTGTTTGGTGCCGCCGTGCTGTCGCTGTCACTCGGGATCTTCACCATCCGCACCATCATTCGCAAGAGCCTGGCATGAACCTGC
>DATJNA010000173.1:0-3863 GCA_035508435.1 Acetobacteraceae bacterium | reverse complement strand
CCTCGAGATCCCCACCTCGCTTTGCGCCGGCAGCCTCTCCGACAGGTTCGGCCGCAAGAAAATCATACTCGCCGCCACCGCTGCCGGCGTGGCCATGAGCGCGATTTTCTTTCCGCTGGTCAATACGGCACTCCCGCCGGCGGTCTTTCTTGCCATTCTGGCCGTGCGCCTCGCGATCGCGACGATGTTCGGCGCGACGGGCGCATGGATGGCGGAGCAATTCGACACAGGTATCCGCTATACCGGCGTCAGCGTGTCGGCCGGCATTGCCGTGCTGATCGGCTCGCAGACTCCCGCCGTCGCGGCGCTCCTCGTCGCTGCGAACGGCGGCGGGACGACGTGGCTGTCATTTTTCCTGTGCACGGCCACAACCATTGCCTTCCTTGCGGTCCTCACCATGCCGGAGACGCGGCACGTCGACCTCACCCAGCAGATCCTCAAATGGCCACGCGCTGCCCGGCGACAGTGACGACTGATGGCAGGCATAGGGGACAAGCTGCGAGGATCGGCGCGGCGTACTTGCATGACAGTACACCTCATCTGAATTTGGAAATCCGTTCCATATGTTTCATACGGTGAGAGCCGTCCCCTTCATGGTCCGGCGGAAGGGCCCGGCCGCAGCCGCTGAAGTGGGCGATGGACGCTTTGCCCCTTTGCCTCATCCGGATCGGCCCCGACCTAAATATTGCTGAAAATTCCTGACCGGCCATAATGCCGGGCATGGAGTCCGCCGCCCACTCAAGCGCGCGCCTGGTCTTCGGTCGCTATCAGGTATCGACCCACCGTCGGGAAGTGCTGGCGGACGGGAAGCCACTAAAGCTGGGCGCCCGTGCGTATGACGTCCTGCTTGCGCTGATCGAAACGGGTGGCGCCGTCGTCAGCAAGGATGCGCTTCTGGCGCGTGTCTGGCCGGACCGGGTTGTCGAGGAGAACGCTCTACAGGTCCAGATTTCCGCCTTGCGCGCGGCGTTCGGGGCGGAGCGCGACCTGATCCGCACCGTTTCCGGGCGAGGCTACCAATTCACGGGCGAGATCCGCACCCTCTCCGCGAGCCCTGAAGAGCGTCCCAGTCGGGGCACGGACAGGGTCGAGGCGAAATCGGCGGCACGACGAACCAACCTGCCGGCGCCAGTCTCGCCGTTGATCGGGCGCGACGACGAACTGCACGACATTGTTGCCCTTGCCGCTTCGCATCGACTCATTACCCTGACCGGCCCCGGCGGTATCGGCAAGACGCGCCTCGCGCTGGCGGCGGCACACGCGCTGTTACCGGAATTTGCTGACGGCGTGTGGCTCGTCGAGCTTGCGCCGCTATCCGACCCCGGTCTGGTTGCCGCGGCGGCTACCACCGCGCTCGGGTTTCCCGCCGGGGATGTGTCCGCGCGACGTGTCGCACAGGGTGTAGGCAGCCAGCGGATGCTTCTAGTGCTGGACAATTGCGAGCACGTGGTGGATGCGGCCGCCCAATTGACCGAGGTCGTACTGCGGGCCGGCTCACGAGCATCCATCATCGCCACAAGCCGCGAGCCGCTGCGGGCGGAAGGCGAGCAGATCTACCCGGTGGCCCCGCTTGCCGTGCCCCGACGGGAAGCAGAGGAACTTTGGCAGTTCGGCGCGGTTCAACTGTTCACTGTGCGATCGCAGGGAACCGGCGCAAAGCTGCCGGCCGATCGGGAACTGGCTTCGGCGGTCGCCTCCATATGCCGTCAGCTCGATGGCATTCCCCTGGCAATCGAGCTGGCCGCAGCGCGCGCGTCCACACTCGGCGTGACGGAACTCGCGGCACACCTCGATGATCGCTTCAACCTGTTGACCAGCGGACGGCGCACGGCGTTGCGACGGCACCAGACGCTGCGGGCGACGCTCGACTGGAGCTTTGATCTGCTGTCGGATACCGAACGGGTGATCCTGCGCCGCGTGGCAATCTTCGCGGGCGCATTCAGTCTGGAGGCAGCCATTGCGGTGGCGCCGGGCGCCGGGCTGGCCTCGCTGGACATCGTCGATGGGCTTGCCAGCCTGATCGAGAAATCCCTCATCACGGCGGAGAGCGACGGCGTCATCGTCCGCTACCGGTTGCTCTACACGACCCGCATCTATGCCCTCGAAAAGCTCGACGAAAGTGGCGAACGCCACGATCTCGCGCGTCGCCACGCCACGTATTACCGCGATCTGTTCGCGCAAGCCGAAGCCGAATGGGAGAGGCACCCCACGGCCGAGCGGCTGGTCGCGTACGGGCGCCGGATCGACAACCTGCGCGCGGCGCTCGAGTGGGCCTTCTCGCCGGGCGGCGATGCGTCGACTGGCGTCGCGCTGGCGGTGGCTTCGGTGCCGGTCTGGTTCGAAATGTCATGGCTGACCGAATGCCGCGGCTGGATGGAGAAGGCTCTCGGCGTTCTCGATGTCGATTTCGATGTGGTCAGCGAGATGGTCCTTCAATGTGCGCTCGGCTACTCACTGATGTTCGCACAGGGAATGAACGATCGGGCACGTGCGGCGCTGACCAGGGCTAGTGAACTGGCCGAGCGCAATGGGGACCTTGACTACCAGTCGCGGGCCCTTGCCGGACTGGCAGGCATTTGCCATCGCTTGCAGGATTTCCACGGCGCCGTGGCGCTTGGACGCCGAGCAGAGCAAGCTGTCAAAGTTTCCTCCGATCCGGCCGTGCTCGCAACCGCGGATTGGATCCTGGGCTCGTCGCTTCAGTTGCTGGGCGACTACGCAGAAGCGTTGAAGTACGCCCAGCGAACCCATGCACGCACCGCGATCCCTGTCGTACGGCGGGCGCATATTGCACGCTTGGGACGGGACAGCTTCATATCGGCCGGGGCCACAACGGCGATCGTCCTTTGGGCGCAGGGTCTGCCTGATCAATCGACCGAGGCAGCCCGGAATGTGCTGACCGGTGCCGAAGCCGGCGACCACCCCGTCTCGCTGTGCCTGGCGCTGACCTGGTGCGGGTGCATCGTTCCGCTGCGGGTCGGGGACCTGCGGATCGCGCAGCGTTCGACCGTCCGCCTCAAGGACCATGCCCAAAGCCATGGTCTGAGCGCCTACTATGCCAACAGCCAATGCTTCGAGGGGCAGCTCGCGGCGAAACGTGGCGACTTCGTCGCGGCCGAGCAGTTGCTCCGGGCTGGGCTCGGGAATTTGCATCGGACCCAATCCGAAACCTTTTACACCGTATTCCTCACCGGCCTGGCCGAGGTGCTGATGGCATGTGGGCAACGCGACGAGAGTCTTGTCGCTGCCGACGAGGCGCTGCGGCGCACCGAAAACAGCAATGCCCTCTGGTGGATGCCCGAAGCGCTCCGGGTCAAGGGCGAGGTCCTCCTGTTGTCCGAGGATGACACGAATGCGGCAGAGAACCACTTCCGCCGGTCCCTGGACCTGGCACGCCGGCAGGGCGCCCTGTCGTGGGAACTGCGGGCAGCCACGAGCCTCGCCCGGCTGCGGCGCGACCAAGGCCGTTTCGTGGATGCGATGACGCTGCTGAAGCCGGTCTACGACCGGTTCACCGAGGGCTTCGACACAGCCGACCTGAAGACGGCAAGGGCACTTCTCGATACGGTCGGCATGGGGCCACGCGCTCCACCGGCCTGACCTGCACAACTGCCCAAGGTTCCGGCACCGCTGGTATAGTGGAGGCGGAATGGACTCAGCCCCCAACCCAGCGGCAAACTTGGTCTTCGGTCGCTTCCAGCTATTGCCGCATCGCCGTGAACTGCTCGCCGACGGCAAGCCGCTCAAGCTGGGCGGCCGGGCATTCGACGTGCTGCTGGCGCTGATCGAGGCGGGCGGCGCTGTCATCAGCAAGGAAGCGCTGATGGCCCGCATCTGGCCGAACCGGGCGGCGGAGCAGAGCG
>DATJNA010000172.1:0-2796 GCA_035508435.1 Acetobacteraceae bacterium | reverse complement strand
AGTAGCCGCCCGCTCCCTGCCCGGGCGCGGCATGCGGCCCGGGATCGCGCACCACGCTGGTGAACGCGACCATCGTTGCGCCCGACGGTGCGGGCGCCAGCGAAACCGCCTTCATCCGCTGTCCCGGCGGCACCGGGATCGCCTCGGTCTTCCACGTGCTGCCGCCATCGGCCGACATCGCGAACATGCCGGACGGCGTGACCAGGCGAACGTTGCTGCCATCGGCCAGGATGGCGGGGCCGATGTCGCGGCCGGCGCTCGCCGCCCCGGTGTTTTGCGGCGGTCCCCAGACATAGCCGGACGGGCCCAGGCTGACCCGGCGCACCCACGCCGTGCCGCCACCCTGCCAGACGCAATAGGCCGTGCTGCCGGTGACGGCGAGCGCGGGATAGGCATTCCACCCCGACGGCGCCGTGCCCGCGACACTGAAGGGCGGCGTCTCGAACAGTACGCTGCCATCGGGCGCAACCGTGGCACGGCGATACATCGGACCCGCCGGGCCGCCGGGCCGGCCGCTGTCGGCCCAGATCATGTGCAGCCGGCCCGCGTCATCGCGTGCGATGTGCGTGGCGTTGTTGCCGGCCGTCGCGTTCTCGTCGCCGGAGACGCCCACCGGCGTGGTGCGGGCCGGCAGCACGAACACAGTCGCGGCCTTCGTCGCCACCGGCTTGCTGCTGCCGGGCGCGCCGTCCCAGGCGGTCCAGGTGACGCGCGTCGCGCCCTCGCCAAGCGGGCCATGCACGTCGTTGCTGACCTGGCGCTGGCCACTGCTCGCCGCCGCCAGCAGGGCGTGCAGCGGGGGGTCGGCCGGGTTCAGGGTCGTCTTGCCCGCCGGCAGCTCCACCGCCAGCAGATCGGGCGGCACGATCGCCGGAGCAGGCTGCGCAGCGGCCGGTGTGGCTGCCGCCATCGAGGCGAGCGCAAGGCCGAGCATGGCCCGGCGGATCCGTCGCGCGGCCCGGCCGGCGACATGGCGCATCGCGCCTATCCGGTTAGCGCAGGCTGCCGGCATGGGTGGGGTCGGAGCAGGCGAAGGCGGGGCGGGCATCGGACGCAGCGGAGGTGCGGCCGAGATCGGAATTGGCGAAGGTGCGGCAGGTATCGGACGCAGCGAAGGCACGGCCGGGGGCGGTTGTCCCTGTGCTGACCGGATAGGGACGGAACGGGTTTGCCGGTCCCGCCGATGTGATTGCGTTACGGCCAGGGCAGGAACGGCCGTTTGCCGAGTGAAGATCATGCGCACCACCGGATGTCTTTGGCCTTGTTCGAAAACAATCGAATCGGTTGCACGGTCGAACAAGCCCTAGCCCGGATTTCTCATACTGGCGAGTAGCGTGAGGGCTGACATTGCGATATCGGGTCGAATTCCTCGGCTCGCTTCCGATCTGAGCGGCCGACGCCGATTTTCGGCACGCCTCCTCCTCCGCCGCTCCGTCTGCGGCATTGGGGGGGACTATGTCGTCTATGCCCTGTCTGGTTCGTGTCAGGCGGCAGCGTTGCGCAACAGCGCGTGGGCCAGTTCGAACTCGTATTGCCACGGACACGCCGAGGCCATCGCGATCTTGATCCGCCGCACGCTGACCCGCACCAATGCGCCGAGCTTCAGCAGCTTCAGCCGGATCGTGCCGCAGGTCGCCTCGGCAAACTGTGTGAACGCCAGGCCGATACGGCGCAGCGCGCACAGCAGTACGTAAGCCATGGAAGCGAACCACAACCGCAGCTGGTTGGCCGGCATGGTGGCCGTCGAGGTGCGGTCGGCGAACAGATCGAGCTGGCACTCCTTGATGCGGTTCTCCATGTCGCCGCGCGCGCAGTAGACCTTCTCGTAGAGCTGGCGCGCGCCGATCTCGCGCCGCGGCAGCGAAGTGACGACGAAGCGCGGGTTGGCCTTGTCGCCGGTCACCTCGGCTTTGCCGACCACCCGGCGCTCGCGGCTCCAGCTGTCTCGTGTCCGGTAGGTGAAGTCCTTGAAGCAGCGGGCCGGCTTGCCGGTGATGATGCTTTCGAAAGTCGCACTGATCAGCTCGGGGATGACCTCCTGGTCCAGCCGATCGTTGCCGGCCAGGCCGAACACGTAGTCCACACGGTTCGCCTCACACCACGCCATCAGCGCGTCGCGGCAGAACCCGGAAGCGCCGCGCAGCAGAATGCGGGTGCGCGCCCAGCGGCGGCGGATCTGCGCCACAACCCGGGCGATCTCCTCCACCGTCCCCGCTGCAGCATCGATGTTGGCCGGCCGCAGCTTCGCCGCCAGCAGGTGCCGGCCGCAGAAGATGTAGAGCGGCAGGTAACAGTAGCCATCATAGTAACCATGGAAGAACCGGCCCTCCTGGTTGCCGTGCACCGGATCGTCGGTGGCATCCGGGTCCAGGATGATCTGCTTCGGGGGCTTCTTCCCGGCGTCCAGGAACAGATCGACGAACAGCCGCTCGATCGCTGCCGGGTCGTGGCCGATCTTGTGATAGCGGGTCGGTTCGGTGCGGCTCAGTTCCAGCCGGTTGAGCGTGGACTTGCCGGCCAGCGGCTCGCAGTCCGACCGCTCGGCTTCCAGCTTGCCGGCCAACACCGCCAGCACCGGGTCGCGGCGGATGTCGTCGTGGTCGTTGAGGTCTTCGTAGCCGAGTGCGATGCCGAATACGCGCTGCATCACCAGGGTCTTGACCGGGTGCTCCACCAGTTCAGGCGTGCGGCGATCGGTGAAGCAGGCGGCGAACCGTTCGATCAGCCGGATCGCCCGGTCGGTCTGGCCGAGCAACAGGGCGCCCGCGTCCGACGTGATGGCACCGCCGTCGAAGC
>DATJNA010000171.1:0-3220 GCA_035508435.1 Acetobacteraceae bacterium | reverse complement strand
CGCCATCGGCAACGCCGTCCGCGGCGGATGGCGCCTTGCTGGCGGCGTTCCTGCACGGGGTCGGCATGACCGACGTGAAGCCCGCCGATCCCGCCTCGATGATGCACAACCTCGGCGAGGCGTTCCGCACCCTGGTCGCCGGCCTGCGCGCCGTTCTGATCGCCCGCGCCTCGATCAAGAGCGAGTTCCGCATCGAGCAAACCATGATCCGCGCGCGCGGCAACAATCCGCTGAAATTCTCGGCGGGCGATGACGACGCGCTGGCGGCCTTGCTCGGCACCGGCCGGCGCACCGACATGACCGCCTCCGCCGCGGTCGCCGACGCGTTGAAGGACATCAGGCTGCATGAGCTTGCCTCGATGGCGGCGATGCAGTCGGCGGTGCGCACCTTGCTCGATGGGCTGGACCCGGCGAAGCTGCGCGCCCAGGCTGACCAGGCCGGCGGCATGTCGGTGTTGCCGGCGCAGCGGAAGGCGCGCGCCTGGGATGCCTATGAGGCGCTGCACCATCGCACCGTGCAGGCGCTGGCCGACGATTTCGACAGCGTGTTCGGCAAGGCCTTCGCCCGCGCCTACGAACGCGCCCTGGATGAGGTTGCCGCGAGGGAACGATGAGCCACAGCCGACGCCTTCTCTTGCTGCTGCCCGCGGCGCTGTTGCTGGCACGCTGCGGTCCGGCGCCCAAGCCGCCGCCGGTGCTGACCCTGACCATGGTTGGCAGCGCCGACCAGAACCCCGATCCGAGCGGCAACGCCGCGCCGGTCGCGGTGGACGTTTACCAACTCACCGCGACCGCCAAATTCGAAAGCAGTGACTGGACGTCGCTGACGCAGAACGAGACCGCGACGCTGGGCCAGGATGAGGCCGCGCCGGCGCAACAATTCGTCGTCGGCCCGGGCGAGACACAGACCAAGACATTCGAGTTGAAGACCGGGGTGCAGAATATCGGCATCGTCGTGCTGTATCGCGACATCGACCACGCGCAGTGGCGGGCGATGGCACCGGCCGCGAGCAGCGGTCCCACCAAGCTGACGCTGAATATCGCCAAGGCCGCGATCACGCTGCAGCCGACAAAACAATAGGTGCATGCGTCGCGCGGTTGCGCGATGATGTCATCCGATTGGGGGGATTTCAGGCGATGAGCTGGACCAACCGCGTGGTCTGGCAGGAAGGCATGTTCCTGCGCACGCAGCATTTCCAGCAGCAGGACCGCTGGACGGAGCAACTCGTCCGCGCGCGGGTGCAGGCGCTGCGTCCGCATCCCTGGGGCCTGGTCGATTATGCCCTCGACCGCGACTTGCTCACCACCGGCCGTTTCGCCGTCGCATCCGCCTCCGGCGTGTTCGAGGACGGCACGCCCTTCGTCATCCCCGGCGAGGCGAGCCATCCGCCGCCGCTCGATGTGCCAGACAGCGCGCGCAACATCCTGGTCTATCTCGCGCTGCCGATCCGCCAGGCGGGCGCGGTGGAAGTGGCCGACGCGGCCACGGAAGGCCGTTACGTGGCCCAACCGTTCGAGGCCTACGACACGCATTCCGCCTCGCCCACCCCGGCCGAACTTCAGATCGGCCGATTGAAAATGCGCTACCTGCTGGAGACCGAGGAACGCGCCGGCTATCTGTGCCTGGCGCTGGCGCGCATCACCGAAGTGACCGCCGACAAGCGCGTGGTGCTGGATGAGCGCTGGATTCCGCCGGCGCTGGTATGTTCCGCCGTCTCCCCGCTGGCCGGCCTGGTGGCGGAACTGTCGGGCATGCTGAACCAGCGCGGCGAGGCGCTGGCCGCGCGCATGACCGCGCCGGGCCAGGCCGGCGTGGCGCAGGTCGCCGATTTCCTGCTGCTGCAATCGATCAATGGCTGGCAGAACGTCCTGGCGCACTGGGCGGATGCGGCGAACATGCATCCGGAGACGCTGTACACCGCCCTGGTGCAGATGGCGGGCGAGTTCGCCACCTTCCTCGATACCCGCCGCCCGACCTCGTATCCCGCCTATCGCCATGACGACCTGCAACGCAGTTTCGCCCCCGTCGTTGCCGACCTGCGGCGTTCGCTGTCGGCGGTGCTGGAAGCGACCGCGATCCCGATCCCATTGCGCGAGGCGCGGCACGGCGTGCGCGTCGGGCCGATCACCGACCGCTCGGTACTGCGCGCGGCGAACTTCGTCATGACGGTGCAGTGCGACGTGCCCGCCGAGACGCTGCGGCGGGTGTTCCCCGCGCAGGTGAAGATCGGCGCGGTAGAGCATATCCGCGAGCTGGTGAACGTGGCGATGCCGGGGATCGCGGTGCGGCCGCTGCCGGTCGCGCCGCGGCAACTGCCGTTCTATGCCGGCGCCACCTATTTCGAACTCGACCGCGGCAGCCCGCACTGGCAGCAGATGCAGAACTCCGGCGGCTTCGCGATCCATGTCGCCGGCGATTTCCCCAACCTGCGACTGGAACTTTGGGCGATCCGGGGATGAGGAAGTTCGCCGTGAATGCTTTGCCGAAGGTCGCGGCCGAAGCGCCGGCAACCGCATCGCGCGGCATTGGTGCGAGATGTTTCGCCGCCACGATTTCCCACACAAGGAAGCCGGGCTGGCGCCCTCTGTCATTGCGAGGACCGCGAGCGAAGCGCGGCGGGACGAAGCAACCTCGGTCAAGCGATACGAGAACCACGCCAGCGCACTTTCGAACCGGATTGCTTCGTCGCTGCGCGCCTCGCAATGACAGTGCCTCCCACAGTCCTGGCTTGGGCATAGGACCACGTCCATGAGCGACAACCCGTTCTCCGAACCCGACGACTCCGAGCGTACGGTGATCCGTCCGGCGCCCGGTGGCAGGCGTCCCGCGGCCCCCGCCGCGCCGCCGCCCGCGGCTCCGCCGCCCTTCGGCCAGCCGCCCGCGTCGCCCTTCGGCCAGCCGGCACCGCAATCGCCGTTCGCCCAGCCTGCCCCCTCGCCATTCCAGCCGGCCGCTCCGCAGCAACCCGCCTCGCCCTTCGCCGGGCGTCCGGCTCAACCCGCGATGACCACGGCGGCCGAAGGCGCCGAGACGATCAGCTTCGGCCTCAATCCCCTGGTCGTCGCCGCCGCGCCGCTCCTGCAATTGCTCGGCCGCCTGCGCAGCACCTACTCGCAGCCGAATGTCGATGATCTGCGCGAGCGCACCATCCAGCAGATCCGCACCTTCGAACGCGAGGCGCGCGATGGCGGCGTGCCGATGGAGCAATTGCGACCCGCC
>DATJNA010000170.1:0-55821 GCA_035508435.1 Acetobacteraceae bacterium | reverse complement strand
CTTTCTGAGTAGCCATTCTCTGTCTCCGCCCCTGTCCGGCGAGGCGCCCGTGTCAGTCCGTCCTGACAAGCGAGAATATGGACCCGCTACGGGTAGATGTCAAGCCCTAAAGTGCATAGGTCCGGATATATCATGTCAGGTATGGCTTTATGCAGACGGCAGGGCCGTCGCCAGGAGGTTCCAGCGACGGCCCATAGTCCTGCCCTTCGGGTGGTAGCTCAGTGGATAGAGCGCCGGGGTTCCTAGGTGTGCGCCGCCCCGGAGGTCGCGGGTTCGAATCCCGCCCACCTGCCCACCATATACGCGGATCAATGTCTTGCGTCCAGCGGTAGCACGGCGTTCGCGACGACGTGCGACATATTTACCCTGGATAAATCATAGGGTTAGGCATGGCGAGCGACGAATCTGACCGCAACGAACTTCCCGCCAATCAGATTTCGGACCGGCTGGATCGCGTGCTGCGCCGGATGATTGAGATGCGACCCCAGCCGAAGAAGGCGAAGCCAAAAGCGGAGCCGCAGCGAAAGCCTGCACACGTCAAGAAAGCCCCGAGCCGCCCCCCTTGAGATGATGCCAAAGCCTGTTCAACCGCCGCATCTCCTTCCGTGTCATCCTGTTAGGCCGCTTTCCGGACACCAATTCCGCGATACGTCAACCGCTTCCCTTCCGCGCCCCGCAGGGTCCGCGTGGTCCGCTCGGCATCATCGACGCCCAGCTTGATCCGGTTGCTGTACCGAAAATCAAATTCGGCGACATACCGGTGCAGATGTTGTTCGCCGCAGTACTGGTAGACGCCAACCATGCCCCTCTTGAAGATTGAAAAGTAGCCCTCGGCGGAATTCGTAGTGACAAGACCATCGCCTTTGTTCCGCGCGTACTCGCCCTTGCCATGATTGACTGTCCGGTGATCGAAGAACCGCTCGCCGGCCTTCGGATAAAGGTTCGACTCATCCGTATTCAATTCGCTGGCGCCAGAGGCGTTCTTTTTGAGGAAGTCTTGCACATCCTTGGCCGTCAGATGATCCGCGACAATTGACCGCGCCGGGCCGCCCCGCTCAACCAAGGTCATCACCTTTTGCATGCCGGCTGTTCCCGGGCGCCTCCGGACCTTCTTCTGCTCAGTAACCTCAATCTCGCCCTTCCCGTACAGGGTTTCGTCTGCCTCAAGAACCTTGCCGGGTCCGCCCAGCGGTGCCCCACTGTCGTCCTTCATGGCCTCCCTGATCCGGTGAGCCAAAAACCAAGCGCTTTTGTAGGTGATATTCAGCGTCCGATGAAGTTGATGGGCGGATATGCCTTTTTTCGAGGAAGCCATAAGCCGCGAGGCAAGAAGCCACTTGTGCAGCGGAATATGCGACCGCTCCCAGACCGTTCCAGTCCGCACCGTGAACTTGCTCTTGCACGCAGGGCAGTAGAACCACCCCGCCCCCATCGACTCGCCATCGACGGGGCGTGCGTCTTCTTTTGCGCCGCACAATGGGCAAATGACGCCATCCGACCAACGCACGGCTTCCAGATGCCGCCGGGCCGCATTTTCGTCATGGTAGACGGGGTTGGACATTTCGACGGGGGTTGGTGGAATAGCCATGGTTGATCTCCTTGGCCGCGACCATACCGCAGTCGTCCCTATCAGTCAAGTATATAATCGCCCGATTCAATAGTAGACATAAGCATATCTTTATGTCATTAGGTCGGCCAATGGAATCCCTCCTCGCCGCGCTCCGCGCCGCCGCGGAGCCCACCCGCCTGCGTCTGCTGGCGCTCGCCGCGCGAGGCGCCTTCTGCGTCACCGAACTGACCGAGATCCTGGGCCAGTCGCAGCCCCGCCTGTCCCGCCACCTGAAATTGCTGTGCGAATCCGGCTTGCTCGCCCGCGAGCGCGAGGGCGCCAATGCCTGGTTCGCCCTGCCCACCGGCGCCGAGGGCGACCTCGCCCGCGAACTGGTCGCCCATCTGCCGGCCGATGACGCCATCCTGGAAGCGGACCGCCGCCATGCCGCCCGCGCGCTGGCCGAGCGCGCCCGCGCCGCCAGCGAGCGCTTCCGCCGCCAGGGCGCCGACTGGGATGAGATGCGCGCGCTGGACCTGCCTGCGGCCGCCGTGGAGGCCGCCCTGCTGTCCCTGATGCCGCACGATCCCACGGCGCGTTTGCTCGACATCGGCACCGGCACCGGCCGCGTGCTGGAATTGCTCGCCCCGCGCGTGGCGCAGGGCCTCGGCGTCGATGCGTCCAAGGCGATGCTGGCGCTGGCCCGCGCCCGGCTCGCCCGCGCCGGCCTCACCCATTGTGCGGTGCGCCTGGCCGACATGTACCGGCTGCCACTGCCTGATGCCGCGTTCGACATCGCCGTGCTGCAGATGGTGCTGCACTACGCCGAGGAGCCCGCCGGCGTGCTGGCCGAAGCCGCGCGCGTGCTCCGACCCAACGGCAGATTGCTCGTCACGGACCTAGCCCGTCATGCGCGCGACGATATCACCGATAAGCTGGCGCATCGCTGGCCCGGCTTCGACGAGGCGACAATGACGGACTTGCTCAACGATGCGGGACTCGATGCCGGCATTTCGGTGATCGTGCCGGGACCGCTGGAAATCCGCATCTGGCCCGCGACGCGGCACGCCGAGGCGGCGGCGCCGGCTGCCCACGCGCTCGCGGTTTGAACGCCGACAAGGAATTGGAACCACCGATGCACACCGAGGCACACCGATACACGCGCCGACCGCATGCTCTGATCGGCTGCAGTCCGGCGATCCGGCATTGCGTCCAGGCAGTGCATGCCGGCACGGATTTCATCCCTGTGCATCTGTGTGCATCTGTGGTGCCAACTTCCTTTGTCCCGCGGCACTGAACGCCAATGTCCCGCCCCCACCTCCTCGACATCCTGCGTGACAGAGTCTTGCTCGCCGACGGCGCGATGGGCACGCAGGTCCAGGCACTGACCCTCGACGTGGACCGCGACTTCTGGGGCAGGGAGAACTGCACCGAGGTCCTGAACCTCTCGCGTCCCGACCTGATCCGCGACATCCACCGCGGCTATTTCGCCGCCGGCGCCGACATGGTGGAAACCAACAGCTTCGGCGGCTCGCCGGTGACGCTGGGCGAATTCGACCTCGCCGACCGCGCGTTCGAGATCAACCGCATCGCCGGCGAACTGGCGCGGGAGGCGGCGGACGAGTTCAGCGACGGCCGGCATCGCTGGGTGCTGGGCAGTGTCGGTCCCGGCACCAAGCTGCCAAGCCTCGGCAACATCGCCTATGACGCGCTGGAAGCCGCGCTGGCAGAACAATGCCGCGGCCTGGTCGCCGGCGGTGTCGATGCGATCCTGGTGGAGACGTGCCAGGATCCGCTGCAGATGAAAGCCGCGGTGAATGGCGCCAGGATCGCGCGTGGCGAAGCCGGCCGCGATATCCCGATCTTTGCCCAGGCAACCATGGAAACCACCGGCACGATGCTGGTCGGGCCCGACATCGGCACCGCCGCGACGGTGCTGAAGGCACTGGACGTGCCACTGATGGGGCTGAACTGCGCCACCGGACCGCAGGAAATGGCAGAGCATATCCGCTGGCTGTCCGCCAACTGGCCTGGTCTGCTGTCGGTACTGCCGAATGCGGGGCTGCCGGAACTGGTCGATGGCCAGACGCATTATCCGCTGACCCCGGCGGAACTGGCCACCTGGCTGGAACGCTTCGTCGTCGAGGACGGCGTGAACCTGATCGGCGGCTGCTGCGGCACCAACCGCGACCACATTGCCGCGCTCGACGCCATGCTGCGCAGGCGGCGCGGCAGCGTGCGGCCCGGGCCGGTCGCGCGCCACTCGATCTGGCTGCCCGGCGTCGCCAGCCTTTATAGCGCCGTGCCGCTGCGGCAGGAAAACGCGATCTTCGCCATCGGCGAGCGCTGCAACGCCAACGGCTCGAAGAAATGGCGCGAGGCGCAGGAGAAGCACGACTGGGATTCCTGCGTCGGCATGGGACGCGAGCAATTGGGCGAAGGCTCGCACGCGCTGGATATCTGTACCGCGTTCGTCGGCCGCGACGAGAACGCCGAAATGACCGAGGTGGTGCGCCGCTTCACCGCGGCCGTGAACGCGCCGCTGGTGATCGACAGCACTGAAACTCCCGTGCTCGAGGCCGCCCTGAAGCTGCACGGCGGCAAGCCGATCATCAACTCGATCAATTTCGAGGATGGCGAGAAACACGCCACCGATCGTCTGGTGCTGGCAAAGCGCTTCGGCGCCGCGGTGATCGCGCTGACCATCGACGAGAAGGGCATGGCGAAGACCGCGGAAGAAAAACTGCGGATTGCGCGCCGGCTGGTGGATTTCGCCTGCAACCAGCACGGCCTGGCGCAATCGGACCTGCTGATCGATCCGCTGACCTTCACCATCGCCACCGGCAACGAGGACGATCGCAAGCTGGCGCAATGGACGCTGGAAGGCATCGCCGCGATCCGCGCGGAATTTCCCGAGATCCAGATCATCCTCGGCCTGTCGAACGTGTCGTTCGGATTGAATCCAGCGGCGCGCGCTGTACTGAATTCGGTGTTCCTGGACCATGCGATGCGCGCCGGCATGACCGGCGCGATCGTGCACGTATCCAAAATTCGTCCGCTGCACCTGCTCGCGGCGGAGGAGGTGAAGGTTGCCGAGGACCTCATCTTTGACCGCCGCGCCGAGGGCTACGATCCGCTGCAGCGCATGCTGGAACTGTTTGCCGACCGCAAGGCGTCCGACGCGACGGTAAAGAAGCGCGCCGAGACGGTGGAGGGCCGGCTGAAGGACCGCATCGTCGACGGCGACCGCAAGGGACTGACCGCGGAACTCGACGAGGCGATGCGGAAACTGGCGCCGCTCGACATTATCAACAACGTCTTGCTCGACGGCATGAAGGTGGTCGGCGAATTGTTCGGCGCCGGCAAGATGCAGTTGCCCTTCGTGCTGCAAAGCGCCGAGACGATGAAAACCGCCGTCGCCTACCTGGAACCGTTCATGGAACGGGTCGAAGGGCAGGAGAAGGGCACGATCGTGTTGGCCACCGTGAAGGGCGACGTGCACGACATCGGCAAGAACCTGGTCGATATCATCCTGACCAACAACGGCTATCGGGTGGTGAACCTGGGCATCAAGGTGCCGCTGGCGGAAATGCTGCACGCGGCGCAGGAAAACCATGCCCACGCCATCGGGATGTCCGGCCTGCTGGTGAAGTCCACCGTGGTGATGCGCGAGAACCTGGAGGAAATGTCGCGCCAGGGTCTGGAGATTCCCGTATTGCTCGGTGGCGCGGCGCTGACCCGGACCTACGTGGAAGAGGAATGCGCCCGCGCCTATGCCTGCGGCCGTGTCGCCTACGCGCGCGACGCGTTCGACGGGCTGAACCTGATGGACAAGGTCACCGGCAACGCGTTTGACGACTATCTCGCCGCGGTGCAGGCGCGACGGTCCGGCAAGCCGCGCAATACCTCGCGCACGCTGGGCCAGGCGGATGCTCGCGCGTTCCGGCCGGTGGACCTGGCGGCCGTGCAGGCACGGCGGCGGCGGCTGACCGGCGACGTGCCGGCGGCGGAACCGCCGTTCTGGGGCGCGCGCGTGGTCGAGGCGCCAACCAAGGCATTGGTGCCGTTCGTGAACGAACGCAGCCTGTACCAGTTCCAATGGGGCTTCCGAAAGCAGGGGCGCTCGCTGGACGATTTTCTCGGCTGGGCGCGGCAGGAATTGCGGCCGGTGATGCGGCGTATGCTGGCGCTGTGCGAAGACCAGGAGATCTTGCAGCCAAGGGCAGCGTATGGCTACTGGAAGGCGGCGGGTCAGGGCAACGAACTGATCGTGTTCGAACCCGACGGTACCACCGAGGCGGCGCGGTTCAATCTGCCACGCCAGCCGAAGGAGGATGGCGAGTGCATCGCCGATTTCTTCCGCGACGTGGACGATGCGGAGCGGGACGTGATCGGGTTGCAGGTGGCCACGGTGGGACAGCGCGCTTCCGAAATCGCGCGCGAATGGTTCGCGGATAATCGCTACCAGGATTACCTCTATCTGCACGGGCTGTCGGTGGAGATGGCCGAGGCGATGGCGGAATACGTGCACAAGCGCATCCGCGCCGAGCTCGGCTTCGCCGCCGAGGACGACCGCGACATGGAGAAGCTGCTGTCGCAGGGCTATCGCGGCTCGCGCTATTCCTTTGGCTATCCCGCGTGCCCCAGGCTCGAAGACCAGACGTCGTTGCTGTCGCTGCTGGGAGCCGAGCGGATCGGCGTCGACCTGTCGGACGAGTTCCAACTGCACCCGGAGCAATCGACCAGCGCCATCGTGGTGCTGAACCCGCGCGCGAAGTATTTTTCCGTTTGATAATGGGTCATTGCGAGGACCGCGAGCGAAGCGTGGCGGGACGAAGCAACCTCGGTCATGAGGTGAGTTCCATAACCGAGATTGCTTCGTCGCTCCGCCCGTTGCAATGACACACACGCCTCGCGACTGCCTTGCGGTTCGACGACATCCATGTAGTTCGGTCTCGTGCGTTGGGTTCGATAACGTGCTTGCGGCCTGGTGCGTCATCCCCCGCTGATCGCGGTCATGATGAACACATCAGCGCTGTCCCGCAGCCTGGTGCCCAACGTGGCATGCTCGCCGTCAACGAACACGTTGATGTGCCGCCTGATCCGCGGCGTGGAATCGCATAGCCGGTCACGCATGCCGGGCCACCGCGCATTCAGCGCATCCATCAGTTCGTCCACCGTCGCCGCCGCCACGTCCAACCGCCGCTCGCAGCCGGGGAACAGGGGGAGCAATGCGGGCGGCAGCGATACCAGCGCCATTCAGGCCCCGACGACCAGCGTCTCCACGGAGAAGATCGGCGGCAGGTTCTGCGCGATCGGTGCCCAGCTTTCGCCCTCGTCGGCGCTGCCGTACAGAATCCCCGTGTTGGTGCCGAAATAGACGCCGGCCGGCTCGAGTGCGTCGGTTGTCATCGCCTGGCGCAGCACGCCCCAGAACACGTTGCCCTGCGGCAGCCCCGCGCGCAGGTCCTGCCAGGTCGCACCGCCGTCGCGCGTGCGCCAGACCGCGGCCTTGCCATCCGGCACGTAGCGCCCGCGGATGTCGCCGTTGAGCGGCAGCAGATACAGCGTCTCGGGGTCGCGCGGATGCGCCGAAGCGGGGAAACCGAACGAGGACGGCAGTCCTGCCTCGATGCTGTCCCATTGCCGTGCACCGTCATCGCTGCGGTACATGCCGCAATGGTTCTGCTGATACAGGCGCTCCGGCATGCCCGATGCCATCACCAGGCAATGCACGCACTGGCCGTATTCCGGATAGCGTTGCTCCTCCGGCAGGAAGTCGCACCGCGTGCCCTTGTTGCGAGTTTCCCAGGTGGCGCCGCCATCCGCGGTATGGAACACGCCCACCGACGAAATGCCCACCCAGATCTGCGTCCCGTCGCGCGGATGCGGCACCAGCGAGTGCAGGATCAGGCCGCCGCCGCCGGGCTGCCAGTGCGGCCGCGACGGATGCTCGCGCAACCCGGCAACATGCTGCCAACTGACACCGCCGTCACTGCTGCGGAACAATCCGGCCGGTTCGACGCCGGCATAAAGCCAACCCGGCGCGGACGCGATGCTCCATACCGACTTGATCGCTTGCTCGCCCGCCGGATAGCCGAGACCCTCGCTGGAATGTGTCCAGGTCTCGCCCAGATCGGTGGATTTCCATATTGCCGGGCCGAACCATTCATTGCCGCCGCCGGCGTAGATCGTGGCGTTCGCGGGGTCCGCCACCACGTGGTTCATGGGCCAGGTGTCGCAGAACGGGCCCGTCAGTTCCCAGGACCGCCGCTGCTCGTCACCGGCCAGGATGAACGCGCCCTTCTTGGTGCCGATCAGAATGCGGACCCGTTTCGCCATGCTGATGCCTCCCCACCGCGGCCTGACGTCGAAGCGTTGCTGGCATGGTCCGGCCATGTCAACGCGAAATGCACGATCGGTATGGGATGTGAACGCTGTGCGCACCGACTGTTTGCCATTGCCGCGTGCGACGATCGTTCGCCTCAGCCCAGCCAGTAGCGCGGCCCGGACCCCGTGCGTCCGGCCCGATCAGCCGGGTTCGCCAGCCGGCATTTGTCGATCGACAGACAGCCGCAGCCGATGCAGGCGGTCAGCCCCGCCCGCAGCCGTTGCAACTCCGCGATCTGCGCATCGATCCGCTGCGTCCACGCACCGGACAGCCGCGCCCAGTCACTGCGCGTGGGAATGCGGTCGGTCGGCAGCCTGGCGAGCTCCGCCGCAATCTCGGCCAAACTCAGCCCGATGCGCTGGGCGAAAACAATGAACGCGATCCGCCGCAGTACCGAGCGCGGGTAGCGGCGCTGGCCGGATCCCGCGCGCTCGGAGGCGATCAGGCCGCGCTCCTCATAGAACCGCAGCGCCGAGGCGGCCACGCCGCTGCGCCGCGCCACCTCGCCGATCAGCAGCACTTGCTCCATCACGCCAGCACAGCACAAAGCCGGCTTGACTTCAAGTTCACTCGAACTTGTATGCAGGCACCCTGATCCAGCGACAGGAGGGCCGGCCATGCCGACCAGCATCGATCTCGAACACCTTCGCGTTGCCGTCACGGGCGGCACATCCGGCCTGGGCCTTGCCCTGGTCCGCTTGCTCGCGGGACGCGGCGCGCGTGTCGCCTTCGTCGCGCGCACCGCCAGCGCAGTGGCGCAGGTCGCCGCAGCAACCGGCGCGTGCGGCATCGTCGGCGATGTGGGCCGCAAGCACGAGATCTACCCCATCGCCTTGCAGATTGCCGGCAATCTCAGCGGGCTCGACGTGCTGATCAACAACGCCTCGAGTCTTGGCGCCGTGCCGCTGGCGCCCCTCGCCGACACCGATTGCGAGGCGCTGGAGCAAGCGCTCGCGGTGAATTTGCTCGGGCCGTTCCGCCTGACCAAGGCGTTGCTGGGCATGCTCTCGGCGTCCGCCCGCGAGGGACGCGGCGCGCTGGTGATCAACATCTCGAGCGACGCCGCGGTGACCGCCTATCCCGACTGGGGGGCGTATGGCGCCAGCAAAGCGGCGCTGCATCACCTGACGGCGATCTGGCGGGAGGAGCTTTGCTCCGAATCCATCCGCTTCCTCTCGATCGATCCGGGCGACATGGACACGCCGCTGCACCGGCTTGCCGTGCCGGATGCCGACCCTTCGGCGCTGCGGCGGCCGGATGACGCCGCAACGCAGATCGTCGCGGCGATGCTGGCGGCGTTGCCCGCCGGTGAGGCGTGCGATGTCGGAGGCGAGCCATGATCGCCGCCGACCGCCCCGCCCGGCGCGCCGCCCGGCTCGCGGTGATCGATGCGCAAGGCGGGATTCGCCATGCCAGGCGGACCGACCTTGCCCACCGCTTCGCGCCAGGGGACCTGGTCGTCGCCAACGATGCCGCCACGTTGCCCGCGAGCCTGACCGGCATTCATTGCCGAACGCATGCGCCGATCGAGATGCGCCTTGCGGCCTGGATCAAGGCCGGCGACCCGACACGCTTCACGGCTGTCGCCTTCGGGGCCGGCGATCATCGCACGCGGACCCAGGATCGTCCGCAACCGCCGCCACTGGCGGTGGGCGATCGTCTCGCGCTGGGACCGCTGGTTGCGGTCATTGACGCCATGCTCGACCATCCGCGTCTGGTCCGGCTGCATTTCACCGGCAGCCGCGCGGCGATCTTCGATGGCCTGGCGCGCCATGGCCGGCCGATCCAGTACGCCCATGTTCCCGCTCCGCTGGCGCTATGGGATGTGTGGACCGGCATTGCCGCCGCTCCGTTGGCGTTCGAAGCGCCATCCGCCGGGTTCGCGCTCGATTGGCGCACCATCACGGCCTGGCGCCGGCGCGGTGTCGGGTTCGCCACGGTGACGCATGCCGCGGGCATTTCCTCGACGGGAGACGCGGCGCTGGACCGGCAGTTGCCGTTCGATGAGCCATATCACATCCCTGCCAGCACGGCCGCCGCGATCGCAGCGGCAAAAGCGCGCCGCGGCCGCATTGTGGCAATCGGCACCACCGTCGTCCGCGCACTGGAGTCCGCGAGCATTGGCAACGGCGTGCATGCCGGCAGCGGCGTGGCGCGCGGACGTATCGGGCGCGAGACACCGCTGCGCATCGTGGACGCCATTCTGACCGGCGTGCACGAACCGGGCGAGAGCCATTTCGAATTGCTCCAGGCGTTCGCCGACGATGCCGTGCTGAGCAAGGCCGTCGCGACACTTGCCGGGCAAGCCTATCATAGCCATGAGTTTGGCGATGTTATGCTGCTTCCCGTCATTGGCAGGCCGGTGACGGGGAAGCGACCTCGTGTGCCAGCGCTCACGAAGCGTAACAACCATTGCCAGGCCCGTTACGGGGAAGCGACTGCGTGCGCCAGCGCACACCAGGCGTGCGAACGTCCAGCCGTGCGGGATTGCCGCGGCCCTGCTGGGCTCGCGATGACCGGAGCGCGCCAGTGACCTCGCACGGTGGTGAAATTTTAACGACGCAACGAGCGCCGATCGGACCGCGGGGCAGAGCGACTATCGTTGCTCTTGCTCGAAGCCCCATTCCGCCTTCAGTTTCTCGCGCTCGGAGCGGAGCCCGGCGGCGCGCGCCTGCGTGGTTGCCTCCAGCACGACCAGGGCGACGACCGGCGCCAGCTCGGCCAGAATCCAACCCAAGGCGGCGGCGCTCCAGGCCGTCCCGACCACCCGCAGGTCGCCCAACAGCCCGAGGCAGGCATCCACGGTATTGCCGGCATTCCACAGCCCGAGCACGGGTGCGACCACGGCGGCAGTGCCGCACAGCAGAACGGTACGTGCGACCGGCCGCCCCGGCTGGCGGTCGTAGAGCAATGCCAGTCCGCCTGGCAGCAGCAGCACACCCAGCAGCAGCGCCATCGCGGGCAGCAGCGTCACCACCGCGCCGCAGCCCAGGCCTTGCAGCCAGGTCAGCGAGTGGCGCCGCGGGCGACGGGCCACGGTCGCCATCAGCCCACCACCGCCAGCGCCAGCATCGTCGCCAGCGCGAGCAAGCCCACCCCGGCGGCGATTTCCTGCCCGAGGCGGGTAGCAGCGCGGCGCCGTTCGGCGGCGCTGGCAGCGATGCCGGCCAGCGCCGCCTCGACCCGGTTCAGCTCGGCGGCGGCCGCGCGCGCGCCCGCGGCATCGGCGGAACGGCCCGCGGGGTCTTCCAGTAGCGCGAGTATTGGCAGCAACTGTCCCGCCGGCGCGAGCGCCTTCAATTGCTCGGTCAGTTCCTGCCGGCGCGGCCGATTGCACCACAAGGCGACGATCGGGCCCGCCGCCCCCGCGATCCAGGCCGCCAATGCCGGCAGCGGCCGTGGGTAATAGCGAACCTGCAACTGGGTCAGCAATCGCAGCTCCGACAGGGCCAGCCCGTTCTGGGTCGCGCCCGTCATGGCGTTGGTCTCCGACTCCACGCGGCTGTCACCGCGGGCGGCGATGAAGGCCACCAGATGAGCGTCCAGCGGGGCCGTATTCGGATTGGCGACGATGGCAGCCTCGATCGCCGTTGGCAGCTCGGTCAGCCGGTTCACCCAGCGGCCGGCCAGCAGTGCGCTGGCGCAAGGCAGCAGCGGATTGAGCAAGTAGGCGAGACGTGGCAGGCCGCCGGCAGGGCCGCGCGTTGCCAGCCAGGCGCGGTTCTGCCTCGCCTCCAGTCGCAGCACGGCCAGATCGCAGCGCTCTGTTCGCAGCATGGCCCAGCTTGCCACTGCCTCGGTTGCGATCATCTCCTCCAGGCTGCGGGCGAGCGCCGGATCACCAGCGGCGGCGAGCAATGGCCCCAGGCCATCCGGCCACAACGCGACGCCCCGCCAACAGAGCGGCGCCAGCGGATCGATCACGGCAATGGCGAGCATCAGCATCGCCGCATCGGGGTGGCCCTCGTCGGTCACTGCGTCGGACATCCGGTGGCGGACAACGTCGTCGATATGGGTCGCCAGGGCCGCGTCGCCGACGCCGCGCCGCAGCCAGCCCACCACCGTCCCGGACCGCAGCGCCGTGATGCCTTGCTCCGGCTCAATGGCCAGCGCGTAGGCCAGCGTGCGGGCATCCGACACCCCAACGCCTCCCACCGCGAGCGCACGCTGGGCATGGCGTGGCGGCCGGGCGGCGACGCGGCGAGATCGCGCCACCGCCGGGTCCAGCAACAAGGCGGGGGTGGGTCGATGCTCTGGATCCTCCGCCAGCATGCCGCGCAGCAGGTCCGAGATGAGCGGCGACAGCCGCTCGTCGCCGATCAATGCGGCCAGGCTGCCGAGCTCGAGCTTGCGGCGCAAAACCCCTGCCTCGTCCAGGTCGGGCAACGGCAGACGGCCGAGCGCCAGGGTCAGCAGCAGGACGCCGAGGGCATAGACATCGTCAGCGATGCTGCCGTCGCCCCGGCCGGCGGGGTGGCACATGGCGCTGTAGGGCGGCTCGAACAAAGCCGGCTGGTGCATGGCCGGTGGCGCAGCCCATGCAGCGCCCAGCACCAGGGGTTGGCCGGGTTGTCCCTGGAACACATTGTTCGGCCGGATGGCGCGGTGGGTCAGGTTGTGGCCCGCCAGCTTCTCCAGTGCCAGCGCGATGGGACGCAGCGCGAAGGCGATCAGCGCTGCCTCCGGCCACGGGTGCAGTCGGCCTGCGAGCGGTGGGCCGGGCGGCGCGGGACAAATGACGAAATAGCCGGCCTCGCCGCGCGGGGCAGGCGCGATGCCATGGGCGAGCGGGGTCAGCAGGCCCTCGATCCCGTGGACGAGCGTCTGCAGCGGACGGGCCCGCGCAGGCGCATCGCGGCGCACCTGGATCGCGATCAGCGCCGTGTCGCCGCTGTGGCTGTCCCTGGCGGCGAAGCAGGGCAGGCCGCCGCCAAATTCCTGCTGCGGCTGGGCGACGCGGACGGCGTAGCGATCGGCGATCAGAATCTCTTGTGGAGTGGCCATTCTGGCGGTGCCCGATTGGTGCGCAACGCCAGCATGCCGGGGAATGGTTGACGAAAGGTGTGCGCCGACCGGCCGCCGCGGTCGGCCCACCCCGCCCGCCGGGCTGGTCGTCCGTGGCTGCGCCTGCGACGCCTACGCCGGCGCGGTCGCCGCCCCGCGGTGCCGGTCGAGGGCGATCCGGAACGCCTCAGAAATGCAGGGTGCGCCCATACGCCGCCAGCACGGCCTCGTGCATCGTCTCGCTGACGGTCGGATGCGGGAACACCGTGCGGATCAGTTCGGCTTCCGTGGTCTCCAGGGTGCGAGCGATGGTGTAGCCCTGGATCATCTCCGTCACCTCGGCGCCGACCATATGGGCGCCGAGCAATTCCCCCGTCCTGGCATCGAACACGGTCTTCGCCAGCCCCTCCGGCTCGCCCATCGCGATCGCCTTGCCGTTGCCGATGAAGGGGAACCGGCCGACCTTCACCTCGTGGCCGAGTTCCTTTGCCCGCGCCTCGGTGAGCCCCACCGAGGCGACCTGCGGCCGGCAATAGGTGCAGCCGGGAATATTGCGCACGTCCATCGGATGCACGTCATTCAGGCCGGCGATCTTCTCGACGCAGATCACGCCCTCATGCATCGCCTTGTGCGCGAGCCACGGCGGGCCGACCAGGTCGCCGATCGCGTACACGCCGGGCTCGCCGGTGCGGCAGTATTCGTCGATCGTGACGTGGCTGCGATCCACCGTCACGCCGGTGCCTTCCAGGCCGATGTTCTCCACATTGCCGACGATGCCCACCGCGGAAATCACCCGAGCGACGGTGATGTCCTGGGATTTGCCGCCAGCCTCGACGGTCACGGTGACATCGTTGGCGCCCTTCTTCGCCGCCTTCACGGCGACGCCGGTCATGATCCTGATACCCTGCTTCTCGAATGCCTTATGGGCGAAGGTGGAGATTTCCTCGTCCTCCACCGGCAGGATGCGCGGCAGCACCTCCACCACGGTCACTTCGGCACCCATGTTGCGATAGAAGCTGGCGAACTCGATGCCGATGGCCCCGGAGCCGATCACCAGCAGCGATTTCGGGAATGCCGTCGGCACCATCGCATCGCGATACGTCCAGATCAGTTTGCCGTCGCCCTCGATGCCGGGAAGCTGCCGCGCGCGCGCTCCGGTCGCCAGCACGATATGCGGTGCCCTCAGCGTCGCCGCCGGCTTGCCATCCTTCTTCACGGCGAGCGCCTGCTTGCCGGCCAGTCTGCCGTTGCCATCGAACACTGTGATCTGGTTCTTGCGCATCAGGTGCGCCACGCCATTGGAAAGCTGTTTCGCCACGGCCCGCGACCGCTTGACCACCTTCTCGAGCTCGAATCTCACTTCGACCGGGGCGAAGCCGTAGTCCGGCAGCGTGTGCAGCAGGTGGCTGATCTCGGAGGTGCGCAGCAGCGCCTTGGTTGGGATGCAGCCCCAGTTCAGGCAGATGCCGCCGAGATTCTCGCGCTCCACCACGGCTGCCTTCATACCGAGCTGTGCCGCGCGTATGGCGGCCACATAGCCGCCTGGCCCGCCGCCCAGGATCACGATATCGAAGCTCTGATCAGCCATTGTTCGCTCCTGCGGCCAATGCGGACAAGGCATCGCCGCTCAATTGTTGTGTGGTCCAGCCGCGAACAGGTGTCGCACCGATGCGGCGATAGAAATCGATGGCGGGTGTGTTCCAGTCCAGTACTTCCCAGAGCATCTGCGCGCAGTGCCGCTGCCGGGCGACGCGAGCCATATGGCGGAACAAGGCAAGCCCGATCCCGCGGCCACGCCACGATTGCTCTACGAACACGTCCTCCACGAACAAACCGAGGCGCCCGGAGAACGTGCCGAACAAGAAATACCAGACGGCGAAGCCTATGGCGGCGCCGTCGGCCTCGGCGAGGATCGCTTCGATCACCGGCCTGGACCCGAACAAGGCATCCTGCAACTGAGCTTCGGAGATGGTGAAGCGATCGGTCAGTTTCTCGTAAGCGGCGAAGCAACGCATCAGGCGGTGCAGCGCGGGCACGTCGGCCGGGAGTGCCTCGCGGAGGGTGAACCCAGCCCCGGTCACCACGGCGACCTCCTTACAGCATCAGACTCAGCGGATCCTCGACGATCGCCTTGAATGCCGCCATCCACTGCGCGCCCAGCGCGCCGTCCGCCACGCGGTGGTCCACCGTCAGCGTGCATGTCATGATCGTCGCGACCGCCAGCGCGCCGTTCTTCACCACCGGGCGCTGCTGGCCTGCCGCCACCGCCAGGATCGCCGATTGCGGCGGGTTGATGATGGCGGTGAACTGCGACACGCCGTACATGCCCATGTTGGAAATCGAGAACCCGCCGCCCTGGAATTCCTCCGGCTTCAGCTTGCCGGCTTTCGCGCGCGCGATCAGTTCCTTCATTTCGTTGCTGATCGCCGCCAGGCCTTTCTGATCGGCCTTGCGCACGATCGGCGTGATCAGCCCCTCGGGCAGCGACACCGCGACGCTGATATCGACGTCCTCATAGTACAGCGTGGCATCTTCGGTGAACGTCGCATTCAACTGCGGAACGCGGCGCAGTGTCAGGGCGGCGGCCTTGATGACCAGATCGTTGACCGACAGGCGAAATGCGCTTGGCCCGTCCTTCGGTGATTTGGCGTTCAGCTCCTCGCGCAATTTCAGCAGCGCGTCGATCTCGATATCCATCGAGACGAAGAAGAACGGCACCACCTGGTGCGCCTGCGTCAGCCGCCGCGCGATCACCTTGCGCATCGTACTGTTCTGGACCGCGCGATGCGGCGCGGTGATCGGCATCGGCAACTGGGCTGCCGGCGGGGCCGCGGCCAGAGCAGGCGCAGCTTGCGGCGCCGCGGCAGCGGCGGTCCCGGCGGCGGCGGGCGGCGCGACACCCCGCCGCTGCGCTGCCTCGATGTCCAGTTTGACGATCCGTCCGTTCGGGCCGCTGCCCTTCAGCGAGCGCAGATCAATCCCCGCCTGGAGCGCCATCCGCCGCGCCAATGGAGAAACGAAAATCCGTTCGCCGCCCGCATCATGACCATTGCCCGAGCGTGCTGAGGGCTGCGGTTG
Source organism: Acetobacteraceae bacterium (assembly GCA_035508435.1). Taxonomy (GTDB): domain Bacteria; phylum Pseudomonadota; class Alphaproteobacteria; order Acetobacterales; family Acetobacteraceae; genus JASHVB01. Next base: position 39,799 of record DATJNA010000170.1, on the reverse strand, counting down.
CGGGGCTGGCTCGGCCGGCCGTGGTGCCGGCGGTTCGCCGGGGCGGTTCGGCGCCACCTGGGCCGGAGGCTCGGCCGTCTTCGCCGCCGGTTTGGCGGTCGGCGGCGCTTGCTTCGCCCCCGGCTCCGCTGAGCCGCCGGCATCCGCCGGCACCGACTCGCCTTGCTCCACCAGCACGGCGATCGGCTGGTTCACCTTCACGCCCTCGGTGCCGTCGCCGACAAGAATCTTGCCCAGCACGCCCTCGTCGACCGCCTCGACTTCCATGGTCGCCTTGTCGGTCTCGATCTCGGCGATCACGTCGCCGGCGCGGATGGGTTCGCCTTCCTTTTTCAGCCAGCGCGCCAGCGTGCCCTCGGTCATCGTCGGCGAGAGCGCCGGCATCAGGATGTTGGTCGCCATGGTTTCCCGCGCCCCTTCAGACGATCTTCTTCACCGCATCCACCACCCAGTCCGGCTGCGGCAGCGCCAGCTTCTCCAAATTCGCCGCGTAGGGCAGCGGCACGTCGACGCCGTGCACGCGCACCGGCGGCGCATCCAGCCAATCGAACGCTTGCTCCACCACCTGCATCGCGATCTCGGCGCCGATGCCGGCGAACGGCCAGCCCTCTTCCACCGACACGATCCGATTGGTCTTCTGCACGCTGCGCACGATCGTCGCGGTATCCAGCGGGCGCAGCGAGCGCAGGTTGATCACCTCCGCCTCGATGCCCTGCTTCGCCAGTTCCTCCGCCGCCTGCATCGCAACGCCGACCATGATGGAGAACGCGACGATGGTCACCCGGTCGCCCACGCGTTCGATCTTCGCGCGGCCCAGCGGCACGATGAATTCGTCGTCGGTCGGGCATTCGAACGTGTGGCCGTAGAGGATCTCGTTCTCCAGCATGATCACCGGATTGGGATCGCGGACCGCGGCGCGCAACAGTCCCTTGGCATCGGCCGACGACCACGGCGCCACGACTTTCAGCCCGGGCACGTGCGCATACCAGCTCGCATAACACTGCGAGTGCTGCGCCGCGACGCGCGCGGCGGCGCCGTTGGGGCCACGGAACACGATGGGACAGCCCATTTGCCCGCCCGACATGTACAGCGTCTTCGCCGCGCTGTTGATAATCTGGTCCATCGCCTGCATGGCGAAATTGAAGGTCATGAACTCGACGATCGGCTTCAGTCCGTTCAGCGCCGCGCCCACCGCCATGCCGGTGAAGCCATGCTCCGTGATCGGCGTGTCGATGATGCGCTTGGGACCGAACTCATCCAGCAAGCCCTGGCTGATCTTGTAGGCGCCCTGGTATTGCGCGACTTCCTCGCCGATCAGGAACACGCGTTCATCGCGCCGCAGCTCCAGCGCCATGGCATCGCGCAATGCTTCGCGCACGGTGATCGGGTTGCTCGGACCCCAGTCCTTCTCCGGCGTGGGCGCCGCAGTTGCCACCGCCTCCTTGCGCTGGCCCTCTGCCGCCTGCTGCGCGATGGCGCGCATGTCTTCCGCCTCGGCCGCGACCTTCGGCATCGGCGCCGCTTCGCGCTGCGGCGGCGGCGCCTTCGCGGCCGACGTGTCCTCGCCATTGCCGCCCAGCACGGCGATCGGCGTGTTGACCGCGATGCCTTCCGTGCCTTCGTCCACCAGGATCTGCGTCAGCTTGCCTTCATCGACCGCTTCGACTTCCATCGTCGCCTTGTCGGTCTCGATCTCGGCGATGACGTCGCCTGCGTGGACTTCGTCGCCGACATTCTTCAGCCACCTGGCGAGCTTGCCCTCGGTCATGGTGGGGGAGAGCGCCGGCATCAAAATCTGCGTGCTCATCGCTCAGCCCTCCAGCAGCACATCGGTGTAGAGTTCCGTGGGGTCGGGCTCCGGACTGTGCTGCGCGAAATCGGCAGCTTCCTGGATGATGGAGCGCGCCTCGGCCTCGATCTGCTTCAGCTCGTCGGCCGCCACGCCCATCGTCTCCAGCTTCTGGCGCGCGCTCTCGATGCAGTCGTGATGCTCGCGCATCTCCTGCACCTCCTCGCGTGTTCGATATCGCGCGGGGTCGGACATCGAGTGGCCGCGATAGCGGTAGGTCTTCATCTCGAGCAAGTAGGGGCCATTGCCGGCGCGGCAATGCGCCACCGCATCGCGCCCGGCGTCGCGCACCGCAAGCACGTCCATGCCATCCACCTGGCGGCCGGGGATGCCCCAGGGCGCGCCGTTCTTCGACAGATCCTTCGAGGCCGAGGCGCGATCGATCGAGGTGCCCATGCCGTAGCGGTTGTTCTCGATCACATAGATCACCGGCAGTTTCATCAGCGCGGCGAGGTTGAAGCTTTCATAGACCTGACCCTGGTTGGAAGCGCCTTCACCGAAATAGGTGACGCTGACGCGGTCGCTGCCGCGGTACCAGTGGCTGAAACCAAGGCCGGTGCCCAGACTGACCTGCGCGCCGACGATGCCGTGGCCGCCGAAGAAGTTCTTCTCCTTGCTGAACATGTGCATCGAGCCGCCCTTGCCGTGCGAATAGCCGTCGCGCCGGCCGGTAAGTTCTGCCATCACGCCCTTGGGATCCATGCCGGTTGCGAGCATGTGGCCATGGTCGCGATAGGAGGTGATGACGCTGTCGCCGTTATCGATCGCCATTTGCATTCCGACCACAACGGCTTCCTGGCCGATATAAAGATGACAGAAGCCGCCGATCAGCCCCATGCCGTAGAGCTGGCCGGCACGTTCCTCGAAACGGCGGATCAGCAGCATGGTGCGGAATGCCTCGAGCAGGGGCGTGCGATCCTCCGAAGCGTTTTCCTGCTTGCTGCGCTTGCCTTGCTGCTGTGCCGCCCGCGCCATCGCTCGCTCCTCTTCCCCCGTGGGGTCTGGCTGATCTGTTGGGGGCACACGTAGCGGCGGCACGGCACGGGGACAAGCACAACCGCGTCGCCGCCGGTTGTGCGGTGCGGCAGGGAATTGGCTGCGATGCTGGCCAACTTTGTGGCCTTTTATGGTTATTCCAAGATCTCGCCTGAAGCGATCTTGTTTATTTCATCAAACGCCACTTATGGAGTACGTAACTTTCAGCGCCTCGGTGGCGGCATCCTCGCCGCGCCGGCTGCGGAGCGATCGCGCCTGCCGGCGCAGCGGTGCATCGCCGCATGGTCCGTGGCGGTTCGGTGTCAGCCCGGCGGGGCGACGGATAACCGACCGACCACGCCGTGTTTTTCGATCAGGCGCGCGACGAGGCCGGACTGCTTGGCGTCTGCCACGAAGTCGCGCAGGAATGCCGCCCCCGCCGCGTTGCTTCGCGCTGTTCCGATCGCCTGCTGCACGGCAGTGAACTGGCCATCGAGAATGCGTGCGCCGGGAAACTTCTGCAGGTCGCCGAGCAATCCGGGCCGCAATCCTGCCAGGGCATCCAGCTTGTCGCGTGCGAACAATTCAACGGCGGTATGCTGCGGATCGGATCGCACCAGGGTTGCCTGGCGGATATTGCGCTCCAGCCAAAGGTCGTAGGCGCTACGCGCGGTCACCGCGATGCGGATGCCTGGGCGGTCCACCTGTTCCATCGACCGCAGGGAGGAACCGGCGGGAACCAGATAGGTAGCCTCGATCTCGACGTAGGCGGCGGTGAACGCGATCTTTTCCGCGCGGGCAGGCTCGGCGCCGATCAAGCCGATATCCCAGGCGTCGGTGCCCGCCGCATCGGCCAGTTCGCCGGGCCTGGCATAAGGCACGTATTTCACCGGCACGCCCAAACGCTCGGCGATTGCCGCAGCCATATCGGGCGAGACGCCAGCCGGATCACCGGACGGTGTGCGGCCGGTCACCAACAGGAAGTTGCCCATATTGATCGCGGCGCGCAGCACGCCGTGTGGCGCCAGCTCTGCAACAACAGTTTGCGACATCGCCTTGTCCCCCCTCGCTCAATGTGTGGCGCACTGTAGTGCGCGCGAGGCCATCGGCAAGGCTTGGAAGCGGCGGGCGCATGGCGACACTCGACATCGGTCCTCACGCGGCCGAGAGCAGATGGGACATTTTGTTCGACACTATCCGCGCGCGCTCACGATAAATCGAATAACAATCGACCAATTTTGGCCATCATTCGCATCGATCGTTCTATCCGCGGGAGTGCAAACTTTGCATTCTATTCCAGTCCGAAGGGGGAGTACCACCATGCCGGCACTGCGGCCCATCCTGATCGTGGAAGACGATGAGGCGTTGCGCGACATCCTGGCAGAGCACCTTGGCGACGGCCAGGGCTTCACGGTCGCGACAGCGGCGACACTGGAGGAGGCCGACAAGGCCATCAACGACAAGGATGCTCGTTTCGACGCGATCATTCTCGATATCGGCCTGCCGGATGGCGATGGTCGCGACTATTGCGTGCGGCTACGCCGGCAGGGGCACAAGATGCCGGTCGTCATGCTGACCGGGTCGGATGGCGAGGCCGACGTGGTGCGCGGCCTGGATGCGGGCGCCAACGATTATATCGCGAAGCCGTTTCGTGCCAACGAGCTGCTGGCACGCCTGCGCGCGCAGTTGCGATTGTTCGATGGCAGCGAGGAAGCGGTGTTCACGGTCGGGCCGTACACGTTCCGTCCCGCCAAGAAGCTGCTACAGGATCTCGCCAAGAACCGCCGCATTCGGTTGACCGACAAGGAATCGGCGATCCTGAAGTTCCTCTACCGCTCGGATGCGCGGCCGGTCGGGCGCGAGATCCTGCTGCACGAAGTGTGGGGCTATAATCCCGCCGTCACCACGCACACGCTGGAGACGCACATCTATCGCCTGCGTCAGAAGCTGGAAAACAATCCGGCCAACCCGGCCCTGCTGCTGACCGAACATGGCGGCTATCGCCTGAACCTGCACGGTGCGAGCGTCGAAGCGCTGTAGTCCAGGCTGATGGCCGCTGCTGCCGTTGGGAGGGGGGCCGGCGTGCCGCGGGGTTGCTTTTTCTGAACGCCGCGGCATTTGCTGTGCCGCATGATCATCGGCACCGCGGGCCACATCGACCACGGCAAGACCGCGCTGGTCAAGGCGTTGACCGGCATCGACGCCGATCGCCTGGCGGAAGAGAAGCGCCGCGGCATCACGATCGACCTCGGCTTCGCCTATACCGATACACCGCGCGGTCCGTTCGGCTTCGTCGACGTGCCGGGGCACGAGCGCTTCGTGCACACGATGCTTGCGGGTGCCACCGGGATCGACGCGGCCTTGCTCGTGGTGGCGCTGAACGACGGCGTGATGCCGCAGACGCGCGAGCATGCGGCCATCCTCGACTTGCTCGGCATCGATCGTGGCGTCGTCGCGCTGACCAAGGCCGACATTGCCGGTGATAATATTCCGCTGGTCGCGGACGATGTGCGTGCCTTGCTCGCCGCGACCGGACTGCAGCATGCGGTGATCCTGCCGGTCAGTTCGGTCACCGGCGACGGCATCGAGGCACTGGGCGATACGCTGACCTCGTTGGGCCCGCGGCGGCGCGACGCCGGCGGCCATCCCCGCCTGGCGGTGGACCGGGCGTTCACGCTCGCCGGCGCCGGGCTGATCGTGACCGGCACGCTGGTGGCAGGGCGGATCGCGGTGGACGACCGGCTGATGCTGTCACCGCCGGGGCTGGAACTGCGCGTGCGCGGTCTGCATGCGCAGAACCGTGCTGCCGGCGTCGCCGAAGCCGGAGAGCGTGTGGCGCTGAACATCGCCGGCCCGCGCCTGTCGAAGGACGTCGTGACGCGCGGCGACTGGGTGCTGCATCCGGATGTCCATGCGCCGACATCGTCGCTGGATGCACGGCTGCGCGTGCTGGCAGACGAGCAAGTGGCGTTGCGGACGGATACGCCGGTGCATCTGCATCTCGGCGCCGCCCATGTCATGGCGCGGGTGCAGCCGCTGGACCGCGATCGCATTCCGCCCGGCGCGGACGGGTTCGTGCGGCTGACGCTGGCGCACCCGATCGGCGCGCTGGCCGGTGACCGGCTGGTGCTGCGCGATGCCGGTGCCAGCCGCACGATCGGCGGTGGCAAGGTCATCGACCCGTTTCCGCCGCCGCGCGGGCGCCGGACTCCGGCGCGGCTTGTGCAGCTTGCCGCGTTGCAGCCTGAGGCCGCGGCGGTTGCCTTGGGGCAATTGCTGGCGCTGCCGCCAGGCTGGACCGATCGGGCGCGGTTCGTTCGGGCGCGCAACCTGCCGGCGTCGGCCGCGGCTGCGGTTCAGGCCGCCGCACCCGCCGTGACCGTCGCCGACCTGCTGATGGCACCGGCGACGCACGATGCGTTGCGGCATGAACTGTTGCGGACGCTCGCTGCCTGGCATGTGGGCGCACCGGACCAACCCGGTTTGCAGCCGGAAAGGTTGCGCCAGCAACTGGCATTGCGTCCGCCGCCCGCGGCGTTCCGTGCATCGGTCGACGCTTTGTTGCGGCAGGGAACGATTCGCCAGGACGGGCCGTGGTTGCGTCTCAGCACGCATCAGGTCCGTCTTTCAGCCGCCGACGAACGCCTGTGGCCTGCCATTCGGGCGCAGCTTTCCGCCGCGCGCTTTCGCCCGCCACGCACGCGGGATCTGGCGAAGGCGCTGGCGGTGCCGGAGCCCGCGATGCGTAGCGCGCTCAAGCGTCTGCAACGTGTCGGTATGCTGGTCGAGATAGCGCCGGATCATTTCTTCCTGCGCGAGGCCGTGGCGGCGATGGCGGCGATTGCCGCCGCCACGATGCGCGACGATTCGGCACGACAATTAACCGCGGCGGCGTTTCGCGACCGGCTTGATAACGGGCGGAAGGTGGCGATCCAGATCCTGGAATTCTTCGATCGCGTCGGCCTTACCACGCGTGCCGGCGACGTGCGGCAGGTGCGTGAGGAGCGGCTGGCGATGTTCGGCCCGGTCGAGACCGACGCGACCGAACCAGGGTGAGCCGAAGGCTCAATTGTTCCCGGCACACCGACATTCTTCCGAGCACACCGACGTGGCGGGTGGTAGCTTCGGCGCGCGGGCTGCCCGTGGCGCGGCTGCGGGAATTGTGGCCGAAAGCACACGCTGCCACGCGGTTGGGACGATTTTGGCTTTTTTACGGCAGAGGTCGCATTTTCCTGTTGCGACGGTGCCGCCGGCGGGGGCAAAGAAGCGCCGGCGCGTTTCACGATTCGGCGAGGGTGAAGCTCCGAGTTAAGCGCGACCATATTTGGCGAAGCGGCGCGAGGCCGCCGCCCGGTTGGTTGGCCGGCGCGCACCACCTGGGTATCTCATTTGGGAAGTGGATATGGCTATGCCGCAGTCTGGCGCGTTCTCGGTTGAGGAACACGTGCACGGGGACACTGTCTGGGTCGCGATTCGCGCCCGCGGTGCCGAATGGTCATGGCTTACGCCGCAGGAAGCCGCGCGCCTCGGCCGCGAATGGGTGGAGAAGTACGGCGCGGCCGAGGCTCATCGCCCCATGCCCCACTTGCTCGCGGCGGAATAGCGCGACGCAACCATGGCTCGCGGCACGATAGCACGACGTAACGATTGCTCGATCATGGCCTGACCATTGCTCGCGGCGGAATAGCGGCGCCGTAACCATTGCTCGCCGTTGAGCAGCGTGGCGGACAACCCTCTCCCGGGCGGCGCGCGGAAGAGGGTCATGCACTGGTTGCTTTGCCGACGGCGAATCAGGCGGTGAATTTGCACTTGTCATTCAGCGGATGCAGCACTTCGTCGGGGGGCGAGGTGTGCAGCAGCCGGTAATAGTCCCAGGCGTATTTGCTATCCGCGGGCTTCTTCACTTCAAACAGATAGGCCGGAAAGACGCCGCGGCCGTCGACGCGGATGCTGCCCTTGCCGAACGCGTCGTCGTCGGTGGGGATCGACTTCATCTTCTCGACCGCGATGCGGCCGCTCTTCGCCGCATTTGCCGCGCCCATCGCCGCCACCGCTTTCAGATAATGCAGCGTGATGGCATAGGCGCTGGCATGTGCCTGGTTCGGATAGTTGGTTGGCGTGCGCGGCAGCACCCGCTTGGTGAAGGCACGTGTGCGCGGATTGAGATCCCAATAGAAGGTTTCGGTGGTTACCAGACCGGCGGCCAGATCAAGCCCCAGTGCATGTACATCGGTAATGAACAGCAGCAAGGGCACGATCTTCATCTGCTTGTGGAGGCCGAATTCGTGCGCCTGCTTGACGCAGTTCTGCGTGTCCAAACCGGCGTTGGCCAGTCCCAGCGTCTTGGCGCCGCTCGCCATCGCCTGGGTGAGATAGGATGAGAAGTCGGTGGTGTCCGGAAAGGGATAGCGCACCGCGCCCTTCACCTCGCCTCCGGCCTTCCTGACCAGCGCCATGTTCTGGGATTCGAGCATATGGCCGAACACATAGTCCGCGGTGATGAAGAACCAGGACTTGTTACCCTGCCGCACCATGGCGCCGCCGGTCGAGGCGGCATTTTCATAGGTATCGAAGCTCCAGACGATGGTGTTTGGGCTGCACTGGCCATCTGTCAGGTCGGTCGTGGTGGCCGACGCGTTGAGCATGATCTTGTCTTTTTCCTTGGCCACCTGTGCCACAGCCAGTGCAACGGATGACGTCGGCACATCGATCGTTGCCAGCACGCCTTCATCGTACCACTGGCGGGCGATGGACGCGGCGACGTCCGGCTTGTTCTGATGGTCGGCCTGGCGCAGGTCGACCTCGAAACCGTGCGATGCCGGGTTGAATTCCTCGATGGCCTGTTTCGCGCAGGCAACGGTGGTCGGGCCGGTATTGTCGCGATAGGTGCCGCTCAGATCAGTCAGAACGCCAAGCTTGATGACAGGTTTGGACTGGGCGCGGGCGCGAATGACGGGCGCGGCGGTCAGCGCGGCGGCACCACCGAGCACGTTGCGACGAGACAGAATCATGGACTGCAATCCCCCTGACAGGTGTACGCGTTTGTCACGCAGGGCGGATAATGCCGCATAATCGCCGGCGGGTCCATGGCCTTGCCGACGCGTAACGACCTGCCGGCATGGGTGATTGTCGCTGCGCCGCCGGTCGCACGGGCAACGCCGAGGAACAGCCGGTTATCTGCCGCTGCTGGGCGGCCGCGACCGGCGCCAAGGGATTGGCCTCAACCGGATCGAGGCCTTGCCGACAGTTTGAATGTCACCATGGTGGCGATGCCGCCTCAGCCGAACCTGCCGGAGCGCGGGAAACCATTGGGCGGCATGCGTCCGGCCTGGGCGCGCTCGCCCAGCCAGTCGCGCAGATTGGTCTCCGTGCGAACCTTGTCGCCAAGTTTCCAGCTCAGGCCTTCGGCCAACCGGAACACCTTGGCGTCCGCCATGCCGCCTTCCTTGTAGCGTTGCAGCATCACACCGGCGCCACGCGCCAGTTCCGGCACCTGGTCCAGCGGGAAGATCAGCAGCTTGCGGTTGGTGCCGATCACCGCGAGGTGGTCGCCTTCGGCCAGCACGCAGAGTGCGGCCTCCTCACCCGGCTTCAAATTCAGAATCTGCCGGCCGGTGCGCTTCTCTGCCGCCAGCTCCGAGGCGGCGACGACGAAGCCACGGCCGGAGCCAGACGCCACCAGGTACTTCGCTTGCTCCTCGGCCACGAACAAGGCGACCACGTCGTCCTCATTGGTAAGCTCGACCAGCAATCGCACCGGCTGGCCATCACCGCGGCCGCGCGGCAGGTCGGCGGCCTTCACCGTGTAGGCACGCCCGTTGGTGGCAAACAAGGTCAGGCGGTCGGTGGTGAAGCAGGGCAGCAGACGCTTCAGCCTGTCGCCTTCCTTGAACCGCAGCTCGTCCGGATCGGCGACGACGCCGCGCACCGCCCTGATCCAGCCTTTGTCGGACAGGATGACGGTGATGGCCTCGCGTTCCACTAGCGCCTCGCTCGCCACCTCCACCGCGACCGGCGCGGCACCAAGCTCGGTGCGGCGATCGCCCAGCGGCCCCGAGCCGAACTTTCCCCGGGTCGCTTCCAGTTCCTCGACGATGCGGTTCCAGCGCAGCGTCTCGTCCTTCAGCAGGGCAGCGATCTCCTTGCGCTCCTTGGTGAGCGCACGATGCTCTTGCTTCAGCTCCATTTCCTCGAGCCGGCGCAATGCACGCAGCCGCATATTCAGGATCGCATCCGCCTGCACCTCGGTCAGCTTGAAACGTGCCATCAAGGCGGGCTTCGGCTCGTCCGCGTTGCGGATGATGCGGATCACCTCGTCGAGGTTGAGATAGACCAGCAGATAACCGTTTAGCACCTCGATCCGGTGGTCGATCGCGGCGAGGCGATGGCTGCTGCGGCGAATCAGCACCTCGTGGCGATGGTCGAGCCAGGCGTGCAGCACCTCGGGCAGCGACATCACCCGCGGCGTGCGCGTCTTGTCCAGCACGTTCATGTTGAGCGGGAAGCGCGTCTCCAATGCGGTGGCGCGGAACACGGTTTCCATCAGCACTTCCGGCTCGACGCCGCGGCTGCGCGGTTCCAGCACCAGGCGGATCGTGTCGGCGCTTTCGTCGCGTGCCTCGGCGAGCAATGGCAGCTTCTTTTCTTCGACGAGCTGGGCGAAATGCTCAATCAGCTTGGACTTTTGCACCTGGTAGGGGATTTCCGTGACGACGATCTGCCAGGTGCCATGCTTGCCCCGTTCCAGTTCCCATTTTGCCCGCAGGCGGAAGCCGCCGCGGCCGGTCTCATAGGCGGCGAGGATGGCGGCCGGGTCCTCGGCCAGCACACCGCCGGTGGGAAAGTCCGGTCCGGGCATGTGGCGCAGCAGATCGGCGGCGGTGGCGTGCGGATGGCGTATCAGGTGGATCGCGGCGGCACAGATCTCCCCGGCATTGTGCGGCGGGATCGATGTTGCCATGCCGACCGCGATTCCCGCCGCGCCGTTCGCCAGCAAATTGGGAAACGCTCCCGGCAGCACGATGGGTTCGGATTCTTCGCCATCATAGGTGGGGCGGAAATCGACCGCGTTCTCATCGATGCCAGCGAGCATGGCCCGTGCGACTTCGGTCATGCGCGCTTCGGTATAGCGCATGGCGGCGGGATTATCGCCGTCGACGTTGCCGAAATTGCCCTGGCCCTCGACCAGCGGATAACGCGAGGCGAATTCCTGCGCCAGACGCACCAGCGCGTCGTAGATCGCAATGTCGCCATGCGGATGGAACTTGCCCATCACGTCGCCGACGACGCGGGCACATTTCTTGAAGCCGGTGCCGGGATCGAGGCGGAGCAACTGCATCGCATAGATCAGCCGCCGGTGCACCGGCTTCAGTCCATCGCGCACATCCGGCAGCGAGCGCGCCATGATGGTGGAGAGCGCATAGGCCAGGTACCGCTCGGACAGCGCATCCTTCAGATGGGTGTCTTCCACGTGGCCTATCGTTTCATCCGACATCGCTGCCCTCCGTCGTCTCCGAATCGGCCGCCAGTGCGGCGACGCGGTCGTATAGCATCCGCCGCGCCTGGGGCAGCGGCCGGTGGTGGGCGCCGAATGCATCGCGCGCCAGGAAGTGACCCGTCAGTGCCAGGCCGTCCCGCCAGTCCGCCGGGGCGGGATCGGGGGCGCCCAACAGGAACGGCGGCAGGCGAAGCAAGCGTTCGCGCCAGATGCCCGCCGCGGCCTCGGTCACGGCACGACCGGTGCGCGGCGAAACGAAAGCAAGCCCGGTCGTTTCGCCGGTGACCGCGCAGGACGTCAGGTCCAGGCCATAGCCGAGGTCAGACAGCAGGACCGTTTCCCACAGGATCAGGTCGCTCAGCATGGCGGCGCCGCGCGGCAGATGTGCCACCAGCCGCACCAGGCCGTGGAACACGCGCGGATGGTGCTCGCGTTCCGGCAACGCACCTTCAGCAACGGCGCAGGCGGCGGCGAGCATTGCCAGCGCCAGCGCGTCGTCCATCACGGATGCCGCGCCGGGATGGATCATCTCGGCGCTGAAACTGCCGAGTTGGTCCGAGAGCCGCGCCACCCATCGCACCTGGGCGAGATTTCCCGGCTGCCACAGCGCCGCCTGCGTGCGCGATGCTCCGCCGCGTGCCAGGCCGCGATGCAGGCCATGCTCCTCGGTCATCACGGTGGCGACCGCATCGGCTTCGCCATAGGGGCGCGCGTCCAGCACGATCGCGGGCGCTTCCCAGTCCATGCGTTCAATCCGTGTGGCGCGGGACAGTCAAAGCCAATGGAAGCCGTGCGCCATCACGCCGAGCATGGCACCAAAGGCGCCCAGCAGCGTGGTGAAACCCGCGAGCATGACACCAAGCAGCCAGCGGAAATCGGAACGCTGCTGCGACGCCACCAGATCGATCCGCCGCTCCAGCCGATCCTCCAATGCACGGAACTCAGCGCGCTGCGTTTCCATCCCGCGCATGATCTGCGCCAGGCCCTCGGTCGTGGTTCGCGCGATTTGCTCCAGCACGGCGACGCGGCTTTCCATGTCGGCAGGATAGCGGCCGGGGTTGCCTGGTTCAACGGGAAGGTCAGGCATGGCGGCACACCTTACAGGAGGGGAACCCTTTTTGCCGGCCAATGGTGAACAAATTGCCAAGCCGTCCTTGCCGAACCACACTCGCCGCCTGCCACGCCACGGGAGCGCCCGCCGCATGACCAACCGGATCGAATTCCGCATCAACGAACGCCAACCGTTCGCTGGAGGCCAGCCGTTCGGCGACGCCGGGCCCTATGAACGGCTGTCCGGCCGCGTGCATCTCGCGCTGGACCCGCTGGCGCCGGCGCAACGAGACGTGGTTGATCTCGACAAGGCGGTGCGCGGCGCCGACGGCCTGGTGCATTGCGAGGCCGACTGCATGATCCTCAAGCCGGCGGATATGGCACGTGGCAACCGGCGCTTGTTCTATGACTACGGCAATCGCGGTCATAAGCGCGCACTGCAATTCTTCAACGACGCGCTGCACAGCAACGATCCATCGACCGTCGCGCACGCCGGCAACGGCTTCTTCATGCGGCGCGGCTTTGCTGTGGTGTGGGTGGCATGGGAAGGCGATATGTTGCCCGGCGGCGGCCGCATGGTGTTCGACGTGCCGGAGGCTCGCAATCCGGATGGCTCGCCCATCACCGGCACGATCCGCGTCGAATATCTTGCTGACGTTCCCGGCATCACCTGCTTCCCGCTCAGCGGCCGCATCGCTGCTCACAGTTATCCGACGGTCTCGCGCGATACCAATGGCGCGACGCTGACTCGCCGCCGCTATCCCTATGACACGCAGGAGGTGATCCCAGCCGATCAATGGCAGTTCGCCGCGACCGAGTTCGGCATGGGTGGCGAAACCGGCACGCCGGAACAAGCGGTGGTGCCGTCTGACCGTCACATCTACCTGCCGGCCGGATTCCAACCGGGGTGGATCTATGAATTGCTGTATACCGCACGAGATCCGAAAGTGATGGGCCTGGGCCACGTCATCGTGCGGGACGCCATCAGCTTCCTGAAATATGATCGCAGCGACGCCAATCCGCTGCGCGGCGCAGAGAAGGCATACGCCTGGGGGCGGTCACAGACCGGTCGTTGCCTGCGCGACTTCGTCTATCGCGGCTTCAACGCCGACGCGCACGGTCGGCGGGTGTTCGACGGCGTGATGCCGCATGTCGCCGGCGCGGGACGCAAATGGCTGAACCACCGCTTCGCCAGCCCCATCGTCTCCGGCGGACAGCAATACGAAGATCATTTCAACATCGCCGACAGCTTTCCATTCTCCTACGCCTGGTCGCGCGACCATCTGACGGGGCGGGAGGATGCGATCCTGAAGCGGCCGGACACCGATCCGCTGGTGATCCACACACAGACATCCACGGAATACTGGGTGCGACGCGGTTCGCTCGCGCATACGGACACCGAAGGCAACGACCTGAAGCAGCCGGACACGGTGCGCGTTTATCTCTGGTCCAGCTCGCAGCATTTCGCCGATCCGCAGCCGAAGGCGCCGGTGCGCGGCATGGCCCAGAACCTGCCCAACGTCGTCGCCACGTCAATGTTGTTCCGCGCCATGCTCGACGCGCTGGATCGCTGGGCCACCGACGGCACGCCGCCGCCGGCAAGCCGGATCCCAACTCGCGCCGATGGCACGCTGGTTGACATCGCGGAATGGCGCAGCCGCTTCCCCGCCATCCCCGGCGTCGCCCTGCCCGCCACGCCCAACCCGCTGCCCCTGCTCTATTTCGGCCCCGATACGGAACGCGGCATTTTGCGGGAGCCACCGACAGTGGTGCCGGGACGCAACGCCCCGGGCACACAAGGGAAGACATATGCGGTGCTGGTACCGGCCGTGGACCCGGACGGCAACGACCTGCCCGGCGTGCGCGCACCCATGGTGGCCGCACCGCTGGGAACCTATACCGGCTGGAATTTGCGTATCCGCGGCTTCGGCCACGGCATGCAGCTCCGCTTCGAAGGCAGCTATATTCCGTTCCCCGACACGCCGACCGAGCGCACCGTCACCGGCGATCCACGGCTGTCGATACTGGAACGCTATCGTGACAAGGCGGCCTACGTTGCGGCAGTCACCGCCGCGGCTCGGGACCTTGCGGCGCAAGGGCTGATGCTCTCGGAAGACGTCGAGCGCTGCGCCGTCGCCGCTGCCGACTGGGGCAGGCCGAGACACGTAGTTTCTCTTACGTAACCATCGGCTGCGGCCCAAAGCTGCACTTACGCTGCGGGCGCGGTCTCAATCTCCAGCGGCGGGCGGGGCGGCGGTGACGCGGCGCCGGTTCGCGCGGCGGCGGCACGCTACCGCCGCCGCCTATCGCGGCACGAAGAACACCTGCGAGGTCGCGAAGGAGATCCAGACGAGGCGCTGCGCGTCCAGCCAATCCGCTCCGAGCAAGCCATCGACGAACGGCACCACGCGCACCGGTGCCACCCAGAGAAGCGGTTGCCGCATCGCTTCACCGCCAACCTGCAGACGGTCGAACCGGTGCTGATGCATCTCGGGCGCCTGTCGACCAACACCGTGCAATGCCGCCGCCTGGTCATGGGCCAGCATCGCCGGGGACAAGCCTAACCGGATCATCCCTGACAGTGTGATCATCGATGTCGAAGCACCGCTATCGAGTAATGCCGTGAGCTGCCTGTCATCCAGCGTGAACGGCAGGACCAACGCGTGTGTCATCGGCGTCGTGGCCTGTACCGCGTCATAAGGAAACGACCATGGCAGGAAGCGGCCGCTGCAATCATGCACCGCGTACAGCACGAGCCGACGCCCCGGCATGTCCAGCAACAGATCGAACAGCGACAGGAAGTCGCGGCCGAGCAAGCCGTCCACGGGCGCGCCGCTGCGCATCCGCGGCAGATCGCCAACCGTGAGGCTGGTGTCATGCGTGACGGTCTGGCGCCGCAGAGCCAGGCCGCCGAGAGTCAGCGAACGGGGATCGGCATTCGGGTGCTCCACCACGCCCCCAACACCGTGCATCGTCGTGCCGACCCATTGGTCCAATGTCAGATCAAGCCGCCGCACCGCCCCCGGCGTCACCATCGACCGTTCGGCGCCCGTATCCAGCACGAAGGTCGCCGGGTTGCCATCAATTTGCAGCGGCACGGTCAGGCTGCCGCGGTCCAGGGCGAATGGGGCGGTCGCGCGTTCCTGGATTTCGCAGGCAGCACGAGCGACACCCTGCCAGACCATGAGGCACAGCAAAACCATTGGCAAACTGGCGCGCATGGCAGACACGGTCAACGTGACACGACGCGTGGAGGCTGTACCGGCCGCAGCCCGCGTGGCATTTGTCGCTGGCGCCATGGCTTAGTATCCAGGCGCTACGTCTCATGCGCCAGCCCAGGCGACGCCGGTCGGTGGTTTTTCGGTTGCTTGACGGCGCGCCGCGCAGCCTTGGCCGAGGGGCGCCGGCGCCATCGGTGCGACGCAACAAATCGGCATGGCGCGGCGAGGTCTGTTAGCAGAGTGCCGTATCGTTGCTGATATCACCTCCATTTCACCATGTTACGGCAACTTGCGGCGGCCTGGTCGCGTTGCCGCCACATGCCGCGTCTCACCAACACCGTATCGCAGCGGCCGGACGAGCATCGTGACATGCACGACGTCACCTATTTGCACGCCCGGGCCAGTGACCTGCGTTCCGCGGCCGCCACATCGCGCGACCCGGGGATTGCGGAGGCGCTGCGGGAGATCGCGGGCGACTTCGAGGATGAGGCGCGGCGCGAGGCAATACGACAGATCGATGGCAACAACGATCGTGCGGATTCTTCGTGATGCGCCTTGGGGGTGGGTGACGCAGCGGCAGAGGCCAATCTCGCTTCGTAGATGCTGTCCGCGCGCTCTGTCATCTTTGTGAGAAACAATCCGGACGCCTCGGTCGGGAACTTACCGGTCTTTGACCGCCTCTGTCTTTGACCGCCTCTGTCTTTGATCGCCTCTGTCTTTGATCGCCTCTGGGCGTATCGCCCGCTGCCAGCTATGCTTCCCCAGCCAAACGAGGGGAACGAGCCATGGCGTCCAAGATCATCGTCGCTGACAATCCGCTGAACGACAACGATATCGCGCGCGAGCTTGCGCCGCCTGGCTTCGAGCTGATTATCACCCGCGCCGATACGCCGGAATTCAATGCCGCCCTGCCGGAGGCCGAGTACATGGTCGGCTTCGGTGCGCCGTCCATGAACGATGGGTTCTACAAGACTGCCTCGAAGCTGAAGCTGGTGCAGTTGCTGTCCGCCGGCTATGACCGCTGCGATATCGAGGCGGCCCGGCGCGCCGGCGTGCCGATCTGCAACAACGGCGGCGCCAACGCCATCGCCGTGGCAGAGCATGCAATGTTGCTCATGCTGGCGGTGTCGCGCCGGCTGATCTGGCAGCACGAGAATGTCGCCTCCGGCCGCTGGCGGGGCAACAACTGGGCCGAAACGAGACTGTACGAATTGGACGGCCGCACGCTCGGCATCATCGGCCTGGGACGGATCGGCAAGAAGGTCACGCGCATGGCGCAGGCCTTCAACATGTCGGTGCAGTATTACGACATCATGCGTTTGACCGAGGACCAGGCCGATGCGCTCCACGTGCGCTTCCGGCTGATGGACGAAATCCTGCGCACCTCGGACATCGTATCGCTGCACGTGCCGCTGTCCCCAGCGACCCGGCACATGATTGGCGCGGCGCAGCTCAAGCTGATGAAGCCGAGCGCCTACCTGATCAACACCTGTCGCGGACCGGTGGTGGACGAGCCGGCGCTGTTTGAAGCGCTGGCCAACAACACCATCGCCGGCGCCGGGCTGGACGTGTTCGATCAGGAGCCGCCGCCGCCCGACAACAAATTGTTTGGATTACAGAACGTCGTGCTGACGGCGCATTTCGCCGGCCCGACCTGGGACAATCAATACGCCCGCTTCCGCAACGCATTCGACAACGTGCAGCGCGTCGCGCGCGGTGAGCCGGCGCTGTGGGTAATCCCCGAATTGCAGGGCTGAGCGCGGCGCACGCAGCCTCCGGAGAGCGATGTCGGCTTGCGCGACCCTGCCCGCCGTGCGCAAAGTGGCGCGCCCATCCATAGGAGAACGCATGATGGACGCGCCACTGCCATCGGTGATGGACACCGCTCGCCGAGTCTTGCCGGCTGCCAGTTTCGGCAACCTTGCGGGCGACATCATCATCCGCGAGGGTCATGGCGGCCGCGTCATCGACATCGATGGCAACGAATACGTCGATTTCCTGCTCGGCTCCGGCCCGATGTTCGCCGGCCACGGCCATCCGGAGGTGGTGGAGGCGGTGCGCGAGCAATTGGCGCGCGGGTTCACATTCTTCGCCAACAACGAGTACGGCATTCGCCTGGCGGCGGAATTGGTCGATGCCGTCGCCTGCGCCGAACAAGTGCGCTTCGTCTCCTCCGGTACCGAGGCGGACGCGTTCGCCATGCGCGTCGCACGCGCGTATCGCGGCCGCGACAAGATCATGAAATTCGAGGGTGGCTTCCACGGCATGGGCGACCACAGCCTGATGAGTTGGACGCCGAAGCGCCTGGATAATTTCCCGCAGGCGGTGCCAAGCTCCGCCGGCATCTGTCGCAGCGTCGCCGACGACATGCTGATCGCGCCGTTCAACGACGCGGAGCTCGCCGCCAGCCTGATCCATGAGCACCGGCATGAGCTGGCGGGCGTGATCGTGGAGCCATTTCAACGCCTGCTGCCGCCGAATCCGGGCTTCCTGCAGGCGCTGCGCAAGGCGACGAAGGATGCCGGCGTGCTGCTGATCTTCGACGAGATCGTCACGGGGTTTCGCTTCGCCTGGGGCGGCGCACAGGAATATTACGGCGTTGTTCCGGACCTGTGCACGCTCGGCAAGATCATCGGCGGCGGCTTCCCCTTGGCGGCGATCGCGGGGCCTGCCGAGATCATGGCCCTTTTCGATCGCGCCAAGGCGGGCGACGACCGCTTCCTGCCGCAGATCGGCACGCTGTCCGGCAATCCGGTGGCTGCGGTGGCGGGGCTGGCGACGTTGCAGGTGCTGAAGCGGCCGGGGGTGTACGAACAGGTATTCGCAACCGGACGGACGCTGATGGAGTCGCTCTCGGGTCTGTTGCGCGAGACCGGCCTGCCCGGCCAGGTGATCGGCGAGCCGCCCCTGTTCGATCTCATGTTCGCCACCGGCGATCTGGCAGATTATCGCGCCACATTGCGTGCGGATGGCGAGATGATGCGCCGCTTCAACCGTCGCCTCCGCGAGAAGGGCGTGTTGAAGGGGGATTCGAAAATCTACATGTCGGTGGCGCATGACGCCGCGGACGTTCAGCAGGCGATCGACGCGTTCACGTTTGCACTGCATATGGAAGCTGGGAAGTAGTCCGCGCCCTCACCGCCGGAAGGAGCGCGGCGGCTTGCCATGGCATTGCGAGGAGCGGAGCGACTAAGCAAGCCCGGTCAAGCGTGTGCAAGCACAAACGAGATTGCTTCGTCGCTATGCTCCTCGCAATGACGGGACGGCGGGTGCGCGCTACATCCTTCCCGGCAGCCACAGCGCAATCGCCGGGAACGCGATCAGCACCACCAATCGCGTGATATCCGTCAGCACGAACGGAATTACGCCCAGGAAAATCGTCGAGAAGCTGACGTCCTTCACCACCGTTTTGATCACGAATACATTCATCCCGACCGGCGGGTGGATCAGCCCCAACTCCACCGTCATCACGATGATGATGCCGAACCACACCGGGTCGAATCCCAGCGAGGTGATCACCGGAAAGATGATCGGCACCGTCAGGATGATCATCGCCATCGAATCCATCAGGCAGCCGAGCGCCAGGTACATCAGCATGATGACGGCCAGCACGCCGTAGCGGCCCATGCCCATGCCGGTGATGAATTCCGTCACCTTCTGCGGCACCTGCGTGACGGTCAAAAAATACCCGAACAAGATCGCGCCGATCAGCACGGTGAATACCGCGGCGGCAGTGCGCGTGGCCTGCAGCAGCGATTCGCGGATGTCTGGGCCGGACAGGCGGCGTCGTGCGACGCTGATCAGGAACGCGCCGCCGGCGCCCATGCCGCCGGCTTCGGTAGGCGTGAACAGGCCGCCGTACAATCCGCCGATCACGAAGGCGAACAAGGTCAGCGGTGCCCAGACCTCGCGTGCCGCTTGCCAGCGTTCACGCCAGGAACTGCGCGGCGCGGCGGGCAGGAAGCGCGGGCGCACGCGGCCGATCACGCTGATCGTTGCCATATACATCGACACCGCCAGCAATCCCGGCAACACGCCGGCAATGAACAACCTGCCGATGTCCTGTTGCGTGATCAGGCCATACACGGCAAGCACGATGGACGGTGGAAACATCGCGCCCAGCGTGCCGCCGGCAGCAATGACTCCGGTGGCAAAGGACTGCGGATAGTCGAAGCGGCGCATTTCCGGATAGGCAACGGTGGAAAAAGTTGCCGCGGTCGCCACGGACGATCCGCTGATTGCCGCGAAGCCGGCACAGGCGGCGATCGTCGCGATGCCCAGTCCGCCCCGGCGGTGTCCGACGAACGTGTTGGCAGCGTGGAACAATTCCCGGCTCATGCCGGAACGCGAGACGAACGCGCCCATCAGCAGGAACATCGGAATCACGCCGAAGGTATAGTCGGTGACGATGCGCATCGAAGTCTGGCCGACCATCTTCAATGCCGGCTCCGCGCCCACCAGGTAGCCGAAGCCGGTCACGCCGACCAATCCCATCGCCATGCCAACCGGTACGCGCAGCAGCATCAGCGCGAAGAGCACGATAAAACCGATGATGGCGACGGCGTCGGGGGAGAAGGTCATGGCAAAGCGTGACTCATCTCACTCCACCACCTTGATCGCGTTCGGATGGAATTTCTCCGGCTGGAATATCAGCCGCCAGGTCCGCACGGCAATCAGCAGCACTGCCGACACATCCCCAAGCCACGCCACGGCGGCGAAGGGCCAGGTGGGCAGCCGGAGATCGAAGGTCAGCACGTTGTCGGCGCGGGTCAGCCGCACCTTGTCGAACAGCATTGTGGTCTGCACGGTGACGACGAACAGCAGGACCAGAGTGGCGAATACATCGATCCAGCGTTTGCCGCGCGGGCCCGCTGCGGCCCACACCAGATCGACGGTGATATGCGTGCCGCGATAGCTGGTGGCCGCGATGCCCCAGAAGATCAGTATCCCCAGGAGCTGCTTGCCGAAATCGTAGCTGTCCGGGATAGAGAAGCTGAAGAAATAGCGCAGCAGCACGGAGATGAAGACGTCGGCGGCCACGATGCCGACGAACACCGCCGCCAACAGCTCGATGCCGTCGATGAAGCGGTCCATGCCGCTGCGCGGCGTGTCCGTCCCCGCCCCGCTCTTGCGGGCGAACTCCTGCCCCATGTCTGACACGTGATTATTGCACTAACGCGTCACGCTGCTTCAGTTCGGCCTGTAGATCGCCGAACACCTTGTCGGCATTCGGCACATGTGCGGCCCATTTCGCCTTCAGCGGCTCGGCCGCCTTGCGCCAGGCCGCCACTTGCTCCGGCGTCAGCTTATACACGTCGTGTCCGGGCTCGGCCTGGATCTTCGCCAGGCCGGCATGCTCCCAATCCGCCCAGGGACTGGCGACCTTCTCCGCCCATTCGGTGGTGCAGTGATGGTCGATCACCGTGCGCTGCGCCGGCGACATCGCATTGTAGCGATCCTTGTTCATCACCCAAACGAAGGTGGCAGTCCAGAACGGCATGTCCATATCGTATTTCACAACCTGGTCGATACCGAACAGGATGGTGGAGTTCCAGGGAAAGGTGATGGCGTCGGCGACGCCACGCTCCAGCACCTCGCGCGCTTCCGGCGCGGATGCCTGGACGTTGGTGCCGCCGAGCATGGTGACGAACTCGCCCAGAGTTGCATTGGCCGGACGGATCTTCATGCCCTTGATGTCGGAAGGCAGCACGATCTTCTTGGTCCGCGAATGCCAGGTGCCGGGGTCCAGCACGAAGGCAAAGCAGAAATGCACATCCTGCATTTCTGTTGCGGCGTACGGGCGGTACCACGCATCCAGCGCCGCCGAGCCGCCCTTCGCATTGCTGATCAGGAATGGCAGTTCGCCCGCCGCGATGATCGGGAAGCGGCCAGGCTGGTAACCGGGATTCACATAGGCGAAATCGGCAATACCGTCGCGCGCCATGTCATAGTGGTCCATCGCCTTGCCCAATTGTTCCGAGGGAAACAGCGTGGACTTGATGGTGCCGCCGGATTCCTTCTCGATGTCCGCGGCCCAGGCGATCAGGGCGGGGTTCAGCGGATGCGCGGGCGGTACCCAGCTTGATAGTTTCAACTGCACTGTTTTGTCCTGCGCCATCGCGCCGCCTGATGCGAACAGCGCGGCCAATATCGGCGCCGCCAGCAGCCGCGCGATCATGCCTGAAATCCGCATCGCTTCCCCCCATGCCGTTGGGCGAAATTGCCGAACCTCATACGAAACGGCAAGTCCGATTCTTGCGCTTGCGTGCATGTGGGCGATGATCATCGACGACGCGGGACGTTGGAGGAACCATGGACGCAGACTACGTGGTAATCGGCGCGGGATCGGCCGGCTGCGTCATCGCCGCCCGATTGTCCGAGAGCGGCGCGCGTGTCGTGCTGCTGGAAGCGGGCCCGGAAGACCGCAACCTGTGGATCCACATCCCGGCCGGTGTGCTGAAACTGCTGCGCCATCCGGTGGTGAACTGGAACTTTTCCGCCGACGGCTCCGCGGGCACCGCCGGTCGCGCCATCCATTGGCCACGCGGCAAGGTGCTGGGCGGGTCGAGCTCGATCAACGGCATGC
Source organism: Acetobacteraceae bacterium (assembly GCA_035508435.1). Classification (GTDB taxonomy): domain Bacteria; phylum Pseudomonadota; class Alphaproteobacteria; order Acetobacterales; family Acetobacteraceae; genus JASHVB01. The sequence continues at coordinate 17,621 of DATJNA010000170.1, read as the reverse complement.
TGTACGTGCGCGGCAATCCGGCCGACTACGACGGCTGGGCACAGATGGGCTGCCGCGGCTGGAGTTTTGATGATGTGCTGCCGTATTTCCGCAAATCGGAACACTATGTGCAGCGCGGCGAGGCGGAATACCGCGGCCTGGGCGGACCCCTGCAAGTGGAGGACTACCGCACCATTCTGCCGCTGACGCATCGCTTCGTCGAAGCCGCGCAGCAGGCGGGGTTCCCATTCAGCAACGATCTGAACGGGCGGGTGCAGGAAGGCGTCGGTTATTCGCAGATGACGCGGCTGGGGCGATTCCGCGGTTCCACCGCGCGCACCTTCCTGGCCGCGGCGAAAGGACGCGCCAACCTGCAAGTGGAAACCGAGGCGCTGGTGACGCGCCTGTTGTTCGATGGTCGCCGCTGCATCGGCGTCGCGTTCCGCCAGCGCGGCGCTGATTGCGAAATGCGCGCGGCGCGTGAGGTGATCGTGTGCGGCGGTGCGGTGAATTCGCCGCATTTGCTGCAGATTTCCGGCATCGGTCCGGCGGCGCATCTGCAATCGATCGGTGTGCCGGTGCTGCACGACCTGGCGGGCGTCGGCGGCAATCTGCAGGATCATTACGTGCTGCGGGTGTCGCATCGCGCGAAGGATGCGATTTCGATCAATCAGCTTGCACGCGGGCCGCGGCTGGCGGCCGAGGTCGTGCGCTTCGCCGCAACCGGCCGCGGTGCACTGACGTTCGGCGTGACCAGCGCGCAGGTCTTTTGCCGCTCCCGCGAAGGACTCGCCAGTCCAGATCTGCAACTCCTGTTCACGCCGGCCAGCTACGACGCGGCGCGGTTCGGTGAACTGGAGCGGGTGCCGGGCATGACGGTTGCCATCTGCCCGGTGCGGCCGGATAGCCGCGGCTCGATCATGGCTCGGTCGTCCGATCCGTTCGCGCCGCCGGTTATCACGCCGAACTATCTGTCGGACAATAACGATGCGCGCGTGCTGATCGCCGGTACCCGCATCACGCGCCGCATCTTCGCCCAGCCCGCACTAACCCGGCACAGCGCGGCGGAGATTCTGCCAGGCCCGAACTGCGAATCGGATGCGGACCTGACAGAGCATGCGCGCCGCTACGGCACGACGATCTTCCATCCGGTCGGCACCTGTCGCATGGGCGAAGGCCCGAATGCGGTGGTGGACGCGCGTCTGCGCGTGCATGGAATCGGTGGACTGCGGGTAATCGACGCCTCGGTGATGCCGACGCTGACCACGGGCAACACCAACGCGCCGACCATCATGATCGCGGAGAAGGGCGCGGCGATGATCCGAGAGGATGCGGCGGCGGCATAGCGCTCATCCGTGATAGCCAGGCTTGGCTCGGCCAACTTCGCCGCGTGTGTTGGGCGCATCCTGCTGATTGGTTGTACTGTCGATCGGCGGCTGATGACCGGCACGCGGCCGGTCATGGCAGGGGCAGTTTACGTCAGTCGCCACTGCACCAAGGTGAACGGCGGGTCCGCGCCGTCATGCGGTTCGAATACCGCTTGCACGGGCGCGCCGATCCGCACCTCCTGCCGTGGATCGCCGAGCAGATTGCCGACCATGCGCACGTTGCCGGCGTGCGGGAGTTCGACCAGCACGGCGATGTAGGGACCATGGCCGTTCAGCGCCGGATGCACCGGGTGATGCGGGCGCTGATAGCTGTATATGCGGCCTTGTCCGGCGACCTCTTCCCAGGCCAGATCGAAGGAATGGCAGCGGTGGCAGAGCCATTCCGGCCCCCACTGCCAGGCGCCGCAGCCGCGGCACTTTTGAATCCGCAGTTTGCCCTGGCGCGTGGCCTCCCAATACGGTGCCGACAGCGGATCGCCGACATTCGGCAGCGGCAGGCCTTGCGGCAGGTAGAACGCGCTCATAGCACCGCCTCCGAGCCGAGGATGAGGGAACTCACGGGCGTCACCATCGGGCCGCCGATAATGACAGCCGCGTCATTGCGCTTCACCTGGTTGATGGCGGTGCCACGGATCTGGCGCACCGACTCGATGACCAGTTCCAGCCCGTGCATATAGCATTCCGCCAGATTGCCGCCGCTGGTGTTCAGCGGCATGCGGCCGTCAGGGGCGTAGAGGTTCTCGGGAGTCAGGAACTCGTTGGCTGCCTCGGCGCGCACGAGGCTATGCTCCACCAGGCTCATCAGCACGCCGCCGGTGAAGTTCTCATAGCACTGCACGATGCCCATGTCGGAGGGCCGCAGCTTCGCCATATCGTACAGCCGCGGCGCGAGCTGGGCGAAATGCGAGCTGGGATAGTTCGGCATATTGTGCACCGGTGCCGCGCTGCGATGGTCACAGCCTTGCGCGCAGGCCAGCACCATGGCCGGCTTGTTAGGAAAGTCGCGGGCGCGCTCGGCGGGCACTACGATCACCGCAGCGGCGCCGTCGTTCTCCTGGCAGCAGTCGTAGAGATGGAAGAATGGCTCGATGATCCAGCGGGAATCATCGTATTTCGCCGCATCCAGCGGGCGGCCGCGCATCACCGCGTTGGGGTTGTTCTGGGCGTGGCGGTAGCAGGCGAGCGATATCGCGCGCAGTGCCTCCTGGCGGATGCCGTGGTCGTGCATGAAGCGCGTCACCTTCATGGCGAATCGCTGCGCCGGAGACATAATACCGTACGGGAACAGGAATTGGTCGTCGCCGGAGGCGAGCGGTGCGCCGGTGCCGCGGCCGTAACGGGCGAACTGGCCCTGCGCGAGCGAGCGGAATGCGACGACGCAGTCCGCCATGCCGGTGGCCACCGCCGCGGCGGCATTGCCGACCGCGCCGCATACACCGCCGCCACCGCCGCCCCAGAACATGTTGGAGAAGCGCAGCTCCTTGATGCCGAGCGCGGCGGCGAGACGCCCGCCCTCGCTGCGGTCATTGCCATAGGAGGCGAAGCCGTCGATATCGTGCGGGTTGATGCCGGCGTCCTTGCAGGCGTTCACAATCGCCATCAGGGCGAGTTTGAATTCCGCGTCGGGCGCCTGGCCGTGGCGATAGTAGGTGGTCTCGCCGATGCCGACGATCGCGGTTCTGCCGCGCAGTGTACGTTCGGTCATCATTCGCTCCACGAAAACACGCTATGGCCGGCCTTGTGCCGGCCATCCGCGCACAAACGATCGGGGGTGACCGGCCGATTGCAGGCCGGCCATGGCGGTGGGATCTGGGGCACGTCAACGACTCCCGCTCGGCAACTGGTTGAATGCGACATCCTTGTCCACGCGTACGTCACCGGGCAGGCCCAGCACGCGTTCGGCGATGATGTTGCGCAGGATCTCGTCACTGCCGCCGGCGATACGCATGCCGGGCGCGGACAGCAGCGACTCCTGGAACATCGCATGCATCGGCGCGAGTTCCGGGTCCATCACGCCGCCTGCCATGCCCAGCAGGTCCATGCCGAAGGCGGAGATCGCCTGCTGCTTGCTGGCGCTCACCAATTTGAAAATCGAGTTCTCCGGCCCCGGCGTTTGTCCGCGCGACAATGCGGTGAGCACGCGGCACCGCGTGTACATCAGGCCGGCGTTCTGCGCGTGCCATTCGGCGATATGCTCGCGCACCGCCGGATCGGCGATGGCGGGGCGGCCGTCGATCTCCACGCCGCGGGCCAGTTCGATCAGGTCCTGCATGTCGGGGCGGCGGCTTTCGCTGGCGGCGAGGCGTTCGTTCATCAGTGTGGTGATCGCGACCTTCCAGCCGGCGCCCGGCGCACCGAGCCGTTGCGCATCCGGCACACGGAGGTCGGTGAAGAACACTTCGTTGAAGTTGGAGGCGCCGGACATCTGGTGGATCGGCCGCACCTCGATGCCGGGCGATTTCATGTCGATGAAGAACGCGGTCAGACCGGCGTGTTTCGGCACGTTGGGATCGCTGCGGGTCAGCAGCAGGCCGTAATTGGAATAGTGCGCGCCCGAGGTCCAGATTTTTTGCCCGTTGATCACCCATTCGTCGCCGCGCTTCTCTGCGCGCGTGCGCAAACCGGCGACGTCGGACCCGCCCGAGGGTTCGGAAAACAACTGGCACCAGATTTCGTCGCCGCGCAGCGCAGGGTGGACGTAGCGCTGCAATTGCCCGGGCCTGGCGTAGGCGATCATGGTGGGAATGCACATGCCCAGGCCGATCAGGAAGATGTTGGGCGGGACCTCGTATTCCGCCTCTTCCTGGTTCCAGATGATCTGCTGCATCGGCGTGCCGGCGCGCCCGCCCCATTCCTTCGGCCAGGTGATGCCGGCAAAGCCTGCGTCTGCCTTCTTTGCCTGCCAGGCCTTGGCGTGGGCGACGTCCTCGGCGTCGGTGTCGCCATAGCGGTGCGCGCCACTGCTGCGCTGCTTGCGCGCCGCGTTGGCGTTCAGGAAGGCGCGGGCTTCGGCGCGGAATGCAGCTTCTTCTGGCGTATCGTCGAAGTCCATCGGCGGTCTCCTGTTACCGGCCTGCTGTCATTGCGATGACCGAAGGGCCGAAGCAGTATCGTTCGGCCGGGATGTACGAATGTTCGTGCGGCAGTCCGACCGAGATTGCTTCATCCCGCCACGCTTCGCTCGCGGTCCTCGCAATGACATAAGAGGCGCTTTGCAATGACACTTTACGCGGCATTCCGGACTTCCAGTTCGGCCACGACGCGATCCTTCCAATAACGCTGGCTGCCCAGCGACACGGCCAGCAGCTTGGCACGGCGATAGAACAGGTGGCAGTCGTAGTCCCAGGTGTAGCCGACGCCGCCATGGACCTGGATGTTCTCCTTGGCGGCCAGGAAGAACGCATCGGTGGCGGAAACCCGCGCGGTGGCGGAGGCCAGCGGTAACTCGGCGGCATCGGTCTCCAACGTCCAGGCGCCAAAGTACGCGTTGGAGCGCGCCAGTTCGATCGCGACGTAGACGTCGGCCAGCTTGTGCTTGATCGCCTGGAATGAACCGATCGGCCGGCCGAAGGCGAAGCGCTCCTTGGCATAGGCGGTGGCCATCTCGAGGCACGCGGTCGCGCCGCCGACCTGCGCGAAGGCGGTCAGCACCGCGGCCCGATCCAGCACGCGACGTATGATGTCCCAGGCCTGGCCCGAAGAACCGAGTACCGTTGCGGGTGCGTTGGTGAACTCGAATTTCGCGTGGTCGCAACTGGGATCGACCATGGGCAGCGCCGAGCGCGAAATGCCCGGTGATGCAAGATCGACCAGCGCCAGCGACACGCCGGAGCCATCGCGCACTGCCACCACGGCGATCTGTGCGATGCCGCCATCCGGCACCGGCCATTTGCTGCCGCTGATCCTGCCATCTGCGATGCGCGCGCGGATTGCAGACTCGTGCGGTTCGCCTGCGCCTTCTGCCAGTGCAAAGGTCGCGATCAGCTCGCCGCGCGCGATCTTCGGCAGGTATTCGCGTTTCTGGGCGTCGCTGCCGGCAGCCAGGATCGTTTCGGCGGCAAGGCAGACCGAGGACATGAACGGCACCGGCGCCAGCACGCGGCCGAGTTCCTCGGCCAGCACGCAAAGTGCTTCATAACCCAGGCCCGCCCCTTCGTAGCGTTCCGGCACGGCGGCGCCGAGCCAGCCCATCTCCGCCATGGCCCGCCATAGCTCTGCATGGTATGGCGCGTGGCCGTCCAGCACCTGACGCACCACCTTTGGCGGACAGTGCTCTCGCAAGAACCGCTGCGCTTGCTCGCGCAGCAGCTTGCTGTCGTCGGAGAAGTCGAAATTCATGGCGGTTCTACCCGTCGGCTGACCCTGATACTAGCCGGTAGAACCGGTGCGGCAATACCCCTGTGAGGTCGCCGGGGGTCAGTTCTTGACCTGCTGCCAGGCCTGTTGCGCGGCAGGCGGCAGCTTGTCCATGTGCTTCAGGAACAAGGCGAGCGTCCAGATCTGCTGGTCGCTGAGCGTGTCCTTCCATGCCGGCATGCCGGTCCAGCGGATGCCATTGTGAATTTTCCAAAAAGTCCAGCCTTCCGGATCGTCCTCGACGCCGTCGCTTCCCAGTTGCGGCGGCCTTGGGTATTCGCCTTTCGCCAGCGGCGTGGCTGAGGCATCGCCCTGCGCCGTGCCATGACAGAACGCGCAGTGCTGACCGTACAGACCGATGCCGTTGATCAGGTTGGCATCTGTCAGCGGCACCGGGTTCGGGCCCTTGGGTGACTCATTGGCCAGCGTGGCACGCAACGACGTTCGCGCTGCCCAGTGCTCCAGGGGCAACGGCTTGCCGTCGGCCGCGGCGGGGATGCTGCCGGTCACCAGCACGGCATAGCCGGCGGCGGCGAGTGCCACGATGGTGAACACGATCCCGAGGATGAAGCCTCTGAACATGGTGCCTCCTGCACAAACCGGAGCCAGCACGCCTTGCGCGTGATGGGACGGTTGCAGGCATGGGCGGCAATCGGCCGCGCGGCAACTCAATTCGGGTTAAGCAATAGCAACCCGCCGTGTGGCGGGATCGAGGGCCGGCTACAGGCCCAGCTTCAAGGCCGCGCCGATTTCGCCGACGATGCCGCGGCGGAACAACAGCACGCAGAGCACGAAGATCGCCCCTTGCGTCACGGTGACCCAGGAGCCGAACTGCGCCAGGTAGTTTTCCATCGCCGTCACGACGGTGGCGCCCACCACCGGGCCGAATACGGTGCCAAGCCCGCCCAGCAGCGTCGTCAGTACCACCTCGCCGGAGGTGGAATAGTGCACGTCGGTCAGGGTGGCGATGCCGAACACGATGGCCTTGGTGCCGCCGGCGACGCCCGACAGCATGCTCGACAACACGAAGGCGATCAGCTTGTAGTCGTCGGTGCGGTAGCCGAGCGAGGTGGCGCGCGGCTCGTTCTCGCGGATCGCCTTCAGCACCTGGCCGAACGGCGAGTGGATGATGCGATGAATCAGCAAGAAGCCGGCGATGAAGATGATCGCCACCACCCAGTACATCGCCATGTCATTGTTGAGGTCGATCACGCCGAGCAAGTGGCCGCGGGGCACCTGCTGGATGCCGTCTTCGCCGCCGGTGAAAGGCGCTTCCAGGCAGAAGAAATACACCATCTGTGCCAGCGCCAGCGTGATCATGGCGAAGTAGATGCCCGAGCGGCGGATCGCGAGATAGCCCAGGACCAGGCCCAGGATGGCGCCGGTCGCGCCGCCCAGGATGATCGCGATCACCGCATCGACATGCCAGAACTTGATGGTCCAGGCGGCGATATAGCTGCCCATGCCGAAGAACGCGGCGTGGCCGAAGGACAGCAGCCCGACATAGCCGATCATCAGGTTGAAGGCGCAGGCGAACAATGCCATGCACAGCACCCGCATCAGGAACACCGGGTACAGCACGTACGGGCACACGATGATCAGCGCCACGAGCAGCAGGAAGCCCTTCCACTGGGCGCTGGAGAAACCGAACATGTCAGGCCCTCTTGCCGAACAATCCGTGTGGCATGGTGAGCAAGACGATCACCATCACCACGAACACGACGGTGGCGGAGGCCTGGGGCCAGAATACCTTGGTCAGGCCCTCGATCACGCCGAGGCCGAAGCCGCTGAGGATGGCGCCGAGGATCGAGCCCATGCCGCCGATCACCACCACGGCGAACACGGTATTGATGAAATTGTCGCCCATGTTGGGGTTCACCGAATAGATCGGCGCGGCCAGCACTCCGGCGAAGGCGGCCAGCGCCACGCCGCCACCGAAGGTCAGGGTGATGACGCGTGGCACGTCCACGCCGAAGGCCTGCACCAGCGAGGCGTTTTCGGTGGCCGCGCGCAGCGTGGCGCCGAGCGGCGTCTTTTCCAGGACCGCCCAGGTGGCGAAGCACACCACCAGCGCCGCGGCCACCACCCAGCCGCGATAGATCGGCAGGAACATGAAGCCGAGATTGGCGGCGCCTTGCAGCACGTGCGGAATTTGGTAGGGCAGGCCGGAGCTGCCGTAATAGTTGCGGAACAAGCCCTCGATCACCAGGGAAAGCCCGAAGGTGAGCAGCAGGCCGTAGAGATGGTCCAGCTTGTACATGTGCCGGATCAGCGTTTTCTCCAGCAGGATGCCGAAGGCGCCGATGATCAGCGGGGCGAGGATCAGGGCGGGGAAATAGCCGATGCCGGTGTAGGCCAGCAGCATCCAGGCGGCGAAGGCGCCCATCATGAACAACGCGCCGTGGGCGAAGTTGATGATGTTGAGCATGCCGAAGATCACCGCCAGGCCCAGCGACAGCATGGCGTAGAAGGCGCCGTTGATCAGCCCCAGCAGAAGCTGGCCGAACAGCAGCGGGGCGGGGATGCCGAAGATCATGATCATGTCTTAATCTCCATTGTCCCCGGCCCGCCTCGCATCACGCCTTGCCAATGAACGCGCAATGGCCTTCCGACAGCGGCAGCGCCGCCTGATCGGCCGGTGTCGTCGCCCGCAGTTTGAAATAGTCCCACGGGCCCTTGCTCTCGGCGGGAGTCTTCACCTCGAACAGATAGGCCGGAACGAGATGGCGCCCATCCTCGCGGATCGTGGTCTTGCCGAAGCATTCGTCCTCGACCGGCATCTTCTTCATGCGGTTGATGGTATCCACGCCGCTGTTCTTTGCCTCGGCCGCGCCCATGTCCTTTGCGGTCTTCAGGTAGTGCAGTGTCGCGGAATAGCAGCCGGCGTGGATCATGTTCGGCCAGTTGTTCGGCGACTTCGCCTTGATCTTGTTGCAGAAGTTGCGTGTGCCGTCGTTCAGGTCCCAGTAGTAGCTTTCGGTCAGCACCAGGCCCTTCGCGGTCTCCAGCCCCAGCGCGTGCACGTCGGTGATGAACATCAGCAGCGCGGCGAGGCTCATCGACTTGTTGACACCGAACTCGTTCGCCTGCTTGATCGAGTTCACCGTATCGCCGCCGGCGTTGGCGAGGCCCAGCACCTTGGCGCCGCTGGACTGTGCCTGCACCAGGAAGGAGGAGAAGTCGGTGGTGCCGGGGAACGGATAGGGCGCCGAGCCGAGCACCTTGCCGCCCGCCGCCTGCACGAACTTCGTCGTGTCTGCCTGCAACTGCTTGCCGAACGCGTAGTCGGCGGTGAGGAAGTACCAGGAATTGCCGCCGGCCTTCACCATCGCGCCGCCGGTGGACTTCGCCAGCATGTAGGTGTCGTACACCCAGGTGATCATATTCGGCGAGCATTGCGTCGTGGTCAGCGCAACCGAGGCGGGACCGACGGCGAGGAAGACCTTGTTCTTTTCCTTCACCACCGATTGCACCGCCAATGCGACAGAGGACGTCGGCACGTCCATCAGCACATCGACGCCGTCGCGATCGAACCACTGGCGGGTGATGGAGACGGCAAGATCCGGCTTGTTCTGGTGATCGGCCGAGATCACCTCGACGTTCAGGCCGTTGGCCGCGGCATATTCCGCGATCGCCTGCCTGGCGCAGATCACCGAGGTGACGCCACCGGTGTCGCGATAGGGGCCGGACAGGTCGTTCAATACGCCGATCTTCAGGACCGGCGCCTGCGCGCGGGCAGGGCGGATCAGCGGCACGCTGCTGGCCGCGGCGGCGGTGCCCAACAAGCTGCGACGTGACATCGTCATGGCGAGAGTTCCTTCCAGGAGGTTTGGATCATGGTGGGGTCCTGGAAGCCTCCCCGGTGGGCGAGCGCCCCCGGTGTGGCGGGATGTGCGCACCCCGCCGTTTGTTGTGAATGGCACGCATTGTCATTACTGGCAAGTTGTCATTACGGGCAAGAAAGTACCAGCGAGCCTGGATCGTCCGGTTGCGGCGCAGCCATGACGAAGCGGCCCTCGGCCATGGCGAGGCAGTCCTCGACCATGACGAGATCGGCCTCCGCCATGCCGCTGCATTGCTCATACGCCGAGATACTCGTGCAGCTTGTCCATGCTGGCCTCGAGCCGGAAATTGGGGATCATATCGATCACCCGGCCATGTTCCACCACATAGTGCCGGTCCGCCACGGTCTGCGCGAACCGGAAGTTTTGCTCTACCAACAGAACGGTGAAGCCGCGGTTCTTGATCTCGTGGATGGTGCGCCCGATCTGCTGCACGATGACCGGGGCAAGGCCTTCGGTCGGCTCATCGAGCAGCAGCATTTTCGCCCCGGTCCGCAAAATGCGTGCGATCGCCAGCATCTGTTGCTCGCCGCCGGAGAGCCGCGTGCCGTGCGCGGTGCGGGCGCGTTCCTTCAAATTGGGAAAAAGCTGGTAGATCGTATCGATATCCAGCCCCCCGGGCGCCACGACCGGCGGCAGCAGCAGGTTCTCGGTGACCGACAAAGACCCGAAAATGCCGCGTTCCTCGGGACAGAACGCGAGGCCGTGGCGGGCGATGTGGTGGGGCATCAGTTTGGTCAGTTCGGCACCGCGAAAGCGGATGCTGCCGTCGCGGCGCGGCACCAGCCCCATGATGGATTTCAGCGTCGTCGTCTTGCCGGCGCCGTTGCGGCCAAGCAACGTGACCACCTCGCCCTCGCGGACCTCGAATTCCATGCCGTGCAGGATGTGGCTTTCGCCGTACCAGGCGTTCAGGCCGGTGACCTCAAGCATGCGGCGTCCCCAGATAGGCGGTGATCACGTCAGGGTTTTTTGACACCGAGGTGTAGTCGCCCTCGGTCAGCACCTTGCCGCGGGTCAGCACTGTGATGGTGTCGCACAGTCCCTCCACCACCGAAAGGTTATGCTCCACCATCAGGATCGTGCGCCCCGCGCGCACGCGCTGCACCAGCTCGACGATGCGGTCCACGTCATCGTGGCCCATGCCGGCGGTCGGCTCGTCCAGCAGCATCATTTCGGGGTCGAGCGCGAGCGTGGTGGCGATTTCCAGCGCGCGCTTCTGGCCATAGGGCAGCTCGGCCACCACGGTGCGTACGTGTGCGGACAATCCGACATCGAACAAAAGCTGGTGGGCACGGTCGTCGTAGACGGTCAGGGCTTGCTCCGAGCGCCAGAAATCGAAACTGGCGCCGCGGGCGCGCTGCAACGCGATGCGCACGTTCTCCAGCGCGGTCAGATGCGGGAACACGGCGGAAATCTGGAAACTGCGCACCAGGCCGAGCCGCGCGACCAGGGCCGGCTTCATGCCGGTGATGTCGCGGCCCTTGAACCTGATCGTGCCGCGGGTGGGCGGCAGGAAGGCAGTGAGCAAATTGAAGCAGGTGGTCTTGCCGGCGCCGTTGGGCCCGATCAGGGCGTGGATGGTGCCGGTCCGGACTTGCAACGACACCTCATCCACGGCGAGGAAGCCGCCGAACTCACGGGTCAAGCCGAATGTTTCCAGGATGATGTCGCTCAACCCGGGACGTCTCCAAGTGCTAAAATTGATCTCTGTGACCGGGTGATTTGCATAAAGGCGGCCGGCGCGCAAGGCGGCGGCGCGATCGATTTCGTACTGACCGTGGGCAGGCCGGATCGGCGGGGCCGACCGTCCGCCCCGTTGAGTAAACCTTAACTTCTGCATGCCAGAAAGGAGCAACCGCCTGCTCACGGAGGACCCATACCATGCGCCTGTCAGCCCTTGCCGACATGCGGATCGCCGTCCGCCTGGGAACCAGCTTTTTTCTGGTGGTGGCGCTCGCCGCCGGGCTTGGCGCCTTCGCCATCCATAGTGTGGGCCACGTGGCCAGCCTGACGGCGGATCTCTACGACCACCCGTTCGCCGTCACCCAGGGCCTGTTGCAGGCGCGCCTCGCGGTGCAGACCACGCGGCGCGCCTTGCTCGATGCCGCGGTCGCGGAATCCCCGGCCGAGCGCGGCCACCACGTCACCGAGGCGGCGAGCCAGTACACCGTCGCGCAAGAGGCCCTGGCAAGGGCACGATCGCGCTTCCTCGGCGATCCCGCGGGATTCGACAAAGCCCAGCAGGCTGTCACCGCGTTCCAGCATGCGGTTGACGCGGCGCTGGATCTGCTGCGGCAAGGCAAGGTGGCGGATGCGTTGAACGTGGTCCGCGGCCAAGCCGAGGACGCAGCGAATGGCGTGAATGCCGCGCTCGACCCGCTGATCGAGTTCGCCAACAGCAAGGCGGCCGCGTTCATGCAGGCCGCGGCCGCCGACCAAGCGTGGACGGTACAGCTCAACCTGGGGTTGCTCGCTCTCGCGATGCTGCTGGGCGCGGCCGTCTCCACGGCTGCGACGCGCAGCCTGACGCGGCCGATCGGCGGGCTGCGGAACTGCATGGCGGTGCTTGCCGAGGGCAAGCATGACGTGGCGGTGCCGGGTGTGGCGCGGCGCGACGAGATCGGCGCGATGGCCCAGGCGGTGGAAGTGTTCCGCCACAACGCCGCCGAAGTGGAGCGGCTGCGCGCCGAGCAGGAGGCGCAGAAGCGGCAGGCGGCGGAGGAGAGGCGGCAGGAGCTGCACCGGCTGGCCGAATCGTTCGAGGCGCAGGTGGGCGGTGTGGTGCAGGCGGTCACCGCGGCCGCGTCACAGCTTCAGGCGGCGTCGGGCCAGATGACCGGCAATGCCGGAACAACCAGCGAGCGGGCGACCGCGGTGGCCAGCACATCGCAGGAGGCGTCGGCGAACGTGCAGACGGTGGCGTCGGCCACCGAGGAGCTGGCGGCGTCGATCCGCGAGATCGGCGCGCAGGTGGAGCGCTCGCACGCGGTGGCGGGGCGTGCCGACACCGAGGCGGCGCAAACCACCGCGCTGATCCAGAAGCTATCCGACAGTGTCGCCAGCATCGGCGCGATCGTCGCGCTGATCAACAACATCGCCAATCAGACCAATCTGTTGGCGTTGAATGCGACGATCGAGGCGGCGCGGGCCGGCGATGCCGGCAAGGGGTTCGCCGTGGTGGCCAGCGAAGTGAAGGGCCTGGCGGGACAGACCGCGAAGGCGACCAGCGAGATCGCGGCGCAGATCGCCTCGGTGCAGGGAGACACTGCCGAGGCGGTGACGGCGATCGGTGCGATCACCAAGGTGATGGCGGAGATGAGCGCGATCAGCGCCACGGTGGCCGCGGCGGTGCAGGAACAAATGGCGGCGACCGCCGAGATCGCCCGCAACGTGGAGCAAGCCGCGGCCGGCACGGCCGAGGTGTCGCAGCATGTCGCGACGGTGGAGGTGGCTGCGCGGGAGACCGGCCAGGCGGCGCAGCATATCAACGAATCAGCCGGCGAGCTGCTGCGTCAGGCGGAACGGCTGCGGCAAGAAGTTGGGCGCTTCCTGGCCAATGTGCGCGGCGAGCAACAGGAAGTGCCGCGGGCGGCCTAGGGCTGGCCAGATTTGCTGGGGCTGGCCAGATTTCCTCGGGCCGGCCAGATTTGCTGGGGCTGGCCAGCTTCGCTCCGGCGGCGGCAAGATCGCGGCCTCGCGGATTGAGCCAGCAGGAGGCCAGGCATGAACGCAGAACAATTGCGCACGGCGCAGGCGCCACTGAAGCAGCGTTATCGCGAGACGCCGGAGGCTGCCATGGTGGAGGCACGGGGCGAAGCCTCGCTCGACCCTGCCGATGTCGCCTGCGCCGTCCGCGCCTGGCAGGGCGACGTGCGGGCCGGGTTGCATCCGGCAACCGGTGGATCAGGCGAACAGGCTTGCTCGGCCGATATGTTGCTCCAGGCGCTGGTGGCATGCGCGGGCGTCACGCTGCGCGCGGTGGCGACGGCGATGGGGGTCACGGTGCGCGGTGGCCGGGTGGTAGCGGCGGGTCATTGGGACGCGCGCGGCACGCTGGGGGTGGACCGCGCCGCTCCGGTCGGATTGACCGACATAACGCTGACCTTCGACGTGGACTGCGACGCGGACGCGGCAAAGCTGGAACGGATGATCGCCACGACTGAGCGCTATTGCGTGATCCTTCAGACGCTGAAGCATCCGCCCGCTGTCAGCATTGCTCGTCCAGCGGGGCAGGCGGCCGGCTAGCCGTCCCAGACCTGTGAGGGCATCGGCAGGTCGGCAAAGTCGGCCGGGCCGGGCGGACCATCAGGCGCGACGCCGTTCATCTCCAGCAGCATCACCCACTGCCGGGTGTGTTGGCCGACGTGCCAGGTCGTGCGTTCCAGGTATTCGTGCAGCAGTTGCGGACCGTAATAGGTCTGCACCGTCTCCTGGCCCGTCTTGTCGCCCTTCGCATTCCACCACGCTGCCAGCCGCTCGCGCACGCCGCTGCCATAGGCGACGATGTCCGCCGTGGCGTGCATCGCCTCGGGCGGCCGCGCGGTGAGGTTCTCGTAGGTCAGCGCATCGCCGCCGGCGGCGACCTCCAGGAACGTCTCGGCGACGCGGAACATGTGGTGACCCAGCACGCGATAGCTGCGCGGCCGGTTAGGGACCTCGGTGTCCAGCTTCTGGTCCGGCATCTGCGGGATGATGTGCAGCGCGATACCGAGGAAGCGCTGAAGCCGTGCCATCAGTTGCGCCGGCGACAGGACCGGCCCGGCCTTTTCCGCCAGGCCGAGGAATTTCACGACATGGGCGATGTTCTGCGCGAAGGTGAACTCGTCGCCGCGCGACAGCACCGGCACGGAGCGCGCCCCCAGCCGCCGCAGCTCGGCGAGGCCGGCGGTATCTTCCAGCACGTTGATGGATTCGAACTCGATCCCCCGGATCGAGAGAAACTCTTTGAGTCTCAGGCAACTGGTTCATCCAGGCTGCCAGAAGACCTTCAATGCTGTCGCGTCCATCGCGTTGTCCCCTGCGCGGGTTCGCAGCTTTGCCCGGCCGGGAGGCGGCGTCAATCCCGGCACATTCCGGCAAGTCAGCGTGTTTCCACCATGTGGCGGCGGGTGTCGGGACTTCCGCGGCTCGGGGTGATGTGGTCTGTCGCGCCGTATTGCATCGCCGCGTCCCGCGACCTGGGATACGACATCGCAATGGCGACAGCCTGGGAGGTCCGTCGCGGGACCTCCCGCTTACCCCTGCGAAGGGGCACGGGACGTTCCCGCAAGCAACGTTTTTTCGATGCTAACGCGACGCGGCCTCGGGTGCCAGTTCGCTTTGCGGCGTGCTCAGTGACTCGTCGATCTGCTGGATGGTGCGCCCCCTGGTTTCGATGCCGATGAACCAAATGGCCGCGGCGGCCACCAGGTACCAGAGGCCGAAATAGTTCATCGCCGGGACCAGCGCATCGAGCGTTGCCTTCGGGGTGACGAAATTGCTCGAACCCGCGATGACCGCCAGGCCCGCCGGGCCGATGAATTTGCCGAGGTTGCCGAACCCGTAGCCAATCCCCATGCCGCTGGCGCGCAGCTTCGCCGGCCAGACTTCCGCCATGTACGGACCGACGATCGCGTAGTTGCCGCTGCCGAAGAAGCTCTGCGCCAGAATCATCGCATAGAAGACCGAGACGCCGCCGAGGTAGGTGCTGTTGAGATAGCCGGCGAGCGACATGGTCACGGTGGCGATCAGGCAGCTGATCACTACGGCGGGGCGACGGCCGAATGCGTCCGACATCCAGGCGCAAAAGAACCGTCCGAGGATGGAGATCGCACCGATCCAGATCACCAGATACGATGCATCGCGCGGCGAAATCTTCAGCACCAGCACCAGCAGCGTGGTGATCCAGAGGCTCAGTCCCACCGTGCCGGTCTGGCTGATGCCGGTGAGGCATGAGACGATCAGGCTGCGCGGGTAGTTGAACAATTCGCGCCACGCGACTGACTCGGTGGCGACCGGCGCGGACGGCAGTTGGATCGTCGCCGGATCGACCTGCAACGCCCAGGCGAGCGATTTGCGAGCCTCCGCCAAACGTCCCTTGCCGATCAGCCAATGCGGCGATTCCGGCACCCAGGCGCGGATCAGCAGCGTCAGCGCCGCCGGCAACAGGCCGACGACAAACAGGCCACGCCAGCCAACGGATTGCTCCAGGAAGGCGCCGGACAGGGCGCCGAGAATTGTTCCCGCTGGCAGCAAGGACGTGGTCAGGCCGGTGATCCAGCCGCGCCTATAGGCGGGCACGAACTCCTGCACTATGGCGATATCGACAGTGTAGAGGCCGGTGACGCCCATGCCGACGAAAAATCGGCAGATGCTCAGGAACAACCAGCCGCCGTTCGGGGTGAAGGCCATCGCGCCGGTGGCGATGGAGAAATTCAGCACGGTCAGGATCATGACCTTGCGGCGCCCGATCTTGTCCGCGACCCAACCCCAGAAGATCGAGCCGAGCGGTGCGCCGATGCCGGAGGACAGCAGGATCGCGCCGGACTGGCCATAGGTCAGGTGCCAGCCGCCGACGATGAAGGCGAGGACGAAGCCGATCAGATAGAAATCGAAAAAGTCCAGCATGTCGCCGATCGTCGCGGCGGCGCAAATCTTGTATTGGTTGGCGGTCAGCGACTTCTGCCGCTCGAGATGTTCCAGCATTCCTTGGCCTTCCCCTGTCGTTGCCGGCACGTGCCGGTTCGCTTGAGGAAGGGTCCGACGGATCAGCGGGAACCGTCAAGTATCAAACTCTGCGCGGAGCAATCGCGCCCACGTTGCGGAACGACGCAACGTGGCGGAACGAGCGGAGGCGATGGCTCGTGGCGCGGTGGCCGATTGCTGGAGCGCCGGAGCACGGCGCATATTGGCAACGATCGTCCTGCGTCCGGCGCGAGCGGTATTCGGCGCCGCGTCGGGATTGGCGATGAAGCCGGCGCCGCGAGACCGGGATCGCTGCATCGGCGGATGAGGCTACCCCAGGGCCGCTGCCACCCACTGCGCCCAGGCCAGCACTGCCCGATCGTCACCCGCCCGCCCGACCACCTGAATGCCCAGCGGCAGGCCGTTCGGTCCGGTGCCTGCCGGCACGGTCACGCAGGGCACACCCAGGCTGGTCCAGATGAAGTTGAACGCGGGGTCGCCGGTCCAGTCCAGGCCCTTCGGCGCTTCGCCCGGCGCCGATGGCGTGAGCAACAGGTCCAATCCCTCCATCGCGGCCGGGAACGCGGTCCGCGTGCGGGCAAACACCGCCAGGGCCTTGACCCGCTCCGCCTCGGGCAGTCCCAGCCCCCACTCGAGCCGCTCGCGCAGCCCGGCGCTGATTCCGTCGCGCGCCGTCGCAAGCTCCCAGCCCAGCGCCCGCCCGCTCTCGCTGTTCATGACCGCCGGGTGCGCCTGCACCAGGGCGTCGAAGTCCGCCGGCAGTTCCCGCGCCGTCACGGCCGCGCCCGCGCGCCCCAAGGCAGCGGCGACGCGATCCAGCAGCGTGGCGGTCTCCGGCGCGGCGAGGTCCCAACTCGGCGAACGGCATACACCCACGCGAGGTGCGCGCGCCGGCGGCACGGCCGGGTCGCCCAGGTCGCGTCCCGCGACCGCGCTCGCAAGCAATGCGCAGTCGGCCACGGAACGCGCCAGCACGCCGACCGTGTCGAGGCTGTCGGACATCACCTTCATGCCGATGCGCGAGATCAGGCCGAATGTTGGCTTGTAGCCGACCACGCCGCAGAACGCGGCAGGCCGGATGACGCTGCCGGCGGTCTGGGTGCCATAGGCAAAGGGGAAGAAGCCCGCTGCCACGCCCGCCGCCGAGCCGCTGCTGGATCCCCCCGGCGTGTGTGCCGGGTTCGCCGGGTTGGCGGTCGGACCCGGTTTGCGCGTGGCAAACTCGGTGGTGACGGTCTTGCCCGCAACGACCGCGCCAGCCGCACGGGCCCAGGCCACCGCGGCGGCATCCGCCCTGGGCCGCCACCCCTGCCAGATCGGAGAGCCGTACTCGCTCGGCATGTCGGCGGTATCCAGCACATCCTTCACG
>DATJNA010000169.1:0-29151 GCA_035508435.1 Acetobacteraceae bacterium | reverse complement strand
CCCGCCGCCGCCGGCTTCTATGCGGGCGTCAAGCACGCGCTGGCGAGCCTCGGCGTGCCGTTCACCGAGAACCCGCGGATCGTCCGCGGGCTGGACTATTACGGCCACACCGCGTTCGAGTTCATCACCACGAAGCTTGGTGCCCAGGACGCCGTGGGCGGCGGCGGGCGTTACGACGGGCTGGTGGCGGAGATGGGCGGCCCGGAGGTGCCCGCCGTCGGCTGGGCGCTCGGCGTGGACCGGCTGGCCCTGCTGCTGGATGCGCCCGCCGCGCCGGCGGGCGTCGCCGTGGTGCCGATCGGCGAGGCGGCGGAGGCGCCGGCGCTCGGCATCCTGCAATCGCTGCGTACCGCCGGTATCCGCGCCGAGATGGCGTATCGCGGCAACCTGCGCCGGCGCATGGAGCGGGCCAACCGCATCGGCGCCCGCGCCGCGGTCATCATCGGCGACAACGACCTGGCGCAGGGCGTCGCCCAGGTGAAGGATCTGGCGAGCGGCGAGCAAGAGGCGGTGCCGCTGGGAGACCTGGTGGGACGGCTGGGATGAGGGCGGTGACAGTGCACAGGCTCCCCCTGCCCTTGCGGGAGGGGGTTGCGGGGAGGGGGCGGTCGGCGTTGATCCCGGCTGCGCTCTCCCCGCATCCCGCTCCGACGAGGAGAGGGAGAGTTCGCGGGCGACAGCCATGAACCTCGCCGCGAAGCTCGACCGCATCGCCGCCCGCGCCGAGGAACTGCGCGCCTCGCTGTCCGCGGGGCTGTCGGGCGAGGCCTATGTCCGCGCCTCGAAGGAACTGGCGGAGCTGGAACCTGTGGTCACCCGCGTCGATGAACTCCGGGCAGCGGAACGCGCCCAGGCGGAAGCGGAGACCTTGCTCGCCGACCCCGAACTGCGCGAACTGGCCGAGACGGAGTTGCGCGACCTGAAGGCGCAGATTCCGACCCTGGAGCATGAGATCCGGCTGGCGCTGCTGCCCCGGGATGCCGCCGACGAGCGCTCCGCCATCCTGGAGATCCGTCCCGCCGCGGGCGGCGACGAAGCCGCCTTGTTCGCCACCGAACTTTTTTCCATGTACCAGCGCTACGCCGAAGCGCATGGCTGGCGATTCGAGATTCTGGAATACAACGACACCGAGCTGGGTGGCCTGAAGGAGGGCATCGCCGAGATCACCGGCCGCGGCGTGTTCGCCCGGCTGAAATTCGAGTCGGGCGTCCACCGCGTGCAGCGCGTGCCCACCACCGAGAGCCAGGGGCGCATCCACACCTCCACCGTCACCGTCGCCGTGCTGCCGGAGGCCGAGGAGGTGGACGTGCAGGTGAACGACGAGGACCTGCGGATCGACGTCTACCGTGCGTCCGGCGCCGGCGGGCAGCACGTCAACAAGACCGAGAGCGCGGTGCGGATCACCCACTTGCCCTCCGGCATCGTGGTGGCGATGCAGGAGGAGAAGAGCCAGCACAAGAACCGCGCCAAGGCGATGAAGATTCTGCGGGCGCGGCTCTACGAGCAACAGCGGGCGGCGGCGCATGCCACCCGCGCGGCGGACCGCAAGGCGCAGGTTGGCACCGGCGACCGCTCGGAGCGGATCCGGACCTACAATTTCCCGCAAGGCCGGGTGTCCGACCACCGGATCAACCTGACGCTGTACAAGATCGATCGGGTCATGGCGGGCGAACTGGACGAGTTCGTCGACGCGCTGATCGCGGAGGACCAGGCCGCCCGGCTCGCGGCGGCGGAGGAGCCATGACAGCGTCCCCCGCCTCGCGGGCGGGGTTGATCAACGAGGGAAGCGCTGTCCTCCGCGCCGCCGGCATCGAAAACCCGCGGCTCGAAGCCCGGCTGCTGCTGGCGCTTGCGCTGCGACTGCCGGTCGCTGCCCTGCTGCGCGACCCGCAGGCTGCCGCGGACCGTGCCTGCTTCGCCGGCCTGATCGCCCGTCGCGCCGCCCATGAGCCTCTGGCCCACCTCACCGGCCAGCGCGAGTTCTGGAGCCTGCGCTTTGCCGTGTCCCGCGCCACCCTGATTCCGCGTCCCGACTCGGAGACCCTGATCGAGGCTGCCCTCGCCGCGTTCGTCCATCGCCCCCCGCCCGGGCGCGTGCTCGATCTCGGCACCGGTACCGGCTGCCTGTTGCTCGCGGCGCTGCACGAGTTCCCCGGCGCGTTCGGTGTCGGCGTGGACCGCGCGCCGGAGGCCGCTGCCCTGGCTGCCGCCAATGCCCGCGCCCTGGGCCTCGCCGACCGCGCCGCCTTCCTGTGCGCCGACTGGGCGGTATCCCTGGCGGGGCGATTCGACCTTGTCTTGTGCAATCCGCCCTACATCCCCACTTGCGAGATTGACGCTCTGGCACCCGAAGTCGCGCTGCACGAGCCGGGTTCCGCCCTGGACGGAGGCAGCGACGGGTTGGCCGCCTATCGCCGGATCATCCCCTCGCTGCGGCGGTTGTTGCGGCCGGGTGGGGTGGCGGTGCTGGAGCTGGGAGCAGGCCAGGCCCCGGATGTGACGGCACTTGCCGATGAATTCGGCCTGATTGTCACAACTCGGCCCGATTTGGCCGGCATTCCCCGCGCCATGGTGCTGCAATCGGCGACGGATGCGAAAAAACCGTTTGGCACCAAGGCTTCGGCAGTTTAGCTTGCGGCTGCGGCAGGGGCCGCCGCGTTGTGGCGGACTCCCGGGCAGGCTGGCCGACCGCGCCGCCCTCCGCGGGAGGCGGCCGGTCAATGACCGGACTGCGCCGCCGGAACCACGCCGATGGATCGTAACCAGGCCGAGGGGGGCAGGTCCCCGGGGCGTACGCGCATCGGGCGCGTCACGTCCCACCCTTCCCTGACAATGCCTGCAGACAGGAAAGCGTAACGGCAAACAGCATGAACATGAAACGTATGCGGGGTCGTGGCCATCGTCCGGGCGGCGGTGGCGGAGGCGGCGGTAGCCCCATTCGCCACCATCAGGGCGGCGGCGTTCCGCTCAACCGCAACCACGTCTTCGACAGCAATGGGCCCGACGTCCGCGTCCGCGGCACGGCGCAGCAATTGTTCGAGAAATACCTGCAACTCGGCCGCGATGCGACGAGCAGTGGCGACCGCGTGATGGCGGAGGGGTACTTCCAGCATGCGGAGCACTATTTCCGCATCCTGAACGCGATGAACCAGGCGGCGCAGCAGAACCAGCAGCAGAACGGCCAGTATCAGCGCCGGCCCTACCAGGGCGGTGAAGATGGCGGCCAGCCGGCCGCCGCGGAGCCGGAGGAAGCCGAGTCTGCGGCGGCAGGCCTCGGCGACCAGCCCGAGGCGCGCGAAATCCCCATCGCCGCTGCACCGCCGGAAGGGTAACAGTCGGCGGTCAGCCGGCCGCTGCGCCGGGCGCCACGGCGCGGGCATAGCACTGGCGCCTTGCGGCGCGGGCATAGCACTGGCGCCTTGCGGCACGGGCATAGCACTGGCGCCTTGCGGCGCGGGCAGCGCACTGGCGCCTGGCGGCGCGGGCAGAGCACTGGCGCCTTGCGGCGCGGGCAGAGCGCTGGCGCCTTGCGGCGCGGGCAGAGCGCTGGCGCCTTGCGGCGCGGGCATCGTGCGGGAGCCGTGGCTGCAAGCATCTTCGTGGCGTGGCGCGCAGGAAACGGCGCCCGGCGGTGATCCCAGGCCGCTGCCCGTCGGTTCAGCCGCGTGAGCCCTTCAATTCAGCCGCCCGCGCAACCCGTCGATGGTGGAGCGGATGCGGGTGGCGGCGTCGCCCCGCGGCACCAGCGCGAGACAGCGCTCGAAACAGCGCAGGGCAGCGGTGACCCGGTCGAGGTGCTGGTTCAGCATCGCCGCCTGCCGCCATAGTTCCGCCTGATCCGGGGAAACGCGCAGCATGTCCTCGGTGCAGCGGAGCGCACCCTCGAGGTCGCCAGCCTGCAACCGGCGGGTGACGATGTTGTTTTGTAGCCGCATCAGAACCTGCCGCGCGTTCAACGGCGCGAGCAAGCCGGGGCGCAGTTCGGCGTGATCGCCCTCGATGCGTTGCAGCAGCAGGCGCAGGTCGTCGGCGCCCATCGCCACGCCGCCATGGAACACGTCGAGCACCATCTGCGTGGACTTGCCCTGTAGCGCGATCATGAAATGCGCCGGAAAGTCGACGCCGTTCGCGTCCCACCCCGCGGCACGCGCGGCATGCAGCCAGATCACGCCGAGCGCCACCGGCAGGCCGCGCCGCCGTTCGATGACGTGGATCAGGTTGGCGTTGGCGAGATCGTCGTAGGTGTCGGCGTCGCCGCGGAAGCCGTGCCGCACGGCGAGCAATTCCGCCAGGGCCTCGGCACGGTTCGACAGACGGGGGATATCGGCCAGCGCGACGGCCTCACGCGCGATCTCCGACAGCACCGCGCGCGCCGCTGCCCAATCGGCGCGGGGGGCATCGACGCGGGCGAGCTGCAAGGCGGCACCGGCGATGTCGATCTCGGTGTCGGGCAGCAATCCGATCGCTTCCAGCGCGGCCTGCGGCTCGATCATATGCTGTTTGCCCTGGCCATCATCGGCTTCAGTGTGGGGGCGCTGTCGGCGGCAGGCAAGGCGGGTCCGGCGACGCGGCGCAGTGTCGGCCGCCGCTGCCGTTCAGCGGCACGCCACGGACCACCGGCACCAGGCCGGCCCGATGCGCCGGCGCTGCGTCCGGGCAATTACAACCGGGTACGGAACAAGAGCAAACGGAGAGCGGGAGCGCGTCGTCGCCGCGCTGCCTGGAATGACGGCGGGAAGTGGTTAGCCCGGCAGGATCGCGACCGCCCGCGTCCAGCCGGCCGAAGCGCGGTGCACCTTCACCGGGAAGCACACGATGTCGAACCCGTCGGGCGGCAGTGCTTCGAGATTGTGCAGCTTCTCGAGATGCGAATAGCCGATCTCGCGGCCGGCACGGTGGCCCTCCCAGATCAGCCCCGCGTCGCCGGTCTCCGCCACGCGCTGGCGGGTGAAGGAGAACGGAGCGTCCCAGCTCCACGCATCGGTGCCGGTGAGGCGCACGCCGCGCTGCAGCAGCCACATCGTGGCTGCCTTGCCGATGCCGCAGCCGGAATCGACATAGTCGTCCTGGCCGTATTTCGCGCCGGCCGCGGTGTTCACGACGACGATCTCCAGCGGACGCAGCGTATGGCCGATCCGCTTCAGTTCGGCCTCGACATCGCCCGGAGTGGCGACGTAGCCATCCGGCAAGTGCCGGAAGTCGAGCCTGACGCCCGGCTGGAAGCACCATTCCAGCGGCACTTCGTCGATCCGCCAGGATGGTTCGCCGCCGGGCTTCAACGCGTGGTTCATGGTGGAGAAGAAGTGGTAGGGCGCATCCAGGTGGGTGCCGTTATGCGTGCTGATCGCCACTTGCTCCACCGCGGCGTATTCGCCATCCGGCAACTGATCCACCCGGACTCCCATGTACTCCGCCATCTGCGGCGCCGTCGCGTGGTGATCGAGGTATTTGATCTGTGGCAGCATGTGCGGCGGATCGCTCTTGATCCCGGCCATCAGCGGCGACGAAATGTCGATCAGGCGGCGCGGCATTCGCTCACTCCGCGGCCATCAGTTTGCTGGGATCGGCGCCGACCCGGCCGGTCTCGCCTGGCGCGGCCTTCGCCAACCGGAAATCGTAGTGCACGGCCCGCATTCCGGGCACCGGCGAATTCGCATCCTGTTTCGCCGCCACTACCAGCGAACCCGACACGCCGAACACGGTGTCTGAATCGATATGCTCGTCGTCGCCGAAGTACAAAGCGGTGACCAGTTCGCGACACCCTTCGCCGCCGATCAGGAAATGGATATGCGAGGGGCGGAACCCGTGCCGGTCCTGTGCCCGTACCAGGGCGCCCACCGGCCCGTCCATCGGGATCGAATAACCCAGCGGCCGCACTGTCTTGAACCAATACCGGCCCTGCGCATCGGCACGGAAATTGGCCCGCAGATCCGTGCCATCGAGCCCATGCGTCTGCAGGTCGTACAACCCATGCTCGCTGGTCTGCCATACCTGGATCAGCGCATTCGCAATCGGCGTGCCGTCATTCGCGGTAACGCGGCCATACACGGCGATCACCTCCGCCGTCGGCTGCGCCGCGATGCATGAACCCAGCGGCAGCTCCGGCGCGCCCTCACGATAGAACGGACCCAGCAGACTGCTCTGCGAACCGAGCTCCCGGGCCTTCTTGTCATGCAGCGCATTCACCACCGCGCTGAAGCCCAGCACGTCGGACAGCAAAATGAACTCCTGCCGCACCGGGGTGCAGGCCTGGCCGACCGAGGTCAGGAACTGGATTGCCTGCAGCCACTCCTCCGGTGTCAGGTCCACCTCGCGGGCGAAGGCGTGCGCGTGGCGCACCGCCGCATCGACGATCTGCTTCAGCCGTGGATTCGGCGTCGCGGCCATCTGGGCGAGCGCGGC
Organism: Acetobacteraceae bacterium; assembly: GCA_035508435.1. Lineage (GTDB taxonomy): Bacteria > Pseudomonadota > Alphaproteobacteria > Acetobacterales > Acetobacteraceae > JASHVB01. The sequence continues at coordinate 22,749 of DATJNA010000169.1, read as the reverse complement.
ATCGGTGGCGGTGAACTCGTCGAGGTCCTGCATGGGGCGCTCCTGGCAACTGTCGTTGGCGGGCAGCATAGGCCGAAACCCCTCTCCCGCGAAGCTTGCAACCAAGCTACAGTTGCGCCGTCCAGGGGACCAACGAGGGAGGCTTAACAATGCTTGGGAGACGCCTTTATCAGGCGGCAATATGGTTTGCCGCCGCTGTGGCGCTCGCCTGCGCGGCACCCGCCAGGGCCGCCGACCAAACCCCGATCACGATCGGCTTCGGCATGGCGCTGACCGGCGGTCTGGCGCCCAACGGCAAGGCGGCGCTGCTGGCGATGCAGATCTGGCAGGACCAGGTGAATGCCCATGGCGGGCTGCTGGGACGGCCGGTGAAGCTGATCTACTACGACGACCAGTCGAACCCATCGACGGTGCCGGGCATCTATACCAAATTGCTCGATGTCGATCATGTCGATCTCGCGGTCAGCGGCTATGGCACCAACATGATCGCGCCGGCGATGCCGATCATGATCCAGCACAAGATGACCTTCCTCAGTTTGTTCGGGCTCGCCGTTAACACGGAGTTCCATTATCCGAACTACTTCTCGTTCGTGCCGACCGGCGGGCCCGAGCCGAAGCAGAGCTTCGCCGCCGGCTTCTTCGCCACCGCCATGGCGCAGAATCCGAAGCCGAAGACGCTGGCGATCGTCGGCGCCGACGCGGAGTTTCCGCACAACGCCATGGACGGCGCCAGGGTCTCGGCGAAGCAGTACAATCTGAAGATCGTGTATGACCACAACTATCCGCCCAGCACCACCGACTACACGCCGATCATCCGCGCCATCCAGGCCACCAACCCCGATCTGGTGCTGGTATGCTCCTATCCGCCCGATACGGTCGGCATGGTGCGTGCCGCCAACGAAGTCGGGCTGAAGGCCAAGATGTTCGGCGGCGGCATGGTCGGGCTGCAGAGCACCGCGATCAAGGCCCAGCTTGGACCGCTGCTGAACGGCATCGTCGATTACGATTTCTGGCTGCCGTGGTCGAAAGAGGCGAGTCCGGACTCATTGACGTTCCTGAAGGAATACCAGGCCAAGGCGACGTCGGCCGGGGTCGATCCGCTCGGCTATTACCTGCCGCCGTTCGCCTATGGCTACATGCAGGTGTTGCAGCAGGCGGTGGAAGGGGCCAAGTCGCTGGATCAGGGCAAATTGGCCGACTACCTGCGATCGCACACCTTCAAGACAGTGGTCGGCGATGTGAAGTTCGGCGCGAATGGCGAGTGGAGCCAGGCGCGTGTACTGGAAACGCAGTTTCGCAACATCAAGGGCAACAGCGTGGACCAGTTCAAGAATGCCGACACCGAAGTGATCCTGTGGCCGTCGTCGCTGGCGACGGGCAAGGTCGAGTACCCGTACACCAAGGCCAAGGCGACCAACTAGCAGCCGCAATCAGAGACGCGCGATACGGTGCGCCTCGGGTCATTGCGTGGCCTATGGGGCCGAAACGATCTCGTTCGAGCGTGCGCACGAGCGTCCGTGCACCCGCTCGAACGAGGTTGCTGCGTCGCTTCGCGACTCGCAATGGGTTGCGGAGTCGCTTGGCGACTCGCAATGACATGCGGAGTCGCTTGGCGACTCGCAATGGCAGGTGGACGCCGGCCGTCGCGCCTCGCCGCGCCGCCGGGACGTGACAGCGATGGCGCCAACGCAATGCAACCGGGCCGCCACGGCAGGCGGCGACGCTTGCTCTCTCTCGCCGCCGCCGCGGGCGTTGGCTTGCTCTCGGGCGTTCGGCCACTCCCATGATGCGTCGGACGCGGCTATGCTCCGCCGTGTCTGATGAACCAGGGAAGGGCTTCTGGATGCTGGGGAAACGTCTTATCGGTGGATTGCTCGGGGCCGTCGCGGCGGCCGCGGTTGCCATGCTCACACCGGCCAAGGCTGCCGACGAAAAGCCGATCACCATCGGCTTCGGCATGGCGTTGAGCGGCGGGTTGGCACCGGTCGGCAAATCCGCATTGCTGGCGATGCAGATCTGGGAGCACGACGTCAATGAGCATGGCGGAATGCTCGGCCGGCCGGTGAAGCTGGTGTATTACGACGACCAATCGAATCCCGCGAACGTGCCGGGCATCTACACCAAATTGCTCGATGTCGATCACGTCGATCTCGTGGTCAGCGGCTATGCCACTAACATGGTGGCGCCGGCCATGCCGATCATCATGCAGCACAACCGGACCTTCCTCAGCTTGTTCGGTCTCGACGTGAACAGTGAGTTCCATTATCCGCGGTATTTCTCGTTCCTGCCGGCCGGCGGCCCACATCCGAAGCAGAGCTTCTCGGCCGGCTTCTTCGCCGTTGCCATGGCGCAGGATCCGAAGCCAAAGACACTGGCGATCGTCGGCGCCGACGCGGAGTTTGCGCACAACGCAATGGATGGCGCGCTCGCGGTTGCCAAGGCCGATGGGCTGAAGATCGTCTACGATCGCACCTATCCGCCCACCACCGCGGACTACACGCCGATCGTCCGCGCCATTCAGGCAACCAATCCGGACCTGGTGTTCGTGTCGTCGTACCCGCCGGACACCGCCGGCATGGTGCGCGCCATGCACGAGGTCGGTCTGAAGGCGAAACTGATCGGCGGCGGCATGGTCGGGCTGCAGGTCAGCGCGCTGAAGACGCAGCTCGGGCCGCTGCTGAACGGCATCGTGGACTACGACTTCTGGCTGCCATGGTCGAAGGAAGCCAGCCCGGCATCGATGGCGTTCCTGAAGGACTACCAGGCACGGGCGGGTGCCGCCGGGGTGGATCCCTTGGGCTATTACCTGCCACCGTTCGCCTATGGATACATGCAGGTGCTGCAACAGGCGGTGGAAGGCACCAAGAGCCTCGACCAGGCGAAACTGGCGGACTACCTGAGGAGCCATACCTTCAAAACAGTGGTCGGTGACGTGAAGTTCGGCCCGGATGGCGAATGGACCGAGCCGCGGGTGCTGGAAGTGCAGTTCCGCGACATCACCGGCAACGACCTGGCGCAGTACAAGGATGCCAAGACCGAGACGATCCTGTGGCCGTCCGCGCTGGCGACCGGCAAGGTGATCTACCCCTACACCGACGTGACGAAGTGAGGTCGGCCTTCGTGACCAAGTGATGTCGGCCGTCGCAGCGCAGTGTTGTCGGCTGTCGCAGCGAAGTGCTGTCGGTCGTCGCAGCGAAGTGAGGTCGGCCGTCGTGTCGAAGTGATGACAGCCGTCCCCTCCCGCGCCGGCGGGAGGGGACGCGGCCCCGCGCGCCAGGCACGCCGAATATATTTGCTTCGGTGCGTCCGGCTATAGCACACTCCTCTCCGATCCTGCCTGCGGATAGGCGGATCATGCTCGTTGCGGCTGCGACGCAGAGGAGCCCGCCATGATCTTCCGTCAATTGTTCGACGCGACCTCCGGCACCTACACCTACTTGCTCGCCAGCCGCCGCGGCGGCGAGGCGCTGATCATCGATCCGGTGCTGGAAAAGGTGGACCGCTACCTGCAACTCATGCGCGAGCTCGACCTGAAGCTGGTGAAGGCGGCCGATACCCACTTGCACGCCGACCACATCACCGGGCTGGGGGCGCTGCGGGACCGCACCCAGTGCATTACGGTGATGGGCGAGCAATCCGGCGTTGACGTCGTCTCGATGCGGCTGGCCGACGGCGACCGGCTGGGCATCGAGGGCCTGTCGCTCGACGTGTTCTACACGCCCGGCCACACCGACGATTCGTACAGTTACGTCATGGCGGACCGCGTGTTCACCGGCGACACGCTGCTGATCCGCGGCACCGGCCGCACCGACTTCCAGAACGGCGACGCGCGCGCGCAGTACGAGTCGATCTTCGGCCGGCTGCTGAAACTGCCGGACGAGACGCTGGTGTATCCGGCACACGATTACAAGGGCGACACGGTCAGCACGATCGCGGAGGAGAAGGCGTGCAACCCGCGCCTGCAGGTGACGTCGGTCGATGAATACGTGGCGCTGATGAACGGGCTGAACCTGTCGAACCCGAAGATGATGGACGTTGCGGTACCGGCGAACATGCGCCAGGGCCTGGCGCAGGCCGAGATCGCACGCCGCGGCTGGGCGGTGACGGCGGAGCAAGCTCAGGCATTGCTCGGCTGCCGCGACATCGCGCTGATCGATCTGCGCGAGAAGAGCGAGCGGGAGAAGCACGGGACGATTCCGGGCGCGTTGCACGCTCCCTATGCCGACCTGCGCGAGAACATCACGCCCGGCGGCATGCTGCACGAACTGGCGGCGGCCACGGGCAAGCGGCTGGTGTTCTATTGTGCGTTCGGCGAGCGCTCGGCGATGGCGGTGCAGGCGGCGCAGGATGCCGGGTTGGCCACGGCCTGCCACATCCATGGCGGCATCGCGGCTTGGCGGGCAGCGAACGGCCCGCTCGCGCGTTAGGGCGGCCGACGCCAAACTTTGCCGCTCCCGCAAGGCCGATTATACCGCACTTGACTAAAGGGGCGGATGCGCGATAGCATTCTCTGTCAGTCACGGGATGCCCTGCCGATGGTCCAGCAACAATTCACTTTCGGCATGACCCTCCCGGAATGGGAGCGGCTTTTTCCGGATGACGGCTCCTGCAAGGCGTACTTGACTGCTCGGCGCTGGACGAATGGCGTTCGATGCCCGCGATGTGGCAACGAGAAGGTTTCGCCCGTCAGCACGCGCCCGTTTCACTGGCAATGTACCAACTGCGCCAAGGCGGGCGGCTACCGGTTTTCCGTGCTGGTCGATACGATTTTTGAGAATACCAACATCGGTCTGCGGCAATGGTTCAAGGTCATTTACCTGATGCTCGCCAGCAAGAAAGGCATCAGCAGCCTGCAAATTCAGCGGATCATGGGCTTCGGCAGCTATAAGACGGCGCTCTACATGACGCGTCGCATCCGGGCAGGGTTGACTGATTCCGAGTTCCGCAAACTGATGGGCATCGCCGAGGTCAATGAGGCCTTGGTCAGTGGTCAGAACAAGCACCGCCATCCGGATAAACCCGCTCCCGGCGGCGTCGCCAGGCCTTCCGTCAAGGACGCGATTGGACGCGGCGGCAACGTTGCTGCCCGCGTGACGGCGCATGTCGATACTGGCACTGACGACAGCTTCATAGAAACGGCAGCCATTTTGGAATAGGCCGATCTGGCGACGACCGATGTGTCCGGTGTGTGCCGTCGCGTCTGTGGGAAGTGCCCGCTCGCATTCGTCGTGCTCGATCGCTATGGCGATAACAATTTCAGGGTTTATGGCCTGTGGCGCTCGGTTGCGCGGAGGGAGGCAACGCATTGCGCACTTCCTGCTGAATATACTGTTGGGCTGCCTGTCCGAACTGTGCGCCGCTTCCCCATATCTGGAAGCCCGCAAATAGCAGTGCTCCAGTGGCCAATATGCCGGCAATTACAGTGCCAATAATCCAATGGAATTGCGTTCTAGAATCCGTCCTTTGCTGGTGGAGTTCTTGCCTCTGGTGCTGAATTTCTTCGCGTATGACCACTTGCTGATCAGCCAGTCGTGCAATCGACCCTTCGATGCGTATCATCGCGTTCTCAAGCCGCAGCTCCGAACGTTCCTCCGATGCGGCGATCCGTTCGGCGGTTAGCCTCTCGTCCCTTTCCTGGTCGTCCATCGCGGTTTCCTTGTCCGACGGCGGTACATGCTTTGGCGATCGTAATCCAACGGTATACCTCACACCAAGCTGCCCGAATTCCCAACCAGCACTACTAGGAAATGTGGTGTTGATCCGTAACATGTCCCGGCTGTGGGCGGGAATATCTGCCGTGCCTGTGTTCGGAATATTCTCTGGCGGAGGGACCAGCCTAAGACTTGGCGGCATCTGAATTTCCCTCGTGACCCTCGCCGGCTCCCGCCTGAGCCACCCTAACTTTTTCAGCCCACTCCCGGTACGGCCTGAGAACGTCCAAAAGAGTATCACAAAAAGCGATGGCATCCAACGGGGTCATCGTCACCGCAGCTCGAAAATTTATTGGATCGTCTTCGTTTCCTTGCTCTGCAAACGTGATCCGCAGCCAGAATGGATTGTTCACGATTACCGCTTTGTTCACAAATATGGATGGGCCGCCCCATACAACTTCTATGGGCCATGAGGCATGCTGCTCCGCCGTTGAGTCCGCGGCTCCCTGCTCGTTGGACATTGCAATCTCCTCCACGGTAAGGAGATTGTATGCTGGATTCTCCTCGTTTAGTCAAGTCGTGCATAGCGACTTGCCACGGACCGCGAGCCAGTTTTCCACGCTTTGCCCCGTTCCCGCGCAGCGGTGCGTGGCGGTCTCCGCGTGGCGTTTCCTGGTGCGCTTCTCGTCGGTACCGTCGAACGCGACCGGGGCACTGCCGCGGCGATTGACCGCGATGGCGGAAGCCCAATAGCGTCAGGCCAGACGATGGGCGGCCGCGACGGCGGCGGGAGGAACACATGACCACAGCAAGCGAAGGCCAGGAACTCACCCGGGTTGGCCCCGGCACACCGATGGGCGAGCTGATGCGGCAATATTGGCTGCCAGCGCTGAAATCATCGGAGCTGGTCGCGGGCGGCGATCCGGTGCGCCTGCTATTGCTCGGCGAAAAGCTGATCGCATTCCGGGACAAGTCCGGCAGCGTCGGCGTGATGGACCATCGCTGTCCGCATCGCTGCGCATCACTGTTCTTTGGGCGTAACGAAGACGGCGGCATACGCTGCGTCTACCACGGCTGGAAGTTCGGCACCGACGGCCAGTGCCTGGAGATGCCCAACCTGCAGCCAGAGCAAGACTTTTCCCCGAAGGTGAGGGCGAAGGCATATCGGACGACGGAACGCGCCGGCGTCGTGTGGGTCTATATGGGCGCGCGCGAGGCCGCGCCTGACATGCCGGAGATCGAGGCGACGCTGCTGCCGGAGAGCGAGGTTTCGCTCAACTTCACCCAGCGCGAGTGCAACTGGTTGCAGGCGCTGGAAGGCGACATCGATACCTCACATTTCTCCTGGCTGCACGTGGGGTCGGTGAAGCCGGAGCAAGTGGATAACGACAACTGGCTGCAATACCAGGTGAGCAATCGTGCGCCCGAGTATCAGGTGGGCGACACCGACTGGGGCACGATGTACTGCGCGTTCCGTCCGGCGGAGCAAGGCCGCACCTATTGGCGGTTCGCGCATTTCGCGTTTCCGTTCTGGACGTTCATTCCGCAGGGCGATTTCGTCGACCGGGTGATCGCGCGCGCCTGGGTGCCGATGGACGATACCCATGTGATGTTCGTCGGCTTCTCCTGGAAGCAGGCGTCGCGCACCGCGGTGTTGAAGGGCGGCACGCAGATTCCCGGGTCCACGCCGCTGCCGGAGTACCAGCCGAACACGACCGACTGGTTCGGCCGATGGCGGCCGGTGCAGAACGCGGCGAACGACTATCTGATCGACCGCGAGGCACAGCGCGGCGACGTGATCTATACCGGGATCACGCATATCGCGATGCAGGACCAGGCGATCACCGAAAGCATGGGCGCGATCGTCGATCATACCTTCGAGCATTTGGCGCCGAGCGATCAGATGATCACGCGCACGCGCCGCCGCCTGCTGATCGCCGCGCGGGCGCTGCGCGACAAGGCGGAGGTGCCGCCCAATGTCGATGCGCCGGCGGTGTTCCAGCGCGTGCGCAGCGGCGAATGCGTGCTGGCGGCGGCGGACTGGCAGGCGGCGTACGCGGAGCGGATGCGCCAGGTGGTGCATCCGGAGTTGCTGGCCGCGGAGTAACCGCAGCAGTTTGCTCCCACTGGTGCCCACAACCAGCGGGAAGCGCGGCGCACTGTCCTGTGTCATTGCGAGGATCGCGAGCGAAGCTTGCGGGACGAAGCAATCCCGGTCAGGCAAAACGCGCGGACGCCCGTGCGCCCCGTCGACCGAGGTTGCTTCGGCCCCTCCGGGGCCTCGCAATGACAGGGAGGGCGGTCGCTTCTGCCACTGTCGGGCCTAGCGCGAGAGGAACCTGGCGCGCCACTGCGCCGTCCTTGTTGCGCCGCCAAAGCAGAATATGTGCAGCGCGTCGATCGGCGCGGCGGGATCTTCGCCTTCGGCCAGCGCCTCGATCAGCGCGCCTGGGTCGGCTTCCGTCAGGATGCGCGCGATCGCGGTGTGGCCGTGCGCCAGGGCGCGCAGCGAGGCACCGACGCCGCAGCGCACGGCGTATTTCGCCAGCGTTGCCACGCTCGCCGGGCCGGCGAGGCCGACGCTGATCGGACACGTCACGCCCGCCTCGCGTTGCGCGGCGATCCAGCGCAGGATCGGTGGCGCCTCGAAGCCGAATTGCGTCACCAGCGAGGTGGCCAGTCCGCGCCGGCGCGCCACTTCCAGCTTGACCTGCAATGCCGCCTGCAAAATGCCCGTGGCGATCTGCGGATGGCCGTCCGGATAGCCGGCGAACGCCACCGCCGTTATGCCATGGCGTTCGACCACGCCGGTGGCCAGCAGCGCCAGCGCGCCGTCGAACGGCCCGAGCGGACGCGGCGCGTCGCCACCCAGCAACAGCACTTGCGACACATCCGCTGCATCGGTCGCGCGATGCAGGAAGTCGCTGGCGTCGGCGTAGCTGGGAAGCCGCCGCGCCACGACATGCGGCACCGGCTCGAACCCGTTGCGGCGCAGGTGGCTGCAGGCGTTGACGACGTCGGCATAGGCGGCGCTGGGCGGCAGGCTGACAAACACCGTCGTTCCGGGATCGAGCATATCGGCCAGGGCGTCAACCGAGCGGGCGTCGCGCGGTGAGAGCTCGATGGAGCAAGCGCGGACCAGCGCGGCGCCGCGCGCGGACACCATCGCCTGCATCAGCCGGAATCCCGCTTGCGCGAGATCACGTAGGACTCGTCCCAGAACCACAGCGCGCCTTGCTCGCGCAGCACGCCGCGCGTTGCCTCCAGCCAGGCACCGCTGGCGATCGCTTCCGACAGCCGCTGGTCCTCGATCTGCGCCACGTAGACGGCGGCGTTCCAGGCGGCGAACAAGGTGGAGGTGCCGATGGTCTCGCTGATCTCGTTCGGCAGCGTGTGCATGTCGTAGCGGAACAACGATCGCGCATCCGCATAGGCGCCGAAATTCAGATCGCGGCCGGCGCTGCCCAGCGCGGCCTTGGTGGCGCGCAGCAGGGCGTGGCGGTCGGTGGTGAAGGGGGTCTCGCCCGGCCAGATGCGCTGGATGATCTCGAGGCCCGGATCGCTGCCGTGCGAGTGGATGGCGATCAGCCGTCCGCCGGGTGCCAGGGCGCGGGCCAGCGGTGCCACCACCTTCTCCGCCTTGAACTCCACCGCAGCCCGCGCGCGATAGGGCTGCGAGGCGATCACCAGGTCGTAGTTTGCCTCGGTGAAGCCACGGCGCGGGCGCACCTGGTCGAGCAAGAAGCGGTGGTCGTCGCGATAGATCACCAGCACCACGGGCTTCTCGTAGACCGGGTTGCCGCTGCGGCCGACGCGGGCGCGCCAATGCTCGTTGAGGAAGCCGTTGGCCTCGGTGATCTGCGCCTCGAAATCGTGCGCGGTGGTGCCGGTCAGCGCCAGTTCGTGCCACACCAGGCTGGTGGCGGCAGTCACGGAGTTCGGCTTCAGCCAGGGCGCCTCGCTGTAATAGAGGTTGGTCACCACCAGCATCGTCGCCGGATGTTCGTAGAGCCGGTCTGGCATTTTCTCCAGCACCAGGCGCACGTCCTCGAGGCTGATCTCCTTGCCGACGAGGTAGAACGGCATGGTGGGGAAGCGGTGGTGCATGGCGCGCATGGTGCGCGACAGCACGGTGCCGTCACCCATGCCGGCGTCGAACACGCGCAGTGCCGGGGGGCGCGGATGCAGGTTGGCGAGTTCCATGCCGACACGCTGCGCGATCACCCATTTCTCGCTGCAGGTGGTGACAAACAGCAGGTATTTCTGGCGGTTGTCGTAGAAGCGGAAGGCGCGCTCGGTGGGCAGGCTGCCGGCGTTCGCGGCCATCGACGGCACGGTGGGCAGGGGCGTGCCGTTGGCGGGCGGGGTGGCGTTGGCGGGCGGGGTGGCGTTGGCGGGCGGGGCGGCGTTGGCGGGCGGGGCGGCGTTGGCGGGCGAACTGGGCGCGCGACCGATGAAGCCGCGCACGCGCGCGACGGTCTCGCCGGTGACGCGGCCGCCCAGCCGCAGGCGGCTGACCAGCTTGCCGTCATTCACCGCCAGCCGGCCGAAGGTGGATTCGGCCATGCGGGCGCGACGGCAATAGTCGGCGATCTCGCGCAGCAGCGTCTCGCTCACCTGCGGGCTCTCCACGGTTCCTCCGGGGTGTGAGTTGGGCGCGGGGGGAGGAGCGTTCAACCACAATCGTGCCCATACGGAGAGTGGGCAGGAGAGTGGGCAAATCCCACAATCGCGCGTGTCTCGATGCCGTGCCAACGCCTCGACGCAGCGCACGCATACGGCGGCGAAGCGCACGCATACGGCGGCGCGGCACGTGTCATTCCGGCGGTGTGGCCCGGGCCATTCCGGCGGTGCGGCACGTGTCAGCGCGGCAGTGCCACTGGTGTCATTGCGAGGAGCGCAGCGACGAAGCAATCTCGGTCAAACGACGCACGGACCACCGGAACGGGGCTGCTTCGTCCCGCCGCGCCTCGCTCGCGGTCCTTGCCATGACAGAGAGATCCAGGAGGCCCCGATGCCTGACACCCTCGCCAACAAGACCGCCTTCGTCACCGCCGCGGGCCAGGGCATCGGCCGCGCCACGGCGCTGGCGTTCGCCGCGGAAGGCGCCCGCGTCATTGCCACCGACGTCAACGAAGCGCTGGTGCACCAGATCGCATCGGACCGCATCCACACCGCCAAACTCGACGTGCTGCACGCCCGCGACATCGAGCGAGCCGCGAAAGATGCCGGCCCCACCGACATCCTGTTCAACTGCGCCGGCTTCGTGCACCAGGGCACCTTGCGGGACGCCACGGAAGCGGAATGGGAGTTCGCATTCGCGCTCAATGCGCGTTCCATGTTCCACAGCATGCAGGCGTTCCTGCCCGGCATGCTGGAGCGCGGCCATGGGGTGATCCTGAACATGGCCTCGGTCGCGTCAAGTTTGAAAGGCGTGCCGAGCCGCTTCATCTACAGTGCCACCAAGGCGGCGGTGATCGGCATGACGAAGTCGGTCGCTGCCGACTACGTGACATCAGGGATCCGCTGCAACTGTCTGTGCCCCGGCACGGTGCATACGCCGAGCCTGGACGAGCGCATCGAGGCGAATGCCGCGGCGGCCGGCTCGGTGGAGGCGGCGCGCGCCGCGTTCATCGCCCGCCAGCCGATGGGACGGCTGGGCACGCCGGAGGAGATCGCGGCGCTCGCGGTCTACCTCGCGTCCGACGCGGCGCAGTTCATCACCGGCCAGGCGGTGGTGATCGACGGCGGGCTGACGCTGTAGCGCGCGGTCGGCTACTGCTGCGGCGGCGGATAGCCCGGCGGCCCCCCATAGCCCGGCGGCGGGCCATAGCCAGGCGGCGGTCCGTAGCCGGGCGGCGGGTAGCCCGGAGGCGGGCCGTAGCCGGGCGGCGGCGCATACCCGGGCGGCGGCGCGGCGGCATAGCCGGGCACCTGATTGCCATGCGCATACATGCACTGCGCGTAGGCGGAGTCGTAGCGCTGTTGCAGGCTCATCTGGGCGTACTGCGCCGGGCCGGCGCCCACCGCGGTGCCGGTGATGGCCCCGGCGCCGGCACCGATGGCGGCACCTCGGCCGCCACCCACCGCGGCACCGAGCCCGGCGCCCAGTGCGGTGCCCAGGACGCCGGTCAATACCTGCTGATTGTTCGCCTGCTGCGCGCCGCCCTCGGTCTGCTGGTCAGCGTAAGACTCGCATGTCGCCTGGTCCTGCTGGAACACCGGAAACGGCTTGTTGGGTGCCGGCATCACCGTGACGGTGGGACCCATCGGCTGGGTCACGCAGCCATCGAGCAAGAGCAACGCCGTCAGCGCGGCGGCGGTGGCCTTCAAGGACGTCATGTGGTGTCTCACCTTGCTGGAGCGGCGGGAACCTGGCGCCACGGCCCGTTGCAGGCGGCGACGTAGGGGTAATAGCCCTGTGGGTTGTCGCAGTAATACCAGAACTGCGCGGGCGGCAAGCCGGTCGGCACCGGCGGCGCCTGCTGCACGACCACGGCCGGCGGCACATAGGTGGGATAGGGGTAGACCGGCTCGGGGTAGAAGTACCAGCCGCCGCCGACGCTCCACCACCAGGCAAAGCGGCCGTCGTGCCAGCCATGCACCCAATGGCCGCCACGCCAGAACCCGAGTTCACGCGACGTGAAGCCGTGAAAGTCGCGGCCGTGGAAGTCGGAATGGCCATGGAAGTCGGGATGGCCATGGAAGTCGGGATGGCCGTGGAAGTCGGGATGACCATGGAAGTCGGAATGGCCGTGGAAGTCACCATGGTCGTGTTGTTGCGCGTAGGCCGGCGCCGCCACTGCCATGCCGGCGGCGGCGATGACCAAGAGGATGTGATGAAGCCTTGCACCCATCGCGCGATCTCCTGACCGGGTGAGATATGGTGGCGGCATGCGTCCGTTGCAGCTCCGCAGCGGGAAGCGCGACGCTTTGTCAGGTTTCGTTGCAAATGAGCAGGCCGGATCACAAGGATTGCGCCGGCGCGTCGCAGCCCGTTGGTTCACGCCACGACTCTCTGCAAGGTTGGTGTGCATCGCCGGCACTTGCGCCGAAGGCGTTCCGCGCGGTGCTGCGGATGGACGAGAGCAGCGGGGTCGGTATTCCATCACACTTGATCTGGCCGCGAGGCAGCGTGGCTCGTGCGATCGGGTCGGCGTCCCTGCACCCTCGCCAGACGTTCGACCATCAGTACAATTGAACCGCGGGACGATGCCGGCCGCGACAGGTACGTTGGCGGGCGTCGCGGTGGCCCCTGCCGACACGGAGGCAGCCGACGGCGCGCCAATCGTCGAACTGCACTTTCCGCCCGGCATCCTGACGCAAGAGCAAAAGGCCGCGCCGATCGAGGGCGTCACCGGTGTGGTGCTGTGCACGACCGGACTGCCGCTCGACCAGGTCGGCAAGCTGTGGGTGCCTGTCCTGGAAACCGCGGCGGCTGGTTGGGGCGTCGGCGGCAAGGTGTTCCAGCCGCACCGCAAGTGACCGAAGGCGGGTCGGTTCGAGCTTCGGCTTTGGTCGCGTAATCGCCTCACTGTGCACTGTACCCAGCGCGGACTTGCGTTGCGGAACGACGCGGTGCCCGCGGAGGACCACGGCCCGACCCTGCCCCGCCACCTGCGAGACGAGCCGCGGGACGAGCTGATCGGCATGCCACCGAAGGCCCAACGCGAGGTAAAGCGAAACGCGGACGCGTTGCGCCTCGCAACGACCGTAGTCACCGAGCGCGGGCAGCAGACGGGCCTCAACGCCAATTCCGTGCTGCCGTCATCGGGCGCTCTCGCCGACCAGAAACTTTCCGGTCGAATCCATAAATTGCATGTAGGTATCAAAGGCGCCGCCGTGGACCTTTTGCAGCTCGTCCTCCGCCAACTCACGGCTGACGTTCCCGGCGGTCTGCGCCGACTTGTCGAGTGTGCCCGGTGCGCCGGTGCGGGGCTGGTCGCTCTTTGTCATGGCTGAACTCCTGCTTGTGCCGTTGCCAGATTGGCGGCGAACGACATGACTCTGGCGTGGACCGGCAGGCCCCTCTGTGCCGCGCAGCACACAAAATGCGAAAGGTTGCTCGGAGGTGGTTCGGCGCGGGTCAACCGCTAGCCGAAGCTTCGAGACGGAATTCACTGGGAAAGCATCCGCCGAAGGTTTGCCCGCGGAGCGCGGAGATCGAGGAGCGGCGGCTGATCATCCTCACCCGGACGGCGATCGGCGCCGCTACCCGCCCAGCACCCGCCTTATCGCCGCCAGCGCCGCGTCCGCCCGCGCGCCGTCCGGCCCGCCGGCCTGCGCCATGTCCGGCCGGCCCCCGCCGCCCTTGCCGCCGACCGCTGCCGATGCCGTGCGCACAAGGTCCACCGCATTGATCGTTCCCGTCAGGTCCGGCGACACCCCCACCACGATGCTTGCCTTGCCGTCCGCGGTGGACACCAGCGCCACCACGCCGGAGCCGAGCTGCTTGCCGATTGCCTCCGCCAGGCCCTTCAGCTCCCGCGGCGGCACCTCGCCCAGATTTCGCGCCGCCAGATTCACCCCGTTCACTTGCTCCACCTCGGCCGCACCGCCGCCGGTGGCCAGCTTCTTCTGCAACTCGGCGACCTGGCGTTCCTGCCGGCGCGTGGTCTCCACCAGGGCCTCCGCCCGCGCCGGCACCTCGGCCGGAGCCACCCGCAGCGCGCCCGCCGCCTGATGCAACTGGCGCTGCATCTCGGCCACGACGGCTTCGGCGAACCGGCCGGTCACCGCCTCGATGCGGCGCACGCCGGCGGCGACGGCGCTCTCGCCCACGATGCGGAAATACCCGATGTCGCCGGTGCGGCGGACATGGGTGCCGCCGCACAGCTCGATCGACCACGCCGGCTTGTTGCCCTCGGGCGCGCCCATCATCACCACGCGCACTTCCTCGCCGTATTTTTCCCCGAACAAGGCCATGGCGCCCATCTCGACGGCGGCGTCGGGCGTCATCAGGCGGGTGACGACTTCGGTGTTCTCGCGGATTTTCGCGTTCACCTCGGCTTCCACCACGGCGATGTCCTCGCCGGTGATCGGGCGCGGGTGGCTGACGTCGAAGCGCAGCCGGTCGGGCGCGTTCAGGCTGCCCTTCTGCTGCACATGGGTTCCCAGGCGGCGGCGCAGCGCCTCGTGCAGCAGGTGCGTCGCCGAGTGATGCGCGCGGACATGGGTGCGGCGCGCGTGGTCCACCGCGGCGGCCACCGGTGTCCCCACGCGGGCCTCGCCGGACTCGACGCGCCCGAGATGCACGTAGAGGTCGCCCAGCTTCTTCTGGGTGTCGGCAACGGCGATGCGCAGGCCGTCCGGGCCGAGGATCAGGCCGCCATCGCCGACCTGGCCGCCGCTCTCGCTGTAGAACGGCGTCTGGTTCAGCACCACGGCGACGTCCTTGCCCACCGCGGCGCGGTCGGCCGGCGCGCCATCCACCACCAGGGCGACGATCTCGCCCTCGGCGGCCTCGGTGGAGAAGCCGAGGAACTCGCTTGCCCCGACCTTTTGCTTGAGCTCGAACCAGACTTGCTCGGTGGCGGCTTCGCCCGAGCCGGCCCAGGCGGCGCGGGCGCGCGCCCGTTGCTCCTCCATCGCCGCCTCGAATCCGGCCAGGTCCACCGCGCGGCCTTGCTCGCGCAGCGCGTCCTGCGTCAGGTCGAGCGGGAAGCCGAAGGTGTCATAGAGGCGGAACGCCACTGCGCCCGGCAACGGCTTGCCCTCGCCGAGCTTCGCGGTCTCCTCGGCGAGCAAGCCCAGGCCGCGTTCGAGCAAGCTCTTGAAGCGCGTCTCCTCGAGTTCGAGGGTCTCGCTGATCATTGGCTCGGCACGCACCAGTTCCCCGTAGGCGCCGCCCATCTGGCGCACCAGGGTCGGCACCAGGCGATACATCACCGGGTCCTGCGCGCCCATCAGCGTGGCATGGCGCATGGCGCGCCGCATGATGCGGCGGAGCACGTAGCCGCGGCCCTCGTTGGAGGGCAGCACGCCGTCGGCAATCAGGAAGGCGGAGCTGCGCAAATGGTCGGCGATGACGCGATGGCCGACCTTGTGTGGTCCGTCCGGGTCCTGGCCGGTGACCTCGGCACTGGCCAGGATCAGCGCGCGGAAAGTATCGGTGTCGTAGTTGTCGTGCTTGCCTTGCAGAATGGCGGCGAGCCGTTCCAGCCCCATGCCGGTGTCGATGGACGGCCGCGGCAGCGGCACGCGCGTGCCGGGGGGGCCTTCCTCGAACTGCATGAACACCAGGTTCCAGATCTCGATGAAACGGTCGCCGTCCTCGTCCGGGCTGCCGGGCGGGCCGCCGGGGATGTGGGCGCCGTGGTCGTAGAAGATCTCGCTGCACGGGCCGCAGGGGCCGGTCTCCCCCATGCGCCAGAAATTGGCATCGGTGGGGATGCGGATGATTTTTTCATCCGTGAAGCCGGTGACCTGCTTCCAGATTGCTGCCGCCTCGTCGTCTTCCGAGAAGACGGTGACCAGCAGCCGGTCCTTCGCCAGGCCGAAATCGCGCGTCACCAGCTCCCAGGCGAACGGGATGGCGCGCTCCTTGAAATAATCGCCGAAGCTGAAATTGCCGAGCATTTCGAAGAAGGTGTGGTGGCGGGCGGTGTAGCCGACATTGTCGAGGTCGTTGTGCTTGCCGCCGGCACACACGCATTTCTGCGCCGTGGTGGCGCGGACGTAGGGGCGCTTCTCCTGGCCGGTGAAGACGTTCTTGAACTGCACCATGCCCGCGTTGGTGAACATCAGCGTGGGGTCGTTGCGCGGCACCAGCGGCGAGCTTTCCACCACGGTGTGGCCGTTGCGGGCGAAATAGTCGAGGAACGTGGCGCGGATGTCGTTGCTGCTGGCCATGGCGGTCAGGAGGGTTCCCGGGTTTGACGCGAAAGGCGAGGAGGTAGCGCGGGGACGGGCCGGAGTCACCTATTGGGGCGGAGCAATCCGTCCGGGGTCGGTGCCAAGCCTTTTCGGTTCCCGGCACGATCGAGATGCGTCTCGCGACCACATCGTCGCTCAACTGCCGCAGGACGCGTTTGTACCAGGCCGGCGGCAGAAAGCCGTCGTCAAACTGCCCGGGCGCGATGGGGCGCAGATCCGGTCCTGGCCACGTGAAGCGATTTCCTTCGCTGACCGCGATCCAGCAGCGTGCCTCGGCAAGGCCAAGGCGCCGCTTGGTGGCAAGCGGAATGTCCACGGCTTCAGCCGAACGGGAAGGCTCGCTATGCGCTACACTGGACGGTGGTCGCCGACGCTACGGCCAACGCCGCGCTGGCAGTAACGTCGCGCGCAACACCACGGAGGAGACGCCCCCATGAGCGACACCCTGCCCACCGCCACCCGCGTCGCCGATCCCGGCATCCGCGCCCTGTATCGCCTGGAAAATCGCTGGCAGGCGTGGCTCGACGTCGAGGCGGCACTGGCGAAGGCGCAGGCCGGGCTTGGCATCATCCCGCACGCGGCGGCCGACGCAATCGTCCGCGCCGCGCGGCTGGACTTGCTCGACCGCGCCCGCATCGACGAGGGCTTCGCCCGCACCGGCCACACCATCGTGCCGCTGGTCTGGGAACTCAGCCGCGTGGTGGGGGAGACGCATGGCGGCTGGGTGCATTGGGGCGCCACCACGCAGAACATCACCCAGACCGGCGATTTGCTGGTGCTGCGCCAGGCGCACGGCGTGTTCCTGAAGCTGATCGGCGAGGCGTTGTCGGCGATGGCCGATCTCGCGGAGCAAGGCGCCGACATGCCGCTGCCCGGCCGCACGCATGGCCAGCACGCGGTGCCGGCCACGTTCGGCTACAAGGTCGCGGTGTGGATCGACGAGCTGATCCGCCACGTCGAGCGTTTCCGTCAGGCGGCGCCGCGGATGTTCGTCGCCATGCTGGGGGGCGGGGCGGGGACCTTCGCCTCGCTCGGCGAGCAAGGGCCGCCGGTGCAGGCGGGCATCGCGAAACAGCTCGGGTTCGGCACCATGACGGTGCCCTCGCGCGCGCTCGGCGACCATCTGGCGGAGAATATTTGTCTCCTCGGCATGCTGGCTGCGACCTGTGGAAAAATCGGGCGCGAGATCTACACGTTGATGAAGACCGAGTTCGGCGAACTGGAGGAGCCGGTGCCGCCTGGCACGGTGGGCAGCTCCACCATGCCGCAGAAGCGCAATCCGAAGCTGTGCCAGGACATCATCGCGGCGTCAGCCGAGGTGCGCGCGTGCGTGCCGTTGGCGCTGGAGGCGATGCAGACCGAGCATGAGGCCGACCGCACCACCAGCCTGATCATGGATGCCGCCGAATCGCGCGCGTGCATAGCGACGGGCGACATGCTGGCCCGCCTGGGCGAAGTGATGCGCGGGCTGCGGCTGGATCCGCAGCGGATGCGCGCCAACCTCGATCTCGGCGGCGGGCTGATCATGGCGGAGGCGGTGATGCTGAAGCTGGGCGCCGTGATTGGCCGGCAGCACGCGCATGACGTGGTGTATGAGGCGGCGCAGCGGGCCTTCACCGAGGGAAAATCGTTCGGGGATTTGCTGGCGGCCGATCCACATGTCACCGCGCACCTGGATGCGGCGGCGATCCGGGGATTGCTCGACCCGACGGCGTATACCGGGCTGTGCGCGCAGATGGCGCGGGAGGGGGCACGGAGGGCGCGGGGGGTGTGACGGGTGAGGGAGGTGCGAACGCGCGGTCGGAAGGGCGGTGCTACAGAACAGGCTGCTAGACGGTGCGTATTGTCTGCTGGCCCGGCCTTCAGGTCATCTTGTCCTTGAAACCCAACCACAATAAATTTCTGAGGCCGATCTTCCCCATTGCGAGCCGATTCGGTGGACTTCCCGATGTGACTGAAGCCGGTGCGAAGCTCCGGAAGAGGTTCTTATTTGGCGTGGTCGTTTCCACCCCGCCGATAGAGTGGGCAGCGGCAAGCCTTTACATTGCGGGCAAACCCATATCTGTCGCAGAATTATTAGGCAACGCAGACCTGCCGATGGCGACGTGCGCAGGCTGTGCCGTCGCCCAAGGCGAGGTTTTTGGATCGATCCGATATATTTGACCGCATGGTTGGTGGCACGGGATAGTTCCCGCTGAACGGCGGGAAAGCGCCGATAACGCCAGGGGAAGGTCCGACCGCACATGCACAGATCGCCACGTTCGGCGCTGCCAGCCCATGCCGCCCGCCATGCCGTCGCGCTTTTCCTGCTTCTGCTCTCGCTGCGCGCCGCGCTGGCCGACCCCATCGACATCCTGTTCGTCGGCAACAGCATCACGCACGGGCGTTACGATCCGGCGCTGAACTACAATGCCGGCCCGGGCGACGCGCCGGGAAACAACACCGTGCGTGACCTGTTGTGCCCGTCGTTGCCTTGCTCTGGCACCGAGGGTGTGGCGCCGGTGGTGCCCACGTCGGCCAATACGCCAGGCGGGACCGTCGCGGCGCAGTTGCAGTATCTGCAGAACCATCCTGCCGCGCAGTATACCGAGGCCGGGCCGTTCAGCGGCGTTGCCGGCATCTTCCTGCAGTTCACCAAGGATGCAGGGCTGGACTACAATGTCTCGATCATCGCGGTGAGCAGTGCGACGCTGACCGGCTATGCCAACAATACCGGGAACGAGAGGGGTGACCTGCCGCTGATCGAGAACTCCAATTATAATCGGGTCGTATTGCAGGATCAGACATTCCAGCCGTTGCCGGCGACGATTACCGTGAACGGTCAGAGTGTGCCGACCCGTGGCAACCCGGGCAGTTTCGATTCCGGCGTGTCGCGGCTGGTCAACGACATCGATGCGGCGGATGCCAACGCGGGCAAGCCGAATGCCGCTATCACGCTGGACGAAACGCCGCCGCTTGCCGCTTACGGCTACACCAGCGCCAATCCGAACCAGCCGATCTTCGGCTCCAGCACCGTTGGGCAGCAAGGCGGCAACAAGGCATACGCACCCTATGTCGGGGACGCGGAGCCGATCGCTGCGATGGCAGCCGATCTGCACAATGCATACGAGACCGCGGCGGGGCTTTATAACAGCAACAATCCCGCCGGCAGCCTTGTGAGCGTCGCGTTGTCGGGCGATGCCTGGGTCAGCGCGATCGACATGGGCATGGCGCAGCGGGACCCGTTCCTGGTGTCGGAGCCAGCGGGGCAGGTGGATCTTTGGGACAGCAACCCGCTGCTGGCCTGCTGCACGACACCCATCGGCTATCATCCCAGCGTCTATGGCGACTATCTGAACGCGCTGGTGTTGTTCGGGCAGATCACCGGCATCAACCCAACGACGCTGGTTTCCGAGTTCGATGCATCGAACCCGGATTACGCCATGTCCGCCGCGAATGGGTTGGGAATTTCCGGGCCGATCGCGTACGATCTGGCACTGGCGGCGGAGGCGACGCTGCAGGATGACGGCCCGGTGCCGCCGGCGCCCGAGCCCGCCTCTCTGGCACTGCTGGGCTCCGGATTGCTCGGCCTGGTGCTGCTGCGACCGAGGCGCGGACAGGGTTGGTCGATATGACGCCATGTCCCTGTCCGGTTAGCGCAGGCTGCCAACCCCTGACGATCGCGCGCCGACTGCGGCGGGGCCCGCCTGCGCTAATCCGTCTGCGCTAATCCGTCTGCGCTAATCCGCCTGCGCTAATCCGTCTGCGCTAATCCGCCTGCGCTAATCCGTCTGCGCTAATCCGCCTGCGCTAATCCGCCTGCGCTAATCCGCCTGCGCTAATCCGCCTGCGCTAACCGGATAGGGACATTACGCCAACGCCCGCTCGGTCAGCGCTTCCAACACGCGCAGCGGCGCTTGCTCCGGGTGCGCCAGCACCGCGATCGGCACATGGAACGTTTGCTCCAGCGCGCAGTGGCCGGCCAGTGCGGCGTGCAACACCTGGTCCGTGAAGCACAACCAGGTGGCGCCGGCAGGGAAACTGACATCGGCTCTCGGAGCGTTCGCCTGGTAGGCGGCGTCGAGCTTCCCGGTGTCGTGCAAGCCCAGCATGATATGGTCATAGGCGCTGCGCCGGCCCTTGGTCAGGCCCAGAAGCTCCAGCACCCGCGCGCTCCCCGGCAGTGGCGGCTTCACGCGCGGCAGAAAGGCCCGGGCGAAGTCCGGGAAAGGCTCGCCCACCCGCCAGGCACGCGGCGCGCCGTCTGGGGCGACGTTGCAGAACACCCGCAGGATGCGGCGGCCGGCCAGCGGACGCGTCGGGAAGGCATCGACATGCAGCAAGCGGTCGTCGTGGCGGGGGGTGTAGGCGCGGCCCTCGATCTCGGCGGGGCGGAAGCTGGTGCGGGCGCGCTGCAGCGAGGGCGCATAGCCGGGCAGCAGCCCCCTCACCAGCCTCATCGCGGCATCGGCGAAGCGCTGCATCATGGCGGTGAGCACTGCGGCATCCGCCGGCGGCAGCGCGGTGTTGCCCAGCCGTCCTTGTTCCGGATCCAGGCTGATGTTCTTGCGGTTGCCGCCCAGGCTCGCCGGGTCGAGGAACCGGCGCTCCGCATCCGCCACCGCGAAACCCAAAGCGGGCAGCACCAGCACGCGGCCGCTTTCCAACGCGTCGGTGGCGTGATTTTGCACCACCGGCGGGACCGGGCCGTCCCAGGCGGCGATCGGCAGCGTCTCGAGGATCTCGTCCGCGATCATGCATGGTTCCGGGCGCGGCCCGGCCTTCTCCCGTCATGGCCGGACCCTGTCCCCCGGTCTGACCCGGGCGTCATCCGGCCATCATTCGTGTGCCAGCACCCAGTCGTTGACGAAGCTGGCGAGACCGTTGGCGTGGAAGTCCCGCCGCAGCGCCGCCTCATCGTAGTCCTCGCGCACCCAGTCGAGGAAGGGCTTGCGGCCTTCACCCTCGCGCTGCCAGAGCAAGAAGAAGGCGTCCAGGATGCCGGTCTTGGCGGCACGGATATGGCCGAAGCGGAACGAGAGCTGGCGCATCGCGTCGCGCGCGCTGCCGCCCTCGAACAACAGGAACAAGCCGGCGGCGAGGCCGGCGCGGTCGGCGCCCGATTTGCAGTGGAGCAATGCGGGGGCGCGCATGGAACGGTAGATGTCATGCAGGCGCAGGATGCGGTCGCGCTGGGGGGCGCCGCGGCTTTCCAGCGCCATGTCGATGAAGTCGAGGCCCAGGCTGGCGGCGGCATCCCGCGACAGCGCGTCTGAGCCGTTGCCGGCGCGGCCACGCAGGTTGATCAGCGTCTTCAGGCCGAGCCGGCGGGTCAGGCGTGCGAGCCGGGCGGGCGTCGGATGGTTGCAGCGATACAGCCGGCCGGGCGAGACCGCGGCGAAGTTGCTCCAGGCGAGGCGGAATATGGCGTGGTCGACGAGCAATGCATCCATCCAGGCGAGCAATCGCCCGCTTGCGGTGCTGAGGTCACCGCGGAAGATGGTGTCCATGCGGTTTGCGACGGTCCCGGAAAGGTGCGGCCGGCATATGGGCATGCGGCGGGCAGCGAGGCAACTGTGAGCCCCCAGGGGAGCCCCCAGGGGAGCCCCCAGGGGAGCCCCCCAGGGGAGCCCCCAGGGGAGCCCCCAGGGGAGCCCGCAGGGGAGCCCCCCCAGGGGAGCCCCCCAGTGGAGCCCCCAGTGGAGCCCCCAGTGGAGCCCCCCAGGGGAGCCCCTCAGGGGAGCCCCTCATGGGAGTCCTCAGGGGAAGCCCCCAGGGGAGCGCCTCAGGGGAGCCCCCAGCGGAGCCCTCACAGGGCCCCCGGGGGGAGCCCTCAGGGGAAGCCCTCAGGGGAGACCGCCAGGGACCATCCCCCCGGAGTCCCCAGCGGACCGCCCCGGGGTGCCTGCCGGCTGTCACACCTGCGGCGCCGCCTCCGCGACGATCGCCGCGACCGTGTCCTGCCCTTCTGCCGCCAGTCCCGCCACCACTCCGGCACGGTCGGCTTCCGGCCTGTTCTGGCTCATCTTCCACTTGCCCTCGAGCCGCGCGATACGGAGGGAGAAGCCGACAATCCCCCTCAGCATGCCCTGAACGAACTCGCCCGGGGCGTCCGACACCGCCCATGGCGCGGCACGATCGCCTTCGTGGCGCTCGGTCAGGCGGGTGACGAGTTCCAGCAGGCGATCGGAGTCGTTGAAGAATTCAATTGGCCCGGCGGCATGGATCGCAACGTAGTTCCAGG
>DATJNA010000168.1:0-13880 GCA_035508435.1 Acetobacteraceae bacterium | reverse complement strand
CTACACCCGCTCGGGCGCCATCCAATCTAGCCATCCCGGGTTGACGGCGCAATCGTCCATCCCTACGGTCCGCCCCCGCCGGGATGGCCCGGCCCTCGCGATTTGTCCGGCCGGATTGCGGCGAGGTTAAAGAAGCGCGCTAAAGAGGCCAGCGCAGACCCACTTCCAAGGGTCGAGGCTGCTCCATCGGTCGGGCCAGCTACGAAGGGCCCAGACAGCAATGGCTACCCATCCCAGCAAGCTACGTCCCGCGACGCGGCTCGTGCATGGCGGCATCATTCGCAGCCAGCATGGCGAGACCGCCGAGGCGCTCTACCTCACCTCGGGCTACATCTACGACAATGCCGAGCAAGCCGAAGGCACCTTCGCCGGCACCGTGGAACACTACCAATACACGCGCTTCGCCAACCCGACGATCAGCATGCTGGAGGAGCGGCTGTGCCTGATCGAGGGCGCCGAAGCCTGCCGCACCACCGCAACCGGCATGGCCGCGGTCAACGCCGCCTTGCTCGCGCACCTGAAGGCCGGCGACCGCGTGGTGGCGTCGCGCGCCTTGTTCGGTTCCTGCCATTGGATCGTTTCGACGCTGCTGCCGAAATTCGGCATCCGCACCGAGTTCGTCGATGGCAGCAATCTCGGCCAGTGGCGCACCGCGCTGGCCACACCGGCCAACCTCGTGCTGCTGGAAACGCCGTCCAATCCGATGCTGGAGATCGTCGATCTGCCCGCCGTGGCGGCGCTGGCGCACCAGGCCGGCGCGATCGTGGTGGTGGACAACGTGTTCGCCACACCGTTGCTGCAACAGCCGTTGCAGATGGGCGCCGACGTGGTGGTGTATTCGTGCACCAAGCATATCGACGGCCAGGGCCGCGTGCTCGGCGGCGCGGTGCTGAGCAATCGCAAGTGGATCAATGACACGTTGCAGCCGTTCATCCGCAACACCGGCCCGGCGATGTCGCCTTTCAATGCCTGGGTGCTGCTGAAGGGGCTTGAGACTCTGGCAGTGCGGGTCGATGCCTGCTGCCGGTCTGCCGCCTCGATTGCCGACTTCCTGGCCGATCAGCCAGGCGTGACCCGAGTCTGGTACCCGAGCCGCGCCGATCATCCGCAGCGCGCGTTGGCGATGCGGCAAATGCAGGCCGGCGGCACGGTGGTGACATTCGAAGTCGCCGGCGGCAAGCAGGCGGCGTTCGCGGCAATGAACGCATTCGGACTGATCGCGGTGTCGAACAATCTCGGCGATGCAAAATCGCTGGCGACGCATCCGGCCACCACCACCCATATGCGGATCGGCGCCGAGGAGCGGGCGAAGCTCGGCATCACCGACGGGGTGATCCGCGTCTCGATCGGGCTGGAGGATCCGGACGATCTGAAAGACGATCTGGCGCAGGCGCTGGCCGCCATCGCACCAGTGGCACCGGCGCGCGCCGCGGAGTAGCGGACAGGGGAGGCGACGATGCAACTGTCCGACATTGCCCAGGTGATCCGCAGCAAGAACGCTGGTCCGCGCCGCCTGACGCTGGACCTGATGTTCGCCACCGATGCCGACTACCAGCGCGCCGTGCAATCGCCGGCAATGGGCCCGGCGCGGATCGCCGCGCTCTACCGCGTGACGCCGCAGGCGGTGACGGTGATCGCCTACCCGGTCGGCCGCGCCATCAAGATCGTACTGGAACGCCCGATCATGGCGGGCGATCCAGGCGATTTCGATGTCTACGGGGCACAGCAGCACGCGCCGTTGCTGGGAGTCGAACTATGACCGTTTCACAGTCATTGCCAATGTTGTCGTCACGGCCGGTCGTCTCGTCACGGCCGGCGTTCTCGTCACGGCCGGTCGTCTCGTCACGGCCGGCGTTCTCGACATGGCTGGCGTTCTCGGCACGGCCGGCGTTCTCGACATGGCTGGCGTTCTCGACATGGGCGGCGTGCCCGATTCGGCGGGAGCTCTCGTCATGACGGCCTCGGCCCGCATCCTGGACTCGCTCCGCCGCGCGCGCCGCCCCATGCGGCTGGTCGGCGCCTCCGGCCAGCTTGGTTATGGCGTGCCGACGCCGGCTTTCGAGGCCGCGCTGGCACGCCAGCCGGACCTGATCGGCGCCGACATGGGCTCGATCGACATCGGCCCGACCTATCTCGGCAAAGGCGAAATGGCGACGGCGCCCGTCGCCACCCGCCGCGACCTGCGCAAGCTGCTGCATGGCGCGCGGAAGCTGGACATCCCGTGCGTGATCGGTTCGGCCGGTTCCGCCGGCGCCGCCGCACATTTGGACGCGACGCTCGCCATCGTGCGCGACATCGCCCGCGCCGACGGGCTGCATTTCCGGCTCGGCGTGCTGCGCTCCGATCTGTCGCGACCGATGCTGGCGCAGGCGGTGCGCGAGGGACGCGTGCGCGGCATCGACGGCATGCCGGCATTGACCGAGGAAGAGGTGCGCGAAGCCGCAAATATCGTCGGTCAGATGGGCATGGGCCCGTTCCGCCGCGCGCTTGCCGAGGGCGTCGATGTGATCATCGCCGGCCGCGCCTGCGACACCGCGATCTTTGCCTCGCTGCCGACGATGTTGGACTATCCCACCGGCCTCGCTGTTCACATGGCCAAGATCATCGAGTGCGCCTCGCTGTGCTGCGTGCCGGGCGGCCGGGATTCGATCCTCGCGGAACTGGACGACAACGGCTTCGTGCTGGAAAGCATGAACCCGCAGCGCCGCGCCACACCAACGTCGGTGGCGGCGCATAGTCTGTATGAGCAAGCAGACCCGTTCACGGTGTATGAACCGGAGGGCCGGCTGGATCTCAGTGCAGCGCAGTATCTCGCGGTGGACGATCGCCGCACGCGCGTCGCCGGGGCGCGCTGGGAGATTTCCGCCGATCCCTGCGTGAAGATCGAAGGCGCGCGCAAGATCGGTGAACGCGCGGTGTTGCTGTCGGGCGCGGCCGATCCGCGCTTCATCGCCCGGCATCGCGAGATTCTGTCCGCGGTATCGGACGTGGTGCGCGAGCTGGTCTGCGAGGACCAGCCGCAGGACTACACCCTGCGCTTCCGTGTCTACGGCGTCGATGGCGTGCGCATGGCGCCGCCGCAGCAAGAGCCACCGCCAGGTGAAGTTTTCGTCATGGGCGAGTGCATCGCGCCAACCGCCGAACGCGCCGCCGAAGTGGTGCGCACGTGCAAACAGTACTTGCTGCATCACGGCTATCCGGGACGCCTGTCCACCGCCGGCAATCTCGCATTTCCCTTTACCCCGCCTGAGGTTTCGCTCGGGCCGGCGTATCGGTTCAACGTCTATCACCTGCTGCATACGGCCGATCCGGACGCATTGTTTCCCTTCGAGGTCGAGGCGCTGTAGCCGTCCAACGCGTTGCGCCGATGCTGCGCCTCGGGGGCGCTACTGGACAACGCAGGGCATTCGGCCTTGAATCGCGACAAGGCTCACACCGCGCAGGAAGGCAGTCGTTGCCATGGAAAACGACGAAACCAGGACGAACCGGCCGGGTACGCGCGCATCGCGGCGGGACGACGCGGCCGCGGGGCGGTTGCCGCGCGGCGAGGGACGCGAGGGATACGTGCGTACCACCCGCGGCGTGCGCATCTCGGTGCGATCGTACTATCTCGAGGACCAGTCGCATCCGGACGACAATCATTTCGTCTGGGCCTATCGGGTGAAGATCGAGAACAACGGCCGCGAGACCGTGCAGCTTCTGCGCCGCACCTGGCAGATCACCGACGCACGCGGGCGCACGCAGCACGTGCACGGCGCCGGTGTGGTGGGTGAGCAACCGGTGCTGGAACCGGGGGAAAGCTTCGAATACACGTCGGGCACGCCGCTCGACACGCCATCCGGCTTCATGGTCGGTGCCTATCACATGGTGGTGGCATCGTCGGGGGAGAATTTCGACGTACCCATTCCAGCATTCAGCCTGGACAGTCCGCACCAGGGCGGTAGGGTGCATTAGCGGCCTGCGGGGTTGTGAGAACCCGACTGGACGACCACATGCGACCAGCGGCGCTCGTGCCTGGCGCACTAACGGCAGTCGGGTCTGGTCCTGGCGCGCCACAATGATTGGAGGAGCCAGGCGGTGAACATCGTCGCCCCGAAACCGAGCCAGACGCACAGCGAAGCGGCCTCCGCCGCCGACCGCCCGACGCGTGAGGCAGCGGAAGAAGCCGTGCGCGTGCTGCTGCGTTGGGCCGGCGAGAATCCCTCGCGCGAAGGTTTGCTTGGCACGCCGGACCGCGTAGTGCGATCCTACGAGGAATTCTTCGCCGGCTACACCATGGATCCGGTTGCGATCCTGGCTCGCACCTTCGAAGAAACCGACGGCTACGACGAAATCGTACTGCTGCGCGACATCAGGCTGGAGAGCTATTGCGAGCATCATATGGTGCCGATCGTTGGCCGCGCCCACGTCGCGTATCTGCCGCACCGCCGCGTGGTGGGCATCAGCAAGCTGGCGCGTCTGGTCGAGGCGTACGCCAAGCGGTTCCAGATCCAGGAGAAGATGACGGCACAGATCGCCAACACCATTCAGGAGGTGCTGGAGCCGCGCGGCGTCGCGGTGGTGATCGAGGCGGCGCATCAGTGCATGACCACGCGCGGCGTGCACAAGCCGGGCGTGACGATGGTGACCAGCCGCATGCTGGGCGCGTTCCGCGACGATCCCAGCACGCGGCGCGAATTGCTCGCGATGATCGGCAATCGCGGCACGGCGATCATGGGGGATTGAGCGCAGGCCTCGGCGGCCGGCGGCCATCATCCGTCAGGCAATGGCGAGGCGGCCCGCCGTTGCCCTGTCGTTGCGCATCCCGGTTATTGGGCATCCCGGTCATTGCGCCGCCTGGTCACTGCGCCGCTGGTCATTGCGTATCCTGGTCATTGCGCATCCTGGTCATTGGGTATCGCGGTCATTGTCCCGCCTGGTCATCGCGCATCCTGGTCGCTGCAAATCCGGCCCATTTCGAATCCATTCCATTACCTATCAAGTCCATTACGAACCCGCGTCATTACCCTCAGGGTCATTGAGAAGCAGCGAAGCGACCAAGCAAGCCTGGTCGGCAACACGCCCGGACGGCTGGTGCAACCACGTGATCGGGATTGCTCCGGCTCTCCGGGCTGCGCAACGACAGTTGCACCGGTCGTCGCAATGACAGCAGCGCGCAATGACAGCAGTGCGCAATGACGGCAGTGCATCCACGCAGACTCGCAACGACTGTTACGCCTGCCGATCCCAGGTCGCTCGGGTCACGCCGCGCTCGCGCAGCCGGAATTTTTGCACCTTGCCGTTCTCGGTCATCGGCAAGGCAGTCACGAACTCGATGAAGCGCGGGATGGCGAAGGCGGGCATGCGGCCGTTGCAGTAGTCGGCCAGGCCATCCGGCGTCAGCACCGTGCCATCGCGCGGGATAATCGCCGCCATGACTTCGTCCTCGGCGAGCTCCGAACGCACCGGAAACACCGCCGCCTCCGCCACCGCCGGATGCGACAGCAGCACTTGCTCTACCTCAAACGACGAGATGTTTTCGCCGCGCCGGCGGATCGCATCCTTCATCCGGTCGATGAAGCGGAAATAGCCGTCGGTCTCGCGCACCACGCGATCGCCGGTGTGAAACCACAAATTGCGCCATGCCTCGACAGTCCTGTCCGGCATGCCGAAATAGCCGGTGGCGAAAGCGAACGGTTCGCGGGCGCGCAGGACCAGCTCGCCGGGTGTGCCGTCGGGCAATACATTGTCGGCATCGTCCACCACGCGTGCCTCGAAGCCGTGGAACACCGGCCCCATCATGCCGGGGCGCTGGCCATCCAACGCGCAGCCCAGTACGAAATTCGTTTCGGTCGAACCGTAGCCGTCCAGCAAGGCGATGCCGTATCGGTCACGGAATTCAGGATGGAAGCGCGCCGGCACGCCCGGTGCGAGCGCCAGGCGCACACCATGGCCGCGGTCCTCGGCGCCGACGGGGCGTGACAGCAGGATCGGCACCATCGCACCCAGCAAATAGGTCACCGTCGCCTTGTGCCGGCACAGCGACGCGGCGAAGCGTGAGGCAGAGAAGCGTTGCTCCACCACCAGCGCGGCGCCGGTGAGCAACGCCTGATAGAACGTGTTCAGCGCATTGGTGTGAAACAGCGGCAGCGTGGTCAGCAGCACATCGTCGCGCACCACGCCGAGCAAATGCGCGGTGTTCACACCCCACCAGAAATACTGGGCATGCGGGCAACACACGCCTTTCGAAACGCCGGTGGTGCCGGAGGTGTAGAGAATTGCCACGGTGTCGCCTGGGCCGATGGCAGCCTCCGGAACCGGGTCCGCGGGCGCCGGGAATGGCTGCGTGCGTGGCCATCCGGCGGGGACATCCGCAGCGCCGATCGTCCATATGGCGCGCAGTGACGGCGGCACCGTCTCCTGCGTCTGCAGCGCGACGGCCAGCTCCGCTTGCAGCACCAGCAGCTTCGCCTGCGAGTTGGCCAGGATGTGAGCGAGCTGCGCGCCGCGCGAGGCGGTGTTGATGGGCACCGTCACCGCGCCGATCCAGCCGCAGCCGAGATAGACGGCAAGCAGCTCCGCCCGGTTGCCGCACATCACCGCAACGCTGTCGCCGCGACGGATCCCGGCCGCGTGCAGCGTGCCGCCGAAGCGCGGGGCCAGATCGAGTGTCTCGGCAAAGGTCCATGTGGTGTCGCCGATCTCCACCAGCCGCCGGTCGCCGTGCAAAGCGGCCTGCCGCCGCAGCAAATGGGGCAGCGTGCGATGCTCTGGCGGCACCAGCGAGGGCAGGTCGGTGAGCAAGTTCATGTCGGCACGGTCTCCTGGGCGCAAACGGCCGGGCAAAACAGCCGCCGACGCGGCCGCGGGTCAAGACGTGGCGGCGGTCTGCCATCGACAGCGGCGGTTTTCTTGCCCGAATTCTGTCCGGGTGCTTTACCGTCCGGCATCCCAGGATAAGGCCGCTGTAATGCCCGGCAACGCCTTGAGCTTCCAGTCGCTGATCCTTTGCCTGCAGGAGTATTGGGGCCGGCAGGGCTGTGTGCTGCTGCAGCCGTACGACATGGAAATGGGCGCCGGCACATTCCATCCCGCCACCACGCTGCGCGCGCTTGGGCCCAGGCCGTGGCGCGCCGCCTATGTGCAGCCCAGCCGCCGTCCCACCGACGGCCGCTATGGCGAGAATCCAAACCGGGTGCAGCACTACTACCAGTTCCAGGTGATCATGAAGCCCAGCCCGGAAAACGCCCAGGAGTTATTGCTCCAGAGCTACCGCGTGCTGGGCCTGGACCCGCTGCGACACGACTTCCGCTTCGTCGAGGACGATTGGGAAAGCCCGACGCTTGGCGCCTGGGGGCTGGGCTGGGAAGTGTGGTGCGACGGCATGGAAGTCGGCCAGTTCACCTATTTCCAGCAGGTGGGCGGCATTCCGGTGACGCTGCCCAGCTTCGAGATGACCTATGGGCTGGAACGCCTGGCGATGTATGTGCAGGACAAGCAGAGCATTTTCGAC
The DNA here is from genome assembly GCA_035508435.1 of Acetobacteraceae bacterium. Classification (GTDB taxonomy): domain Bacteria; phylum Pseudomonadota; class Alphaproteobacteria; order Acetobacterales; family Acetobacteraceae; genus JASHVB01. The sequence goes on along the minus strand of DATJNA010000168.1, from coordinate 6,388 downwards.
CTCGACTTCAACGGCACCGGGGTCAGCTATGCCGACGTGTTCCTGCGGGCGGAACGCGAATACAGCGCGTTCAATTTCGAAAAGGCGGATACCGCGCTGCTGATGCGGCATTTCGCCGATGCGGAGAAGGAATGTGCCGCACTGCTGGAGGATCGCCTGGCGCTGCCCGCCTACGACCAGTGCATCAAGGCCAGCCATCTGTTCAATTTGCTCGACGCACGCGGGGTGATCAGCGTGACCGAGCGGGCGAGCTATATCGCGCGGGTGCGAACGCTGGCGAAGGGCTGCTGCGAGGCGTGGGTGGCGGGAGAGCAAGTGGCGGTGTAACGCGCGCCCATGTCATTGCGAGGCGCGCAGGGCCGAAGCAACCTCGTTCAGGGAGGGCATCACGCCGAATGCGGCTGCCTGCCGCTGCATGACCGAGGTTGCTTCGTCCCGCCACGTTTCGCTCGCGGTCCTCGCAATGACAGTCACCGCGTGTACAACCACCGGCTCACCAGCGTCTCCACATCGTCGGTAAATTCCCCCCGCGGCCCATGCTCCAGCAAATTTCCGGTCCGCATCACGTAGACATAATCCGCAATGCCCAGTGCGCCGCTGATGTTCTGGTCCACCAGCAGGATCGCCTTGCCCTCCCGCGCCAGCCCCGCGATCAGTTGGTAGATCTGCGCGGCGATGCGGGGTTCGATGCTGGCGGTCGGCTCGTCGATCAGCATCACCTTCGGGTCGGTCAGCAGCGCCCGGGCGATCTCCAACTGGCGCTGCTGTCCGCCGGACAGCGTGCCCGCGGCCTGGCGCCGGCGTTCGCTCAAAACCGGGAATTGCGCATAGGCGCGTGCGATGCGCTGGCGCGCCAGTGCGCGGTCGCGCCGGAACGACCATGTGCCCAGCCGCAGGTTCACCTCCACGGACAGGAACGGGAACAGACTGGGCCGCTGCGGCAGGTAGGTGATGCCGAGCATGCCCATGCGATGCGCCGCCACGCCCTCCAGCGACGTATCGCCGATCCGCATCTCGCCTGACGCCGGCGGCAGGAACCCGAACAACACCTTCAGCAGCGTCGATTTGCCGGTGCCGTTGGGGCCCAGCACGCAGCGCACCTCACCCGCCAACACGTCCACCGACATGCCGTTCAGGATATGGATGCCGGGCAGATAACCGGCTACCAGGTTACGTGCGATCAACAGCGGCGCGGGATCAGAAACCGGCATAGGCGCGCAGCACCTCCTGGTTCTCGCGCACCTCGGCCACCGCGCCGTCGGCGATCTTCTGCCCGCGCGACATCACCACCATCCGCAGCACCAGGCGTTGCAGCGCCTGAATGTCGTGGTCGACAATGACGAAGGTGCGGCCTTGCCCGTGCAGTTTCTGCACCAGAGCGATGATCTCGTCGCGCAGGAAGGGATTAACCCCGGCGAACGGCTCGTCCAGGAACAAGATGTCGGGGTCGAGCATCAGGGCGCGGCCGAGTTCCAGCAGTTTCTGCTGGCCGCCCGACAGGTGCTTGGCCTGCAGTTTCTCCAGTGTCGCGAGGCCGAGGAAATCCAGATGCAGGCGCGCGGTGCGCAGCGCGGCGGGTTTGGTGGAATGCGGCCGCGCCAGGCCGGGCACCAGCATGTTCTCCAGCACCGACATGCGACTGAACAACTGGGTGATCTGGAAGGTGCGGCCGACTCGCAAGGCGGCGAAATCGCTCGGCGCCAGGCCATCGGCGCGGCGGCCGCGCACGAAGATTTCTCCTCCCGCCGGCTTCAAATGGCCGGTCAGCATGTTGATGGTGGTGGTCTTGCCGGAACCGTTGGGGCCGATCAGGCCGACCAGTTCGCCCGGCTGCACCGAGAATTCCAGGTCGCGCACGGCGATGATGCCGCCGAAACGTTTGCTCAGTGTGCGGGCCTCGATCAGGGCGGTCACTCGCCCGCCTCCCGTATTATCCGCCGCATCCGCCGCACCGGATCGAAGCGCTCCACCTGCGTCCAGCCCAGGGCGAGCAAGCCGTTGCGGGCGAAGCGCATGGTCAACAACAGCAGCGCGCCGAACAACACCAGCCGCCACTGGCCGTAGCTGCGCAGCGCCTCCACCAGAAATTCGAGGCCGAGCGCACCGACCGTCGCGGCAACGATGCTCTCGGCGCCGCCGATCACCGCCATGGCGACGACCAGTCCCATCTGGTCCACCGAGCCGATATCCGGCGTCAGGATCCCGACGTAATGGCCGAAGAAGCCGCCGCCCAATCCGGCGAAGGCGCTGGCGATGGCGAAGGCGAGCACGCGGAAGCGCAGCACCTTCACGCCGGCGGTGGCGGCGGCGTCCTCGTTCTCGCGGATGGCGCGGAAGAACAATCCCCAGCGCGAGGCGACCAGCGCCTGCATGATGGCGAGCGAGGCGGCCAGCAGGATCACGCCCAGATAGTAGAACGGCATGTCGGAACGCGTACGGAACAGTGGCGTCACTTCCAAGCCGCCGGAGCCGCCGGTGATCTCCACTTCGGAGACGAAAATGATGCGCAGCACTTCCGAGAACGCGACGGTGAACAAGGCGAGGTAGGGCCCGCGCATGCGCAGGCCGACGAAGCCGACGCCGCTGCCGACGACGCCACACATGATCACGCCGGCGGCAATGCCCAGCGGCACCGGAATCTCGAACCACTTCACTAACAGTCCGGAGGTGTAGGCGCCGAGCGAGACGAAAGCCATGTGGCCGAAGGAGAACTGCCCGGCATAGCCGGCGAGCAAGGCCCAGCTTGCGGTGACGATGGCATAGAACATTGCCAGTACGCCGACGCTGAGCCAGTAGCCGTTGACCAGGAAGGGAAACGCCGCGATCAGCGCCAGCAGCAGCACGCCGCCGCCGAAGGTCAACGCCCGCACGCGTCACTCCATGGCCGTGGTGGCACGGCCGAACAGGCCGGTGGGGCGAACCAGGAGGACGATCATCAGGATCACCAGGCTGAAGGCCTGAGCGTAGGTGAGGCTGCGGCTGGGATCGGGGAACAGGGCGACGAACATGGATTCGGAAATGCCGATCAGCAGGCCGGCGAGGATGGAGCCGGCCACCGATCCCATGCCGCCCAGTATGACGATGGCGAAGGCCTGGGTATCGGGGATCAGGCCCATGGACGGCGACAGCGAGTAGATCGGCCCGACCAACGCGCCCGCGCCGCCCGCCAGGGCGCCGCCGAGGCCGAAGGCGAGCATGTAGAAGCGCTGGTCGTTGATGCCGACGATGGCGGCGGACTCGCGCGATTGGCTGACGGCGTTCAAAGCTTCGCCCCACGGCGTGCGGTGCAAGAACACTACGAGGCCAATCAGCATGACGATGCCGGCGCCGCCGGCGAAGACGCGGTCCCAGGTCATGATGAACGGGCCGGCGATCAGGGCGCCGGTGAAGAATGACGGCGGACGCAGCGGATAGGGCCCGTAGATGATCAGGGCCAGGTTGCGCAGGAAAATTGAAATGCCGAAGGTAACCAGAATGCCGTAGTCACCCTTGCGCTCGGTGGCGGGGCTGTAGAGCGGCGTCAATAGCGTGCGTTCTGCCAGGACGCAGAGAGCGAAGGACACCAGCATCGCCACCAGCACGGCGGCCAGCGGCGGGATGCTGAACAGAGAGATGGCGAAATAAGCGAAGTAGCCGCCCATCATGTAGAATTCGCCGTGGGCGAAGTTGACGATCTTCAGGATGGAGAAGATCACCGTCAGGCCGGCGGCGATGACGGCATAGATGATGCCGATGGTCAGCCCGTTCAGGGCCTGGATCAGCAGGTAGTCGGTCATGGGGTGGGCAATGGGTACAACGCTCCCCCTCCCCTTGCGGGTGCGGGAGTGTTGTGCGCGGCTTCGATCGTGCGCACCCTCACGCGCTGCCCGGCTTCTTGTAGGTGTAAGGCACCGTGGCGAACTTCCGCGGCCACACGATCGGCGCGTCAGCCTGGCCCTGATTGGTCTCTGCGTACTGCAACAGCGTCAGCGGGGCGTTGAGGAACTGGTGATAGTGCCAGGCCGGCTCGTGGCTGGTGGAGAAGCTGTACTGGCCGCGCACGCCGACATACTGCGTCGTCTCCAGCGCGTGGATGATCGCCTTGGCATCGGTGCTGCCGGCGCGCTGAATCGCATCGAACAGCAGCCAGCCGCCGTCATAGCTTTCCATCACCGCGCCGGATGGGTCGGCGTTGTAGCGCTTGTGGTAGTCGGCAACGAAGGACTTGGTCTTGTCGGTCCAGGCGGCTTTCGGCAGGCCGACGTTCTCGGTCACCAGGTATTTGCCGGCCTCGCCGACGTTCTGCCAGAAGGTCGGATCCACCGATTCGCCACCGGAATTATAAATGCCGCAGGTGGGTGTGGGCGCGAACCCCAGATCGTGCGCCTGGCGGATCATCGGATAGGCGCCGGCCTCGGCATAGATACTGATGAAGAAGTCATAGGCCGGCGTGGTGCTCTTGAACCGCAGGATCTGCGCGGTGAAGTCGGTCAGGTTCGGGTCGGCATCGACGGCGGTGTATTTCACCCCGGCCTTGGTCAGCTCCTGCTGCACGATGGTGCGCGCCGCGAGCCCCACGTCATCCTTTTCCGCGATGATCGCGACGTTCTTGAAGCCGGCGGCCACCATCCACTGCCCGATCGCCACGTCGATCAGCGACACGGCGGGGGCGTTGCGGAACACCTCGGGATAGCCCTTGGCGGTGATCTGGTCCGACCAGACGTCGCAGGCCATGAATGGGGTGCCGTATTTGTGGAACACTTCCATCTCGGCCAGCGCCACCGGGCTATGGAACTCGCCGAACACCGCGACGACCTTGTCCTGCTGCACCAGCCGCTCGGCCGCGGTGCGCCCCTCGGCGGGCATGCCGCGCGTGTCGGCGTAGGTGATCTCCACCGGGCGGCCCAGCACGCCACCATGGGCGTTGACTTGCTCCGCGGCCAACGTGGCGGCGTTCTTCATGTTGGTGCCCTCGGCATAGCCGCCGGGCGGCGACAGCGGACCGACCCAGCCGATGCGGATCGGCTCGGCGGCCGCGGCACGGCGGCCCAGCAGCGGCAGAGCGGCACTGGCGCCGGCCGCTGCCAGTATCTTGCGGCGCGGCAGACGAGCGGTCCCGATCATTGTTGTTCCCCGTTGTCCCCGATCTGGCATTGGCGAACCCCCCTTGGCGGTTACGGTGTCGTTTGCGAGTGGACTTACCACGCGCCCGAGGTTGTGGAGAGCGTGGCGACCAATCCAAGCCTGCCCCAGAGATTGCGTCGTTGCGGCGCCCGTCGCAATCACGTGGGCCGCGGCCGGGGCAGCGAGCGCCGGATCACCCTTGGCTGGCGTTGCGAATTCCGTACCAGCCGGCCGCGGGGCCCTCGATCCGCCACGGAGCTTACACCCGCCACCAAGCCGCCGCGCGGTGACGCGAAAGAGTCACACATGCCGGTCAGGCTGCCTACGGATCGTGCAGATGGCGGAGCGACCGGCATCGCGCGGCGCCGCACCGATATCGCGCAACGCGTAACGGCCATCGCGTAACGCGTAACCGCCGTCGCGCAACGCGTAACCGCCATCGCGCAACGCGTAGCCGCCATCGCGCAACGCGGAAAGGATTCGTTCACCTCCCTCTGCTTCAATGGCGGCATGTCAGCATCAACCGAGGCCGGAGCGCCGCTCGCCGCCGTCCTTGCCTGCCTGGACCAGCTCGGCCGCACCTTGGCGATTGCGCGCAACCTGCTGCTTGGCGGCAGGCGGGTGGACCTGTCCGGCCTGGAGGCCGAGGTGGGGTTCATCTGCGCCCGCACTCTGGACCTGCCGCCGGAGGACGGCCGCGTCGCACGCCCGCTGCTGGTTGCTTTGCGCTCGGAGCTTGACGCGATCGCGGCGGCGCTTTCCGCGCACGGGTCGGCGTCGTCCGGCTGATCCGTAGCTTCCCTCCGCCCGGCAAAAGGCCGCGCCATGCTCCTGGGTCTCAGCTCCGTATTGACCGCCGTCGCCGCGTTGGCCGTGGTGGTGGCGCTCGTCTGGGGCTGCGCACGCGCGGTACGGCTGAGCGGCCTGGTGCCCCGCCCGAGCGGCGATCGGCTGTTGTCGCTGCGCGATTCGCTGGCCCTGGACCCGCGGCGGCGTCTGCTCGTGGTGAGCTGCGGGGCGCGTGACGTGGTGCTGCTGACCGGCGGCGCGCAGGACCTTGTGGTCGGCTGGCTGGACCGCCCCGCGGACGCCGACGCGGCGCCGGACCAGGACCTGGCCGCATGAAACCGCGATCGGTCATCCTGGCGACGCTCCTGCTGCTGTCGCTGCCCGCCCTGGCGCAGGCGCAATCCGTCAGCATCGATCTCGGCGCCGCGGGGCAGGCGGGAGCTACCAGCCGGATCATCCAGCTCACCGCCCTGGTCACCGTGCTGTCGCTGGCGCC
>DATJNA010000167.1:0-7737 GCA_035508435.1 Acetobacteraceae bacterium | reverse complement strand
AGACAGCAGCAGGCAAAAAAATATCCACCAGTCTCTCCGCGGCACCATCGCCTCAAACGTGCTGCGCTATCCCGCCTTGCTCCGCGATACGCCTTTCCTCACTCCCACTCAGTTGTTTGCATCGTGCCGAGCGAGTTGATTGTAAGCGAGAGCCCATGCCCACCTTCCCCGGCTTCGATGTGAATGCCGAGACTGGCGTTGTTTGGCATCGCGGTGGACGGCACGACGATGGGCGAGGGCTCATACGAGGCGCGTAGGAGCGCTCTCCGGGACCGGATCGAGGTTACGACGCGGACTGAGCGACGGCGGCGGTGGAGCGCCGAGGAGAAGCTGCGGATTGTCCGCGAGACCCTTCGTCCCGGTGCGGTTGCCCAGGTTGTCGCTGACCAGCACGGCATCGGCACCGGGCTTCTGTACACCTGGCGCAAGCAGATGCTGACTGCAGCGATGACGGGGTTTGCCACGGTGGAGGTAGCGCCGGAGGCTGAGGCCCCGCCGCTTCTGGCTGCGCCAATCGTCGCGCCCCAGCCCGCGGAGGCGAACACGATGGATGTCGCGATCGAGGTGGCGCTTGCAGATGGCACTCAGGTCCGGGTGGCCAACGGCGCGACCGCGACACTGCTGGCGCATGTGTTCGCTGCGCTGGGCCGGCGCTGATGCTGCCGGCTGGTGTGCGGGTCTATGTCGCGTGTGGCGTGACCGATATGCGCAAAGGCTTCGACGGATTGGCGGCGCTGGTGCAGAGCGCATTGTCGCTTGATCCCTATGGCGGTGCGCTGTTCGTCTTTCGTGGAAAACGCGGCGATCTTGTGAAGGCGTTGCTCTGGGACGGCCAAGGCTTGGTGTTGTATGCAAAACGGCTTGAACGCGGCCGCTTTGTTTGGCCGCAGGCCAAAAGCGGCACCGTGACACTGACCAGTGCGCAACTGTCGATGCTGCTCGAAGGCTCACAGGAATATCCCCTCTGGTGAGGCTGACGAATCATCTGCTGAGCTGATCCAGGTTGTGGATCCGCGACATCCTCTTTATGGGCGGACTTTCCGAGTAATCTGTCGTTCGTCGCACAGGGGCGGCAATTTCCCGCCATCGTTTGAAGTCGAGCACCGCGACGGCACAAGTTTACTGATTGCAATTTCTGCTACTGAACCTGACGGGGTGAGTGCGAATCGACAGAAGTTGAGTATACAAGCGCTCTCTGAGCTCATATCAGCGGTCGATTGTCTCGAATCTGATGGGCATGGATCCGAAAGATGTTTGGGCAGCGTTGCCCCGGACTCTGCGCCGACAGATCCTCGACGAGGTCGCGGCAATTCTGGCGGAGATGTCGCGTGAAGTCCGAACTGGTCAAGTCGGCGCATCTGGCGCGCAAGGCAGTCGTCTACATCCGGCAATCGACGCCGCATCAGGTGGTGAGCAATCAGGAAAGCCTGCGGCTCCAATACGCGCTGCGCCAGCGCGCTCGCGAACTCGGCTGGCATGAGGCCGATATCGACGTGATCGATGCTGATCTTGGTCTGAGCGGGGCATCGGTCGCCCAAAGGAGCGGCTTTAAGGAACTCGTCGGTCGCGTCGGGCTCAGCGAGGTCGGATTGATCCTGTCGATTGACGTGACGCGTCTGGCACGCAACTGCAGCGACTGGTATCCGCTCCTGGACATCTGCGGCTTGCGTGACTGTCTCATCGCCGATCGTGACGGCGTCTATGATCCAGGCAGTGCTAATGGTCGGCTGCTTCTGGGATTGAAGGGGACGATATCGGAGCTTGAGCTGCACACAATTCGAAGCCGCCTGACTGCCGGGCTCCTTGCCAAGGCCGAGCGCGGCGAACTCGCGCTCTCCTTGCCAATCGGCCTTGTGCGTGAGCCGAGCGGGGTAGTCGTCAAAGACCCCGATATGGCGGTGCAAGAGCGGCTTGGGCTTGTGTTCGAGATGTTCCTAAAATTCCGCACTGTCGCGAAGGTCATGCGCGTGCTCAATGATCGTGGCCTTGACCTGCCGCGCCGCGATCGGCACGGCGATTTGCGTTGGGCGCGAGCGACAATCTGTTCCGTCGCGGCGATCCTGAGAAATCCTGCCTATGCCGGTGCTTTCGTCTATGGCCGCACTCGCATGCTTACCCTTGCTCGCGACGGCGGATCGCGGGCGAAAGCGCCGCGGCCGATCGAAGAGTGGCGGATTATCGTAAAGGACCGCTATCCCGCCTACGTCGATTGGCCAACTTATGAGATGATCCGCACCGTCATAAGGGATAACCGAGCCGAATATATGCGCACCAAGACGAGAGGCGCCCCACGCGACGGCGATCTTCTGTTGCACGGTATCGCCTGGTGCGCGCGGTGCGGCCACAAGATGTACGTCCGCTACAAAGGCGGCGGGCAGTATGTGTGCAACCATCTCCGGTCGAACGAGGGCCTGCCGGCCTGCCAATATGTCCGTGCCGACCGGGTAGACGCGGCTGTAGCGGACGCCTTTCTAACAGCCCTGGCGCCCGCCGAGCTGGATGCGCTGTCGAAGGCACGTCGGGCTCAGCAGCAGGTGGACACCGCGCTCCGGTCTAGCATTGAACGGCAGCTCGAGCGCAAACGCTATGCGGCTGCACTGGCGGAACGCCAGTTCAACCGGGTCGATCCCGATAATCGTCTCGTCGCTGCAGAACTGGAGAGACGCTGGGAAGCGGCCTTGAGCGAACTCCGAGCTGCTGAAGAGACGCTTGCTCAGCAATCCTTGCCACAGGCTGTCGGCCAAATAGGAATGGGCAAGGTTGTGCACGGCAAGGTTATCAGCCTTGCCGGGCGCCTCCCGCACATCTGGACTGACCCGGCTACAAAGGATTCTCAACGCAAGGCGCTGCTACGGTGCCTCATCGATAAGGTCGTGCTTGATCGCGGCGAGCGTGATGTCGCCCAGGTCAGGATCGTCTGGCGCGGCGGGGCTGTAACCAACCTCGAAGTCAAGCTCAAGGTCAACTCCATTGCGAAACTCACGCGAGGATTGGAAATGCGTGACCGGGTTCTTGCTCTGGCCCGAAACGGGATGCCCGACGAGGAAATCGCCGCTGCTCTCACCAACGATGGTCACCGCTCCCCCAACTGCGAGAACACCCTGCTTCCGATTACCGTGAGCCGGATCCGTCGTGGCGCCGGTGTACGAGTCGCTGAACGGCGTACCAAGTGGTCCCACGATATCGGCTGGCTTAGCCCTCCGGAGCTCGCCGCCCGGCTCGATATCCCCGTGAACTGGATCTACGTGCAGATCAGGCAAAAGCGCCTCCTCATCGATCAACAGCCGACTGGGGCTTATCTCTTCCAGGACAATCCGCTCGTCCTCGATGCGGTCAGGAACTTGCGCAGACATCTTATCGGCCGCCTCGATCTCAGAATCTGTCAACCTCACCAGAAGGGGCATCAACATGCGTGATCGCTCGAAGGCATTGATTGGCGGATGCCGGCCTGGACCGCCCGGCCCGAGGTCGCGGCCTGAAAAGCTGCGGCGATCCGGGCTCCACGGTTGTACTTAAGCGAAGTCATTGCTATTCTGCGCCTATGGAGGGCGCTCCCGCGACGCTGGCAGAAGAGAACGCCATGCTGCGCCGGCAGCTGGCCGAGCGGGATGCGGAATTGGATGCCGCCCGCGCCCAGATCGAGGCTCTGACATTCAATCTGGCGGTGCTGCGACGGCGGCAGTTCGGACAATCCTCGGAAAAGCTCGACGCCGAGATCGAGCAGCTTGAGCTGCGCCTGGAGGATCTCGAGGAAAGCCAGGCTGAGCAAGCCGCGAAACGAACACCACGAGAACCCGGTGCGAACAACCTGCGCAAACCTGCGCTCCGCCGGCCGCTGCCGCCGCATCTGCCACGCGAGACTGTGCTGCATGAACCCGAGATCATCTGCGCCTGCCACGGCTGTGACCGCTCCAAACTGGCGCGGCTCGGCGAGGACGTCACCGAGGTGCTGGAGAAGATACCCGCCCGGCTGAAGGTGATCCGACATGTCCGTCCGCGCTACGCCTGCCGGCAGTGCGAGGCGGTGTTCCAGGCGCCGGCGCCGAACCTGCCGATCGAGCGTGGCCGACCCGGCCCGGGCCTGATCGCCAATGTCGCGGTCAGCAAGTTCTGCGACGGCCTGCCGCTGTACCGGCAATCGGCGATCCTGGCGCGCCAGGGGATCGAGATCGATCGCGCCACCCTGGCCGATTGGCTTGGTCACGCCGCCTGGTGGCTGGCGCCCTTGGCCGCGCTGGTCGGCCACTACGTCATGGGGCTGCCGGTGATCCACACCGACGACACCACGATCAGGGTGCTGGCGCCGGGTCATGGCAAAACCCGCACGGCGCGCTTCTGGGTCTATGCCGCCGATCCGCGCAGCTGGTCGGGAGTGGGACCGCCGGCGGCGTTCTATCGATACAGTCCGGACCGCGATGGCGAACGGCCGCGCGAGCATCTCGCCCGGTTCAGCGGCTTCCTGCACGCTGACGCCTATGCCGGCTACGGCGCGCTGTATCGATCCCAAGGCAACCAGCCGCCGCGCGTGACCCATGTTGCCTGCCTTGCCCATGCCCGTCGCAAGTTCTTCGAGGTCTACGACGCGACGAAATCGCCGATTGCCGAGGAGGCCATCCGCCGCATCGCCAAGCTCTACGAGGTCGAAGCCGAGATCAGCGGTAAGTCCGCGGACATACGACTTGCCGCCCGCCAGACCGCCAGCCAACCCTTGCTCGACGCTTTCAAGACCTGGGCCGATGAACAACGTCGGCGCGTATCCGGCAAGACCGCGCTCGGGAAAGCATTCCGGTACGCCCTTGGCCGGTGGGAGGCACTGACCTGCTTTGCCACTGATGGTCGCCTGAGTATCGACAACAATTTGAGCGAGCGGCTGCTGCGCGGTGTGGCCATCACGCGCAAGAACTTCATGTTCGTCGGTAGCGATCGCGGCGGCGACAGGGCCGCGGCCTTCTACACGTTGATCGAAAGCGCCAAGTTGAACGGCCTCGATCCAGAGGCATACATCACCGCCGTCATTGATCGCATGGCAAAGGGACACAACAGCAAGGCGCTCGACACGCTGCTGCCATGGAACTTCAAGCCGACTCCAGGCCAACTCACCTGATCGGGGAAATCAAGGTGGCCTCGCGCTGACGCTTACGAACAATCTCGGGAACGCGCTCCGAACGCTCGGGGAACGCGAGGGCGGCACCGAGCACCTGCGCGAAGCCGTCGCGGCCTACCGTGAGGCGCTCCAGGAATGGACCCGCGAGCGCGTGCCGCTCGACTGGGCGATGACACAGAACAACCTCGGCACCGCGCTCCAAACGCTCGGAGAACGGGAGAGCGGTGCCGAACGCCTGCGCGAAGCCGTCGCTGCCTACCGTGAGGCGCTTCAGGAATGGACCCGCGAGCGCGTGCCGCACTGGTGGGCCACGACGCAGAACAATCTCGGCGAGGCGCTCGCGGCGCTCGGGGAACGCGAGAGTGGCACCGCGCGACTCGAGGAAGCACTGGCGGCGTGGAAGGCCTGCCTGGCGGCGGCCGCATCCGTCTGGCCTGCGGAGTCGGTCGAAAGCGTGCGCGCCAACTGCGACAAGGCACGAGCCGAGATCGCACGCCGCTCGGCCGCGCCCGGATCGTGACACGACGCGAGCGCTCCGACCATCCTCGCGTGCTCGACGGCACGCTTCTCGCGGCTCCGCGTGCAGAGATCGCCGCGACCGGTATTTCCCGTCTCCGGCCGCCTCGGCCGGACGCGGTGGAACAAGCGCGCACTGCCGGGGCGCCGCGGTGACCGGCGTCACGCCGCAACCGGCGCGCCCGCCGCATGCGGCCGCTTGGGCCGGGCGGCTTGCCCGGACGGAGTGGCCACGATAGCGTCGCCGCTCATGGGCCCCCGCGTCCGGCGCATCCTGACCTTCGTCATCGCCGGCCTCACGCTGGTCGGCCAGGTCATCCTCGCCACCGGCGCGTTGACGGATGCGGCCGCCGCCAGAGATGCCGCGCGGTCGGTCGACGCGATCGCCGTCTTCTGCGCCGGGCCGCACACGCCGGGGCACAGCCGCGCGGTGCCGCACCGGCTCGCCGATCCGGCGATCTGCCCGGCGGGTTTCGCCCTGGCCGCGCCGCTGCTGGCCGCGAGCCCGGCGCCGGCGCTGCCGTTGCCGACGCGCGCGGTGCTCGCCGCGACGGCGCTGCAGCGCCCGCCCGGGCGCGGCCCGCCGGCGCCGGGTGCGAGAGTTTCCCCACCCCGCGCCCCGCCGCCTCTTCCGGTCTGAGAAACCCGTCCGGCGCCCGGCTTGTCCCGGCGCCGCGTCTCTCATCGGCAAGAGGATAACCGAGTGCGCACAAACCTCGTGGCCGCCGCGCTGCTGAGCGCGGGCATGGCCCTGCTGGCGGTCGATCGCGCCCGCGCCCATGTCGTGGCCGGCGATCGCGTCTTTCCCGTCACCCTCACCTTCGACGACCCGGGCGTCGGCGACGAAGTCACGCTGCCGCAATTCGTCTACGCGCCGGGACCCGGCGGCCAGAACGAGTACCAGTTCCAGTGGGAATACGACAAGACGATCACGCCGACCACGGCCGTGATCTACAACCAGGGCTGGGACGTGCTGCAGCAGCCCGGCAGCAAGACGCGCACCGGCTTCGAGAACGTCGTGCTGACCGGCAAATGGCAGTCGATCACGCTGCCGCAAAGCGAAACCGTCGTCTCGCTCGGCGTGATCAGGGAATTCGCCGGCGGCTACGCGACGCAAGGCATCGGCGGCGACGCGACCGGCGCGACGGCGCCCACCGGCTACTTTGGCCAGGGACTCGGCGCGCTGCCGATCGGACTCCTGCGTCCGCTCGCGGTGACCGGTGAGCTCAGCTACATCATTCCCGACCACCGGCTGAACACCGCCGGCGACAACAACGGTCAGCCGTTCGCCTGGAACGGCGGTCTGTCCGTGCAGTACAGCATTCCGTATCTGCAGCAGAACGTGAAGCATTTCGGCATGCCGGATTTCATCGGCAGGCTGATCCCGCTGGTCGAGCTCGACTGGTTCTCGCCGGCCGCAGGACCGGCGCACGGCTTGCCGGAGACGCTGACCGTGGCGCCGGGCGTGATCTATCTCGGGGACACGTATCAGGTGGGCCTCGAGGCGCTGATTCCCGGCAACAAGGCGGCCGGCCCGCATGTCGGCGCCATCCTGCAGGTGCATTTCTTCCTCGACGACATATTCCCCCACTCGCTCGGCCGGCCGATCTTCAACTGAGACACAGGGAAATCCCACCATGACCCCGATCCGCACCGTGGCGGTCGCCGCCGCGCTGAGCCTGGCCGCGACCCAGGCCTTCGCCCACGCCTTCCTCAAGACCTCCGATCCCGCCGTGGGCAGCACGGTGTCGCGCGCGCCGGCCCAGGTCGAGATCACCTTCACCGAAGGCGTCGAGCCGCATTTCAGCACGATCGTCGTGACCAACGCGCAAGGCGCCCAGGTGCAGAGCGGCGCGCCGCACCTGGCCGGCAGCGACAGGCAGCTTGCGGTCGCGCTCAGGCCGCTGCCGCCCGGGGTGTACACGGTGGTCTGGCACGCGACCGCGACCGACACCCACCGAACCCAGGGCAAGTTCACCTTCACCGTCGCGGGGAGCTGAGCGACGCATCGGTTTCTCGTCGTCGCACGCGCATAGCGGCACGGAACAGGAGTGCGATCGGGCCATGCCGGTCTTCGCTCCCGAGGGCGGCTTCGCGCTCGTCGCGGCGCGGGGACT
>DATJNA010000166.1:0-13756 GCA_035508435.1 Acetobacteraceae bacterium | reverse complement strand
TATGGGGGTGCATCCTCGCTCTCGTCGTGTTTCCTTCGTCTTCGTGTTCCGGTCAGACTCTCAGTCCACGGACGTAACTTGGTATCGCGGTATTTTGCGACAGCGGAATTGATGGGCTTTAGTTTATTGCTGCTTGCCCTTCGCGACCGGAACAGCCGGCTTGGTCCAAAGCGCGACAAGACATGCGGGCCGCCCTGACGGATCAGCGAACGGCTTGCAGTCCTTTAGCTCGGCCTCAATGCCACTCCCGTTCCGCACAATCAGGTCGCGCCAGGCAGCAGCGGCCGGAACATCGTCACCAAGCAGAACGCGCAGGTCTGTAAACGTGCTGGTCGCGTCCGTTGCCCCGTGGCGATAGCCGGCGAGGTAGCCGAAGCCGATCCCCAGGCCGAGGACCGCCATTGCGACGATCGCCGCCGCGATCAGGACCGACCGATTGACGGCAGCGGTGCGCCGTACCAGCGCACGGTCGATCGCGCCCGGAAGGGTCTTCGCTACGTTGACGGCGATCTGCTCGGCCGCAATGTTCTCAGTGCGCTCCACCACCTTATCGAGTTGCGCGGTGATCGCTGCCACCAGGCGTTGACGCTGCGCAGCTTCTTCAACGTTCATCGCGTGCTGCGCCCCCAAGTGCTGGGATAGCGCGTCCAGGGGATGCTCCAGCGGATCGTTACTCAGGCCGTAGATTTGGGCAGAGCGATCAAGCCTGTCCTGAGCCCTTCGGACCTGCGCCGACATCTCGGCTGAGGGTTCAAACCCATTCGACGCACTCATGGGATAGCAGCACCGGGGAGCCACGACATGACCGGCCCGAACTCAATGTCCATGGCGGCGAGCCAGCGACGGACGCTCGACTGCGCGAACGGGCCAAGGGGGATGACCTTGCGGCCCTCAGGCGATTTGCCGTCCCTGGCCTGGGAAAACGTCAGCCGCTTAGCCTCGATCGCCTCAGCAACCTCGGCGGGAAGCTTTGGCAGCCACAGCGGGACGGCCCCTCGGCCAATGGCCGACTTCCAGGCGTCGTCCCGCATCAGGCGGGAGAACGCCTGCTCACGCGTCATCTGCGGCTCAACATAGCGCTCGTTTCGCACCAGCGCTGTGGCAACGGGCCGAAAGCCGGCGTCTTCAAACTTTTTGAGAGTGACCAGATTTTCCCAGCGACTGGAAAAAAGGTAGATCGCCACAACCGGGATGCCGTGGGCTTCCAGGGTGTCGGCGAACTCTGGCTCCGTGGCCAGCAACCGATCCAGGCTGGAATTGCCGCCACCGAGATCGATCAGGGCTGACACCTTTTGCTCGAGGACTTCTTCCAGAAGCTCGCGCCGTAGCTCCAGTGCGGTCATGTCGGGATCGCTCGACCGCGGCTGCCAAACGTGATCGAGATACAGCGCGAGCGATCGGTTATCCGGGTCGCAGGCCGCAGCGATCATCGATCCGCCGAGTTCGTCGATCTTCACCGAAAGCCAGCGGGCGAGCATGGTCTTGCCCGTCAGGTTCGGGCCGATCAGGAATATAAGCTTGGGCTTCCCGCTCAGATCGACCGCTGTGACATCCGGCTTCGGTGGAAGTCGCAACACAGCAGCGGTTGGCGCCATCGGCAGCGGCGGCAGAGGTTCCTCCTCTGGCTCCGTTACGTGACGCGAGAACGGGATCACAGCAGACTTAGGGCGGGATGCTTGAGGCATAAATCAGCCTTTCGGACGCGATAGGGGAATACGAGGACGGGGCGGCTCGTTGTCTGGTTCGTCAGGTGGACTGTGTACGGCGGCGTCTCGCGCTGGCTTGGCCTGCGGCCTCGGTTCGGACGACGGATGCTTCTCGGCGGCTTGGCGGACCCGCAGCCAGACCTTCCGCAGCCCCTCGGCTGTAGGAGGCTTTCCATCGGCGTTCATGATCCCGCGTTCGGCGAGGAACACAGCAAGTGCCGGCCAGCATGGGGGCTCTTCGGCGAAGGCGGCCACCAAGGCATCGTGCCGGGCGGCCAGCCACTGATACGGTGCGGATTTTCGCCCGCGCCCCCTGGTTGCGGACTGCCGCATGGCGGCCAAAACAGCATCAATATCGTCGGTCCCGGACATGGACCGTCCTTATGTGTCCCACAGCCGGCCGCGTCAACCAGGACGGCCGCGGTTGTCCCGGACTATCGTCCGGGTAGGAAGCGGGACATTTATTCAGTGTGGTAGCGTATCTAGAACAGTCCATAACACCAAGGCATCCACGGATGCGTAACGACATTCTCAGAGCGAACGGCTGGGGCCATGGGTCTCACGGACACGCTCCATCTGCTCCTCTCGGGCGCGCTGGACAGACGGGACGAGACGCCGTGCGACGCCCTGGACCCGCTCGGCGACCTGGCGGAGGGCCTCCCGCTGGCGCTCAAAGCGCCGCTCCGCGGCCCGATCTCTCAGCGCTGTCAGCGTTTGGCCGGCTTGCTGCTGCTCCTCCCGCCGTCGGAAGCTGCGGCGATGCTGACGCTCGCCTTGGGCACCCGTGCCCCGAGTCGCGTCCACGAACGCGACCGCCGACGACTTCTCGGGGTCACGGGAGAAATTCCGGGCAATGTTGGCCAGAACATCCTGCTCGGTGATCTCGCGCTGGTCGCCGAGCGGCCGGCGGTCGGTGATCTCGTTGACCTCGGCGCCGGCCGAGATGATCGTCATGGTGGTCCACCTGGCACGGCTTTCCGCGACATACGCACCGCCAGCAGTGACGGATTGTGACCCGCTGGGCAGGGCATTGATGTGTTCGCCCGAGGTCATGGAGGCGGATGAGAACACGGTGAGGCAATCGCCGTAGTTGACCAGGATGCGGCCCGTCTCACGGTCGGTCAGGTGCTCCCACTTCACCTTGCCGACGTTCCCGCGCTGGTTCCGCAGCATCATGCCGCCACTGTCCAGCGCGACCAGCTCGACCACGGAAGCATTGCGCCCGATCACGCTGCGCTTCCCATTGCGGGAGACGGCCGGCGTGGTGGCGAACAGGCGTAAGCGGTCGCCGATCGCGACGGGCAGCGTGTAGGTCGCGCCGAGTTGGTCGATCGCGTCCAAGGTCCGGACGTCGGACCCGATCTCCCCGGCCTTGCGCCGCAACTCGCGGATCGCTCTTGAGACGTCGCGCGCCTCATCGTTGCTAGGCGCGGTGATCGTCACCCTGTGCTTGGGCTTGCCAGCACTGGCGCGTGTCCTCTCAGCCCACACCCCCGCTGCATGGGCGACGGCTTCGCCATAGCCCCCTGGCACGAGTTCGAGGGTCTTGTCCTCGACCTTGCGCGCAAGCGCCTCTGCGGCCCTTCCGTCGCGGAACATCAGGGCCGTTTCGCGGTCGCGGGCCCGGGCCTGTCGGACGCTCGACGTGAGTTCCGGCATCTTGCCACTGAGGCTGCGACGAAGCAGCTCGACAACGTTGCCAGCCTCGATGCTTTGGTTCTGCCTGGGATCGCCAACGGCAGCGATCTGTGCACCTGTCCGGGCCTGTATCTGCAGCAGCCGGAGCATGTCCTTCGTGCTGACCTGGCTCAGTTCGTCGAGCACGACGACGGTGCGGCGGTTGAAGCCGATCTTGCCGGCTTCCACGTCGGCGAGCAGTGGCTCCAGCGCGCGGGTGTTGGCGATGCCCGTCTCGGCTAGCTGGTCGGCCTGACGGGCCGCCAGGGCGGTCCCCCAGACAGTGCGGCCATCTCTGTGCCACGCGTCCACAAGCGGCATGAGCAGCGTTGTCTTGCCCGCTCCCCCGACGCCGATCGCAGCCGTGATTCGCCCGCCGGTGCCGAGGTGCTCAATCACCTCCCGCTGCTTGCGGCCGTGCTCGGACGAGAAGTCGAGCCCACTGGCCTTCACCGCCCGCTCGATCGCCTTCGGTGCCAGAGCCCCGCTGCGGTCGCGGGCGGCGACTTCCGCCAGCGCAATGACCCGGCGCTCGAGTTCAAGGTGCCGGTCCGTGGTGACGCGCAACTCCTGACCGGCTTGCCCGATGACCAGCTTGGTTTCCTGGCCGTCCTGGCGAATGCCACGCTCCACCAGCAGCTTGACGACGCTGTCCACGTCGGCCCGGCCATCGCCCTCAAATCCGGTGACGATCAGGCTGCGCGCGGCCGCAACCCGGACCTGGGAAAAGTTTATGACGGCTTCGGTCGCAAATGCCTCTTCCAGAAATGGAAGCGCGGCTTGGCGTCCGAACTCGTGTCGCCGTTCCCGTGTGAGCGCCGGTGCCGCGATCGGCCGCTTGCCGATGACGCTCTTAGGCTTCCAGCCGAGGCCTGCTGCTGTCGAGCGCCAGTGCTCGGCATCAGCAACGCCGTCACCCTTCCCTTGGCGCAGGACCTTCGCCTGCGCGTCGATGAAGCGCGACCTGGCGCGGTCGGACATAGCGTTCCAGTCATGGCCGTGCTCGGCCGCCCATTTCCGGGCCTCTTGTTCCGCCTGTGCACGCCTGGGGGAAAACGCGTCGCACACGTCCTGGGGGACGCCGGGCAGCCGGCACGTGCCAGTGTCCTGGTCGAGTTCCGTGCGGACGCCGCGGGCGCGTGCACGCTGCGCTATTTCCGCGTGAAAGATCGCTCCCCACTCGTGGATGCGGCCGCCCATCCGGTCGAGGTCGAGACTCCCGGCACGGCCATCCGTCACCACCAGGTTCGGTGCCAGATTGTGGCTGTGCAAATTCGGCGCGCCCGGGACAGGCAGCGGCTTGCGCTCAGAGCTGTCGCCGAGCGCGAGATCTACAGTGGGACGGCTGTTATAGTGCGTGACGGTGAAGCAGCCGGTTTCACCTCTCTCCGCACCTTCACATCCGCCAGCCCCCTTTCTGGCGTAGCCAATGTCTGCCATGGCGTAGCGCATGGCCGCCTCGTTCGCTTCCTCGTGGATGCGCAGCAGCTCGGCCTGCTCGCCGGCGCTCGCCGGGATCAAGGTCGCGACTGAAAACGACTTGTGCGCTGAAAAACTGATATCGACGAAGCCGATCTTCTTGTTCCGCGCCGAGCCTTCGACCTCGTTCCCGTCCGCCCGGTGCCCGCCGAGGATATTGCCAAGCTCCTCCGCGGTGACCGTCCGCGACAGGTCGAGGCCGAGCTTGTCTGCCACCCGCGGACTAAAATGCATCTCAATAGGCAAACGCGGACCACGCTCGATCGCCTCGATCGCGGCCGCAAGACGCTTGCTAACGGACTCGGCGAGTTTAGCCTGCCGGTAGCCGTCAGCATCAGACAGAGGGGCAGCCGCAGCGGATCGCGCGCGCGCGAGCACCTGCTCGGCGGCCTCTCGGGTCATCTCCCCGTTGACAACACTCTGCGCCAGGTCGTGTGTCCGGCGGTCCTCTTCCGAGAGGATCTGCGATCCGCGCTGATAGTATTTTGCAAGCTCCAACGGGATCGTGTTGTCCAAGTAATAGTTGGCAAGCCCGCCGCCAGCGCCTGTTCGGTACCGGCACACCATCTGATTTATACGGCCAGACGCTCGAGGACGACTTGCTGCGCATCGGCGATCTTGTCGAGCGCCGCCAGGATTGCGCGCAGCGTTTCGATAAGCGGGTTTTTCTCCTTTTCGTCCTCCGGGCCTTCAATGGCGAATTCTATGATTTCGTCGATCTTTTCCTCCATGCGTCGCAGCGTGCTGTCCTGCACCTGCAAGCCTTGCGCGAGGCACTCAATCTGAAAGCGAAGATCGCGGAGTTCAGCGGTTACGTCTGTCACTTCATAACTCCGTTCGGAGTGGCAGCATGCTCGCGCCCGTCAAGGATCAAGCCCACTCCGCGGCGACCTTCGGCGTCCTTGACCGCCGCTCTGCGTGCCGCTTGTCCTGAAGGCGTCGGGATGAAGGGCGTCTTGAGCGTTTCGACCACGCCTCCGGCGGGTCGAACAAAGGGCGGGGCAACGGTCATTTCGCCGTCATCAAGCGGCGTCGTAATTTCGATCGCCGGGACCTCTGGCGGCGACATAGCGCGCTGGCTCAGCACGGGGTCGTCGTACCATCGCAACCGGTTCGCCAGGATCGGCGTCATACCGGCACGAAAGACGAGTTCCTGATCGGCCCGCATACGCAGAATCTCTTGCGGCAGCAGCTGCGCGCGGCTGTGCGGATGTGCGGCGACGGACTGCTTGCGCCACTGCCAGGCGCCCCAGAACCGCGGCCGGTTGCGAGTGACACTGTCCACCGTGTTGAACCCGACACGGCGCGATAGCTCCTCGGCCAGTCCGACGTTCTTGGTTCCGAAGCACAGCTCGACCCCGGTGTTGTCGAGGATCGTCGCAGCCATGTCCGGGCCGTAGAGGTCGGGGTCGCGAAGCTGCGAGGGTGACTGGCAGACCAACAGGAAACGCACGCCGTAGCCGGCGATGAAAGCGAAGCTGGCAGCAAGAACGCTGAGCCGCCCAAGCGACGCGAACTCGTCGAGAATGACCAGCACCGGGTGGCGGTAGTCCGGATCTTCGTCAGGGTGCATCCGCGTGTTGGTCTGGATCAGCGACTGGAAGAAGAGGGCCAGCAGCGGCTGCAATCGCTCGATGTCGCCTGGGTTCACGGCAACATAAATCGAGAACGGCTCATAGCGCAGGCGGCCGATGTTGAAGTCCGAGACCTCGGTGGCTGCGGCAATACGCGGGTTCAGCCACAAAGCGAGCCTCGTCGAGACCGATTTCCTTATTTCATCCGACAGCTTCTGCGCGCGTTCACTGCTGCCATTGCCGAGGTAGTCGCTGATGCCGTCCACGACGGCCAGAGAGTACGGGTGCTCCTCTTTCCGTGCCTCGGCAATCATCTTCCGGAGGTAGTCGGACGCCCAGCTCGCCGTGAACAGGCGCATGACCTGCGCCATGTTGAACGGAATTGCCGGCGTCTCGGCGACGAAACACGCTACCGAGTTGAAGGCCTGGCGCGCGGCGTCATCCCAGAACTTCGCATTGCCGGCCGAATTCGGGAACACCGCCTGCCCGATCCGCTGGATCTGGTCGAACCTGTCCGGCGCTGTCCGATCAACGCTCGATAGTGGGTTGAACCGGTGCGTGCGGCCATCCGGAGATAGCGGGTCGAAGAGATACGTGGGTTGACCGAGCGCGTGCGCGCGCCAGCCGCTCGAGGCCCGCCATGTCTCCCGCTTCATGTCGAGAATTACGGTCGAGTACGGCCATGTCAGCGCGTTGGGGACCACACAGGAGATTCCTTTTCCTGAGCGGGTGGGCGCATACAGAGCGGCGTGCTGGTTCCCACCGAGCATGAGATGCTCGCTGCCCAGCTTTCCGAGCAGTATCTCGCCGTCCGCACGCATCACAGCTTCTTCCGCAGCGAGAAGCCGCCGCGCTGAATGTCATCGCGCGCAGGCCAGCGGGTCTGGCCATAAAGATCGCGGCTCGCATCCCGCAGACCTCGGCGGATGACCATCACCCGCCCGGCAATCGCTACCGGCAGCAGCGGGATGAAGGCGGCGAGCACGAACCACAGCGTGACCCACCAGTTCGCATCCCAGTACGGCAGTACTTGCCACCATTGGAGGAACGGCAGCGTAAGCAGGCCAGGATTGCCCGTGCCGAGGCAGTAGATCGCGCTCGCGAGTGCACTCCACACGTACGCGGCGGCGAGACAGCCCCCGACGATGACGGCCCTGCGGTTCATGCTTCCTCCGCGGCTCGGAACCAGACGTAGGGGATGCTGAAGCCTTGGCTGTCCCGCGAGCACCACGCGACCACGTCGATCAAGCTGCGGAAGATTTGTTGCAGCTCGCTATCGGAATACGTGCTCGCCTCATCGCTCGACCTGGCCATTTTCGCCAAAGCCGAGAACGCCGCATCCGCACCCATCTCGCTGTGCCACGTCGTCAGCCCGCCATGCCCGGAGGCCAGCACACGCAGGAAAGCCCAAGCCTCTGCCCCTCGGATCTCTTGCAGAGCGACGCGATCGGGGCGCATCCGCAAGCTTGTCTCTGCACACTGCTGCGCCGTCACGCCGGCCGAGCCGAAGAAGAGCGACACGCGATTGCGGTGCTCGGTCAGGCCGTATTCATCGGTGTCCTCAATCGTCACAATCCGTTCGTGGGCGGGGATCTCCCGCAGCAACCGGCGGGTCACGTGCGTCTTTCCGGACCCCACGCGGCCGGTGACGCCGATCGTCTTCCGGGCCTGGACGGCGAGCGTGAAGAACGCCTGCCAATCCTTTTCGCGATAGAGACGGATCAGTTCCGCGTCCGTCTGCGCGTGACGGCTCTGACCGCCGTTTGCCTCCCGCAGCAGGCTGCGAAAATCGTCGTCCGCCACGCGGCTGGTCACACGCGACGGCACCCGTATCGTGAAGCTGATCACTCCGGTTGGGGTCACCGGCGGACGACAGGCGGTGAAGCGCTGGCCGCCCGGCAGCGTCGTTAAACAGATCGGCTCGTCGGGGCTGAACTCTTTCGATAGCGCGAAGCCGGCCAGGATCGCAATTGCGTCCAGGCGGTCGAAGGTAAATTCGGGAACATCAATCCAGTGCCACGCGCCCTGCTGCTCAACGCCGACCTCGTGCGGGCGGTGGCAAACTATCTCCGTGACCAACGGATCGACCAGGGGTGCGGAAATCGGCGCGAGCATGAGCTCCAGCGAACTCGTCCCGAAGACGCTCATTGCGCCATCCGAAGCTGGTAGCAGCCGCTGAAATCGATCGGGCGGAGCACGAACACCGCGATGCGGTCGCCCTGGTTTTTGGTGATCGTGGGCGGCTGGTTGATGGTGGAGCGGAGGATTGTATCCGCCAGTCCGGACATATCGCCCGACTGGAACGTTATGTATGTGTTGCCGCCCTTGGAGACGGCCGATTGCGCAATGCCCAAGCCGGTATCGACAAGGGATAGCAGCACAGCGCCGCCGAACCGGCTGAGGTAGTGATTATCGACGCCGCCGGCTAAGCCGGTGCGGCCGAGCGCGTCGGTCATCGGCGTATTGGCGAGCTGCACCATGCACCCCGCCGGCGTGCGGATCAGGTCAGCCTCTGTGAACAACCTGGCCTGCCCATTGGCAAGATCGTTCTTGTACGTGCCGGTGATGACCGTGCCGCGATCGAGCAGCGTGACGCCCGTTGGCGAACGCACGTCGGTCTCGAGATGACATTGGACCGGGCCGGGCAGAGTGGAATCAACGGCCGTATCGAGCACGCACGGGACCATGCCCGGCATCAGCACGAGGTTCTGATCGCCGACGGGCCCCGCTTTGTCGCCGGCGATAATAGATGCCTTGAAGGCGACTTTCGTGGCGCTATCAGCGCCGGCTGGGTCGCTGCTCTTGGAGTCAGCGTGCGACGCACTGGCAGGCGGGTCAGCGTACGACATCATGTCAGGCTCGGGACGACTGGACCTCTCGTTTCGCAATGCCTCCGCGGGGTGTTGCAGAAAGGACGGCGGCGGCGGCAGGAGCGGCATCGCAACGGGCTGCGCCTGTGGAGGTGCCGGTGGCGGCGGCGCCACGTAGGGCACTTCGGCAGCGATGCGCGATTGCACCGGTCCTTTCGGTTCCGGGGGCGCGGGCTGGTCGCGCCAGAACGCATACGCCACAACCAACGCCGCAACAGAGGCGACGGCGAGGAGCAACTGCCGCCGCGTGATGAACGGGTTTTGCTTGGAAGCCGCCGGCGAGACTTGCCGCTCGCCCTCGATGCCGGCCTGGCTCACTGGGGTGCCTTGATTTCTCTGATCACCGATGCCGACACGGTGCCGGTGCGGTAGTTGATGCCGCCGGGGACGTATCCTTCGTTGATGATGTCCAGGACTTCGCTGCCCAGGCGCAGGCGAAATCTGGCATCGGTTTCCTGCACCACGACCATGTCGTCCTGCATTGACCAGGCCAGGAGGCGTTCGTCCTTAAGGTCCTTGCCCGTGACAGCGTAGATCGCCGGGATCTCGGTGTTGTTGACAAAACGGAACGCCGTCACCCGCCCGTTATCCGACACCTCAGTTGGAGCCAGGTTCTTATCCTTCCCCTGCGCCATGTACTTCCAGTTGCGCGGGCCAGAAAAGATGTCTGTCGCCAGCCGGTCCTCAGCGAGCTGCTTCGCCCGCTGCGCCTGGCTTGCCCGCCACGCGGCGATCTGCGCGGCCCTGACATCATCGGGATAGGTGAACGTCAGCCCATATGTCGCATTCGGATCGTCGCAGTCGTCCTGGCTGCAAGGGTCTGATGCCGCGGGCGCGGGCATCGCCACGAGCTCGAACTGGTAGACTTTGCGCTCGCCCACATCGTCCTTGGTGATGACCTGCATGTCCTCTTGGCCCGGCCGCAGCGGCCAAAGCGGCAAGACGTTGCCGAGCGACTGATTGGCGAGTTGCTTCTGATCCGGGCCTTCCCACGCTGGCGTCGAACCGTTGGCCAGGCTGTCGCCGAAAATGACGAGCGCGATGTGCTCCTTCGGGCTGAACGTGATGGTCAGCGAGCGGCCCAGCGTGTCCTCGAGCAGCACGCGGTCGCCGGCGCGATAAGGCGCCGTCCGCATGTGCGGATCGAACTTCGACGGCGTCGGTGTCTCCAAGGCCAGGGCCGCGGTGGGCAGCGCAACGCTGAGTGCGAGGGCGAGCGAGGGGAGGTGGAGCTTCATGGGGTGGGATCCGGGAAGGCGCTATACGAGACGACCTGCAGGCCATCCGGGTTCAGCGATACATCCTGAGAGCTGATCGCCAGTTCCGGATGGAACTGGAAATCCACTGTCGCTGTCCATGCCTGGGTCTTGGGGTCCGCTCCGTCCTTCGCCTCTGTCTTATAGAATCTCGCCTCGTACTCGATCGTGCCGGTGCCATCCTTGCCTGCGGTGCGGCGTTCGAAATGCCAGTTGTCGCAGGCAGCGTAACCGTTCCGGCCATAGACCACTGACGGCGGGTACTTCTGACGCTCCGCGGCATAGCGCTGCTGCTCGTCAGGCGATGATTCCATCGCCACGAGATGGAACGTCTGAGCATCCGTTTGCCAGATATAGCTCTCACGGGCGTTGATGTATTCGCGCAGATCGCGCTCGATGACCCGATCATTAAATAATTCGGGCGCATCCTTCGCGCCGGCGATCTCGCCGACCCAGCCGGTGCTGCGATCCACCTCGATGTAGAGGGCCTTGGGAGGCTCTTTGAGCGGGAACAGGGAGGCCGCACTGGCCACGCCGAGCACGCCGATCGCGGCGCCGATGCCACCGATCCACCATCCCGCACTTCGCCGCTCGCGGTCGAACTTGCGCTCCGCTGCACGGAACGACATCACGTCATCGAACAGCGCCTGCCGTCGGTCTGCCGGAATGGCTTCGGGGGTGAGGGAGATTTCGTTCATCAGTGCCCCGCTGTGCCAACGCGGAAGAGCGACGGCTGCGGCGGCGCAGGCGGCGTCGTCAGCGCGTTCTGGCTCGTGCTCCACTTATCGGGATTGAGTTGCCAGATCGGGTCATCGGCGTTGACCATCGGCAGCGGCTCGTACTTGTTCGCGCATCCCGCCACCGTTGTTGCGACCGCGAGCACGACTAAAATCCGGGACACCTACATCGCCTTTCCCGCAGGAACGAGACGGATGGCGCGGGCGACGCCACACGTTGTCATCTCGGCACCGACCGCCGCGCCGGTGACGGCACCCATCGCGCCACCGGTCGCGCTGCCCACGGCAGCGCCGGCCGCGCCACCCAGCGCGCCCATGGCGGCGTTGCGGTACGGCGAAATGTTTTGAGCTATACCGCCCATGATCGCCCGTGCGAGGTCGGGCAATTGCTTCGAGAGCGTAGCGGCGATGAAGAACATGGCGGCCGCATCGAGCAGAAGCTGGATCTGATCCACAAACCAGTTGACGCCCGCCCCGCCCATGGCGGTCAACCCGATGATTTGGAGGATGATTCGGTTTTCGACTGCAAGCAAGAGCGCCAGTAGCGCGACGATCAGCACTTGCGTCAGAATCAACGAGCCGGCAGCAGCAATCCAGCCATCAAAGAAGCGGGCCGTGCGTTGCCAAAGGAGACAGCACACGAACAGCGGGCCTAGGGCAACCGTCAAACCAAGGAAGACGCGGGACGCCACATACACGAGAAACGAGATGGCGATCGTGAAGAACGCGACCACCCAGTAGATCGCGACCACGAACATCATCCCGAAGCTTTTGAGAGACCAGCCGGGCAGGTTTTTGTAGACCTGCACCCCGGCGGTCCACCCACCGTTCAGGAGTGTGTCGAAGACGTTCGCATCGACGCGCGGGCCGCCCATCGCACCGGCCACGGCATTGCTGATGTCGGTTGGCAGGATGTTCAGCAGCAGGTTCCCCAAGTATTGGTTGAAGGTCGCCGCCGAGCTAACGGCGAACACAATGATCGCCGCGCGCATAAGCCTCCGGACGAGGCCCGTCATCGGATCGATGCCGCTGGGCGCGTAGTGATCGACCATGAAGGTGCCGGCGAGCCAGACGACGGCACCGGCGAGCAGGGGCGTGTGAACGTAAGTAACGAGCGCGCTCAATAGCGCCTGAACACCGTTCAGGAACTGAACGTCGAGGTTCGAGTCAAGCCACGCAAAGAGGTGCCACGCATTCATCTGAAGAACATCCGAAATGCGCGCCAGATGTGGCGCAGCAGGGAGAACAGGGCCAACGCGCCGATGGCGACGATCATCGCCCCCATCACCTGGGCGCCGATAAAATGCTCATGCCGAGCGCCATCAAAGATCCACGCGCCGGCTAGCATCAGCAGGATGGAACCGAAGAAGACCGGTGCGATTGAAAAAATGAAGATCATCGCATCTTCTCCGCGGCCTCGGCGCTATCGCAAAAAATCTGGTGGCGCACCTCGGCGTCCTGTGTGTGCGAGCAGTAAAACAGCTCCGGGCCGAGTTGCTCCGGGTGCACGAACCAGTAATGCGGCGAGGTCGGCGGGGTCAGGTCCGTGACCGCTGACGCACGGTTGGCCGCAAGGACAAGCTGCGCCTGAACGACATTTTCGCAGTCAGGATTGTGCTTCGCGGTGCCAGGGTTGTTGGCACATGCCGCCATCACCGCCCGCAGCTCAGCGGGGTGCCCGACGTACCACATCACGGTTCTTTCGGGCTGTGGTGGGACAGCATTACGAGCCTGAATGGCGAGCGGTATAACCGCCACCGAGGCCGTCAGAATGACGGATCGTAGCACGCTCATTGTGCCACTCCGTTCGCCGCAGCCTCCTGAAGGTTATGGTCGATCGCGTTATCAAGCTGCTCGTTGTCCTGCTGCACGCGGCTGTCCTGTTGCGCAGACAACATGATCTGCGCGGCTTGAAGCTGGCCGCTCGCGTCCTGCGCCCAGACCTGTTCGCCTTGCAGCGCGGCCATCGCATTCTCCCGCTGCGCCGGTGTCGTCGCCGTTGTCAGGTTCTCGCGCAGCGCATTGATGACCGAGAAGTGCTGCGCCATCTCGGAATAAACCTGCTGCGCGATGCCCTGCGCACCGGCGATGCCGTTGGCGTTGGCATTGAGTTGCTGGCTGGTCCATGAGCCGTCGCTCGGCGAATAGACGTGATTGGCGGACCAGGATGAGTTCGCGAGATTCGACAGGTTGCCCAGCGCGCCGTTGATCCCGCCCAGCGCGCCGTTGACCCCGCCTGCGCCGAGGCCGCCCGCGCCATTTATCAAGCCGGTTATCGCAGAGGGATTGACCGGGAGGGGATCACTGACGCCAAGCGCGTTCATCAGCCCCATCGCGGCGCCGAGGTTCGGGTTCTGGATGAGAGCTTGCGCCGTGGTGGTTGCCCACTGGACCTGCTGCACAGCCTGTTGGAGTTGTTGCAGATAAACAGCGTAGTTTTTCAAATCCTGGAGGTAG
>DATJNA010000165.1:0-11336 GCA_035508435.1 Acetobacteraceae bacterium | reverse complement strand
ATGGTCCTGCGATCCACCAGATCCGGAAAGCCGGGAGGGTCAATGCCCTGCGGGATCGGACGAGGCACGAAAGGCGCCGCCGCAGACAGCATCCGGCGCGTCGCCGCACCG
This sequence comes from Acetobacteraceae bacterium, assembly GCA_035508435.1. GTDB lineage: Bacteria > Pseudomonadota > Alphaproteobacteria > Acetobacterales > Acetobacteraceae > JASHVB01. The sequence continues at coordinate 11,225 of DATJNA010000165.1, read as the reverse complement.
GCGATGATTGGCAGGTGAAAGGCGTAAGGTGGCAGCCCCCAGTGGTCGGCGTGCCCGTGCGACAGCATCAGGGCGAGCAGGCTTGGATCAGCCATCTGCACCCCGGCGACCTGGGGCAGAAGTGATACGGAGTCATTGTCCCCGGCATCGAGCGGCAGACCGAGGTCGAGCAGGATACGCTGCCCCTCACATGCGAGCTCAATGCAGGTTCCACCGATCTGGCGCGTGCCGCGATGGATGCAGACGCCAAAGTCCTGCCGTGGTCGGTCCCCAAATGCCGATGCGTAACTCACATCCATAATTCACATGAATGAACTTTCAATTTTGTCCCTATCCGGTTAGCGCAGGCGGACCCAGCCGCAGTCGGCGCACGAAGCTCAGGGGTTGGCAGCCTGCGCTAACCGGATAGGGACATTCAATTTAGTGACAACGACCGGAGCTCTGTGACAGAATGTAACGCCGGCCGTGATCGGCTATTCCAGTCGATGACGCAGCCGCTGAGCCGGACGCAGGCTCCTGCTCAACTCGGCCAAGAGCAGCCCACTACTTTCTGCTTGTTACAAGTGTTCAAACCGACCCGTTATCAAAAGGGAGCTGATCCAGGTCAGGCACATTAGCGCCCAACACCCCAACCAACCGCCGCCTCTCCGGCGAGCTGGGTGCGCCCACGACCGAGGACGTCCTGAAAGCAACCGCGGTGCGCCGCGCCGCGCCGCCCCGGCCAGCCGGTTCATCGCTCCGGGCAAGATTCCCGGTCAGCAATGGGACGCTGATCCCACCCGGTTCGCCCGCCACCACGCCGCCGTCCGGCGCCGGATACGGCCGACGTGTGTCGGCGCCGCCAGGCAAGCGCGGCCCCATGCTGCACCGCACCGCCTTGCCGCCCCGGACTGTGATGGGGTAGGACAACCGCGCCTTCCGGGCCGTCCCGCTTCCCCGGGTAACGCCCGGGGGCGTCGCGTGTTTTCTGCTCTTCATCACTGCCGGCAAGGACAGTCATCATGGCCCGCAACAAGATCGCCCTCATCGGCGCCGGCAATATCGGCGGCACGCTCGCCCACATGATCGGCCTGAAGGAACTGGGCGACGTCGTATTGTTCGACGTGTTCGGCGGCGTGGCAGCCGGCAAGGCGCTTGACATCATGCAATCCGGCCCGGTTGACGGGTTCGACGCGCTGATGACCGGCGGTTCCGACTACAGCGCGATCAAGGGTGCGGACGTGGTGATCGTCACCGCCGGTTTTCCGCGTACCCCGGGCATGTCGCGCGACGACCTGATCGGCAAGAACGCCGGCGTGATCGCCGAAGTCGCCAACGGCATCAAAACCAACTGCCCCGACGCGTTCGTGATCTGCATCACCAATCCGCTGGACGCCATGGTCTGGGTGATGAAGGAGAAGTCGGGCCTGCCCGCCAACCGCGTGGTGGGAATGGCCGGCGTGCTGGACAGCTCGCGATTCCGCTTGTTCCTGGCACAGGAATTCGGCGTGTCGGTGGAGGATGTGACCGCCTTCGTGCTCGGCGGCCATGGCGATTCGATGGTGCCGCTGACGCGCTACTCCACCGTGGCAGGCATTCCGGTGCCGGACATGGTGAAGATGGGCTGGAGCACGCAGGCGAAGATCGATGCCATCGTGCAGCGTACGCGCGATGGCGGCGGCGAGATTGTGAAGCTGCTGGAGCGCGGCAGTGCCTTTTACGCGCCCGCGGCCTCCGCGGTTGCCATGGCGGAGAGTTTTCTGAAGGACAAGAAGCGCGTGCTGCCGTGTGCCGCGTATCTGACCGGCCAATACGGTATCAAGGACATGTATGTCGGCGTGCCGGTGGTGATCGGCGCCGGCGGCATCGAGCGGATCGTCGAGATCGCGCTGAACGCCGAAGAGAAGGCAATGTTCGACGCATCGTGCGGCACGGTGCGAGAGCTGATCGAGGCGGCGAAGAAGCTGCTGGGCTAACGGCGTGTCGGGGCGACAGCTCCTCGTCATGGCCGGGCTCGACCCGGCCATCCACGCACGGGCGATCGGATCGCGGTGTGAGGCGCGGCATTCGGGGAAGATGGCCGGCTCAGGCCCGGCCATGACGAACAGCCTGGTGCTTCCCGCCGGGGCAGCCAAAGCGAGTCTCCCATGAACATTCATGAATACCAGGGCAAGGAACTGCTGAAGCGCTACGGCGTGGCGGTGCCGGACGGCCACGTCGCCTGGACCGCAGACGAGGCGGTGGCAGCGGCGCGCAAGCTACCCGGTCCGGTCTATGTGGTGAAGGCGCAGCTCCATGCCGGCGGCCGCGGTGCCGGGCATTTTGCCGACGACCCCAACGGCAAGGGCGGCGTGCGCATCGCCCGCTCGCTCGACGAGGTGCGCGCCCACGCCGAGGCGATGATCGGCCACACCCTGATCACCAAGCAGACCGGCGCGCACGGCCGTGCGGTGCATCGCGTCTATGTCGAGGCCGGCTGCGACATCGCCCGCGAGCTCTATCTCTCGTTGTTGGTGGATCGCGTCAGCGGCCGCATCACGGTGATCGCATCCACGGAAGGCGGCATGGAGATCGAGGAAGTCGCCACGCACCATCCCGAGAAAATCCTGCGCGTCGCGATCGATCCGGCCTCCGGGATGTCCGGCTTCCACGCCCGCCGCCTGGCCTACGGCCTCGGCCTCAGCGGCCCGCAGGTCGCGTCGTTCTCGAAACTGCTGCCGGCGTTATACGCCGCGTTCGCTGGCCTCGATTGCTCCGTCGTCGAAATCAACCCGCTGGTGGTGACCAAGACCGGCGCCGTCATGGCGCTCGACGCCAAGGTCGCCTTCGACGACAGTGCGATGTTCCGCCACCCTGACGTGGAGAACCTGCGCGACGAGGCGGAAGAAGATCCGAAGGAACTCGAAGCCGACAAGTACAATTTGAACTATGTGGCGCTGGACGGGAATATCGGCTGCATGGTGAACGGCGCCGGCCTGGCCATGGCGACGATGGACATCATCAAGTTGTATGGCGCGGCGCCAGCAAACTTCCTCGATGTCGGCGGCGGCGCCACCAAGGAGCGCGTCACCGCAGCATTCAAGATCATCCTGTCGGATCCGAACGTCGAGGGCATCCTGGTCAACATCTTTGGCGGCATCATGCGCTGCGACGTGATCGCCGACGGCGTGGTGTCGGCGGCGCGTGAGGTGCAGTTGTCGGTGCCCCTGGTGGTGCGGCTGGAAGGCACCAACGTCGATCTCGGCAAGGCGATCCTGGCGAAATCCAACCTGCCGATCATCGCCGCTGACAACCTAGCCGACGCGGCGGAGAAGATCGTCAAGGCCGTGCAGGAGGGTGGCTGATCATGTCGGTCCTCGTTGATGCCAACACGGTCGTCATCACCCAAGGTTTCACCGGCGCGCAGGGCACGTTCCATACCGAGCAAGCGATCGCCTACGGGACGAAGGTTGGGGGCGGCGTGACGCCGGGCAAGGGCGGCACCACGCATCTCGGGCTGCCGGTGTTCGATACGGTGGCGCAGGCGGTCGCCGCCACGGGCGCGACGGCAACCGGCATCTATGTGCCGCCGCCCTATGCCGCCGATGCGATCCTGGAGGCGATCGATGCGGAAATCCCGCTGATCGTCTGCATCACCGAGGGCATCCCAGTGCTCGACATGGTCCGGGTGAAGCGGGCGCTCACCGGTTCGAAGTCGCGCCTCATCGGCCCGAACTGCCCGGGCGTCATCACACCGGATGCCTGCAAGATCGGCATTATGCCTGGCCATATCCATCGCCGCGGCTCGGTGGGCGTGGTGTCGCGCTCCGGCACTCTGACCTACGAAGCGGTGGCGCAGACCACCGCCGCCGGCCTCGGCCAGAGTTCCTGTGTCGGCATCGGCGGCGATCCGGTGAAAGGCACCGATTTCGTCGAGGTGCTGGAAATGTTCCTCGCCGATCCGGAGACGAAGCAGATCGTCATGATTGGCGAGATCGGCGGCCAGAGCGAGATCGAAGCGGCGGAGTTCCTGGCGCGGGAGAAGGTAAAGAAGCCAACGGTGGGCTTCATCGCTGGTGCCACCGCGCCACCGGGCCGGCGCATGGGCCATGCGGGCGCGGTGATCAGCGGCGGGCGCGATACCGCGGCGGCGAAGATGGAGGCGATGCGCACGGCCGGCATCCACGTCTCGGAAAGTCCCGCGGCGCTGGGCTCCACCATGGTGAAGGTGCTGCAGGGCTGACTGCGGTTTTGCTGGCCGATAATTTCGCAGCGTGAGGTGCGCTCATAATCGTCGAGCCACGGTTCGATGAGGCGGTCGAGTTCCTCGAACTGGCGTTCGGAGCAGGATTCCGGCGCACAGCTTTCCAGCCAACCCGGCACGTGAATTTCGATCAGGTCGCGGAGCACGTCGGGACGCTCAGTGTGGATGCGCGCCGCCGACTGCTCGATCGATGGCTGTTTCCCGTCGGCCCAGACGATCTTGCGCTGCCTGGCGTCGACGCCGGCATGTGCCAGTGCGGCAAATACCGGATCAGACGCCTCGATCGACCGTTGTCCGTCGGGTGCGTCCACCCATTCGAGCAAGCTGTCGATGAATGGGTTGTCGCCCTCGAAGGGAGATTTCGTGCGCCGAGTGCCCATCGGATGAGGGCAGCACCGGCGGTCAATGCCGTCGCGGGCCTTACGATAGAGTCATCGCCGATCACAAGATTCAGCATCCTGACGGTGAGTCGCCGGGGTAACGGACATCGTCCTTCAGCAACGGCAATGAGCAGGCCCGCCGGCACTGTGGATCCCCTGCTGCAACGTGATCTGGTAGCTGCGCCCGGCGTTCTCCCGCCTGCCCAGCTTCCTCTGGTCCGCCACCGTCGGCGCAGGCTTTGCCGTGCGCACCGAATTCCTCGGCGTCACCAGCCTCGCGCACGCTGAAGCTCGACGCAAGCTACCGCTACAACAAGCTGGTCGATCACTTTCACAGCCCCGCCGTCAAGCTCGACCCGCTCACCGCGCCGTGGACCCAGACGGTGCTGCGCCTCTTCTCCAACCGCCGCGCGTCAAGGGGCGCGCTTTGGCACTTCAGCGGCGAAGTGCGGCAGGCACAGATCTTCGTCGCAGCGCTCGGTGCTTCGAACTACAGTTATATAGAGGCACGCTGGACGCAGGGCCTGGCAGATTGGATTGGCTCCCACCTCAGCATGCTCGCCTTCTTCGAAGACGTCACTCGCCAGATCGTCTGCGACAACCTCAAGGCCGGTGTCACGGCGGCATGCCGCTATGAGCCCGGGATCAACCGTACCTACCAGAAGATGGCGGCGCATTATGGCACAGTCATCGTGGCGCTCGACTTCCTCACGGAAGCCGCCAACGTCGTCCTGGTCGGTCCCAACGGTGTCGGCAAATCCACTTTGGCACAAAACATCGCCCATCAGGCGCTGATCGCCGGCCATACCGCGTTGTTCACCAGTGCCGGACAATTGCTCGGCGAGCTCTGCGCGCTCGACAGCGATTCCGCGCTGCGCCGCCGCCTGCGCCATTATGCTCGCCCGGAACTGCTGGTGATCGATGAGGTCGGCTATCTCTCCTATTCCAACCGTCACGCCGACCTGATGTTCGAGCTGGTCTCCCGCCGCTACCAGTCCCGCAGCACCCTGATCACCACCAACCGCCCCTTTGCGGAGTGGCACGAGGTCTTCCCGACCGCCGCCTGCGTGGTCTCGCTGATCGATCGGCTGGTGCACAACGCCGAGATCATCGCCATCGAGGGCGACTCCTATCGCCTCAAGGAGGCGCGGGAACGTACCGACCAGCGCGCGCGCCAACGCCGCGCTGGCAAATCATGAACACCCGCTCGATGCCGGCGGTGTCCGTTCTCATCCCGGCTTCCTGGACGCCAGCGCAGGCGCTGGCCGTGTTTGGATTGCTCAACGACTTGCGGGAGGTGCTGTGGGCCATCCATGGCGGCCGTATTCAGGACATGCTGCAACAAGAACAGGGCTTCGCTGCCGCGGACTTGCAGCCCAACAAATCGAAGCGCCATGACCCGGCGTTCTGATCCATGTCGCCGCCGCCGGCGTCCACTCACCACCTCAACCGTGTCCTCGCCGCACCCCGACACGCCACGCTTCGAAATCACCGTCATCCTGCCGCGGGCTCGGCCATCACGCCCGCGCCCTCACCGTCAGGCAACGCCCGCCGCCGCTTATACGCAGATTGTCAACGCCGCTGACAGCCAGCACCGACAGCAGCAACGTGCCCAGCACGTCGCGATTGCTTGGCGCATTCGGACTGGTCGGACGCAGCGGACAATCTGCCACCCAGGCGTAGAACAGTCGGGTCTGCTTGAGATAATAGATGAAGAACGGCAATTGACCGAATGGCGCGATCGGCGCCGTTGCGTCCCACTCAACGTGCACCCGGCCGGCGAACGTGTCTGCGGTCACCGACCACATATCAACCGGTGGTTGCTTACCTCCCGGGTGAACCGCCAGATCGACCCCATCCCCGCTCATCGCCGCACAATCTGCCAACTTGGCCGCGCACGGCGATCAGCCAACTGCCGGATTTAGGTTCAACTGTCCGGTCCTGAACGACGGAATCCGCCGCCGCGTCTTGTGAATTACTTGGTGTCTTTGTGGTAAATCTACTCCCACCCTCGCGGCGACCTCCGCACCCGTACCTCACCCCACCTGATCCTTAACAATCTCGGTCCGCGCGGTCTTGCGCATCCGCTCCTCCCATCCTTGCAGCACCACGAAGAACGACGGCACGAACAACACGGCGAGGCACGTTGAAGCGAGCATCCCGGTCAGCACGCTGATCCCCAGTGAAATGCGGGCTGCCGCGCCGGCACCCGTGGCGGTGACCAGCGGCACCACGCCCAGGATAAAGGCAAACGACGTCATTACGATCGGCCGGAACCGCGTGTGCGAGGCTTCCACCGCCGCCGCGACAATCGCCAGCCCCTCCTGCCGGCGCCGATCGCGCGCCACCTCCACTATCAGGATCGCGTTCTTGGCCGACAGCGCGATCAGCAGCACCAAACCGATCTGTGTGTAGAGGTTGTTGGCCAGCCCCAGCGCGCCGAGCGCCAGCGCCGGACCGCTCAGCGCCAGCGGCACCGCCAGGATCACCGACAGCGGCGCGATCCAGCTTTCGTACTGCCCGGCGAGGCACAGATAGACCAGCAGCAGACCGAGGCCGAACACCAGGTAGATCTGCCCACCGACCGCCTTCTCCTGGTACGACATGGCGGTCCATTCATAACCGGTGCCGCGCGGCAGCACCTTGTCGGAAAGGTCCTCCATGATCGAGATCGCCTGGCCGGAACTGTAGCCCGTCGCCGGTGCGCCGACGATCGATGCGGCCGGATACAAATTGTACAACGTGATCAGCGCCGGCCCCACCGTCGGCCGCACCCGCACCACCGCGCCCAACGGCACCATCTGGCCGCCCTGGCCGCGCACCGTGAGCTGCAGGATGTCGTCCATGTTCAGCCGGAACCGCGAGTCTGCCTGCACGTAGACCTGGAAGGTGCGGCCGAACTTGTTGAACTGGTTGACGTAGCTGGAGCCGACATACTGCGACAGCGTCGCGAACACGTCGCCCACCGAGACGCCCAGCGCCTCGGCCTTGGTGCGATCCACCAGCACCTCCACCTGCGGCACACCGGAGCGGAACGTGCTGACCAGGCGTTGCAGCCCCGGCTGACCCGCGGCATCGCGAAGCACCGTGCGGGTGACGCGTTCCAGCTTGGTGAAATCGTCGCTGCCGTCACGTTGCTCGACCATCATGGTGAAGCCGCTGGCATTGCCGATGCCCTGGATCGGCGGCGGAATGATGACAAACGGCGACGCGTCGGTGATCGTGTCGAGCGCCGCTTGCAGATGTTCATAGATGTCGCGCAGGCCTTCTCCCTTGCCGCGCTGCGACCAGTCCTTCAGCACGACATAGACGGCGCCGGCGGAGGCGAGCGAGGCGTTGTTGTCCAGCGGCGAGACGCCGGCGATCTCGATCGCCTGGTCCACCCCCGGCGTGGCGCGCGCGATCGCGGCGGCCTTGGCCAGCACCGCGTTGGTGCGTTCCAGCGACGCGCCGTCCGGCAATTGCAGGCCGAGCACGAGATAGCCCTGGTCCTCGATCGGAATGAACGCGGTGGGCAGCCGGGCGACCCCCCACACGCCCAGACCGCCCGCGAGCAGCGCCAGCACGGCCATGGGCAATGCATGGCGGGTCATGCGGCCGATCAGTGATGTGTAGCCGCGCTCCAGCGGTGAGTAGGCATGGTCGAAGGCGCGGAAGAAGATGTTGCGCTGCGCAACGGGCTTCGGTGGTCGCAGCCAGAGAGCGCATTGCGTCGGTTTCAGCGTCGCGGCGTTGATTGCCGACAGCAGCGCTGTGGCGGCGATCACGATGGCGAACTGCGCGTACATACGCCCCGTCAGGCCGGGCAGGAACGCCGCCGGCACGAACACCGACATCAACACCAGCGTGATGCCGATGATCGGTCCAAACAACTCCTGCATGGCGCGCACTGCGGCGTCATGTGCCGACAGCCCGCGCTCAAGATGGTGCGTGGCCCCCTCCACCACCACGATCGCGTCGTCCACCACGATGCCGATCGACAGCACCAGAGCAAACAACGTCGAGAGGTTCACGGTGAAGCCCATGGCCGCCATCAGGGCGAAGGCGCCGATGATCGTGACTGGCACCGTGGTGGCCGGCACCAAGGTGGCGCGCCAGTCTTGCAGGAATACCATGATGACGATCAGCACCAGCACCGCGGCCTCGATCAGCGTGCGGTAGACCTCGTCGATCGAGGCCTTGACGAAGCGCGTGGTGTCGAACGGGATGTCCCAGCTCAGCCCTTGCGGGAATGCACGCGCGAGTTCCGCCATGCGGGCGCGCACCGCGGTGGCGACCGCGAGCGCGTTGGCGTCCGGCGCCTGGAAGATCGCGACGCCCGCCGCGGGCTGGCCGTTGGCGCGGAAGGTCTGCGAATAGGCCTGCGCCCCCAGTTCCACGCGTGCCACGTCCTTCACGCGCGTCAACTGCCCACCGGAGCCGTTGGCAGCCTTCACCACGATGTTGCCGAATGCGGTGGGATCGGCGAGGCGTCCCTCGACATTCACGGTGTACTGGAAGGCCTGGTCCGCCGGTGCCGGCGGCGTGCCGACCTGGCCGCCGGTCACCTGCTGGCTCTGCGCCTGCACCGCGTTGATGACGTCCTGTGGGTTCAGCCCACGCGCCTTCAGTTGCTCCGGGTCAAGCCATATGCGCATGGAGTACTGGCCGACGCCAAAGACGTTGACGTTGCCGACACCGGGAATCCGCGCCAGCGAATCGACCAGGTTGATGGTGGCGTAATTGCTGAGGAATAAACTGTCGTAGCGGCCGCCCGGGGAAGTGAGGGTGATGATTTGGAGGATGGAGGTGGACCGCTGCTGCACCACCACGCCCTGCGCCTGCACCGATTGTGGCAGCGCGGCGAGCGCGCTGGACACGCGGTTCTGCACCAGCACCTGGGCGAAATTCAAATCGGTGCCGATGTTGAACGTCACCGTCAGCGTATAGCTGCCATCGCTCGTGCTGGTGGATTGCATGTACAGCATGCCCTGCACGCCGTTCACTTGCGCCTCGATCGGCTGGGCAACGGTGTTCATCACCGTCTCGGCGCTGGCGCCTGGATAGCGTGTGGTGACCTGCACGGTCGGCGGCACCACGTTGGGATATTGCGCCACCGGCAGCATGGCGATGGCGACCACGCCGAGCAAGACCATCACGATCGCCAGCACATTGGCCAGCACCGGGCGGTCGATGAAGAAGCGCGAGATCATGCGGCTACGACTTTCCCGGCGTCGGCATGGCGGCGGTGATCGTCGCCGTCTCCGGCGCCACTTTCTCTCCCGGCACCGCGCGTTGCAGGCCGGACACCACCACGTGGTCGTCCGGCTGCAGCCCGGTCGCGATCACCCGCAGTTCGCCGACGCGCTGGCCCGTGGTGATGGTGCGCTGCTGCACCACGTTGTCCTTGTCCACCACCAGCAGGTATCGCCCGGACTGGTCGGTGCCGAGCGCGGTCTCCGGCACCAGCAGCGCGGTCGCCTGCCGGCTCGGCATCGGCACACGGACCCGGACGAAATATCCGGGGAGCAAAACGTGATCCGGGTTGGCCAGGATGCCGCGCACGGTCAGCGTGCCGCTGCTCTGGTCCACCAGCGGCGAGGCGTAATCGAGATGCCCGTGGTGAGGAAAGCCGGTTTCCGTCATCAGCCCGATCTCGACCGGCACCTTGTCGAGCTGCTTCTCGTCCACACCCGCCTGCCGCAGCCCGGCCCGGATGCGCAGCACGTCTTGCTCGCTGATGGTGAAGCTGACGTAGATCGGATCGATCTGCACGATGGTCGCCAGCGTGGTGGGCCCGTTGGCGCCGACCAGGCTGCCGGCCGAGGCCTGGTGCGCGGTGACGATGCCGTCGAACGGCGCCGCCACCTGGGTATAGCCGAGATTGATTGCTGCCTGCGTCACTGCCGCCTGGTCATTGATCACGTTGGCACGGTTGCTGTCGCGCGCGGCCAGGGCCTGGTCCACGGTGGAGCGCGAGGAGAAATCGGTGCGGCCGAGCGAGGCCTGGCGCTGGTACTCCGTGTCGGTCTGCGTTGCCTGCGCCTGGGCGGACTCGAGCGCCGCCTGCGCCTGCTGCAGCTTGGCCTGGTAGGGCGCGGGCTCGATGACGAACAGGGTCTGGCCGGTATGGGCGGTGGCGCCATCGGCATAGTTGATGGATTGCAGGAAGCCGGAGACGCGGGCGACGAGGTCCACCTGGTTATAGGCGACGAGGTTCCCGGTGGCGTCGAGGTAGGGCGTCACCACCTGGCGCAGCGGCTGGGCGACGACCACCTTTGGCGGGGGTGGTGCGACGAAGCTGGTTTGCTGACGCTTGCAGCCAGAGACGTTGAGGATGGCCAGCAAGGCGATGACCGCCGAACGGCAGGCTCGCTGCATGATCCTGGTTCCCCCGAAGGACGCGTGGTCTCTGAGATTGTTGGCGCGCAGGGTAGGCGACGCGCCGGCACTCGGGCAAGGACTGGTTCGGCAGCTGTGGTTCGGCAGCCATGGGCTGGGAGTTGGGGCGAGGCGTTGCCTGGGGAGCTGCCTCTGCCGGTGCCGGAGTTCAGCATCACCTTGTTCTTCTCTCGGCACACCTGGTTCACCGCCAGCCCGACCGACGATGTGGGCACGTCCACGATCGCATCCACGCCGTCCTG
>DATJNA010000164.1:0-72406 GCA_035508435.1 Acetobacteraceae bacterium | reverse complement strand
GAAATGCGGTCCAGCCAGCCGGTGGGGCGCTGCGTGCCTATACGTTACGATTCCGTGGTATCGTGGCAGCCACTTCGTACGGTGAATAACATGGGCTAGCCACCGTGGTGCACTCTGGAACGCAGCAATCCGACGACGAGAAACGGCACAGTTGTGGGGCGGGTCTCGATGTCGGGGGGCGATGTGGTCGTGGAGGGCACTTATCAGGCGACGGGTGGCACCGGAGCATTCGCGACACTCAGGGGGAGCGGCATCATCACAGCCCGGCGATACGCGTCGTCTGAAGTCGAAATGACATATTCCGGCGATTACGAGTTGGTCTGAACAGGCTGCGCCTCATGGTGGCAGGTTCCGCCTTGGTCTCAGGTGTCTGCCCATCAGGTGCTTCATTGTATGTCTAATCCGCGAACCCACAGTCGGGCTACGATGTCCGGGGTGTGGGCGAGCTGCGGGTGATGTGGGCGGGAACAAAAGCTGGCCACCTCGATCTCCATTACGCTGGCGGAGCAGATCGAGGCGATCCAGCGCACCGTGTCATCGGTGGTCAGCGGATCTTGGCAATCAGTAGCCCGTCGCGCGGCCCGACCTTACGTGGGGACGAATCCGCCTGTGGGAACCGCTCACCCGGTCGGGAATGGCACCGCTCATCCGGTCGGGAATGGCGCGGCAGTCGGGTCGGAATGGGGCGGATGGCAAGGCGGGGCGAAGCATCCGGCGCCACTCGTTGCGACGTTGGCGGCGTGCGCCAGATGCCGGATCGCGGCCCGCGCCTCGCTTGGATGGCGCAGCCGCAGCACCACGAGGCCGGCATATTCCGGCCGTGCCAGCCGCTCCGTCGTGTCGCGGCGCCGTTGGCCCCAGGTAGCCCAGGCCCAGCGGATCGGATGGCTTGGCCGTAGCAGAGCGCGCCAACGCTCGTGGTTGCCGGCCCATAGCTCGGTCTTCAGCAGAACGCGCAGCAGCGAACGGCGAACCACCCGCAGCATGACCACGTGCCGCGCGTAGTCCAGCCAAACCACATGTGTCGCCCGCTGCCATACCAGCGCGCGCACGCGCTCGTAGTTGCCGTCCAACACCCAGGCATCGGCCTGGATCGCGTCCGCCACGCGACTGAAGAACTCGAGCGGGTCGTGCCGGATAAGGTCGCGCCACCCGGCCTGCCAGTTGATCGCGTCCAGTTCGATATGCGGCACCCGGAACTGCTTGGCGATCGCCTGCGCCAGCGTGGTCTTGCCGGCACCCGATGTGCCGATAACGACGATGCGCATCGCCGCGGCTCCTTATCATGCCTCAACGCAGGGGGCAGTTCAGAATCGCTCACCCAAAGCGTTTCCGATCGGGCAATCGCTTACCGTATCACGGCAGGCAGCGCGGCGGCGGGTGTTTCTGCGCCCAGGCACGATCTGTCTCAGGCCAGGTTCGACAGCACCGGCGGGATGTCCCACTCTCCGTCGGTTCGTCCCCGCAGGAGTTCTCGCCATGCCCGTATCGATCCGCCCGCTGCATCCGGTGTTCGCGGGCGAGGTCTCCGGCGTCGATTGCGGCGAGTCGCTGTCCTCGCGCGACATCGCGGCGATCGAGGCCGGCATGGACCAGTACGCCGTGTTGGTGTTCCGCGACCAGCAGATCACCGACGACCAGCAACTCGCGTTTACCCGGCAGTTCGGCGCGCTGGAGAGCTATGGCACGCCCGGTCATATCCGAAGGGCGAGCGAGTCGCGGCTACAGCGAGGGATCGCGGATTTCTCCAATCTTGACCCGAGCGGAAAAATCATGTCGGACCAGGACCGGGTTTGGTTCTTCAAGCTCGGCGACCGGCTGTGGCACTCGGACAGTTCGTTCCGTCCAGTGCCGGCGAAATATTCGCTGCTGTCCGGCCGCATCCTGCCGACCTGGGGTGCCAATACCGAATTCGCCGACATGCGCGCGGCTTATGACGCGCTGGATGACCGCACGCGCACGGAAGTCGAGGACCTGGTCTGCCTGCACTCCCTGCTCTTCTCGCGCGAGGCGATCGGGTTTACCGACATGACGGAGCCGGAAAAGGCGGCGTTTCGCCCGGTACGGCAGCGGCTGGTGCGGACGCATCCGGTCACCGGCCGCAAGTCATTGTTCCTGTCGTCCCACGCTGGCGCGATCGAGGGCTGGACCATTCCCGAGGCCCGTATGTTCCTGCGCGACCTGACAGAATTCGCGACGCAGCCGCGGTTTGTCTATGCGCATGAGTGGCGCGTCGGCGATCTTGTCGTGTGGGACAACCGCACGACGATGCACCGCGCGCGGCGTTTCGATCGCAACGAAGTGCGTGATGTGCGCCGCACGACTCTGGCGGGCGACGTGGCGACGATCGAGCAAGAGCTAGTTAGTTAACTGACAGAAACGACGGTTTCGTTCGGCGGCTCGCCTCCTGGTTTCGGGTGAAACCAGCGGCGGATCTGTCAATCCGCCGGGGGTAGGTCGGCGCCCACATCCAACTGCCAACTCCAACCCGGCGGCGCCACCGGGCAAGCTGTTCCCTCGAACGCAGGCACGCGCACCGATGTAATGCTGCCGGCCGGATTGAGCAAAACGTAAACGCCCGTGGCGGTAGCCTTTTCGCTAGGCCGATGCAGCGTTGGTTGTTGCAAGACTTCCCCCCGGACGCGATCCTCAGACTGTCACCTTCTGGCAACAAATCCGCCGAGACGCGAGATACAAAAACACAAGGCAGTGATGAAAGAAATGCAAATCCGACGCATTGGACAGAGACGAAGCAACCTATAGTTGTGCGGTTGATCCCCACGGCCAACTGTTCCTCAGAACACGATCAGCTTGTCCACGTCCTTGGCCCGCTCCGCTGGGGCATCGAAATCCAGCACCGGGCCGACCGGCACGATCCCGCTCGGATTGATGCGCTTGTGGCTCAGGTAGTAGTGCCGTTTGATATGCTGGAAATTGACCGTCGGTGCCACGCCTGGCACCTGATAGATGTCGCGCGTGTAGGCCCACAGGTTGCGATAGTCGACGATTCGCCGGGCGTTGCACTTGAAATGGCCATGGTAGACGGCATCGAAGCGCACCAGCGTGGTGAACAAGCGGATATCCGCCTCGGTCAGGCTGTCGCCGAGCAGGAAACGGGACTGGCCGAGGCGTTCGTCCAGCCAGTCCAGCGTGTCGAACAAGGGTATCACCGCCTCCTCGTACGCGGATTGGGTGGTGGCAAAGCCGGCCTTGTAGACGCCGTTGTTCACCGTGTCGTAGACGCGAGCGTTGATCGCATCGATCTCGGCCCGCTGGTCCTTCGGGTAGAAGTCTCCGGACTTCGCTCCCACCGCATCGAACGCGGTATTGAACATGCGAATGATCTCGGCGGACTCGTTGTTGACGATGGTCTGCGTGTGCCGGTCCCATAGCACCGGCACGCTGGCACGCCCGGTATAGCTCGCATCCGCGCGGGTGTAGAGTTCGTGGATGTAGCGGCTGTTGAACAACGGATCGGGCACGACGCCCTCGCCCTGGGCAAAGGTCCAGCCTTGCTCCGCCATCAGCCAATGAGTTACCGAAACAGAAACCATCTGCTCCAGGCCCTTCAGCGCACGCATGATCAGCGTGCGATGCGCCCAGGGACAGGCGAGCGACACATACAAATGATAACGCGCCGGCGCGGCGGCAAACCCGTCATGGCCGCTCGGGCCAGGGCGGCCATTCGGCGTCACCCAGTTGCGGAACGCGGTTTCGGGACGCTCGAACCGCCCCGACGCCGGGGTCCTGGTGCCGTCCGGTTCCTGCTCGCGCCAGACGCCATCAATCAGCAGACCCATGTGATCCTCGTTCTGTTGCCGGACCGGCGGCCGGCGTCTCGCTCAGCGTAACGCGGCAATCGGCGCCGGCGCCATACGGCCGGCGATCTCGGTGATCAGCTTGCGGGTCATCGCCTCGCCGAAGCTGTGGAAGTCGTGCACCTCCAGCACGAAACTGCCCGCACCGCCAGTGACGTTCTCCCGATAGTAGTGCGCCAGCCCGCCCGGCGGCTGCACATGCGCGTAAGTCCAGGACACGGGATGGTCGTTGATGATCGCAAGGCCGTTGATGGTGATGCCGGCCTTCACCGCGTCGTCGCGTGCGTCGGTGATCTCGCGGCCGGCATTGTTGGTGCCGTCGCCGCAGACGTCGATCACGCGGCGCGTCGGTGTGAACCCGTTCTCGGCGAGCATCTGCATGCCGTGGTCGATGCCGGCGCTGATCGCGGTGCGCCCCCAGAACGAGCGCGGTGCCGCGGCAAGCCTGGTCGCGAAATCCTGCGCCGTGGCCTTGTCGCGGATTAGCGTCCAGTCCATCACCGTGCGCACTTCGAAGCTGCCGGCGAACTCGACATAGGCCACGGCGATCGCGCCGACCGGCCCGTTCCGGATGGCAGAGATCACCGTCGGATTGGTGAAGGCCGCGGCATAGCCGTCCTTTTCCAGCGTGAATTCGCTGTCGTCGATACTGCGGGACACGTCGGAGACCAGCACCAGCGCCACGTCGACGTTCTGCGCGGCTCGCGCCGGCGAGGCGATTGTGGCAAGCAGCGACAGCAGGACGGCGATCCAGCGCATCTGCACAACCTGGCGGGTGTCGCGCCAGCCTAGCACGGTACGCGACCCCGGCGAGGCGCGAAATTCACTGCGTCCCGCTCCCGGTCTGGCCGGTTCCGCTCCGCCGCGGTCCCGCTCAGGGGCTCTGCCGGCCTACTGGCTTGCCCAGATGATGCGGTGCACCCAGGACACCTCGTTCAGATCGAAACTGTAGTCAGGGTGGGCGGGATTGAGGCTTTTCAGCTCCACGCGCCGGGCCGAGCGGCGGGCGAGCTGCTTGGCCATGACCTCGCCCTTGCCGGTGCGCACCACCACGCGGTCGCCGCGGCGGATCGGCGCGGTGGGCGAGACGATCACCATGTCGCCGTCGCGATACACCGGCTCCATCGAATCGCCGCTGATCTCCAGCGCGTAGGCGTTGGGGTCGGCGACCTCCGGGAGGCTGACCTCGTCCCAGCCGCCGCCGACCGGGAAGCCGCCGTCGTCGAAGAAGCCCTCCCCGCCGGCCTGGGCCAGGCCGATCAGCGGAATGCGCCTGGCCGGGCGCGGGGGATTGGACGACAGCGTGCGAGCGCCCGACACCAGTGCGGTGAATTGCTCCAAGCTAGCGCCGGTGGCGTTCAGCACCTTGGCCACGCTCTCGGTGCTGGGCCACCGGTTGCGCCCATCCGGCATGCAGCGCTTCGAGACGTTGAAGGTGGTCGGGTCGAGCCCCGAGCGCTTGGCAAGGCCCGAGGGTGACAGCCCGTTTTCCGCCGCGAGCGTGTCGATCGCCCGCCAGATGTCCTCATGTTTCATCGCCGCCATCCCAACGTGGTCGGGTTGGCCCTCCGGCAGGACCGCGGTCTTCCCCGACTTCAGGAAAAACCGGCTTGGGTGCCGAATCGGGCTGGTGGGTAGAAGCATATAGGATTCTGCACCGAAGTGAATAGGAAAATGCACAAATCCTGTCTTGCAATCGTATGCAACCTATGGTTTTATGTTCTACACATGTTCACGCAATACGTGCTCTCAGGAAGGAGGACCTGTCCATGGCTGTCGCCGTGCCCCGCCAGTCTCTCGTGCCAATGCTTTCGGATCGCGACAGCACCCCGCTGGAGCGGTTCCCCAGCGCCGAGGAAGCATGGTTTTGGACCATGGCCGCGCTGGTGGCCCGGCGCGAGGGTGCTCGGTCCACTGCCGGCCTCGGGCCGGTGCGGCGGCCTTGCGAGCCCGACGACGTGGTGAGGTGCCTCGACCGGCTGTATCGCCAGCGTCGCATCGACCTGGCGCACGCGCGCGTTCTGCGCTTCTGGGGCGAGCGGCAGCGGCCGCCCAACCCTCGCTATCGCAATGAGCGCTGTGACTGGCGGTTGTGGCGTGAGGCGATGGACCGGCTGGAATGGCCGCTTC
The DNA here is from genome assembly GCA_035508435.1 of Acetobacteraceae bacterium. GTDB lineage: Bacteria > Pseudomonadota > Alphaproteobacteria > Acetobacterales > Acetobacteraceae > JASHVB01. The sequence continues at coordinate 66,458 of DATJNA010000164.1, read as the reverse complement.
GTGTCAAGGGAATCATAGCCTAGGCTTAATATCTTATTAAGGAAAAAAAGCTTGACAGACATCCCACCCATCGTTTAGAAGCCGCCGCGTCAACGGGCGAGGTGCGCCCGTTGCCCAAGCCCTCCCAGACGTCCCTAGCCGCCGCCCATCCCGGGCGGCGGCTTTTTCTTTGGCAAAAAGGAACGCCGCCATGGCCTTCGCCATTCGCAATCTTTCCGTGCTCGCCTACGCCAACGGCTTTACGCTGTGGCATTACAAGGCCGGTACCGACCGGTTGGCCACGGCGGCGTCGCGCGACTTCTTTGCCGATGCCGCCGACATGCTGGCGGAAGGCGACCTGCTGATGATCTCGGCGGCCGATGGCGCGCGCGTCGTCACGGTGGCGCCGCCGGAGGACGGCCTGACCATCACCGCCCCGTTGAGCTGACCGGCGACCGGTGGCGCGCCACCTCACTCGCGTGGCGCGCCGCTCCGGCCGCTGTCAGCTCATACCGACCGTCTGGCCGAGTGCTGGCCAGCCCCATCCCGGCGAGCCGCCGCAGGCAGGGTCCGTCTTTCAGACCGGGCGGACGGCCCGCCGCGCCGCTCAGCACCAGCCGGTGCAGGGCCGAGCGGCAGCAGGTCTCGAGGTACGGTTCGTGGAACATCGCAATTGCCGAAGCCTCGGCTTGTCGCTCTCCGCACGGCCTTCGCGAGGCGCCGGCGACAACGTAGCCCGGTCAGAATACCAGCGCGTGTCAACGAGAATCCAGCCACCGCGCCATACTCCCGGCTCCCGCCCTACATCCCCAGCGCCCGCCGGTAGACGTCGAGCAAGCTCTCCTGCTCTTCTACTTCGGCCGCCTCCTGCTTGCGGATACGGATGAGCTGGCGCAGCACCTTCACGTCGAACCCCGCGGACTTGGCCTCGGCGTAGATGTCCTTGATGTCGTTGCCGAGCTCCTTGCGCTCTTCCTCTAGCCGTTCGATGCGTTCGACGATGCTGCGCAGCCGGTCGGCGGCGATGCCTCCGGTCTTGGTGTCGGTCTTTTCCACCGCCCGCACCGCCATGATGTGCCGCTCCCCGTGGTTGAAGGGGGGCGGGGATAGCGAGGGGGCAGGGGCGGGTCAATCGGCGACACGCCGTCCTGCTCCTCGCCTTTGTCTTCTCCTATGCGGCAGAAGACGCGACGCGTCACATGGCGGGTATGGCGTCGACAAACCCCGTCACCGCACGCAGTCTTCCGTCCGGCGCCAGCACGACAAAATCCGTTCCCGCAATGAACAGGGGCGCCTCCGGCGTGCCGCCGGCGCTCCAACTGAACCGCACCCGGTCGTGGTGCACCTCGATCCCGCTCGACAGACGCACCCGATAGCCGGGGAACTGCTGCTGCGCCGTCGCGATCATCGCGTCGATCGCAGCGTGGCCGGTGCCCTCGCGATGGGAATCGAGATAGCTGCCATCCTCGGCCCAGGTACGCGCGATGATGTCGCGGCGGCGCCCCGGATCGGTCTCGTTCCATGCCGCGACATAGCCGGCAACGGTCTCGTTCACTGTGATCATGGCTGGTCCTCCTCGCGTGGCGGGGCGATCCCACCTTGGCATCGCTGTCCCGCACGCGAGCACAGAACCCGGGAGTGGCGACCGCGTCGATCACCTCGCAGGTCATGAAACGCCGTCCGCGGCGACAGCGTTCGCAGCATGGCGGCCGACCTGGCCGTCGTGATTGGCGCGTCACGAAAGGCGCTGCATCTGGCGCTCAGTACTCGAATTGGTAGGTCAGCCCTATGCTGGCCGCCTGGCCCGAGGGTGTCGCGCCGGTGGCGGATGCGGTCGGGGTGCCGGCGGTCGTCACCAGCTTCAGCCGCTTCGTCAGGTCCACCTGCACCGTCGCCTGCGTGCCGTTGCTTCCCGTCCCCTGCTGCGCACCCAGGTATACGCCTTTGGCCAGATAGCGCCCAGCCTGCAATGTCGGATTACCCGCCGCGTTGCTGCCGACCGACAACTGGTCCAGCCCCAGCGTGTTGCGCAGGCTTCCCAGCGGATCCAGGCCCGACGTGGTGCCGGAAAGCTGCGCCAGCCCGGCGGCGATCTCCGCCACCTGGAACGGGCTCAACGTGCTCTCGCCTTGGTGGAACAGGAGCTGGGCCAGGATCTGGTCCTGCGGCAAGGGCGGATTGCTGGAGAGCGCGATCTTCGGATTCCGCGCGCTGCCGCTGACCGTCAACGTCGCGACCATCGTCGCGCTGGTTGAGGTGGCGACCAGATGGATGCCTGGATCGGTGATGCCATTGCCGACAAAGTCGATGCTGCCCTGGGTGAAAGTCAGGTTCTGGCCAACCAGGCTCAGGCTGCCACGCCGCAGGTTCAGCCCGCCGCTGGGTTGCGGCGTCGCAGCAGTGCCGGCGATTTGCACCTTGCCGCCCAGCTCCACGTCCAGCCCACGGCCGCGGATGAACACCTGCTGCGGTGCATCCAAAGTAATGTTCAGCGCGATCGTATGCGCGGTTGGCGCTGGGGTCGCTGGCCCGGTCTCGCGCTGCGCCGGTCGTGGCGCACCCGCCACGCGAACCGGCAGCACGGCGACGCTGGACGGCAGCTTGTCCGGCACCTGCACGTTCACCTGCCGCGTATGGAGCGTGCCCGCAACGGCCAGGTTGCCGTCGATCTGCCCTTGCACCGTCATGTGCGCATCGAGCGTCGCGTTGATCAGCGGGCTGGCGAGCAAGTTGGCGTTGTCGGCGGTAAGCGTGAGGTCGATCGGCATCGGCGGCGTCAGGGCGATGCTGCCACTGGCCCCGATCGTGCCCTTGCCAGCGCGGCCGCTCAGCCGTTCCAGGCGGATGCCGTCGCCTTCGGCCCGCACCAGGGCGTTGATGTCGGTGACATGGACACCCTGCGTGAAGTCCTGCGCGTCGGCGTTGATCAGTCGGGCCGTGCCGGTGACGCGGGGCGCCGTCGCTGTGCCGGCGACCGCGACATCGAGCGTGACCTGGCCCCGCACGCGGCGGCCCTGTGCCGTCAGGATTGGGTTCAGCATGGCGAGGTTCAGCATCCCCCCGGCATGCAGGTTCAGCGGCCCGGTCATCGCCAGTGGCGCGCTGCCGGTTACGGCGAGATGCGAACTCCCGAGGTTCAGCCGCACATCCAGCCGGGCGGCCATGCCCTGCAGCGTGGCGTTGGCGGCCAGGTTGGCGGGCGGCAGAGCTGCACCGGGACCGCTTCGCTGGCGCAGCCCAGTCGCGGTCAGTCGCACCGTGCCATCCGGGCGCGACAGCGAGCCGGTGAGACGTACGTCGGCGGCGAGACTGCCGGCTGCCGCGATCGACGGATCCGCGACCGAGGCAAGATCCGCCGGCAGATCTCGCAGGCTGGCGGTGAGGTCGAGCGTGGGGCTGACGCGGCCATTCACCGCCAGCACCGCCTGCCGCAGGCCCAGGCGCAGGTGGTCGATCACACCGCCCTGGGCCAGACTCAGCGTCGCGGGCGCGAGCAAGCGCAAGATTTGTTGCTTCCACGCCACCTGCATCGATGACAGGCCGAGCGAACGCGCCGGCAGGTCGAGCTTCGCCGCGGCGCTCAACTGGGCGGTATCGCCGCCCAGTCCGGGCGCGGTGGCCGACAGGGTCATGGCCAGCGCGTTCGGCGGCCCGCGCGCCGTCAGCTTCGCGCTGGCACCAGCGATGGAATTGGCGGCGACGCCATCCACGACGAGGCTCGCCTGGATGTCGGGAGTGGTCTGCGGATTGGTGACGGTCGCATCCAACCCCACGCGCGACACCGAGGCGGCGCCGGGCACGGCGAGGCCCCGGGCCGTGAGCGCCAGCTTCACCGTTGCCTGGGCGGCCTCCAGTGCAGCCTCGACACTGCCGGCGAGCGGGCGATGCAGCAGGGGCGCGAGGTCGGCCAACCGCGTCATGCGCAAATGCAGGCTGCCTTGCGGCACCTTGGCGCCGGTCGGCAAAGCGAGCGTGCCGCCGGCCTCCAGGCTCTTCCAGGTCGCGTGCCGCACCGCGACCTGGATGCCGCCATTCTGGCGGCTCACGTCAAGCGCCAGGTCGATCGGCGCATTCAGCAGCGCGCCTTGCGCGGTCACGCTGCCGCTGGGTTGGTCCGGCAGGCCCTGCGCCGCGAGGTGAATCGTCAGTGGTCCGGACTGGACGCCGCTGGCGCCGACCTGGCCATGCAAATCCGCCGTCACCGTCAGATCTTGCTCTGGCCCAGAGACCTGTCCTGAGGCGTCGACCGCGCCGCTCAAGCTTGGGTCCACGGCGGCCAAGTCTTTGACCGCTAGCGACCAATCGAGATCAGCCCGATTGTTCTCGAGGCTGCCGTGGGCGGCGACGTCCACGCCGCGCCCAGTGACGTGGAGGCGAGTCAGCCGCGCATTGCCGCCGGTGATGCTGCCAGCCAGCTCGAGGTGCGCCGCGTCGCCGAGCAATGCCTGCGCCTGTGCCTGGCCGCCGGTCACCCCCAACGTGCCTTGCAAGTCGATCGTGGTGGTGGCGTCCCGTCTCGCCACGTCCAGGGTCAGGGCCGTATGGCCCTGCACCTGCTGGCCGGCTGCCGCGGTGACTGGAGCCAGTTCCGGCAAGGTAATGGCCACGTGCGCTGACAACGCGCCGGCTGTCTGCGCGGTGCCCTGCGCCTGCACCACGGGGTGCTGGAGTGTAAACGTCACCGGCCGGCCGGGCGCGGCAAGCTGCGCCGTAGCATCGAACTTCACCGGGGCGGCAGCCAGCAGATTGGGATCCTGGCCGGGAAGGGTCAGCCCGTAGAGGGCGGCCCGCAGATCCGCCGTGCCCTGATTCCCGGCGAGCCGGGCAGTCACGCGCGCGACGCCGGCGCCTGCCGCCTTCAGGGCATCAATGCGCACCTGACCGGCAAGCTCCGGCCGTTGGAGTGGCCCATGGACTTGTGCGGCGATGTTGACGTCCTGCCAGGACAGGTCCGGCCGTGGGGTCATCGCCGGCGCGGTGGCGGTAACGCTGAGGTTCGCCGCCTCGTGGAGCAAGTCCAGCGTGCCTTGCACCTGTGCCCGCAATGGCCCGGCGCTGGCGGTCAGTTTCGCAGCGACGGCATCGCGCGGACCGTCCAGCCTGGCGTCGATGGCGATCGGTCCGACGTCCGGTAGCCCGGCGAGGCCCCCGATCAATCCGTGCGCTTCCTCGTGTGCTGTTATGGCGGCCCGGAGACGGTCCGCGCTGATGCTGCCCTGGAGCGTATAGCGGCCCGAGCCACCGCTCTGCTGCACGGTGAGGTGTCCACTGCCGGCGGTCATCGACCGCAGGTCCGCCGCTCCGCTGACCGCAACGGCATAGGGCTTGCCGGCGACGGGGGCGCCGATCGTGAGGCGGTCAACCCGGAACTGTCGCAACCTGACCCTTACCGGCACGCCCGTACTGCTCTTGCCACTGCCCTCGTCGCTGGATAGCGGCATGCGGGCTAAATCGGCGGCGGCGGCGTCGAGACGGTCGATGTCCAAGGTGGCGCGGAGAAGCTGCAACGGCGACCAGTCGAAGGCCACGCCATGGACGGTCAGGTAGGGACCGGCCTGATCGCCGATGGTGAGCGTGGTGGCGCGCAGTCGGTCGGGGAAGCGACCGGAGAGGCCCGTGAGATGGATCGTGCCGGCGGTCAGGTCGGGGGTCAGCCGCGCGATCCAACGTTGGCCAGGGGCGGTGTTGCCGGCGATCAGCAGGAGCGCAACCAGCAACAACGGGAGACCCAGCAGGATCGCTGCCGTCCAGGCGAGAATTCTGCCGATGCGGCGCATGCCTCCTGCCGCCTTGTCCTGTTGTTCCTTCAAGGCGATGAGCGCGGTGGGGTTGCCGTGGCTGCCGCATCACAATCTGGTCGCCCCGCCGCTGTCACCGCCCCCAGCGTAGCACCAGCGGATCGAGCCGCTGCGCCGCTGCCAGCAGCCCGGCGCGCGTCGCGGCGGACAGCGGCGCGAGCGGCGCGCGCACCGTGTCGGACGCTATGATCCCCCCCTCCTGCATCAGCGCCTTGCAGGCGGCGAGGCCGCATTGGCGGTTCTCGTAGTTGATCAGCGGCAGCCAGCGTGCATAGGCCTCGGTTGCCGCTTCACGCCGGCCCGCGGCGAAGGCGTCGGTGATCTGGCGGATGCCATCGGGATAGCCACCACCCGTCATGGCACCCGTTGCGCCGGCCTCCAGGTCGGCGAGCAAGGTGATGCCCTCCTCGCCGTCCCAGGGCCCCAGAACCGCGTCGCCGCCGAGTGCGATCAGTTCGCGCAGCTTGGCGGCAGTGCCAGGCATTTCGATCTTGAAATACCCGACGTTGGCGATCTCTCGGGCCATGCGGGCGAGGACAGCGGCGGACAGCGGCGTGCCGGCGACCGGCGCATCCTGGATCATGATCGGGATGTCGATCGCATCCGACACGGCCTGGAAGAATGCGAGGATGCCTGCTTCGGGGATGCGGATGGTGGCGCCGTGATAGGGCGGCATGGCCATGACCATGGCGGCGCCGGCTCGCTGGGCGCGGCGGCTCCGCTCGGCGCAGATACGGGTGGCGAAATGAGTGGTGGTGACGATGACCGGCACGCGGCCGTTGACATGCTGGAGCATGACGTCGGTAAGCGTGTCGCGTTCCTGGTCGGTGAGGGCGAATTGCTCCGAGAAGTTGGCGAGGATGCAGAGGCCCTCGGAGCCGGCCTCGATCATGAAATCCAGCGCGCGCCATTGGCCGGCGAGATCGAGTTCGCCGTTGTCATGGAAGACGGTGGGGACGACGGGGAAGACGCCGCGATAGGGGGAAGTGGGCATGAGCGGGGTCCTGGACAGGGTAGGGCATGGGATGGCTGGCGCGGCAAGCCGGGTCAAGCCAGAGGATTGGAGCGAGGTTGGCAGTGGTCGACGGAAGGTGGAGTATGGCCGTTGCCGCTGTGTCCGGGCGGGCAAATCGAGGCTTCACCGGCTAATTCGTTTGTAGCTGCTATCATTCCGGCCGCGTCGGAGAATCGGCAGAGACGGGCCTTCGGAATCGGACAATGAAGGTCACCGCAGACAATTTCTTCAAGGCAATAGGGAGGGAGCCGGAGCGGTTCTACAACATCCATTACTCATCACAGTCGTTGTACGACGCTGATAGCGAGGGTCATTCCCCTCGGATTACTTCGATCGCGGTGATGCATTTTGCTACGCCTCAAACCGCCAGTTTTTCGGTGCATGCCGTTGCCGACTTGCTGCAGGTAGGCAAGGAAGATGTTGAGTCCCGCTATAACGATATCGATAAGATGATGCTTTCTAGATTCTTTGATTTTGTAAAAGACAGGCTTGACAAATACTGGATTCATAGGCGGACGCAGAATCTCACGTATGGATTCGAACATTTGGAGCATCGTTCACGACTCCTTGAAAACCCCGAGCCACCTCGTGTGCACGGAGGCGGACATTTGGACACCGATCGCGACTGCATCAGGCAAGCGTCAGCATGTATGCGTGCGCGACCGATCCGTCCCGGCTCGCAACGGCATCGCGCGGACCGGCCTCGGTCGCTGTCAGCATCGGCGCCAATGCGGCCAGAGGCACGACGGTGGATTGATCAACCAGCGCCTCGAGATTGCCAAGCAAGTCCCGGCACCGCAGACCGAGTTCGATGCATCGGCCCGCCTCCTGCACGGCACGATCCGTGGTGACGAGTGATGCGGCACGCGCCGCCTCCAACAAGGCGCCCCAGCTTCAGCCGCGCGCCGCGGCGACCAGCACGGCGGCATTGACCGCCAGTGTCGCGGCCGGCCGCCGCTCTTGCGTTCGCCGGTCAATTGATGTCTCAGATCAGCAACCCGCTCGCGGACTCAGTGAATATCATCAGAGGTGTGACGATGCGACCCAACAAGATCAAGCAGATGTGGCATGCCGGCCACTACGTGACGCTGGGCTGGCTGTCGGTGTCCCATGGGTTCACCGCCGAGGTCATGGCCCGCCAGGGCTTCGATGCCCTGTGCGTCGACCTGCAGCACGGCACGTCGGAAATGAAGGACGTGGGACCGATGCTGGCCGCGATCTCGCAGACCGATACGGTCCCGGTCGTCCGGGTCGCCTGGAACGAGCCGGCGGCCATCATGAAGGCGCTGGACCTCGGCGCCTATGCCGTCATCGTGCCGCTGGTCAATACCGCTGAGGAAGCCGCGAAGGCAGTGGCCGCATGCCGCTATCCGCCGGTCGGTATGCGCTCGTCCGGTCCTGTCCGCGCCATTCATTACGGCGGCGCCGACTACCAGGGCAAGGCCAACGACGAGATCGTCATCATGGCAATGATCGAGACCAAGGAAGGCATCGCCAACCTTGATGCCATCTGCGCCACGCCCGGCCTGGACGCCGTCTATATCGGGCCGGCCGACCTGTCGTTCGCGCTCGGGCTGGCGCCGCGCGGGGATAATCCAGACCCGACGCATCTCGCCACCTGCGACAAGATCCGCGAGACGGCGCACAAACACGGCATCAAGTGCGTCATGCACTGCGCCAGTGCGGCGTTCGCGGCCGGCGCCGTGAAGCGCGGCTTCGACATGGTGATGCTGACGTCCGACCTGTCGTGCATGGTCGCCGGTGCGCGCATGCAGCTCGACGAGCTCAAGTCCAAGACGGCCAGGTGATGTCGCCTTGCGGGCCGGAATCCAGCCACGCGTCGGGATCCGGCCTCCGTCCAGCCTGACCCGCCTTGAAGTCCGCCTCAATGGGCTTGCTCAATGGGTACGTTGCCGAAGTGGCGGCACGCCCGGCTGCACTGCCTCGCGCACTCAGGTCCTACCCATGCAGCGCAGCCAGCGTCTGCGCATTCGCCCGGATGACCAGCAACCGGCGGATCTTCTGCGTCGGCGTCAGCAGCCCGTTCTCCACGGTGAACGCCGGCACGATGGCATGCTTGCGTATCCGTTCCGTCACCGATAGCCGGTGGTTGGTCCGGTTCACGGCCAGCGCCACCGCCACGTCGTCATAGCCCTCGGCCGCCACCACCAACGCCGTCAGCCCCGCGCGCCCGTCCCCCGCCACCACCGCCTGTGCGATCTCTTGCTCCGCCATCAGCATGCCTTCCACCTTCGCCGGCGAGACGTTCTCGCCGCCCGACAGCACGATCAGGTCCTTTTTGCGGTCGGTGATGCGCAGGTAGCCCGCATCGTCCAGCGTGCCGATATCTCCGGTGTGCAGCCAGCCGTCCTCGATCGCGGCCGCGGTATCCTCCGGACGCTGCCAGTAGCCGTCCATCACCAGGTCGCCATGCACCAGGATCTCGCCGTCGTCGGCGATGTGGACGTCCACGCCCTCCAGCACGTGACCCACGGTCTCGATGCGGATCGCATCCGGCGGATTGGCGCTGACGATCGGGCCGGCCTCGGTCTGGCCGTAGCCCTGCAGGATCTTCAACCCGAGTGCGAGGAAGAATCGCCCCACCTCCGGCTCCAGCCGCGCGCCGCCAGAGCAAGCGGCGACCAGCCGCCCGCCGAACCGGGCCCGCACCTTGCCGCGCACCAGCCGATCCAACAGCGGATCCAACAGGCGCTCTCCGAACGACAGCGGCGCTCCGTCCAGCCGCTTCAACCCGATCGCCATGGCGCGCTGGAACAGGGTCTGGCGGAGCGGGGATTCGCGAGCCACCTGGGCCAGGATGCGCGTGCGAATCACCTCCAGCACGCGTGGTACCACCGTCATGATTGTCGGACGGATGGTCAGCAGGTCCGCAGCCAGATGCTCCACGCCCCGGGCATAGACGATCTCGGTGCCGATGCTGGGCAGGAAGAACTGGCCCACAGTATGCTCGTAACTGTGCGAGCAAGGCAGGTACGACAGGTAGATTTCGTCATGCAGGTGCAGCGGGCGCAACAATTCGAAGGCACCGCGGCAGTTCGACAGGATACAGCGATGCGGCAGCACCACTCCCTTCGGCGCGCCGCCGGTGCCTGAGGTATAGATCAGGCAGGCCAGCGTGCCGGGGGCAATTCCGGCGGCCTCGCGCGCGATGTCGTCCGGCCCGGAGGTATCCGCGACCAGTGCCGACCAGGCAAGCATTCGCGGCGGACCGTCGGCTGCCGCCACCGAGCCGTCCATCACCACCAGCAGGTCCAGTCCGCCGGCAAGCGGCGCCGCCTCGCGCAGCCGCCCCGCCAGCACAGGCGACGACACGATCGCTGCGCGGGCGCCGCTGTCGCGTAGGATATGGGCGTGATCCGCGACAGTGTTGGTGACGTAGGCGGGCACTGGAACGGCACGGATCGCCATGAGCGCGGTCTCGGCGATCGGGTATTCCGGCCGATTCTCCGCCACCACCACCACGCGGTCACCCGCCGCCACGCCAGCGGCGCGCAACGCCCGGGCGCAGGAGGCCGCCATGCGGCCGAATTCGCCCCAGGTGACGCTGGTCCATCGGCCGTCGCGGAAAGCGCGCAACAGCGGTTTCTCGGGCCAGGTCCGGGCCAGGCCGAACATCATCGCGGCCAGGTTCGGCCAGGTCGGATAGGTCTCCACGTCTCCTCCGCGCCTGCCGCAACCCTTTGACGGCGGCCCCTACTAGCCTACATCCATCGGGAACGCAGCCATTCGAGGTCCGCCAATGTCCGTTGCCACTGCCGCCTCATCCAACTCGGATGCGCTGCCCGCCTGGGATCTGTCCGATCTCTATCATGCGCCGGACGCACCGGAGGTGGACGCGGATTTCGCCGCCGCTGACAAGCGCGCACACAGTTTCTCTGCCGCTTATGCAGGCAGGCTCGCGGACCTGCCGGGCGCGGCTCTCGCCGCCGCCATCGCGGAATATGAGCGGATCGAGGAGGTGCTCGGGCGCCTGCTGTCCTACGCCCAGTTGCTGTTTGCCGCCGATTCCACCGACGCCGCGATCGGCCGCTTCTACCAGTCCGCCAACGAGCGGGCGACCACGATCAGCTCCCAGCTCCTGTTCTTCGGTTTGGAACTGAATCGATTGGATGACGCGGTGCTGGAGGCAAAGCTCGCTGATCCGGCACTGGCCCGCTGGCGCCCCTGGCTGAACGACCTGCGCGTGTTCCGTCCGCACCAGCTCTCCGACGAGCTCGAGAAGCTGCTGCACGAAAAAGAGGTGACCGGCCATTCCGCCTGGAACCGCTTGTTCGACGAGACGATGGCCGGCATGCGCGTCCCGGTCGGTGATGAGGCACTGACGGTCACCGACGCCCTGAACCGCCTGTCTGACAAGGACCGCGGCGTGCGCGAGGCCGCAGGCCGCGCCATCGGTGCCGCCTTCGGCGACCGGGTGAAGCTGTTCTCACTGATCACCAACACGCTGGCGAAGGACAAGGAGATCATCGACACTTGGCGCCACTACCCGCGACCCGGTAGCGCGCGCAACCGCGGCAACATGGTGGAAGACGAGGTGGTGGATGCGCTGGTGACCGCGGTGCGGGCCGACTATCCGCGGCTGGCACATCGCTATTACCGGATGAAGGCGAAGTGGCTCGGCCTGCCGAAGCTGATGCACTGGGACCGTAACGCGCCACTGCCGGACGACGACGATCGGGAAATCGATTGGCCGGAGGCGCGCCAGCGCGTGCTTGCGGCATATGGAGCGTTCAGTCCGGAGTTGGCCGCTGTGGGCAAGCGCTTCTTCGACGCGGCGTGGATCGACGCACGGCTGACTCCCGGCAAGAGCGGGGGCGCCTTCGCGCATCCCACCGTGCCGAGCGCACATCCCTATCTGCTGCTGAACTATCATGGCCGCACGCGCGACGTGATGACGCTGGCGCACGAGCTGGGCCATGGTGTGCACCAGGTGCTGGCCGGCGACGCGCAGGGCTATCTGATGTCCGGCACGCCGCTCACTCTTGCCGAGACCGCGTCGGTGTTCGGCGAGATGCTGACCTTCCGCGCGTTGCTGGATGCAGCCGACCCGAAGCAGCGCCGCATCATGCTGGCGGCGAAGGTGGAGGACATGCTGAACACGGTGGTACGCCAGACTGCGTTCTATCGCTTTGAAATGCTGCTGCACGACGAACGCCGCGGCGGCGAATTGCTGCCGGAGCGGATTGGCGAGCTGTGGTTGCAGGTGCAGACCGAGAGCCTCGGTCCGGCCTTCGAATTCACCCCGGAATACAACGTGTTCTGGGCCTATGTGCCGCATTTCATCCATTCGCCGTTCTATGTCTATGCGTACGCATTCGGCGATTGTCTGGTGAATGCGCTGTATTCGGTGTTCCAGAATGGGCATCCTGGGTTCCAGGCCAAATATCTCGATATGCTCCGCGCCGGCGGATCGAAGCGGCACAAGGAACTGCTGGCGCCATTCGGTTTGGACGCGTCGGATCCGGCTTTTTGGAAGAAGGGGCTGGACGTGATCGCCGGCTTCATAGCTGAGCTGGAGACGCCATGATGTTGCACCCTTCCGGTCATTGCGAGGAGCGAGGCGACGCAGCAACCTCGCTCGGGCTGATGCACTGGCCATGCGTGACCCGACCGAAATTGCTGTGTCGCTATGCTCCCCGCAATGACACGTTGGCCGTGCCGGGCATGACCTGAATGGCCGAAGGCAGCAACCTGCTTGGCGAACTCCGCCGTATGGCGCGCACGTCTGGCGCCGTTGGCGGCATAGCGGCCCGCGTGGCCGGCGCACGTATGTTCGGCATCAAGACCGACCGCGCCGCGCACGCGGAGGACCTGCGGGTCATTCTCGGCGGCCTCAAAGGCCCGCTGATGAAGGTGGCGCAATTCCTCTCGACCGTGCCCGACGCTCTGCCGGCCGAGTATGCCGACCAGCTTGCCCAACTTCAGTCCAACGCGCCGCCGATGGGCTGGAACTTCGTGCGCCGCCGGATGACCACCGAGATCGGCTCCCACTGGCAATCCCGCTTCCACGACTTCAGTCACGAAGCAGCGGCGGCGGCGTCGCTCGGCCAGGTGCACCGCGCCCACCTGCCCGATGGCACCGAGGTCGCCTGCAAGCTGCAATACCCCGACATGCCCAGCACGGTGGAAGCCGATCTGCGGCAACTGAAATTGGCAATGGCGATCTATCACCGCATGGACAACGCCATCCAGCACGAGGAGGTCTACAAGGAACTCACCCAGCGCCTGCGTGAGGAACTCGATTATGAACGTGAAGCCGCGCAGATGCGCCTGTACGGGCTGATGCTGGCCGGCGATCCGATGGTGCACATCCCCGTGCCGGTCCCCGGATACTGCACCAAACGCCTGCTGACGATGACCTGGCTGGATGGCCGTCCGCTGCTCCACCGCCTGCAGGAGAACCCGCCGCAGGAGGAGCGCAACCGCATCGCGGAAGCCTTGTTTCGCGCGTGGTACGTGCCGTTCTATCGCTACGGCGTGATCCACGGCGATCCGCATCTCGGCAACTACCAGGTGCGCCCCGACGGTTCAGTGAACTTGCTTGACTACGGCGCCATCCGCGTCTTCGGGGCGCCATTCGTGCGCGGCGTAATCGATTTGTTCGAGGCCGTGCGTGACAACGATGATGCCAAGGCGCGCCATGCTTACGCCACCTGGGGGTTCACCAACCTCACCGATGAAAAGATGGCGGTGCTGAACCTGTGGGCGCGGTTCCTCTACGAACCGCTGGTGGAAGACCGTGTGCGCCGCATCCAGGAGACCGATGATCCGATGTTCGGCCGCGAGGTCGCCGAACGCGTGCATGCCGGTCTGCAACGCACCGGCGGTGTGAAGCCACCGCGCGAGTTCGTGCTGATGGACCGCTCCGCCATCGGCCTCGGCGGCGTGTTCGTGCGGTTGAAGGCGGAACTGAACTGGAGCCGCTTGTTCCATGGCCTGATCGCCGATTTCAACGAGGCCACGTTGGCAAGGCGGCAGGCCGAGGCGTTGGCGCAGGCGCAGGTGCCGCCGGCAGGATAAGCAGGTAAAGCGGCAACGACCGGCGGGCGTCTTCTGACCCGGATAACCAAAGGTCTTACCAACAGCAAGATTGTCAGCCCGCAGCGCAACGGCCGACCGATCGCTGCGGCAGACAACCGATTGTTTCCACAGAAAACCGATCGGCGCGACAGAAAAAGCCGACGAGCTTCTGGCGGAATGCCATGCCACACTGTCAGGCCGTAGCTGGGGCCGGCAATGCATCAGCGGGTCACACCAGTCCCTTCAATACTCCGGGGCGTTCGTGGCAGGATCGCCGCGAAGCACGGAGACACCAGCATGACCACGCCTCTGCCGACCGCGAAGCCCGAGGATGTCGGCCTGTCGACGCCTGCCCTGGCGCGGCTCGCGCATGCACTGGAGCAACGCGTTGCGTCGGGTCATGTCCCCGGCGCGGTCGCTCTGATCGCCCGCCACGGCAAGGTGGCGTGGCACCAGGCATTCGGCCGGCTCGATCCCGCCACCGACGCGCCGATGCCGCTGGATGCGATCTTCCGCATCTACTCGATGACCAAGCCGATCGTATCCGTCGCCGCGATGATGCTGTGGGAGGAAGGCCATTTTCTGCTGTCCGACGCGATCGCGAGATACCTGCCCGATTTCGCCGAGCCACGGGTCGCGGTACTCAGCGGCGACGCCATGGGCACGACCGATGCCGACCGTCCGATCACGGTGCAGGACCTGCTGCGCCACACCTCCGGCCTGACCTACGAGTTCCGCGGCAACACGCCGGTGCACAAAGCCTATGCCGAGGCGCGCGTCGCCCGCCTGCGCCAGACCAACGCAGAGCATGCCGCCGCGCTGGCGAAGCTGCCGCTGCTGCACCAGCCAGGGACGCAATTCGAGTACAGCCGCTCCACCGACGTGCTGGGGCGATTGGTTGAGGTCTGGTCCGGCCAGACGCTGGGGGCGTTCCTGGCGGAGCGGATTCTGCGGCCGCTGGGCATGGACGACACCAGCTTCGCCGTGGCGGACGCGCACCACAGCCGCATCGCCGAGCCGTTTCCGCGTGATCCCGAAAGCGGCACCGAGGTCAGCCCGCTGAACGTGCGCCGCCCCGCCGTGTTCGAGTCAGGCGGCGGCGGCATGGTGGCGACCACGGTCGACTACGCGCGCTTCATGCAAATGCTCCTGGGTGGTGGGACGGCGGGTGGCATACGATTGCTGGGGCGAAAGACGCTGGAACTGATGACCGCCGATCATCTCGGCGACATCCCCGATGCGGTCGGCATGCTCCCCCCCGGGCATGGCTTCGGCCTGGGCTTCGCGGTGCGGCTAAAGTCGGGCCTGGCGCCGTTCCCCGGCTCGGTCGGCGCCTATTATTGGGGCGGCGCGGCCGGCACAACGTTCTGGATCGATCCGGCCGAACGTCTGACCGCGGTGCTGATGATCCAGGCCCCAGGCCAGCGCGAGCATTACCGCGTGTTGTTCCGCGACCTGGTGTACGCCGCCGTGACGGATTGAGGCGGTCACGGCGCAACCATGGACTGGCCCGAAATCACCGGGGACCCGCGTTTCTTCCAGCGGAGCGGACCCCATACTCTGGCGGCGGTAGCAGACGCCGCCGAGGGCAAGGCGCCGCCGCGCCGGCTCATGCTGACCGGTGTCGCCCCCCTGCAAACTGCCGGGCCGGACGAGGTCAGCTTCCTCGACAATCGCAAGTACGTGGCCGCGCTGGAGCAAACCCGGGCGGGCGCCGTGATCGTGCACCCGGACCTGGCCACCCGGGTCCCACCCACCGCCGTCGCCGTCGTCACCCCGGAGCCCTACACCGCCTGGGCCCGCGTCGCAGCCCTGTTCCATCCCGTGCCGCCGCATTCGCCGGGCGCGCACGCCAGCGCCATTGTCGCTGCTGACGCGACGATCGATCCGACCGCGGAAATCGGCCCGCTGGCGGTGATCGGCCGAGGCGCCCAGATCGGCCCGCGCTGCCACATCGGCCCCCTGGCGGTCATTGGCGACGGCGTTGTGATCGGCGCCGACTGCCGCGTCGGCCCCCACGCCAGTCTGTCCCACGCCTTGCTCGGCGACCGCGTCTATGTCTACCCCGGTGCCCGCATCGGCCAGGAGGGGTTCGGTTTCGCCATCACCCCGGACGGCTTTCACAGCGTGCCTCAGCTCGGCCGCGTGGTGCTGGAGGATGATGTGGAAGTCGGCGCCAACGCCACCATCGACCGCGGGTCGTTGCATGATACGGTGATCGGCGCCGGCTCGCGCCTCGACAATCTGGTGCAGATCGGGCACAACGTCCGCCTCGGGCGGGGCTGCGTTATTGTCGCACAGGCGGGCATTTCCGGGTCCACGATCCTGGAGGACCATGTCATGCTGGGCGGCCAGGCCGGGCTGACGGGGCATCTCCGGATCGGGCGCAGGGCCCGGATTGGCGCGCAGGCCGGCGTGATGGCGGATGTGCCGGCGGGCGCCGACGTGGTGGGCAGCCCTGCACAGCCGGTGAAGGCGTTCTTTCGCGAGATCGCCGCCATCCGCAGGTTGGTGCACGGCGGCAAACGGCGGAGCGCGCCCGGGACTGGGGACGAGTCAGGGAAGCCGACGGAAACCGGCTAAGCATAATGGACGCGACCACGGGACAGGTCGAGACGGGGGAAGCGGCGACCGGCGCCACCGTGCCGCTGGTCGATATCGCGCGCATCATGCACGCGATCCCACACCGCTATCCTTTCCTGTTGCTTGACCGGGTGGTTGACCTGGTCCCGAACGTCTCCGCAATCGGGGTGAAGAACGTCTCGGTGAATGAATCGTTCTTCGCCGGGCACTTTCCCAATCATCCGGTGATGCCCGGCGTGCTGATCATCGAGAGCATGGCGCAGACGGCGGCGGTACTGGTGGTGGAGACCCTGGGACCCGGCTCGGCCGGCAAGGTGGTCTATTTCATGTCGATCGAGGGCGCGAAGTTTCGCCGCCCCGTGGTGCCCGGCGACCAGTTGCGCGTTCATGTCGTGAAGGAGCGCAATCGCGGCAATGTGTGGAAGTTCCGCGCCACTGCGCGCGTGGACGGCGCCTCGGTCGCCGAGGCAACCTACGCCGCCATGATCATGGATCGCGCAGCGCCGGTGTAGCGTCCGCAACCAGTGGAGCGTAATACCAGCCGCCGCAATGACCGGCCCGACGGACCGTTCTCATCAGTGCACGGAGCAGATTCACGACCAAGGTGCAAAGACACGAACACTGCACCCGAACAAGGCAACGTTTTGTGTGCTGGCCTTCGTGTCTCGGTGTCTTCCTGGTGAATCTTTGCCGGCGGAGTGAGCCGAACAAGCGGCCTGCCGTATCGCCATCATTTTGTTCGAGAGACGGCTTTGCCATCGCACAGCCTCAGCCGTGGAACCCCGTTGCTCGCACCACATCGGCGACGCGTGACGGGTTCAGTCGGGCAAGACACTCGATCCGGGCGCCGCAAGCAGCGAAGCGGCTATTGAACCAGCAAGGCGCGCAGGCGACGTCCGGGTGCAGGATCGTGACGTTAGGCGGAAATCGGCCGAGTGCCGCGACCGGCGTCGGGCCGAACAGCAGCACCGTGGGAACGCCAACCGCGGCCGCCACGTGGCCGAGGCCGCTGTCGTTGGCAACAACGGCCCCCGCAGCAGCCAGCGCCGCGGCAGTCTGGCGCAAGGACAGGCGGCCGACGAGGCTGCGCACATGCGATGGAAACGGTGCAACCGGCGTCCCACGGAAGCCGGTCAGGTCGTCTGGCGTGCCGACCAAGACGACCTTGTCGAATTGTCCCGCGAGGGCGGCAAAGTGCGGCCAGCGCTTGGCCGCCATTTCGCCCCCCTTGCATCCTGGCGCCAGTACCAGCGTCGATGCGTCCACCCCCAGCGACGGGTCGGGTACGATCGGCAGCGTGCAGTGCACCACCTCTGCGTCGGGTCCGACGAACCGGCTGGCAAACGCCAGGTACCAGGCTTGCTCATCGCAATGGAACGCGGCATCCGGCGGCCGCGGCACCGCATTGCGGAGACCACTGTACAGGGCCGCGTAGCGCGGCCAGTAGAATGGCGGTATGGCCGGCAGCATGGCTCGGTAGGCTGAGGCCGGATGACTGGCGCCGACGCTTACCCGCCGCAATGCGCCCCAGTCTCGCAGCAGGTCTGCGGTTTCCGGGTAATCGCCATCAACCCGGACATCGACGGTGAAGCCGCGGCGCGCCAGCAGCGCCAGCAGCGGCGTTGCCAGCACGATGTTGCCGATGCCGGAGGCCAGATGCACCAGCAGGGCATCAGGGTCCAGGCGCGAAGACATGCACGTTCCAGCCCAACCGGCGAGGCACGGCATGGACGGCGCAGGATTTTTCGAACAACTGGTGGATCGGGTCCTGCCGCCAACCGCATTCGAGGAACAGGGCACGCCAGCCGGCGCGGTCGAGCAAAGTAACGCGCGTCGGGTCGCGATCCTGTCCGGCGACCCACGGTGGCGCGATGACCGCAACCAACCCCTGTCGCGCCCAGGTCCGAGCCCGCGGCAGAAAAGCGCGAAGCTGCGTCTCGGTCAGGCTCTCCAGCGCGAACATGGCGGTGGCGAGATCAAAGCATTGCTCCCAGACTGCCTCATCCACCCCGGCCAGGCGCAGGAACGGCCGTGCCACTGGGTCGGCGTGGTCGATGGCCCAGGGGCTGTGGTCGAAGCCGAACGCAGCAATCCCCCGCTCGCGCAGGGCACGCACCAGAAAGCCCTTGGCACAGCCGATATCCAGTGCGCTGCGCGCCTGCGGGAAGCACTCCGCAAGCCAGGCGCCGGCGTCGCGGAAGACGTTCTGGAACAGCGACCAGTGGTAACCGCGGTCCCAGTTGCTGGTTCGTCCATGCTCGAAATAGGCGGCATCGTACCAATCGCCGGGGATCGGGACCGGTGGCGGGAGTTTCGGCACCGGCACCCCGATGACGGGCACGGCGGGAATCGTCGGGATTGCCGGGCCCGCCGCTGCTGCCCGGCCCGCCATTGGTAGCTGGACCGCCAGGGGTGTTGGCACCGGCGCTATCATCTGCGCCGGCGTTGGCGGCGCGCGCAAGGCATGCAGCCTGGCCTTTGCCGCTGCCCCGATGCGTTCCAGTGCATGTGCTTCGCGCAATTGTGCGGCGGCAGCTGCGGCGCGCTCCCGTGCCGCTGCCCGATGGGCGTAGACCCAGCGCATTCCCTCGGCGGCATGGCCCAGATCCGGCTCGGCCCAGCGCATGCCAGGGTGGTAATACATGTAACGCTGCCGCACCGGCGCCAATTGGTGGCGCACCAGCCAGTGCGCCGCAGGATCCAGATAGTCGAGCGGCCCGGAGAAGCCGGTGGCGATCACCGGGGTGCCACGCGCCGCTGCCTCGAACAGCGGATAGCCCCAGCCCTCGCCCTTGTGCAGCGACACATAGCAATCGCCGCGCGCGTGCAACGCGCGGACGCCTGCTGCGTCCCATGCGGCGGTAGCCAGCACCACCCGGCCTTGGCCACCGGTGCGCTGCCGCGCCGATGCCAACGCCGCCGGCGCCCAATGAACTGCGTCGGCCCCGCATTTCAGCACCAGCACAGCGTCGTTCGGCATCGGGAACGCACGCAGGAAGGCCTCCAGCGTGCCATCCGGATTTTTGCGATCCTGCCACTCGAACACCGAGTAGAAGACGAAGTCGCCATCCCCAACGCCTTCCACTTCCAGCCGTTCGTTCGGCGATTGCTCGGTGATGGCGTGCGGCAACAGGAACGGAGTGCGGCCGAGGCCGCGGGCGAAGACCTCGACATTGAACCGGCAGGGCAGCCAGACATCCATGGCGTGGGTCAGTACGCCGCGCCAGTGCTGCGGCATGGTATCGGTTTCCCACACGGTCACGGCGATGACCCGCTGGCGCGGGAACGCCGCCCGCGCCCAGAAGGGTGGAATGCCATGGAAGATGTGGAAATCGGCCTCGTCGTCGCTCCCCAGCAGCGACGCCACCAGCGGATCGTGCACCGCGGGCGGTCCACCGCCGGTGTCGGTGACCGCAACGCGTACGCCGGCGCGGTGCAGCGCATGGATATAGAGCCGCGCCGCCTGGCCGTAGCCGGTCGCGTTGAACACTTCGGCGCTGTAGGTCACGCGCAGCGGCGGCTCGGGCGGACGCAGCGCCGCGTCGAGCCGCGCTTTCACTTCCTCGGCGGTCAGGGTGGACAGGCACGCGAGGTGCCGCGCGCAGTTGCGCCGCCCCCATGGGCCGCGCCGGCACTCCGGCTCGCAGTCCAGCCCCTTGCTGACCGGCACCATGTTAGATGCCTGGATCGCCTCGCGCGCCGGGCTGGTGATGCCGAACACGCCGAGCGTCGTCACGCCGAGCGCGACGCCGAGGTGCATCAGCCCCGAGTCGTTGGAAACCAGGGCCGCGCACTGCCCGATCAGAGCGGCCGTGTCGGCAAGCGACAGCCGGCCGGTGAAATCCTCCGCATGCGCGGGCCAGACGAAATCCCGCCCGAAATAGCTGCCGCGGTTGTCACGATCCGTGTCGGTGCCCACTACTACGACTGAGGGCAGCAGCGCGGCCAGGGCGTCGAAGCCGTGCCAGCGCTTCCACGGCCAGTCCGGCTTGCAGCCGGGGTGCAGCGCCACCGTCCCTGGCGGCAGGTTGAACTGCCGTGCGGAGGCGACCACGAACGGCGAGGGCATCGCCTCGGTCCAACCGAGTTCGCGCGCCAACCGCTCGACGCAGGCGCTGTCGCCGTCGGCGAGCCAGGCGTCCGGCGGGAAACGCAGCACCCGATCCGCCGCCACGGCCGACGCGAGTGGCGCCGCCCAGTGGGTGAAGATAGCCACCTGGTAGTGCGTGCCCGCGAGGTCTGGCATTGTGATCGGGCCGGCCGGCCGCCCGCCCAGCGAAGGCAGGCCGGGCGCGACGGTCACGCGTTGCACCTCTGGCGCACCGCGCAGCAGGTCCGCCGCCTCCTCGCTGTGCGCCGCGAGCAAGACGTCGACGGGGTGGCCGAGCCGGTGCAGCACGCGGATCAACGGCGTGGCGCGAATGATATCGCCGATGCCGCCGGCGGCGGCGACCAGTGCGGGACGACCGGCCACTGCGCCGGTGGCCGCGACGATCGCTGCGGTGGTCCGGCGCTGCCAGCGCGGGTCCGCGGTCAGCTTGCGGCTGGTGTTGCCGGCATGGATGCGTCCGACATAAAACCCGATGCGCGGCAAGGCGAGGAGCCGGGCAGTAGCGTGGGCCAGCAGGAATTGCGTGTCCTCGCCGATCGCGATTGGCGGGAAGCCGCTGCGCTGCCACAGTTTCCGGCGGTAGCACAGCGTCGCACCATGCAGCCAGGCACCGGCGCCCTGCGGCCAGACGTACTCCCACGCCGCGCCGTCCGCCTCGTCGCGATACAGCACGCGGTCCAGTCCGCAGACGTCCGCGTCGGCGTTCTGTAGGGCGCGCACCTGGTAGCTGAGTCGCCAGGGCGCGTACCAATCGTCGTCGTCCCAGTGCGCGATGATCTCGCCAAGCGCCACCGTGCAGGCGCGGTTGCGCTTGGCCCCGACCGCGGCACGCGGCGTCTCGCGCAGGTAGCGGATGCGGGGGTCGGCCGGTACCAGATCAGCGACGGCGTCCGCGCCGTCGTCGATAATGATCAGCTCCTTGTCGGGATAGTCCTGGGCCAGGAACAGATGGATCGATTCCGGAATGAGATGCCGGCGGTCGGCGGTGGGCATGATGCAGGAGACGAGGCTCACACCGGCGCGGTCTTCTTGCATCATCGAAATTGCCTGATCTGCCTGGTGCGCGGCGTCACGCGCACCGGGTTATGGCGGTTGGTCCTTCCGCGTTGCCGTTGAGAACGACGCCGGAGGCTGCGTGCGGGCATCCTGCGGCGGCGCGTCTTCAGCACGCCGCGGCCTCTTGCGCTGCGACGCGCGCGCGGAAAACAGCAGAAAGCCCCCCACCATACCGAGCACCAGCACCGGCCAGACGATGAATGCCATCGGCCGCTGAAAGCCTCCCCGCACGATCAATACGGCGAGCAACGCCAGAATTCCGACTGCGACGAGAACAATCGGTTGAGTCAACCTCCCGCCCCAGCGCATGGCTACTGCGCCGGGTCAGGTCGAGGCGGGCGGGCGGACGTGGGCGACATTCGACCTTGTTTGCCTCCATGATCACGCTCGTCCTGCGCTGCCATCGGCGCTCGGTCATACCGGCACCTAGGCGGTGGCGGTCGGCGCAGGAGCCGCGCCGCCCGGTGCCGCTCCGCCTGGCGCCGCACCGCCGGGGGCGCCAGCAGGTTCCGGGGTGGCGGCGCTGAGATAGGCGCCCCGGCTCTTGAAGTTCGGGTCTTTCCAGCATCCGCTGATGACGCCCATGACCGCGCCGACGCCGAAGCCGGTCACGCCGGCGATGCATAGCGCCGCGCCAAACGCCGCGGCGCCGGCGGCGCCCGGTCCGGTCGGGCTGCCCGCAATCCCCATCACCAGACCGCAGGCGCCGCCGATGATCGCGAGCAACCAGGACGCCACACCGGCGGCGGACAGGTTGTCGTTGACACATTTGAGTGTCGACGGCGACTCGCCATCACGCGCCAACGTGGCGATGGCGTCACGCTGCTGGATCGTGTGGGTGAGCTCGTGCGCCAGCAGCCGCTTGCCGTGCGCGGAACTCGGATCATACTGCCCGTGGTCGAAGAAGATCTCGTTGCCGTAGGTGAACGCCCGCGCCTTGAGGTTGCGACTCAGTTGAGCGGCCGACGAATTGGTATGAATGCGGACGGTGGAGAAGTCGGCGCCAAAGGCGTCCTCCATTTCCGCGCGCGTCTCGGTCGGCAGCGGCGTGCCGCTATCGGCGTGGCCGCCGAGCGCCCCGCCCACGGTGCCGCAGCTCGGGCAGGACCCGGTCATGCTCGCCGATTCCTGCCGCGGCGGCAGATCGGCCTCATCCAAACCGGAGTCCTTCGCCGCATCGACCATGCTCGCCATTTGCGCCGCCGCCGGGAACAATTGCTCCGCGACGCGGCTGGCCTCCTGCTCCGCCGGATCAGACGGCTCGGTCATCCAGGCTCCGCCGCGCGGGCCGATGCCGGATGCGATACCGGCGGAGACCTCGCCGCGGCGGGCAAACCAGTCCGACGCCGGCGGCGCGGTTTCTGCCAGCGTGGACTGGAAAGTTTCCTCGCCTGACAATCCTGGCGGATGGATGGCGACGCTGGCGAATGGAAAACCGGCTGTCGCGGTCCGTGTGGAGCCGGGGCCGACCGGACCAAATGCCGATGCGCCACTCGCCGCCGACACGCCAGCCGAGGCGACACCGCCTGGGCCGGCGCTCTCGCGCGCCACCATACGAGGCGTGGCCATAGGTCGTACGGATTGCAGGCTTCGAGCGCCGGCGATCCCGTCGGCACGAATCGGCAGGCTGGCGAACTCAAAGCCAGGCCGCTCCGATCGCGCCGAAGGCGGAGCAAATGCAGCGGAAGCGGTCAACCGCGCGCGGTGAGCCGCGGCCGGTGGCGCACATTGGCTACAGCGCCCCCCGCAGTTGCACTTGCCATGCTTACCGATATCGAACGAACTTGGCGCCTGGGTACGAACCATTACGCTGCTCCTCCCGAACCGGCATTGCCACGATGCGTCGCCCGCGCAGCGGATAGCACCCAACGCTGCGCGCTCATTGCCATTCTGGCAATGGAATTCCCCCGCTGCCTTGCCAGCGTGTCGCAGCGAGTCGGCAATGCGATGCGGATTCCTGCTATGTCATCAACACTCTCACGCAACGCAGGTCGATGGCGTCGGCTGCCGCTGGTCCATCCGCAGGCGGGATACGCTGCATCCACCGATCGCACCGCCGCGTCGGAGGCAAAGCCGTTGCTGCGGTCTCGATCCAGCGATACCTTCATGGCGACTTAGTCCCGAGCGTGGTATGGCCGGGCTGGATCTCGCTGCGCGTCTTGTCCAACAGCCAGCCGCCGCCAGATGCGTTGGTGATCCAAACGATCGCGTGCCAGTCGAATGTCTTGGGATCCACGGTTGTCGCGCCGTTGGCGGTTATCGCGACGCTCTCTATGAAGTTCGACTCGTACACGGCCGCGCTGCTGCCCGCCAATGGTCCTGTCGTCTTGAAGCCGGGATAGTCGATCGAGAACACGTAGGGCAGGTAAGGAACGGTGACCTGTGGCGTCAGGCACTCGTCGTCGTTGGTGCTGTCGTCGGGCTTGTTCGGCCCCTCATGCAGGAAGCGGGTCCAAGTACCTCCGGTCATGGCAAAGGCCGCGGTCTCGCGGACGCGCTTTACGTCGTAACTGGTCCCAGGCTCGTCGTTCAGGAACGCCTTCAGCTCCATGCCATTGGTGAAACTGCCCGGACCATAGCCGTGGCTATCCACACCCAGGTTGGCTGGGCAGAGGGCGCAGCAGTTGTCGCTGGCTGTCGTCCCGCCATCCTGGTTGTGGAACTCCCAATCAGCCACGCTCGCCTTGCGCTGGATGGTGCGCGCATCGGCCGGTTGGGTGGTGTGGATGAGTTCGTGCAGCAGGAGCCCCATGCCGTCATGGGTCTCCGGCTGCCACTCCCGCGCTCGAAAGAACACCGAATGTCCGACGGTGAATGCGCGTGCCTGCCAGGCGGTCGCGAGACTGTCCGCCTCGTGCGGATAGACGCGCACGGAAGCCAGGTCATGGCCGACCAAAGGCTCGACGCGCGCCCTCAGGTGCGGGTCAAGTGGCCGGCCACTGCCGAATTTCGCCGCGAGGATAGGCTCGGCCTGGTGGGGCGCGGTCGGCAGTGGGCGCGGCGTTGCACGCGGGGCCTCGGCTGCGACATTCGCTGCCGCGACGTGGCGTGCCGCGACATCGGCTTCGGCATGCGCCCGGTGGCTCAGCGCGCGCAACACCGTTTCCGCCCGCGCATCGGCATCCTGTTCCAGCGCATCCGTTGGGGAACTCAGACTGAAGCCCGTCGTGGTGGCCGCCGAACCATCGGCTTCGACGCGATCGCGCTGCCGCTCGCGCATAGGCGGGTGCAGTGCCACGGCGGGCGGGTGCAGTGCCACGTGTGCGAAGTTCCAGCCGGAGTGGTGCCGCGCTGGTAACGAGGCGACCGATATCGCCGCACGGCTCGGCATGTCCGGCATCGCCCCGGGCGAGCTGTCAGCCGGGCGTTCGACCGCAGCGGCAATCGAACCCGATGCACGTCCTTGCGAAGCAGAGGGCAGTTCGCCGCCGTGGACGCGCTTGCGCAGGATCGTGGCTGTGGATGGGTGCAGCGCAACGCTGGCGAAATTCCATGCGGTGTTTGGCAGCGCAGTGGTGGCGCTGTGGGTGCCGAGAGCAACGGCGGCTCGCCTGCCGGTCACGGGCGATCCGGTTTGGCTCATCGCAGGCGCTTTGGGATTGGCGAGAGCTAGCATGGCGGCTGCAAGCGCCTCATTACCCTGGCACGCAGGTCGGGTGCCGGGGGCGTAGCTCGAATTGTGATCCGATCCAGTCTGCGCTCGCTTGCGCCGGCCGCATTCCCGGACCTGATCCGAGGATCGGCAAAGCTCCAGCGCGGGCCAGCAGCAACCATGCGCAGTGCGTTGGCGACTCTCGTCCGCCGGTATACGGGCGAGGCCGGGCGCGGCGGTGGCCGGGCCAGGGTGTGGCGCACAATGGTCGCAATCATGTCCATCCGGCAATCTCCGTTGGCGTCAACGGCCGCTCCAGCTTGGCGTACTCGCTGCGGGCCGCAGCCAGCACGTGGGCCATGCCCACGCTTTGCCCGGCATCTGCCGCCAGGAACGCCGCGTTCAGTGCGATGCTGCGGATATTTCCGCCTGCCACCCGCAACGCGGCCAGCCGCTCCCAGTCCAGCCCGTCAATCGGCGCACCGGGTGGAAACACCGCGCGCCAGATCGCCGCACGATGCGCGGCATCGGGGAATGGGAACTGCACCACGAAGCGCAGCCGGCGCAGGAACGCCGAGTCCAGCGACGTCTTCAGGTTCGTCGTTAACACCGCGAGCCCGCGGTATTCCTCCATCCGCTGCAGCAGATAGCTGACTTCGATGTTGGCGTAGCGATCGTGGCTGTCCTTGACCTCGCTGCGCTTGCCAAACAACGCGTCGGCCTCGTCGAACAACAGGATGGCGCCGCTCTCCTCCGCGCTGTCGAACACACGGCGAAGATTCGCCTCGGTCTCGCCGATATACTTGCTGACGACTGACGACAGATCGATGCGATACAGATCGAGCCGCAGCGACGCCGCCAGCACCTCGGCCGCGAGTGTCTTGCCGGTGCCGGATGGTCCGTAGAACAACGCGCTGATGCCGAGCCCGCGGCTGCCCTGCGCAGCGAAGCCCCAGCGCTCGTAGACGGTGGCACGCTGGCGGAGCTGTGCGGCGATGGCGTGCAGTGTGGCGATTTCGGCCGGCGGCAGCACGAGCTGGTCCCATCCCGCCCGCGCCTCGACGCGCCGCGCCAGCCCATCCAGGCGCGCGCGCAAGCGGGCGCGGCACAGGTCCCAGGCAGCCGTGGCGGCATCGTCTTGCTGTGTGGCGCGGGCGCGGGCCTCGGCGGCGATGGCCTGGATGTCGGTCAGGCTGAGGCTGAACTGCCGGGCGATCGGATCCGCCGCGCTGCCGAGCAAGGTGTCCCAGGCCGCGCGTTGCTCCTCGGGCTGCGGATGACGCACGTCGAGGACCACCGCCGGCCGCCGGCCATGCCGCCGGCCGAGCCGGTCGCACACCACGACCCGGCCATCCAATGCGTCCACCAGGCGGGACAGCAATGCGGCCCGGGCGTGCCCCTCATCGCCGGAGGCTGCTTCGGCATCGACCACCAGCACGCCGAGGTCGGATAACATGGCCTCGCGCCGCCACAGTGTGAGCAAGTTTTCCAGCTCTCCGGACGCCGCCGGCAGCAGGTCGGCGGCAATCAGGGCGGCGCCAGTGTCGGCTGCCGCTGCCGCGGCGCCGGCGATCGGCAGACAGTCGTTCGGCTCACCGCAAAGCTGCACCAGCGGCACGGCGGTCCCGCCGGCGGTCCAGGTGGCCAGCAAGGTGCGCACGATCGCCGCATGCGAGGCGGCGAGGGAGTCGGGGGCCGCCAGCCGACGCACCAGGCCGGCCAGGCGCTCGTCCAGGTGTGCGACGCCCGCCAGATGGTGCAGCACCCGCTCGTCGATCCGCAGCGCCGCCTGGGTCAACGTGGCACCGGATCCAACTTCCAACAGCTTCCAGCGCCGCAGCGGAGCGTCCGGCGCGAGCGCGCTCCAGTGCGGTGCCTCCAGCACGGCCAGGGCAAGGGCGAAGCTGGGCCAGGGACGGCTCGCATCGCCCTGGGCGGCGGCGCAAAGCGACGCAAACTCGGCATCCAGTTCCATGCCGGCGCACAACAGCAGCAGGTCTTGCTCAAAGGAAGACAGCGCAAACAGGGTGGAAATTTGCTCAAGCGCCGGCGGCCGGGTCGCCAGCGCCGCCGGCCAGGGAGCGACGCTCGCGCGCGGCGCTTGGTTGCGCAGCCGGTTCTTGAGCACGCCGAGCGCGGCGACAAGGTGCGCCTGGTTGGCGGCCTCCCACTGCGACGCCGGCGCGACCATGGCGTCCATCACAGCGTGATCCCCGGCCCGATCGCCTGGCCCGAGGCGTCGAAGTCGAGCGGACTTTCCGCGTGACCGACGATGACCTGCACGAGGTAGGCGCCAGGCGGCGGGATGCCGATCGGGAAGGTCAGCGTGTTGGTGGCGGATGTGGCGGTGCCGCCGTCGAACAGGGTAGGCAGGGTGCCGGTGCCGGGCGGCCGCAGCGTCAATATGGTGCGCTGGCCCGGCTGCACCGCTGGATCCAGGTTCACCGTCAGCGTGTCCGCGGGCGGCGAGCCGACGCCGGTCTGCATCGCAACCTGATAGACGGGCGGGGAGCCGGAGCGGCGGATCAACGGGCTGAGGGTGAACATCGCCGGCGCGGATTGCACGCCGCCGCCATGCGGCACCGGCGGCGAGCCGAGCAATTGAAGCTGGGCGGCCTGAACCGTCTGCGTGCCGGCTGGCAATGTGGCTGGCAGCGTGACCGTCAGTTGCGTGGCACTGGCGGCCGAAGGCGTCAGCGTCACGCCGCCCGCCAGCACCACCGTTTCGGTGCCGGGAGGTCCGAGCAGGTTGTTGCCGATCAGATTGATCTGCGCACCTGGCAAAATCAGGGTCGCCGGCCCCTGTGCCGCGGTTACCGCAGTGATGACGGGCGTCTGAAGTGCCAGGGCCAGTACGTTCGTCGTCAGCACCGGAAGCGGCGGCGGCGGCACCGCGTCGGCGGTATCGATCAGCACCACGCTGGCGACGTAGGCAGCGGACAGCACGTAATCGGTCTTCAGCAGGAACGACCACAGCTTGGACAGCTCCTCCAGCGAGAAGCTGACCGGGCGGAACCGCACGCGCTCGGTTTGTGAGGCAAGATCGGCGCCGTTCAGGAACGACGTTGCCTGCGCCGCGATGATGTCGGATTGGCGCAGCCAGGGCTGGGCATGCAACGCCAGGGTCATGGCACCGAGCAATCGCTGTTGCTCGAGTTGCGTGTCGTCGCCGTAGAACGTCAGGAGGTAGTACAGGTCGAGTGCGACCTGAGGCCGCTGCAGCAGCGTACCGTCGGCGGCGCGGGTTGGCAGGTCATTGTTGCGCAGCGCCGGATTGGGCGCGACCTGATACAGGAAGATGTTGACGCCGGTGGTCGGCAGATGCGCCGGGTCGTCCGGCCGTACCGCCGTGACGTGGGCACCCGACACATTGGCATAGACCAATGCCTCGGTCAGCACGTTCTGCAACGTCTGGGTGACGGTCGCGATGGCAAGCGCGTTGCTCATGGTCCCGGTCAGGCGCTGGCGTTGAAGGGAACCCACGTGTTGAATGGCGCGGGCAGATTCGCCGCATCGGTACGCAGCAGTGCCGACAGGTTGCTGGTGCCTTCCAGCACGTTGCCGGTGACGACGATGCGCGGGGCGGTGATGCTGGTTGCCACTCCGGCGCCGCCATCGTCATTGGGAAAGATCTCGAGCGAGATGGCAGTCGGCGGGCTGCCCGACGGTTCGTTCGAGATCAGGTTGCCGGTGGCCGAGAGCCGGCCGGAGATGGCGAGAACGGCGGCGGGATAGGCCGAGGTCGTGCGGCCTTGCAGCCGATTGTCCGCGACAAGCAGGCTGGGCCCGATGTCGACGGCGGAGGTGTAGGTTGCGCTGACCACCGCAAGCGCCGGCGTGCCCCACGCGAGGCCGCTCGCGGCAGGGCCGAGCGCGGCGACGGTGTTGCCCGTGACGCGCAGAGTCGTGCCGCCTTCCGGCGACGCAAACAGCGGCGTTGCGGCGCCGCTCGGCAGCGGCAGCAACAGCGACAGCAGCCAGGCAAGGAATGTCTCCTGCTGCAACAGCACGAGCTTGAGCCACATGCTGTCGCCGGCCACCACCGGGTCCTGCACGATCACGGTGAGCGTGGGCGTTGGCACCGTGGTGGTGAAGGTGAAGCGCGGCTCGTCGATCGGCCGCAGCCAGATCCCGCCAGAGCTGCTGACCACGGTGTTGTCCTGCACGCGTACGCGGTCGAGCATCGCGGTCGCACTGATCGCCAGCATGACGCTGTCGAAGATGTTGTCCTCGAACACGGCCCCGCTCAGGTCGGCGACGGTGGTGAAGGCATCGGCGGTGTCAAGCTGCAGGATGCCGGGATCGATCGTCAGGTTGAGAGCGCCGGGCGAGAGATTGAGCAAGTTGCTGATCACCGGTTGGGCGATCGTGTGGGCTGCCAAGGTGGCGGCCGAGGTAGTTGCTACCGTGGCTGCTGGGATCGAGGCCGTCGTCGCCTGAACCAGGGTCGGCTGTCCGGCGAGGCTCACCGTGGAGAGAGTCGGGACCGTGGCGGCAGAGGCGGTTGGCGTTGCCAGTACCGCCGCCGCTGACGCTGTGAGGTTCGTTGTGGCGAGTGCGGGGGTCGCGACGGTGGCGGCGCGGGTGAGAGAGGCCGACAGCGCCGGGCTCGCCGCCGGCGCGGCAGCCGTTACTGGCGTCGCCAGGTTCGCGGTCGGCGCCTCTGTCGCGATCCGCGGAGCGGCGGTCAGAACGGCAGGCGCGGTGGTTGCGGCCAGGGCTGTCGCCGCAGCCGGCTGGATAGTCAGAGTCGGCGTCGCAACCGCGGTCGCCGTGATCAGGCTGGTGATCGGCACCGGTTGGGTCGGCGTCAAATTGAGCACGGGCGGCGAGGCCGGGCTGGCCAGAAAGTTCGCCAGATATGGGCTGGCGAGACAGCCAATGGCGCCCTGCAGGGAGGCGGGACCGCCGCCGTGCAATACGAAGCCGGTGGGGCCAATGAACCCGCCGCTTTGCAGCAGGCCGGGAGTCTGGGTGGGGGCCAGTGCCGACGCATCGAACACGCAGCCGCGCACGGCAAGCTGCGCGCAGGCGCCGCCAGCAAGCAGGCCGATCCCGAACAACGCGCCGGTGGGCGACGCCGCCGTCAACGTGGCGGCTGCCGTCGTTACCACCCCGGTGGCTGCGAGCGAGGCCAGATTCGTGACCGCCCCGGTGGCTGCGACGGGGGGAGCGACCGCACCCACCGTGGTGAGCGGCACTGTACTCGCCACCGGCGTCGCGGTCGCGAGCAAGGCTGTGGCCGTCAGTGGGGCCGCAGTCGCGAGTGGCGCGGCGCTCGCGAGCGAGGCTGCTGTCGCGAGCGTCGCACCTGTCGTCAGCGGGGCAGTGGCCAGGATCGGAGACGCTGGGGCCGGGGCTGGCGGGACGAAGCGCACGGTGCAGTTCTCGACCGTCAGCGACGGTGCGCCAGCGGCGCGCACTCCGATCATCGTGCTCAGGTTCTGTGCTTGCACGCTCATCAGCTTCAGCAACGCCGCCAGCCCCTCACTCTGTTGCGGCAAGGCAATGCGGCTGAGATTGGCGAGGCCGGTGAACAATGTCGGCGTGACGGCGGCCGCTGGCGGGATCAGCGTCAGCCCGCGCAGCGTCACATTGCCGGCGCCGGCGACCACGATCATGCCCTCGCCGAACGCTGCCTCGGCGCCACTGGCGGCGGTGAGCGTCGCACCATTCTCTGCGACGATGGTCAGACCCGCCTGCGCCGCACCGATCTGCAACGGCGCCGTCAGCGGATAGGTCCCAGGTGCCAGGCACAGCGTGCCGGGCCCGGTGATGCCGCCGATGGCCGTTTGCAGCGTGCGGTCGATGGTCACGTCGCCCGGGCCCATCGAGACGGTGCAGCAGCCCGCCGGCCGCTGCGTCAGCGCGATCAGATCCTCGAACTTGACGCGGCAATCGTGGATCACCGGATCGACGCTGCTTGGCCATTCCACGACGGCGAGGGGGCAGGCCCAGCTTCGCGGACCGTCAGGCGGCTGCGGTGCGGCGAGCAAGCTCGCAGGCTGCACGGTCAGCGGAGTGCCAGGGCGCAGCGCCATCATCCAGAACGATCCGGGCGCGATGGCGCTGCCCTCCGGCACGGTCAGCGTGACGGTCACGCCAGTGGTGGCATTGGCGACCGGGTCGATCAGCTCCAGCGTGCCGCCGGCCGGGCCCATCGCTGCACCGCCCTGCCAGATCCGCACGAACAACGGCTCCCCGCTGGCAAGGTAGGCCGCCGGTAGGGCGTGGCTCAGCACCAGCGTCTGGTTCGACGTGGTCGGGTCGTAGGCGACGGCCAATGTGGTGACGAAGCCGGTTTCCTCGGCAACACAGCGCGGCACGACCGTGCTGCCTTGCTCCGCCTGCTGGCTGGTGGCGGTGCCGAGCAAGGCGGTGGTCCGCAGCACCTCGACATACTGGCCGGCACCCGGGAAGTGGTAGGCGTCGGGCGGATTGCGGGTCAGGGTCAGCCGGGTGCCGGTCTGATCGGAACTGGCGCGGTAGATGAAGCTGGCGTCGTCGAAGCCCCAGATCAGCGTGCCGGAGGTGGAACCCGCCGCGGTCGGCGCCCACTTGACGCGAATAAGCTGATTGTCGGCGCCAAGGTAGCCGCCCGTGGCGACCGGATCGCACGGATCGGTGCTGCCGGCTGATGTGGTGAAGGCGGCCTGCAGGCGCACGGTGGGCAGGCGCCGCATCGTATTCGCGTCGAAGCTCCAACCGAGCGCCTGCCACGCAGCCTGCAGCGCCTGCCAGGCTGGTGTGCAGCTCGTCGCCGGGACGGCCTGGCGGTGGACGGTGCGCTGAAGCCGCAGCCGCTGGGTGGTGTCCGGGCCGCCAAGCGCGACGTCGTACAGGTTCGGGTCTTCGGTCGCGCTGACCTCATGCTCGACCACCTGCAAGAAGACCATCTCGGTCTGCGGCGCCGCTGGAGGGTCGGGCGAGAGCCAGTCGGGCTGGTCGTAATAGCCGTATTCCGCTGCTCCGCCCTCGGATGCGCCCGGCCATTCGACCCGCACGCCGCCAAGATACATGCTGCCCGCGCGGATCATCAGGTTGTAGGATTCCGACGGCGGGCTGGACAGAATGGGAAGCGTGCTGACCGCCCCCAGAGATCCGGCGCCTTGCAGCGTGGTGATCGGCAGCGTGGCCGTGGGCAGAGCCGACGTTGGCAGTGTCGCGGTTGTCAGCGTTGCGGCTGGCGCCGTCGCGGTCGTCAGTGCGGCCGCCGTCGGTGCGTTCGTGAGTGGCGCAACCGTCGAGGCGAGGGTGGCCGTCCGTAACGGCAGCGGCGTGAGCAAGCGGAGCGGATGCAGGATGGCGAACCCATCGTCAGGCGTGCCGCACGCACCGACCACGTCGAGCGTGATCGTCTGGTCGCGGTGGTCGATGATCTCACGCAGCGCGTTGTAGTCGCGGTCGAGGGTGACACGACCCTGCTGGAACGCGACGCCGGTATAGGCGTCGGAGGCGGGATCGGGGGGACGACTGCGGTCGCTCGGCATGGGTGGGTCCTTCGCGGGACAGCAGGCTCAGGTGACGACGATCGGTACCGGCTCAAGGCCGGCCGGCATGTATTCGCGGAATTTCAGCAGCAGGCCGCGCAGCTTCTGCGGCACCTTTTCGCGGGCAAAGCAGCCCATTTCGGAACCATCTGCGGCACCGGCGACGATGGTCGGCGGCGGGGCGCCGGGTGTGGTCTGCGCGGGCTGCCCTGGCAGGATCGCGGCATCGGCACTCGCCAGCAGTTGCGCATAGCCGGGCTGGCCGAAATCGGTGGACGTGAACAAGCCGGCGCCCGCCGGAATGCTGACGCTCTCGTACTTGCGCGGCAGCGTGCTGCCGCCGGCCCAGGCACTGAACCGCACGCAGCCGTCCTGGGTGTCGTCCACCTGGGCGATGTCGCGCAGGATGCTCTCGCTTACATCGGCGCGGTGCAGCACCGTCGGGCCCAGCACGGTGCAACGGCTCAGTTGCACCGTGCCGTCCGAGAAACGCAACGCCGTGCCGTCATCGCCATCGGCCAGTCCCTGCACAACGGTCTCACTGAGCGACACTGTGGTGACCGTGCCGACGGCGGCCTGGCCGAGCGGCGGCGACATGATCGTGGTGGTGGCGGCGCGGGTGCGGATCGCGCCCAGAATGCAGCGTGTGGCGTTGAGGGTGGTGATGGTCGCCTCGATCCACAGCCTGGTCGGCCGCAGCGGCCGCAGATCGGCCGACAGCGCGAATCCGCCGGGCGGCGAGGCGAGCTGGCCGGGGGCGGCCTCAGTGCCGGGATCGAAGGTGCAGCAGTTCAGCGTGACCGTGTCGAAACTGCCGGTCAGCACGACGTCGCCGCCGCTGACGAATAACCCATCCAGCACCAGGGACGAGCCCGGGTTGCCGTGGATCACCCAGTTGCTGCCTTGCGTCAGGCGGATCAGCGGGCAGGCCTGGATCGCCGCCTGCAAGGTCAGTGCCCCAGTCACCTGCACCGTGGCGGCGCCGTCGCAGGTCAGGCTGCCGCCGACGACCACCGTGCCCTTGCCGGGGATGGCGCCGGCAACGCTCAGCGCATGCGTCGCGGCCTGCACCTGAGTCACCGGCGCCGGCGTCGGGATGCTCGCACCAGCGACCCGGCGGTCGTACGGGCCGGCGCCGATCTGCGAGGCGAAACCGTAGCAGTATTTCGCCACTACCGGCCCCGGCGGCGGCGACGGATCGACGCGGAAGCGGCCGCGCTGGGGGCGCAGCAGCACCGATCCGGCTGGCAGCGCCACGCCGGTGGCGGCATGCTCCACCGTCATCACCTCGGGATTGGGATAGAGTTGCAGCGGCTGGCTCTGCTGCAGCAACGCGTTTGCCGTGGCCGGCGCATAGGCGGCGGCATTGGCGTCGAGCAATGCCTGGCTGATCGGGGTCGCAAGCTGCACCGGCTGCGGCGAGACCCAGCCGTCACCCAGGGTGTCGGCGCTGCGGCGCGCGGCAAACAGCGGCACGTCGCGCCCCGTCGGGTCGAAGGTGTACCAATCTGGGCAGCCGTGGACCGGGACGGGGGTGACCGGGCCGGCCAGGAAGCTTTGCAGCCGCCACAGGAACACGCCGAGCTGCGGGATGTTGTACCACCCGGTGGTGCCGGAACCGGCGCGAAGGTCGGCGGTGTGGAAATATTCGTCGAATGCGGTGCCCGCGTTGCTGGCG
The DNA here is from genome assembly GCA_035508435.1 of Acetobacteraceae bacterium. Classification (GTDB taxonomy): domain Bacteria; phylum Pseudomonadota; class Alphaproteobacteria; order Acetobacterales; family Acetobacteraceae; genus JASHVB01. The sequence continues at coordinate 32,115 of DATJNA010000164.1, read as the reverse complement.
CCATACACGTTGCGCAGGTCGGCGAGGCCGCCAATGCCCGTGCGGGTGACGGCGCCGACCAGCCCCTCCGCCTGCTGCAACTGCGCCATGGCATCGCCGGGCAGCAGCGGCTGGCCGATCGCGGGGTCGAGGCCGTGCCGGGTGCGGCCGAGGCGACGGAAGAATTCCACCACCTTGGCATCCCAGCCGGTGATATTGCTGGCGATTTGCTCCAGCACCGCCACGGTGCCCTTGCGCCGGCGGTAGGAGATCGTGTTGGCGACATCCAGCCGCTGGCCGGCAGCGTCCAGGCCGGGCACCAGATTGGTTGCCAGCAGATCGCCGATGTAAGGAATCACCCAGTCGTCGCAGGTCTCGATCGACTGGTCTTCCCACAGCCGGTCGATGTTGCGCCGGACATTGGCGGCCTGCGCGCCGATCCGGTTGATCAGTTCACGCAGCGGTCCGTTGGCGCCGTATTGCTCGGTATCCTGCGCCCGGTACACCTCGGGCAGCAGTGCCCAGAACTTGTTGGCATAGGCTTGCTCGTAGCCGTCCTCGATGCCGCTCATGTGCCCGCAACCCCGTTCAGTTGCAGGGTCGCCGGGGTGTCGTGGAGCACGAAGAATCCGTCCGGGCCGGGCGTGTAGCGATGGCCGGTGCAGGCACCAACGGGCTGGAGGGGGAGGCGCAGGCCGCCGACCCAGGCCGAGGAGAGCTGCCAGAAGTAATACACCTTGGGGGGTGGCCCGACCGTGACCTGCAGGCTGTGCACCGCCTGTACCCCCGGCACGGCGAGGCATGCGGCGTAGATCTGGCTGTCGTAGAACGCCTGGCCGATCTGCACGACGTTGCTGCCGAACAATCCGGCTGCTGGGTCGGCGAGCGCCTTGTGCAGCGCCGCCAGAACAGTCGCGTCCTGGTAACGCGGGTCGCGCACATAGGTCAGCGAGATGCTGATCTGAACCGGGTTGGCCGGCTTGATCGTGATTGGCCTGTTCGGGTCGGAGATCGGCGCGATCGCCGTCTGGGCGGCAGTGACGGCGCCGGCATCGTCGCCGACCCATAGCGTGACCACCGGCCGCTGCTGATCGGAGTCGAACGCATAGGCGGCACTGACGCGGGCGACTCCAGGGGTGGCGGCGGCGATCGCGGCGTAGTCGTCGACCGACACCGCGCGACCGAAGGTCAGCACGCTGAGTGGCGCGAGCTGGCGAAGGTCGGACGCTGAGGCGGCATCGGCGCCACCATAGGGCGGCACCGGGTTCGCCAGCGCCTGCAGCCCTGGCTGCGGCTGCAGCAGCACCGAGATCGAGGCAGGCGGCGGCAGAGCAACGCCGGAGCCGGTGCGGTAGCTGGCAACGATATTGCCGGTCCCGCTGGGGAATCGTGCGCCGTTGACGCCATCGCCGCCGAGCACATGGGTGTTGCCGGAGGTGTCCTCCTGGGTGACGAACACCTGGGCGGTGGGGCCCTGGCCGTAAAAGTTCGGCACCTCGGTCCACTGCACGCCATTGACCCAGAGGGTGATCGTGCTGCTGTAGCCTGGACCCGACCGGCCCGGTTGGTCGGCGAGGTAGGTGACGGGGGCATTCTGCAAGGTGAAGTCCTGGCCGGCGACGGCGGGATTGCCGCTGCCCAGCGCTTCCCGCGCGATGGTCTTGCCGCGGGTGAAGGCGAGCAAATTGCTGAACACCTGCAATGGCGGGACCAGCGCCGGCGCGGCCGGATCGACTGTGACCACGCCGGAAGTACCAAGCGTCGCCGTGGCGCCGTCGCCATTCGCATCCGCCACGAGCAAGGACGCGCCCGCACTAAGGCCGGCTGCGCTGAGGCCGGCGGGCTGGAGCATCACGGTGCCGACCGGCACCGCGCCGGTGACCGGCGCACCGGCCTGCGGCGGATCGATCAGTGTGCCGACCGGCGCGTAGCCATAGCGCACGATCAGCGTGGACGCGTCGCCGGCGATCGTCGCGGTCGTATTGAAGTTCACCACGGTGTGCGGGATCGGCACCGCCGGCTGCGTCGTGTTGGGCGGCGAGCCGGCGGGCGGCCAGGTGGTGGGATCGCTCGGGTTATTCGCGTTGTAGATCACCTCGGTCACCGAGGTGACGAAACCGGGCACCGGCGTGGTGCTGCTGCCGGCGGTCGGATTCTCGACCAGGATCACATCGCCCGGCGCGATGCTGCGCACGATCGAGGCGAGGTGGACATCGCTCGCGAGGACGCCGGTCGCAACGAAGGTCAGCCCACCGAGGTTGATACCACCGGAGCCGAGCGTCCCGAGGCCGCTGCCGCTCCCCAACGAAATCATCTCATCGCGGGCGCCGCCCTCGACCTTGAAGGTCTGCGACTGGCCGTAGGCCGAGAACGGGCTGGACAAGTACTGATACAGCGTGGCGGACGACGCCGCCTTCAGTAGTTGCCAGTTGGCCGCCCCGGAACTGCCGGTGCCCCCGCCCGCAGCGGTGATGTTGAAAGCCACGCTGGTGCCGCCGGGCGCCGGGCCGATCACGGTGACGCTGCCGATGGCGTAGGTACCGTCGGTGCCGTTCCAGCCGCTGCCAAGCAACAGGACCTCATCGCCAACCTTCAGATTGCGCGGTTGGCCCGAGAGCAATACCTGCGCGGTGGTCTGGCCGGCGGTCAGTGCCGGTATCGGCGTGGTCAGCGGCACGGTTGCCACGGGCGGAACTGGCTGGATCACCGTCGTCGCGCTGAGCTCGAAGATCTGCGGCTGCTGGCCGGGCCCGGGCTTGCTCTGCACTTGCAGCCCCTGCGGCAGCGTCACCGGGCGCGGGCCGCGGACCAGCCCGGCGAGGGTCACGTGGGCGCCGATCGCCGGGGATGGCCGGTAGCCCAGCAGCGGCACCAGCCGCGGCAGGCTCTCGGGCAGATCGGCGGTTCGGATATAGGCCTGATTGGCCGCCCGCTCGGCGTAGAGGGTCAGGATGTCGGCGAGATAAGCCCACCACTCGGCGACCTGCAGCGCCAGGTCGCCGCTGCCGGCGGTGGGGCGCCATATCTGTGCGCCGCCCGGTTGGCTGAGTTCGGTCTCGGCGGGCAGCGGCGGCGCCGCGGCAGGCTGCAGCAGCGCGGCGCGGAAGCCGGTGTAGTCGCCCCAGCGATAGCTGATCGTCGGCTGCGCCGGCGCGTTGTAGACGACGATCGGAAAACTGCCACCAGTGCAAGGGCAGGGCGAGGCAGCGGGTGGCGGGGACGTCGTGGCGCTCATTTGCCCCCCGTCGCCTGCACGGTGATAGAGCCGCGCTCCGGCGCGCTCGGATCGTTATTGCAGCGGATGATCTGGTCGGTGGCGACCACGATCTGGTCCGGCATTTCGGTGAAGATGGGCGAGCGGCCGCGCACCCGGCTTTCGAGACACAGGATGCCGGCGACGCCGGGCACCGCTTGCACCGCTGCCTCCAGCACGCTGCGTTCCAGTGCCTGGCCAAAGGTGAACGCATCGGGCGCGAAGAACGCCGTCAACGCCGCCAGCACCGCCGTCTCAACATCAGCGCGGAACACCGTGGGCAGGACGCAGAGCTGTACCAAGACATCGACCGAGACATAGGTCGGGTCCGGGACGTAGCTCTCGTAGCCGGCCATGCGGCAGCGGTTCAGCAAGGTGGCGAGGCTGGCGCGCTGATCAGGAGCAACGGTGGTGCTACCCGCCGGATCGGGGGCTGTGAACACGGTGAGCCAGCTTCCGGTCCAGCGGAAGTTGGTATCGGCGCGGCGCACCCAGGGCTGTGTCGCGGCGATCGCCTCGTAGTCCTGCGGGATCACCGCGCGCTGCAGCGGCTGGGTGAAGGCGAGCGGCGCGATCCGCCGCACGTGCTGGAGCGTCTCCGCGTCGGCGCCGCCGGTGGCGGCCAGCGGATTGCGCACGGCGGTCAGCCCCACCGCCAGCGTCTGCCCGCTGTCGATCCGCACGATCGTCGCGGCGGCAACGTTGCCGGCGCCGCCGGCGCCGACACGGTAGGTGACGCCGAACGCGGTGCCGTCGGCCGGGATCAGCCCGAAATCGCCATCGCCGAAGCGCAGCGTGTCACCATTGTCGCCGTCATAGTCGAATTGCGCGGCGCCGCTCGAACTGGTCTGCAGAAGACGCCACAGGCCGGGATCGATGGTGTAGGCTTGCTCGAACGGCCCGGCATCGAGCAATCGGCGGAACCACGTCCACACCTGCCCGCCGGCGTCCTGCAGCACGATCTCCGGCTGCGGATAGTTCTCGTCCAGAGCCGTGTTCGGCGGCGCCGGCAGCCATGCCAAGGTGCCGGCGGCCAGCGTGTGCAGGTACTGCGGCACCGCCTCGCCGACGCTGCCATCCGGATTGGTGTGGCGCGGACCGATGCGAACGATCGCCGGGGTTGCGAGGGCGCCCGCCGCGGGCATAACGGTGAAGGCCTCATCGGTGACCGTCAGACCCTGGCTCGCGGCAACCAGATTGCCCGAGACCGTCGTGTTCGCCTGGTCGCGCGCCACCAGCAGGGCGCCCGTGCTCGCCCACATGATCTGGGTCACCGCCGTCGGCGGGTGCTGGCTGGGCGGCGACGTGACGCAGGCGAACCACGGCGGCGGGGAGCCCGGCGCATCCGGCGCGGCACGCGTCACCACCAGGTCGCACAGCTCGGTCGCCCATGGCCCCTGGGGCGCGCCGCGGTCGAGCAATTGCACGACCTGGCGTTGCGGTGGCTGCCCCGGCCCGACATTCGTCTCGATCAGCAGCAGTTGGTTGGGTTGGAAATTGTAGCCGCGCCCGAGCACGTACATGCTGGTGGCGCCGGCGGGCAGGCACTGCGTGCTGTCGTCGAACCAGTAGGGCTTGATGCCTTCTCTCGCCTGCACTCCGTTCCATAGCGCGCTGGCGGGTGGCGGCGGCGGGGTGGGCGGATTGGAAAGACGGCCCAGCAGGCTTGGGCCGGTTTCAAACACGATCGGTGAGCCGTCTGCCGCCTGTGCCACCGCGCGGACGCCGAAGGGGATGACGGTCATCGCCGACCCCGGCCGGACATCGAATTGCAGGACGGTCTGGGCGGACAGCGCCGGCGCCGGCTCGTAATCGACCAGCCGCGCGTGGCGGACGACGGAGCGGCGCTGTGTCGCCGTGGTCAGCGTTGCCTCCGCCGCCACGCGGTCCTGCGTGTAGCTCAGGTCGTCGGCGACCGCGGCCATCGCTTCCAGCAGCACGATGCCGAGATCGGCCTCGGAACGTTCCTGCCAACCGGGGTACTGCACCGAGGAGAAGTCCAGCAGCGCCTGCCGGAAGCTCAGGAAGTCCTTTGACAGGTAGTCGATCGGCGGCAGCGTGGCGGGAGACGGCGGACACACCGGCGGCGGCGTTTCACAATCGATGTCCGATGGGCACAGCGCCTTGAACGAGAACTGAACGGTGGCAAAGAACGTATCGAGCGCGGGGCAGGGCAGCGACGGCGTGGCGAGGGTCAGCGTGTAGGTGGAAAAATCGCCGGGCGCATTGACATGCAATGTCAGCGTGACATGCGTACCGTCGATGCCCCAGTCGTGTGGCTGGATCGGCAATACGGCGACGCTGGGGATCGTGTCGCCGCCGGTGATGGTGGGGGGCGCGGGCAGCGTGCCGGCCACCGGCACGGCGTTCAGGAAATGCACGACCAATATCGTCTGCGCGCTGTTGGCGATCTCGACGAAGTCGATGCCGTTCAGCGTCGGCGACACAATCACCAGGTTGCGGCGATTGATCGAGGCCATCTCAGGTCACCTGGATCTGCGTGAGCTGGGGCGACTGCGTCTCCAACAGAGTGTAGGCGATCTGCACATTCAGCGTGGAGTAATCACCGCCGTCGCCGCTGGTTACCGTCACCGACTGCACCGTGATCTGATTGCCGAGCCAGCGATTCAGATTCTGCATGATGAGGAGCTGCGTGGTGGCCTGCAGGGCATCGGAATTCGGCGAGAACAGTACCCGGCGCAGGCCGCAGCCGAAGCCGGGCAGACAGACACGCTCGCCAGGCGCGGTCATCAGCACCTGCCAGATCATTTGCTCGACATGCGCGGCATAGGTTGCCTGCCCGGCCTGGCCGGAGGCGGGGTCGATGCGGAACGGAAAAGCGTAGTCGGTGCGTGCGACCATCGGCGTTACTGCCCGTTGACCTGCGGTTGCGCGACGACGATCGTCACCGGTCCTTGCGGTGCCTGGGTGGCTGCGACGCAGAGCCCGACACTTGCTTCGGTCAGCGTGAAATTGCCGCCGACCTTGCTGCGCGCCGCCGGCTGCACCCAGTTCACCTGCACACAGGGGCTCGGCACTGTGCCCATCATGAACGGGCAGCCGGCGATCACGAACGTGTCTGACGCCAGCGCTGCGTAGGCGCCGCCGACCTGGGTTTGGGTGTTGCTGGAAATGATCTGCACCGTGCCGCCATGCGGGCACATCAGCGTGCTGGAGGTATTCAGCAATGCCGGCATGTCACATTACCTCCAGCGCGCCGTTGTTGACGTTCACTTCGGAGTCGCCGATCGCGACGGTGCTGCTGCCGCGCGTCAGGGTGACGCCGCTGTTGTCGAGGGTCACCGAATTGTTGTTGCTGTCGCTGATGGTGATGGTCTTGGCATGGTCGTCGATCAGCAGCTTGCTGCCGCCGGCGGTCACGATTGCCTTCACCGTCGGCGTTGCATCCGCTGGCGGCTCGCCGTCACGCCAATAGCAGCCGCTCCAGATCGGATAGGACACATCGCCGCCCTCAAATTCGATCCAGACGCCGGCGCCGACTTCCGGCAGGAAGGCGATGCCGACGTTAGGGCCGGCATAGGGCACGCAGGCCATGCACCAACCCGTCGGCACGCTGCCCAGCACCGCCGGTACTTCGGCCTTGATGCGCAGCGTCGAGGCGTCGACATCGGTGACGGTGCCGCGATACTTGCCGAAGAAGCGGTTGCGCAGCCGGTTCAGCAGGTCGGTGACGGCGGGATCGTTCATCGCCATCCCCTACAGCGCGCCCGCGAGCGCACCGAGCGCGCCGCTCGAAGTGCCGGAGGCAGCGGCGCCGACCGCGTTGCGCACCAGCACGAAGCGCATCGTGTGGACGTCCGGCGTGATCTTGTGGCGCACGCTCCAGACCAGGTAGTTGCCCGAGTGCAGCGAGCCGATGCCGCTGACCGCGACCACGGTGCCGGCGCGCAGCACGGCGCCCAGGCGTTCAACGTCGGCCTCGCCCTCGCAGCGCACGAACCAGCCGCTCTCGCGCAACACGCCCTGCGCGCGCAGCGTCAGCTCGCCGGCATCGTCCACCGGGGCGGTCAGCATCACCGCCATCGGGTTGCCGGTGAACGTTGCCAGGTCGCGATCGCCCAGACTTGCCAGGCCGCTGCTGGTGAGATTGGCGGAGACCCCGTCGGCGCTGCTGTCGGTGAACAATGCCTGCGACGCTTTGACACTGGTCGCTGCGGTGGCGTCCCAGGTGACGTCGAGCGCATTGACCGTCCAGGCCTGCGGGTCGTTCAGCGTCAGTGTCGCCGCCGGACTGACACTCAGGTCGGGGGCGGCGAAATAGCCGGTGCGGACGCCCGGCGTATCGGCGCAGGCGACGCGGCAGAACTTGCCGTTGCGCTGCGCCAACATGCGCAGGAACTGGATGTCGGTGGCACGCTGCATCAGGCTGTGGCCGGCCTCGGTATGCGAAGGACTGTCCTCGGTCGTGTTGTCGTCGGCGGGGGTAATGCCGTAGTTGCCGAAGATCGACGCAGCCACGGCATCGTCGGTGACATCGACCCACTCGCGGGCTTGTTCGGTGAGGTTCATCATCCAGGTCGCGTCCTGTGCCCAGACCGCGAGGGTGGAGGCGGTGGTGCCGCGTTCCAGATGCAGCTTCTGCGACAATACGTAGCCGTCGAAGATGCATTGCGCGGCGGGCGTTGAGCCGCCGCCGAGCAGGCTGGCGCCCGGCACAGGAATGGCACTCTGCGGGGCCGGCGGCGTGGCTACCACGGCGATGTTGGCCAGCGGCGCGAAACGCGGGTCGTCGACGTAGCCCAGATCGCCGTCGGAGGTGACCGATACCGGGACCTGCAATTGCAGCGCGCCCGGCAGGTCCATGCTCTCTTCCACCTCGATCGAAACGAGTTGCGTATACAGCGTGCTGTCCGCCGCCTGGCCGTTCAGCATCAACTGGTAGGAGACCGGCATTCACGCCCCCGCCGGCGCGTTGAGCGGAATGCCGATCAGGTCCTGGCTGGCCAGCGCATCCGGCACCACCGCGTTGTTGGCGTCGCACAGCCGCCAGGATGCCGTCGGGTCGGCGAGGAAGCTCGCGGCGATCAGATCGAGGCGCTGGCCGGTCTGCTTGCGGTACCAGCCCTTGACCACCGCCTGGCCCGGCAGAGGCAGGCGTACCAGTATGACGACCCGTCCATCCGCCAGTGTGCGAACATCCGTCATTTGTTTTGCGTAACGACTGTTCTGTGCGAACATGTTCGCTCCTTCAGAACGGTGTCGGCAGCATGCCGATGATCTGCGCGGCGGCGTCGCCAAGATTGGCTGCCGCCTGCACCTGGCGCAGACCCTGGGTGTAGACGTAGGCGATGTTGGCGAGCTGCTGCATCGGGCCGTCGACCGACACGATCTCGTCCGGCGTCAGCACGCGCAGAGTGATCTGTGCCTCGGCATGGCTAGGGTTGAGCATGCTGTCATAGATGCGTTCGGTGATGGTGAGCGCGGTGACACGCACCGGCACGATGCGCTGCGGTCCCCAGATGAACAATACGGTTGGCACCTGCGACTGCGGCACTGTCTGGCTGGCACTACTGGCGGTGGACAGGCCAAGGCCGGAACTGCTGATCGACGCCGAGACGCCGCCGATCAGCCCGCCGCCGGAAGAGCCGGTCGGGTATTGCAGCATCTCCAGCGCCGCCAGCCGCGTATAGACGCCGCTGAGCTTGGCCAGCCCGGCGGCAATCGGATTGGAGCTGCCGTCGGCGATCGAGTCGTTGGAATCCATCGCCAGCGTGAAGGCGAACGACTCGCCCGGTACGCCCTTCACGGCCAGTGGATTCGGCTTGGCGTCCTTGTCGGTCGAATCGGCCGCCTGGGCGGCGGTCCAGGTGTGCGTGATCGTTTCTGGATTGAACTGGAACACGATCACGTTCGGCATCAGGCCGATGAAGCTTGGCGTGAAGGCCACCAGGGCGCCGCGCATCGAGTTGGACATGGCTAGGGCGTGCCAGTGGCGGCATGGTCGATCGCGCGCAGCGTCGCGGCGACGATCTGCCGGGCAAGGCCAGGGACATCCGGCGCGCCCGCGGTCTGGGCGCCATGCGGCAGGTCCAGGCGGATCGCCGGGATATTGGCCGCATCCGGCAGCCCGGTTGCGCCCGCAAGCCCCGTGGCGACGAGGTGGGCGAGGTCGCGCGCCTGAGGCTCGGATAGCCCGGGCACATCGAGTTGCATGGTGTCGATTGCCAGCGCCGCCATGGCAGTCAGCTTTGTGCAAAGCCGAAGGTCGGGAACCCGCGGGCAAGCCGGCCACTCGCGGCTGGGGGCGCGGCGCGGCGGACCGGTGGCAGGGCCGGCGTTGGCGGGGTGATTCGCACATCCAGCCGGCCGATGGTCACGCCGGCGGAGGGCGCTCCAGAGGCCGTCGGGTCGAGCCGCAGCGGCCGCCGCCCGGTCATCGGCTCGATCGCCGCAACAGCAGGCGGCAGTGTCGGCCTGGGGCTGGGCCCGGGTTGGGCCGCGAGCATACGCGGCTGTGTTGGAGGTCCTTGTGACGCATCGGTCTTGTGCGCCACGGCCGGCGCGATCGCGGATGGCGTCGCATCGATGCTTGCCAATGACGGCACGTCCGTTCGTGCCGGTGCGGCGACGCCAAGCTCCGCCGTGGTTGGGGCGACTGGGATGCGCCGGAATCGCATCGGCTGCGATGCCGCTCGCGATATCTGTGTCGACGCGATATCGGCTTCCGTCGACGCGGTGGAGGATGCCACAGGCCGGACCTGCACGGGCGGTCGCGACAGTTCCTGGGTCGACCGGTCTGGGATCATGGCGGCGAATTGATCCTGCCTCACGGCGGTTGTCCGACCCGACTCCGTTGTGGCCCGCCGATCGGGCTGGTCTGCACCCCGCACCGCCGGAATTGCATCGATCGGCTTACCTGGCTCCGCCGCATGACGCGCGGGCTCGGCGATGGCAGGGGGTGCATTGCTGGAACCGCTCAGCTCCGTTATCCCAGCGGACAACGGCCCGGCCGACGTCGACCGCGCACGTTGCGGCTGCGAACCGGCGGGTAGCGCCGATAACGCGACCGCGGACGACGGGGGCGCGGTCGTCTCACGCGGGTTTGGTAACGGCGTGCCCGGCCCGTGCGTGACTGCGAGCGGCTGGGTCGTCGCGCGCTGTGGTGGCGGCGCCGGGAAACGTTCGGTGGGCGTGGCGGGCGACAGCGACGCGAAGCCTGGCGGTGGCGCTTCGGTACGGAACAGCATTGGCACCGGCGCGATGGCCGGCATCGCGGCTCGGGCAACAACGCGGCCGAGGTAGGATCGATTGCTCCTCATGCCGCGCTCCGAGCCATCTCGGCATAGGCGATGCGGCGCGGACCCGGCAGGCTGAGGATGGCACGCTCGGTCCAATGATAGCGGACCGCCAGCGTATCGACCTCTTCGGCAATGAACGCGGCGCGAGCGCGCAGTTCGGCCAGCACATAGCGGCGCGGGTCGAAGCCAACCGGCACTTCCGCGTCACAGTGGGGGCAGGTGCCGGCCAACGGGCCGGCGAGCAGGGGGGCCATTGCCGCCATCGCGGCCTGCACCGCGTGGCGGGCGGCAGGCGGCGCGGGCAGCGAGCCTAGACAGCGCTGCATCAGAGCTGCGGCCGCATCCGCCTGGCCCGCGACGTCCCGTTCATCGCCGGCGGTCGGCAGTCGGAACCGCACCGCGGCGGCCGCGTCACCCGCGGCGCGCAGGGTGAACCAGCCGGCTTGCTCCGCGCATGGGGTCACCTGCCAGGCACGCAGCCGTGGGCGCTGTGGACGATGATGGGCCAGGAAGTTCTCGATGCCGAAGGCCACGTCCACCCGGGCGCCACAGCCCGGTGCATGACAGGAGGTCTCGGCCAGCATCCGATCGCCGACCAATGCCTGGCGCAAGCGCAGCAGCAGCGTGTCGAGGTCGGACACCGGCAGCGTCGCTGCATCCATGTCGTCGCAGGCGAGGCGGTTGGCGAACGCGATCGCCTGTGCCGGCTCGCTGCCATGCAACTCCAGCAACAGCATCTCGTCGAGCCCGGTCGGCTGGCGCAACGTCACGCGTCTGCGGCTTACCGGCAAATCCCACATGAAGGCCGCCGCGGCCGCCATGTCAGATTTCCGTTTGCTCGGTCACGGAGGGATCGAACTCCCAGCCCTCGTTCTCGATCTTGATATGCTCGATGGCCACAGCCGAGGCGCCGGCATCGAGATCGCCGAGTGCCTGGAACTCCGACACCCAGCAGCGATGCACGAGGTACTGATGGACCGGCTGGCCGGCTTCGTTCAGCAGCGTGATGCGCATCTCGCGGCGCAGGTTCGCCAATGAGGCGCTGGGGCTGCCGTTATCCAACACTTGCGCCGCGTTGGCCCAGTCCATGAAGTCGGTATCCTGTGTCACGCCACGTTCGAGCGTGATCGGCTCGTACTTTGTACGCCCCAACCCCTTGCGCACGATCAGGTCGCCGCCGGCCTTGTACTCGATCACGTCGGAGGTGCGTTTGAGCGCGGTGACCTTGCTGACGCCGGCGACCGCGGCGGTGCTGGTGCCGAAATAGACCAGGAAACGGTACGACTTGTACGGGTCGAGACGATTGAGGTTGACGCTGAACGGCTTGCTCATGACGGGTTCTCGCGGGACGGGGGCGGCCGAGGCGGGCCGGCGCGTTTCAGCTCGTCGACTGGCCGGCGAGCTGGGCGATCGAAATGACGACGAACTCCGCTGGTAGCAGCGGTGCGAAGCCGACGATGATGTTGACGATGCCGTTTTCGATGTCGGCCTGCGTCGTGGTCTGGCTGTCGCACTGCACCATGAACGCCTGGCTTGGCGTGGTGCCCTGGAAGGCACCCTGGTTGAACAAGCCGAGCATGAAGGCGTTGATGCTGATGCGGATCGCCGACCACAGCGGATCGGCGTTCGGCTCGAAGATCACCCATTTCAGACTGGCGCGCAGGCTTTGTTCCAGGAACAGCGCCATGCGGCGGACCGGCACGTAGCGCCATTGCTGGTTGGTCAAGGTTACCAGCGTGCGGGCGCCGAACACCGCCGTGCCGATATTGGCGAAGTCGCGCAGGCAGTTGATGCCGAGCGGGTTCAGCACGCCCTGCCGTTGGTCGGTCATCACGCCGCGGGCGACCACGCCGGTGGTGTTGTTGGTGGTCGCCTGGAAGCCGGCGGGCGCCTTCCAGACGCCACGCGCGACGTCGGTCGCGGCATAGATGCCGGCTACCGTAGCGGCGGGCGGAATCTCATTCACCGCGCCGGTGACCGGGTTAGTTGCTGATCCGGTCAGCGGGTCGGGCGACTGCAGATAGGGGAAATACAGCGCGCCATTGGCACTTTTCGGAACCAGCGTGATCAGGTTCGCGATCGGATTTGCCGGGTTCCAGTTGGCATCGGCGGTGGCGGTCTGCGGCGGATCCATGACCAGGAACGCCAGCTTGTTCTCGCAGAAGCTGAGGGCGGTGCTCAGCACCGCGGTATTGGTCACGCCCGGCAGCACCATCAGGTTGAACACGTCGAGCTTGTCCAGTGCCGTGTCCTGCGCCATGACCGAATCATAGTCGCTGGCAGTGAAGATGTTGGTGATCGCACTCGAGAACAGCGAGGCAAAATATTCCGGCTGCGCCGGGAAGGTGGCCGGCCACGCGGGAGCGGCACCGGCGGTGACCGTTACCAGGGCGGAAACCGGATTGGTTGTCGTGCCGATGCGGCGCTCGATGAAGTTGGGATCGGGCGTGCCGTCCGCCGCGTTCGGCGTGAGGCTCACCCGCCGATAGGTTTCCGTCACCGTGCCGGGCAGCAGCGCGCCGCCGGCATTTGCCTGCAGGCTGGGCCCGTAGGTTATCACTACGTCGGCAGTGATCGAGGACGCCGGCGGCGACGCCACGGTGGACGGATTCGGTGTTACCGAGATCGAGAGTTGGAACGTAGCATCGGTGACCTCGGTGGCGGTGAACACGACGGTGCCATAGGTCAACGTCGGCGCCGTGAAAGGGGCATCTGACGGCAACAGGCCAACCACGTAGGCCTCGGTGCCCCCGTTCAGGAAGAACTGGTTGACCGCGACGGCCATATCGCCGAAGTAGCCGGAGTTACTGCTGTACAAGGTGCTGCGCAGGAAGCCACCGAAGGCGCGCTGGTAATCGGTAAAGCCGAAGATTTGCTGGGGTATCCCGGCAATCGACCGGCTGGTCTTCAGTGGGTGGGTGTAGCCTACGAACACCGCTATATTGGTCGGCGCCGCGGCAATGCTATGCGCCGAACTGGGCAATTCCTGAATATAGATTCCCGGATAGCTGGTGGTCACTGGCATGGCAGTCCCCCCTGCGATTCGCGAGTGTACCAGACGACGGCCACCCGGCGGAACCGCGCCAAGTGACATTACGTTACATTTGTTCTGAGGAAGGTGGACGATCATTAAGAATTTTGCAAGAGGGAAAATTGATGAAAACTGTGCTTCCGCGACCGTCGCGGGCGAAAGGATTCGAGCACGGCGATTCCGGTCCGCGGCGGCGACGTTCGGTTGCGCGCGAGGCGCCTTTGGCATGGGCGCGGGCCTGCGCAGCCGCGCTGCGTGCGCATCTGGCAGCCACCAGCGGTTATCCACCCCGGTCAACCCTCGGATCCGTACCGAGGCGTCACCGCCAGGTTGAGCAGGACAGCGGGCCTTCGTGTCGCCACGCTACGTTCGCGGTTCCTCACAGTGACATCGCGAGGCCAGCCGGGACAGTCCGCGATTGATCGCGTCGGCGGGGCGTGTTTTGGTTATCGCGCCATGGCGAAGCGAAAGACTACAACGGGGGGTACGGCCAAGACCGGGGATCGGCTGAGCATCCGGCTCGATCTGGCCTCCGGCGCGCGCATAGGTCCGGGGAAGGTCGCTGTTCTCGAGGAAATTGGCCGGTCGGGATCGATCTCCGCGGCCGGCCGGGCTTTGCGCATGTCCTATCGGCGCACCTGGGAACTGGTGGAGGACCTGAACCAGAGCCTCGGCACGCCCGTGGTGGAAACCGCGGCCGGCGGCAGTGGCGGCGGCGGCGCCGTGCTCACCGCGGCGGGCAAGGCAGTCATCGAACGCTATCGCGCGATCGAAATGGATACCGCTCTGGCGGCGCGCAAGCACTTGCAGGCGATCAATCGCGCCTGTGGCGGGCGGTAACACGCTCGCATTGCTCCGCCCGGCCGGTCAACATGGCGCAGAGTGCCAGCGACGCCACTTGGCAAGATGACGCGCTTCACTTTGACGACGGCTTGCCTTTGATGACGCGTTTCCCTTTGAAGACGTGCTTCCTTTTGCACGTCGATGGATCAAGAACGCGTCTGCTGTGATAGCTGACGCTGGCGGGACGCGGCTTCGGCATTCTCGAGCGCACCGCGAATCGCCTCGGCGATCCAATGGAAGGCCCAGCCGACAAAAGCACCAAGGATGACCTCGCTGCCGCGGCGCAGGGCAACGACGACGATTGGCGCCTCCGGTTGTGCTGTCAGCAGGATGATCGGGCAGGTCCACATCGCGACGCGGAGCGACGGGATCCAGTGCACGACACAAGCGCAGATCGCCACGGCAACCGCCATCTGCGCCACGATGGGGGTCCCTGTTCCGGATGTCGCCTCATTCACGGCGACGGTGACGGCGATGCCCAGCATCGTGCCCAGGATGCGGCCGATGAACGACGATCGGGTCTCCGCCAGGCGTTCCTGTGAGACGATCAACGCCGACATCGCCGCCCACAGCGGTTCGGGCAACCCCAGCAACGACGCCGTTTCGTACGCGCCCGTCGCGCCGCCGGCGCAGCGAATGACGAAGGTGACGGCGTTTATGCGCTTGATGTCCATGGCGGCCCTCGCCTGGTCAGCGCCACAGGTTGCTGCGCGCGAGATCGATGACCTCGTCGGCACGTCCGTTCAGGATCGCCTTCATCAGGTAAAGTGTGAAGCCCTTGGCCACCTCGGTGGTGACGGATGGCGGCATGGCAATTTCCGACCGGTTGACCACGGCATCGATCTCCACCGGACCCTCATGCGCCGCACGTCGCCGACGACGCCAAGATCCACATTGGTGCGGCGCCCGATATTTTCGCCTTGCTCATCGATCTGTGCGATGCGGGTTGCCGGGGCCGCAGCTTCCGGCGCAGAGCGCCAGGCTGCCCGTCAGATGCGCCTCGGCGCCGGCGGCGAAGGCTGCGACTTCCTCATGCCACACATGGAGCCATTTGATCTTGCCCTGCCGCCGGATTGCGTCCGTGAGACCGTTCAGGCTGTCGTCGACGATGCCGTAAATCCGCTTGACGCCCGCTGCCGCAAGGGTCCCGGCGAACTGATCCGCGACGGTCGGCATGATTTGGCCCCTCCGCGAGTGAATACGTCAGTTTCGTCGGCTGCAAGTGAAGACGTCTGGCTTGTTTGCCGCGGCCGGTGATCACGATCCCGGGCCGGTGATCACGATCCCGCTTCCGCCGTCCGCCTCGCGGCCATCGCCTCCTCCCAGTGCTGGCCATCGAAGAACCGTGACGCATGCAGCGCGGCAGGCTCGATGCCGTCGATGCAGCGGGCGTTGACGCTCACCTTGTCGGGGTCGGAGCGGGGCACATAGAACGCATGGATGCCACAATGACCGCAGAACGTGTGTTTCGCGACATGCGTGCCGAACTGGTAGGTGGTCAGCGCGTCCTCGCCTTGCAGCACGGTGAAGCGGTCGAGCGGCACGACCAGGTGGATGATGCCCTTCTTGGTACAGATCGAGCAATTGCACTCGGAGATGGTTGCCAGATCGGCGTGCGCGCGGAACCGCACGCGCCCGCAATGGCAGCCGCCCTCATAGGTCTGCAGCATCGGCGCCTCCTGTTTACGAACCGTTGAAGGCAACCATGGCTCGCCGGCGGCGACAAGCGCGCCATCCTGATCGAGGTGCCGCGGTCGGTCGCGTCGACGCCAAAGACGGCGGCGCCGGCGATCCGATAAAGGGTCCCGCGAGCCATGCCGAGCTCGCGCGGCTCAAGCACGCTCAACCGCGCCGCGAAACGACGGCTGCTGCCGCCTCATCCGTCCGTCGGGCGCCGCGTGCGGAATTCGACGCGCAATTTGCCGCGTCGTGCCGCCGTCCGCCGACCATTCGCCGCGCCAGCGGAAGGCGGTCGCCTCGATCTCGTCGAAACCCCAGCGCACCGACTGCCCCGCTGCGTCGTGCCCGAGCTGTACGATGGCATCGCACTGCCGGCGCCCGGTCATTTTCGGCACCGCCCGGATGGCAGGATCGATATACAAAACGCGCCGGTCGTCGCTGCGTGGATTGTAGATGGGTAGCGTGGTGCCATAATATTCCGGCACTCCGGTTGCATCGTGCCCGCGCCGGCCGCGCGGCGGGACGATCCAGACATCCTGGATCGCCCGCCCCTCCAGCACCCAGCCGAAATGCCAGTCGCCGGATCGTGAGCGTTGCGTGCCGTCGTCGAGAAACCCGGTCACGTCGAGTTCCGAAATGCCGATCGGCCAGTCGTACAGCGCCGTTCAGCCCGCGCGGTCGACGGCCGGAGCGTCGGCATGCGGTGCCTGAAGGAACGCGTTCAAGTCGCTGCCCCTCCCTCAGCTCATTGCTGCGCTTCTGTCAGCTCAGGCACACGGCTTCGACATTGTTGCCGTCGGGATCGAGCAGGAACGCGGCGTAGTATGTGGGACTGTAGTCGGAGCGCAGGCCGGGCGAGCCGTTGTCCCGTCCACCGGCCGCAATGCCTGCGGCGTGGCAGCGGTCCACCGACTTCCGGTCGGCGGCGTGGAATGCCACGTGCACGCCAGGGCCGCGCGGCTTGCCGTCGGCATAGAGCCACAACGCTGGCGCATCCGGCGGCCCGAACCCGGCGCTCGTGGCATCGACGGAACCCGCGACGTGGCCAAGCGGTGCCAGCAACGCAGTGTAGAAGCGGACGCTGGCGTCGATGTCGGTTACGTGCAGCCCAATGTGATCGAACATGATGACCTCCTTGTCACGGTGGTCATCCTTGGCAGAGTGCGGCGCGCGGTTCTTGGAAGAACTTGCGATTGCCCCGTGCGGCCTGGCGAAATCGTCGTGGCGACACGCCGGCGGCGCGATGAAACGTGCGCACGAAATTCGACAGGTCCGCGAAGCCCACGTCGAACGCGATATCGGTGATGGCGCGGCTGCTTTCGGCAAGCAATCGTGCTGCGCGGCGCAGGCGGGTGCGCAGCAGATATTGGTGCGGCGTCACGCGCAGCACTGCCGAGAATAGGCGCAGGAAGTGGAATGGGCTGAGCCCCGCCGCATGCGCCGCTGTCTCCAGCCCGATTTGCTCTTGCGACTGCGAATCGAGCCAGAGCGCTGCCTCCACCATGCGATGGCGATCGCGCCGGCTGACACTGCATTGCCGAGGCGGCTGCGCGGTCGTGACCGAGGCGCAACGTGCGGCGAGCAGCAGTCCCGCTTCGTCGAGCGCAATTCCGATAGTGCCGGCCGCTGCCGCCTGCGCCAGCTCGCCGAACACCATCGCGGCGGGCGCGGGAGGCAGGGCGCCCGCCTGCCAGAACGGGGCGGCGCCGAGCGTGTCGGCAATCTCGGGGGAGAAGGAGAACACCAGGCACTCGTCGCCGCAGACGTGGTCGTGCGTGCAGACATATTCGTCGCCCGGTCGGCCGAGCAATACCGCCCCCGTGACCAGCTCGTGGGCATGGCCCATAGCGCGATACCCGAAGCTGCCGCGACGTACGTAGGCGACAAGGAAACTGTCGTGGCATTCGGGATAGGGGGCGTCATGCGGCCCCCGGCTGCACCGGTAGTCGACAGCCGAGACCGCCCCGCCCGCCAGCAGTGTGGTGGCCGTCATTGCTTGCTCCTCGCATGCTTGCCTAACCTGCTGCGAGGTTATAATCAGACAGGCACGGCGGTTGTCAACCGTCTGGGAGGTTAGGATCTCGCGCATGTCGACGAACCAGCATCGGACGGCCGTGATCGGAGCCCCGGCCGAGGACCTTTGCCTCGACTTCGCCAACACGCTGTCGTGGCGCGGCAGCGCCACGCCGAGCGAATCGCTGGCCACGCTGCCGGACCTGCTGTCGTGGCTGGCACGACAGGCGCAGGCAGAAGCGCTCGCCGCAACCGTGACGGCGGCATGGGCGGAGCGCCACCCGAAGCGCGCAGTCCGGTTGTTCGCCGAGGCGATCGCTCTGCGCGAGGCCGTGTTCCGCTGTGGCATGGCCTTGGCGTCGGGTGACATTGTCGCCGAAACGGATTTCGCCGCACTGAACCAGGCGCTCGCGGGCGCGTCGCCGCGTCGCGGACTGGTGCGGGATGCCGCGGGATTTGCCTGGGCCGTGGAGCATGAGGCCCATTCCGCCGCAGCCTTGCTCGCCCCGGTGCTCTGGTCCGCGGCGGATTTGCTCGCCGGCGCCGATCGGCTACGCGTTCGCCGCTGCGCCAATGACGAATGCCTGTGGTTATTCGTCGATCGCAGCAAGACCGGCAGCCGGCGTTGGTGCGACATGGCCGCCTGTGGCAACCGCGCCAAGGCACAGCGGCATTATCGCCGGACCCATGTGAGTTGACGCAGCCTTTCACCCCAGGGCTGCCGCGGCTTCAACGCCGGGCTGACACAGCATCAACGCCGCGACAGGTCGTGCAGACCGCCACGCAGCGACTCGCATTCCCGCGTCATAGCGCAAAGACCTTGTCTACTGCTTCTGCTGCTGCATGACAGCCGCCGCGGGAGTTATGCCCGGCCGCGGCGTTCTTTGGATCGCGCCCGTCATTGGGATGAAGAACACACCCATGTCGCGGCGCGAGTGGATCTTGCCTTCGGCGTCCTTGGTGTAGACGTACAGCACCTGGCCGCGCTTGAACGGCTGGCCGATCGGAATCACCATCCGCCCACCCGGCTTCATCTGCTTGAACAAATCGGGTGGCGCGTATTCGGCGGCACAGGTGACGATGATGACGTCAAACCCGCCTGACACCTCCGGCCAGCCGTAATAGCCGTCGCCAACCTTGGTGTGCACATTGTCGTAGCCGAGCGGCGTGAAGATGTGGCTGACTGCCTTGCCGAGCGGTTCAATGATTTCGATCGTGTAGGCCTGCGCCACGATGCGAGACAGCAGGGCGCTCTGGAATCCGCTGCCGGTGCCGACTTCCAGGGTGGTCTGACCGGACTTTGGCTGGCACACCTGGGTCATATAGGCCTGGCCGAGATAATCCGACAGCGCCGAGCCCCAGCCGATGCCCCAGGGCTTCGGATCCTTCTCATAGGCATCGCCGGGCGTGGCGCGATGCTCGGAATAGATGTAGTGGAAATATTCACGCGGCACCGCCTCGAATGCGGCCAGTACCGCGGGATCGGCGCTGCCGAGGTGTTGCTTGAGATAGGTCTCGATTAATAGCATGGCCGCGGGTTTGCGCTTCTGGATCGCGTCGAACTGCGCGTCGGTCAGGCTGACCGGACGGCCGGATGCGCGCATGGCGGTTTCGTAGGCCTGGCGGGTCCACGCGGTTTCGGCCCGCACGGCGGGAGCGAGGCATAATCCACCGGCCGTCGCCAATATGGCGCGCCGCGACACGTGTTTGGCCAAACCACTCACCTCCACGATTGCCCCTTCCCGGCGGATTGGAGCGGCAATGATACACTAAGTCGTCTTGCGAAACAGGGTTGCCGTGCGGCTTGCCGTTGAGCAAGATTGACAGCTGTGCGACAGCAAGGTTACGCCCCCGGGTCAGCGTCCAGGGGAGCTATATCATATGCCAGTCCACGCCTTCATCTTCCCCGGCCAGGGCAGCCAGGGGGTCGGCATGGGCCGCGACCTCGCCGCCGCCTTCACTGTCGCGCGCGAAGTGTTCCAGGAAGTGGACGAAACCCTGCGCCAAAACCTCTCGCGCCTGATGTTCGAGGGGCCGGCGGAGGAGCTGATCCTGACCGAGAACACCCAGCCCGCGCTGATGGCGCATTCTCTGGCGGTGCTGCGCGTGCTGGAGAAGGAAGGCGGGATCGTGCTGAAGCAGAAATCGGCCGTCGTCGCTGGGCATTCGCTGGGCGAATACACCGCGCTGGCCGCGGCGGGCGGATTCAGTCTGGGCGATGCCGCACGGCTGTTGAAGCTGCGCGGCCAGGTGATGCAGAAGGCGGTGCCCGCCGGCGAAGGCGCGATGGCCGCTTTGCTCGGCGCCGAGTTGGAGCAAGCGCGCGAGCTTTGCCAGGCGGCGGCGCCGGTGCCGCAAAGCGAGCCACCGGAAACTCAGGTCATTCAACCGGCCAACGACAACGGCGCGGGCCAGGTGGTGGTGTCGGGCCACCGTGAGGCGGTAGAGCGCGCCGTGGCGCTCGCCCCGGGGATGGGCATTCGCCGTGCCATGTTGCTGCCCGTATCGGCACCGTTCCATTCTGCGCTGATGGCGCCGGCGGCCGATGCCATGGGCGAGGCGTTGGAAAAGACGCCGCCCGGCGCGCCGGTGGTGCCGCTGATCGCGAATGTTTCGGCGGCGAAGGAGACCGATCCCGTGCGCATCCGTGAGCTGCTTGTGCAGCAGGTCACTGCGACGGTGCGCTGGCGGGAGTGCGTGCAGGCAATGACCGCGCTGGGCGTCGACAGTTTCATCGAACTCGGCAGCGGCAAGGTGCTGTCCGGCCTGGTCCGCCGCATTGCGCCGGACGCTGCGACAGCTTCGGCGGGAACGCCGGCGGACGTGGAGGCACTGCTGAAAATGCTCTGACTGAGAGCGGCGTGCGATTGGCTTCTCGCATGTCACCGTCCCACGCCGATCAGCGCGACCACGCGTTGCGGATCATCCAGCAGTGGGCCCGACGCGTCGTCATAGACAACCTTGCCGCGGTCCAGGATCACGGCCCGCGCCGAAAATTCCAGTGCCAGCCGCACATGCTGCTCCACCAGCACCATGGCCAAACCCGCCTCGGAACGCAGCCGGTTCAAAGCCTCCAATAGCCGGTCCACCATGACTGGGGCCAATCCCTCCAGAGGCTCATCCAGCAACAGCAGAGATGGGTTAAGCATCAGCGCTCGTCCTACGGCCAGCATCTGTTGCTCGCCGCCGGAAAGCTGGTTGCCCATGCTGCGCCGGCGTTCCGCCAGGCGAGGGAACAGCGCATAGACTCGATCGACGTTCCAACCGCCCGTGCGCGGCCCGCGTGCTGCCACTGTCAGATTTTCCTCAACATCCAGGGAGGGAAAAATCTCGCGTTCCTGCGGCACGTAGCCTATGCCAAGCCGGGCCCGGCGGAATGAACGCAGGCCGTTGAGCGTTTGGCCGGCAAACATGATGTCTCCCGCATGCAGCGTGGTGTGGCCCAGCACCGATGCCAGCAGCGTGGTCTTGCCAACTCCGTTGCGACCCAGGATCGACACCGTCCCGAGCTCCGGCAGCCGCAGCGAAATGCCATCGAGCACGACGGTTTCTCCGTAGCCCGCGGAAACGTTGCGCAGCACAAGGGAGTCAGGCATGGCACCGGCTCCGACCCCTGCCTGCGGAACCAGTCCCGTGATACGTCCGGCAAACCGCTTCAGCCATGTTCCCGCTCGCCCAGATAGACCTCCCGGACGCGCGCATCGGCGGCGATCTCTGCCGCGGTGCCTGCCACCAATACGGCACCCTGCACCAGCACGGTGATGCGCTCGGCGAAACGAAATACCAGATCCATGTCATGCTCTATGATCAACACCGCAACTGATGCCGGCAATTGCGCAATCACCTCGAGGATGATGCGGCTTTCGGACGACGGAACCCCCGCCGCCGGCTCGTCCAGCAACAATACGCTCGGCCGCAGTCCCAGCGCGATCGCGATTTCGACCAGGCGCTGCTTGCCATAAGGGAGATGTTTGACCTGCAGCCCGGCGACATCGGCAATGCCGAGGCGTTCCAGCAACCCGAACGCCCGCTCCAACATGTCGCGTCGCGCACCCATGCGGCGAAACATCCGACCACCGAGCCCGGCATGCTCGGTCACCGCCAGAGACACGTTCTCCAACACCGACAGGCCTTTGAACAAGCTGTTGATCTGAAACGTGCGTCCGAGGCCGCGTTTGACCCGCTCCGCTTGTGGCAACACAGTGACGTCCGAGCCGTTCAGTAGGATGCGTCCCGCCGACGGCATGAGGCGGCCGGTGATCAGGTTGACGAACGTGGTCTTGCCGGCACCATTCGGGCCGATCAGTGCGTGGCGCGCGCCGGGCTCGAGCCGGAAGTCGATGTTGTTGGCGACCACCAGCGCGCCAAATCGCTTGGCAAGTCCGACCGTCTGCAGGGCCGCGGTCATCGCCGGCGGAACCGAAGCACCAGACGGTCACCCAGGCCGAGGATACCGCCGCGGGCGAACAATACGATCAGGACCAGGAGCAGGCCAATCCAGAAATCCCAGAACACCGGATCCGCTTCCGCGAGTTGGTCCTGTGCGATCATGTACACCGTGGCGCCGACGAACGCGCCATAGAGTCGGCCGGTGCCACCCAGCACCAGCATGATGAGAATTTCGCCGGAGCGTTCAAAGCTGAGCACGGTCAGGCCGACGAACTGCGTCGTCTGCGTGAGCAAGGCGCCGGCGATACCGGCGAGCGCGGCGGAGATCGTGTAGCTGGTCAGCAAGCGGCGGCGTACCGGCACGCCGATCGAATGCATGCGGACCACATTCTCTCGAATGCCAACCAATGTCTGGCCGAACGGTGAATGTACCAGGCCGCGGACGAACAACCAGGCCAGGAACAGGATGGACAGACAGTATAGATAGGCGGTGCGGCCGTACAGGTCGAAATCGAAGCGACCCAGGATCGGATTGATGGCGACGCCTTGCAGGCCGTCATTGCCGCCGGTGATGGAGGTCGCATCGTTTGCGGCAGCCTCCAGCAGCGAGGTCACGGCCAGAGTGAGCATCAGCAATGTGAGCCCGCTGGTGCGCAGAATGATCGCGCCGGAAACCAGTCCGACCACGGCTGCCGCGGCAGCGCCAACCAGAAGGCCGGATATCGGCTCGCCCGTCACGTGCACCGAGTAGATGCCCGCCGCATAAGCGCCAACGCCGAAGAATGCAGCCTGACCCAGTGTGACGATGCCCGCGTAACCGAGGACGAGGTCGAGTGACAGCGCGAACAGGATCATGATCAGAATTTGGCTGCCCAGCGGCAGGTAGCTGGCGAAGACGAAATAAGCCACGACGGCAGCCAGCCACGGCAACAGTTCGGTCGGCCGCAGCCGGTGGGCGCGAATGAGCTGCGCGACCGGGGAATCAGCCGCCATTCAGGTGCGACCGAACAAACCGGCGGGGCGCCACAGCAGCAGGGCGATCATGGCGAGATAGATGAAGAAGGCACCGAGCTGCGGCACCAGATATTTGCAGGCGGTGTCGCCGACTCCCAACAGCAACGCTGCAAAGAACGGGCCTCGGATCGAGCCCAGGCCGCCGACCGCGACGACCATCAGGAAATAGACCAGATACTCCATTGCGTAGCCGGGATAGATCGCCAGTATGTCGGCACCGAGGCCGCCGCCCAAGGCGGCAAGGCCGGAGCCAAGCGCGAAACTCAGCGTGAATAGTTGCCCGGTGTTGATGCCGAGCGACTCAGCCATGCGCCGGTTGTCCACCGCGGCGCGCAGCCGGGCGCCGAAATTGGTGCGCTCGATGCCAAGCCACAGCGCGAGTGTCAGCGCCAGGCTGACCACGATCAGGAAGCTGCGGTAGGCGGGAAATGAACGGAAGCCAAGATCGATCTGGCCATTCAGCATTGCCGGCACGGTGATCGGCTGCGGCAGCGGCCCCCATATTTTGCGCACGATGGCGACCGACATGAACACCAGGCCGATCGTGAACAATACTTGCTCGAGCTCGCCGGCACCGTAGAGGCGGACATAAAGCGACCGCTCCAGCACCACGCTTAGCAACGCGACGCCGACGAACGCCGCGAGCAAGGCCGCGCCGAATGGGACGCCGTAGCGGTTCATCAGCGTTACGGTGATATAGCCGCCCGCCATGGCGAACACGCCATGCGCGAGGTTGACAAAACCCATCAGCCCCATGGTCACGGACAGGCCTACCGAGACGATGTAAAGGATCATCCCGTAGGCCAGTCCGAGAAACACAATGCTGACGACGGCTTCCATCACGCCTGCCCGGGCAAGCCGTGACGGCCGGGCCTGTCCCGGCCATCTACGCAGGGACGCGGCAATCGCGACCCGCTCGGTCGTGCGAAGCTGCACGCGACGAGCCCGGCCGTGACGCGATTGAGACACAGCGGCGCCACGGCGGGATAGAGGCGTCGCGCGGCCATGACGGAGTAGAGGCGCGGCGGGGCCATGACAGGATAGAGGCGCGGCTGGGCCGCGACGGGATCGAGGCGCGGCGGGGCCGCGACGGGATCGAGGCGCGGCTGAGCCGCGACGGGATGGGTGTGCCGCGCCGCACTCTCGCAAGCGGTGGGTCGGCCGCTCCGTCCGATCGACAACGCGCGTTGACGGAACGGGAACACTGTACCGCCGACGCCGGTGCTAATTCTGATGGTTCAGCACCTTCCACGGATCCTTCACCATCGGAATGGTCTCAAGCTCGACGTTTTCAAGCTGCCCATTCACCTTTTCCACGCGCCTCAGGTACTCGTTCTGCACGATGTCGCGCGTCTGCGGATCGATATAGATCGGCCCGCGCGGGCTGGCGTCGTCTCTCCAGCCTTTCAGCAGTTCCATCGTCTTGTCGGGGTCGATGTTGCCCTGCTGCGCGTCGATGACGTGGAAAATCGCCGCCATGCCGTCATAGGCCCCGACCACTTCGAAGCTCGGCTCCTGGTTCTGGCCGAACATTGCCTTGTAGGCTGTCACGAACGCAACGTTCGCCGGCCGCTGCCCGGCCGCGGAATAATGGAACATCGTCGTCACTCCCAGCGCCACGTCTCCCATATTCTGCAATTCCTCGTCAGTGGTAATATCACCTGTTCCGATCAGCCGGATGCCGGCGGCACCCAGTCCGAGATCGCCGAACGCCTTCATCAGCGCCGTGGCCTGTTTGCCGGCCGGCACGAAGGAGAACACGGCATTGGGTTTCGCATCCTTGGCGCGTTGCAGGAACGGCACGAAATCCGGATTCTCCAACGGCACGCGCACCGTGCCGAGCATTTGCCCGCCATTGTCGGTGAAGCCCTTGGTGAAGGCTTGCTCGGCATCGATGCCGGGACCGTAGTCGGAGACCACCGAATACACCGTCTTGATACCGTGCTTTGCCGCCCATTCCGCCAGCGGATAGCTCGACTGCCACAGCGTGAACGACACACGGGCGATATACGGCGACTTGGTGGTGATCATCGACGTGCCGGCATTCATGATGATGAACGGCACCTTGGCTTCGGTCGCCAGTGGGGCGATCGCCAGGGCATTCGGCGTAAAAATCGCGCCGCCGAGAAGCTGCACATGGTCACGGGTGATCAACTCGGTCGCCAGGCGCTTGGCGACCGCGGGGTTGGGACCGGTATCATCGCGGCGAATGATCTCCAGCTTGACGCCCTTCGGCAGGTCCTTCTCATGCTCCTGCATGTAGAGCCGGATGCCGCGGTCGAGTTGCTCTCCGACGCCGGCCATCGGGCCGGAATAGCTATCGATAATGCCGAGCTTGACGGTCTGGGCGAGAGCGTCGCCAACGGGCGCGACGGCGGCCAGAAGGACGGCGGTCGCCGCAAATCTCCACAGTCTCATCATCGGAAACCCTCCCGTTGGGACTTCGCGTCGAGTCCTTCCGGAAGCCGACCGTAAGGCGCGAGCAACGCCTGGGCAACCCGCGTTGGTGGGACACCCGTCGGCTCTTTGTCGGCAAAACGAGGCGCCAGAAAAGCAAAGACCCCCGCACGCATTGTCGCGTTTCAGCGGGGGTCGGTTTGCGAAGTCATGCTTCGCGCTCGGGCTTGATATCGCCCGGCTATGTCTTGGACTTAAGGGTTTCGCTGTCGGTGCCAAGCGGGCCGACAACCCCACGCGTCCCAGGTGGAGTCATGCTGTTGATGCACCCTCCTTTCTGTTGATGACAGTTTAATGTTGTGCCTCACGAGGGCGGTTGTCAAGGCTTGTCCCACGAGGGGCACAAAAAACCTGAAGCCGCCACAGCATCGTCAACGCGAGCATCATAGTGTGGGGGCACCGTGCCCGCCGCCGGATCAGCGCGGTCAGACCCAGGGGTTCTGGAATTCGCCGCAGGGACTGGCGGCACCTGCGACAGCCGTTGTAGCGGCGGTGCATTGCTCCGGTATTGCGGCGCGACGAGCGCGCACAAGGCGGCCGAATTCGGCAACATCGGCCCGCAGATTATCGAACCTCTGCCGCATCAGCAGCAGCAGGCCTGGGGTGGCGAACGGCGAAATCAGCGAGAACGCCGCGCAGAGCAATT
The DNA here is from genome assembly GCA_035508435.1 of Acetobacteraceae bacterium. Taxonomy (GTDB): domain Bacteria; phylum Pseudomonadota; class Alphaproteobacteria; order Acetobacterales; family Acetobacteraceae; genus JASHVB01. The sequence goes on along the minus strand of DATJNA010000164.1, from coordinate 5,551 downwards.
CCAGGCGTAGCGACAGTACGAAGCTGCGCGTGACCAGCCGGCGGTATTCCGGATAGAGCAACGGCACCATGACCCAGTTGAGGGCCCGCCATATCGGGCCGTGTGTCGGCTTCTGCATCGCGCGCCTCGGCTCATGGTCAGCAGCGGGTTCGGACCGTGGGCAACGCGCCCCGGCACTCACGGGATGCAGGAATGCATGGAAGAAGCTAGCATCAGGTTAACGCGTCAGCGATTCTGGGCGCATTTGGCGGCCTTGCCGCGCGCTTGACCCGCCCGGCGACCGGACGAACCTGACGCCGCAGAAGGATGGTGCGACATGCCCGAACATTTCGACCTGCTGATCCGCAATGGCACCTGCGTGCTGCCGTGGGGGGTGGAGGAGACCGACGTCGGTGTCCGCCACGGCCGGATCGCGGCGCTGGGCGTTGCCGGCGCTGCGACCGCCGACCAGACGGTCGACGCCACGGGCCTGCATGTGCTGCCCGGGCTGATCGACCCCCATGTCCATCTGCGCGATCCGGGCGACACGGCAGTGGAGAGCATTCCCACCGGCACGCGCGCCGCAGTGCTGGGCGGGCTGGCCGCCGTGTTCGACATGCCGAACACCGCGCCTGCCATCACGGACGCCGGCCGGCTCGCCTGGAAGCAGGACTACGTGGAACGGGAATCCTGGTGCGACATCGGCCTCTATGTGGGCGGCACCAAGCAGAACATCCCCGAACTGGAGAAGCTCGAACTTGGCCGCGGCGTATGCGGGATCAAAATCTTTGCGGGCAGCTCGACCGGCGACCTGCTGGTGGAGGACGACGAGCATCTCGAACGCGTCATGCGCTCCGGCCGCCGGCGCATCGCCTATCATTCCGAGGACGAGTACCGGCTGCAGGACCGCAAGCGTATGTTCCAACGCGGCGATCCGCATCGCCGGCACATGGAATGGCGCGACGTGGAATGCGCGTTTCTCGGCACGCGGCGGCTGATGGCGTTGGCGCGCGCCACCGGACGGCCGGCGCACATCCTGCATGTCTCGACCGCGGAAGAGCTGGCGTATCTGCAGGGTTTCCGCGACATCGCGACCTGCGAGGTGCTGCTGAATCACCTGACCCAGGTTGCCCCGGACTGTTATGACCGGCTGGAAGGCTTCGGCGTGATGAACCCGCCGATTCGCGGGCCTGACGTGCGCGAGGCATGCTGGCGCGCGATCAATGATGGCACCGTCGATACCGTCGGTTCCGATCATGCCCCGCATTCGCGGGAGAAGAAATTGCTGCCTTGGCCGGACTGTCCCGCTGGCCTGACCGGCGTGCAGACCATCGTGCCGGTCATGCTGAACCACGTGAACGCCGGCCGCCTGTCCTTGGGCCGGATGGTGGACCTGATGTGCGCCGGTCCGGCGCGAGTCTATGGCGTGCTGGGCAAGGGGCGTCTGGCCGCTGGCTACGATGCCGACTTCACGCTGGTTGATATGAAGAAGCAGCGGCGGATCGAGGAGACCTGGATCGTCTCACCCTGTGGCTGGACACCATTCGCGGGGATGGACATCGTCGGTTGGCCGGTGGCGACGATCGTGCGCGGCCGGGCCGTGATGCGAGAGGACGAGGTGCTAGGGGCACCGATCGGCAAGCTGGTGCGGTTCATCGACACTGGTCGGCCCGAGTGAGCGGCGCGGCGACGGAGCAACACCGACATGGCCGCGCGGCCTGGAATCCAAGGATCGGTGCCACGACTGCAGCGCCCGCGCGCGGACCACGGCGCGGTGACACGCGCGAATATCACTGCACGGTGTTAATTGTGCGGACCACAGCGCGATATTACCCGCGCGGACCACAGCGTGGCATTACAAATGCCGCGAAATATAGGGCGGCAGGTGGAACGCCGCGACGTGGATCTCCGGTGTCCAATACTTCGTGTGTCCCAGGATGCCCGCGGCCTCCGCACGCGCGCGGATGGCTTCGACGCCGCCGCGCGCCAGCGATGCATCCTTCGCCGCCCATCCCAGCGTCATGAACCCGCCCACATAGGTCGGCACGGCGGCTACATATGCCGTGACATGCGGGAAGAACTTCGCTCGTCGCCCACTGGTCTCGCGCAGCTCGTCCGCCTGCAAGAACGGCACGCCGCACTGATTCACCACCAGACCGCGCGGGGTCAGAATGCGGGAGCAATTCTGGTAGAACGCGTCGGTGAACAATACTTCGCCCACGCCGATCGGATCCGTCGAATCGACTATGATGGCGTCGAACGACGCATCGGGCGCGCGCTTCACATAATCGATGCCGTCGCCCACGATCACTGCGGCGCGAGGATCGTCCCAGGCGTTTCCGGCGATGTCGGGCAGGAACTGCCTGGAGAGGCGAATCACCTCGCCATCGATCTCGCACATCACCGCGCGGCGCACGGTGTTGTGCTGCAGCACGCGGCGCAGCACGCCGCCGTCGCCGGCGCCGATGATCAGCACATTGTCCGCCGCGCCATGTGCCAGCAGCGGCACGTGCGCCAGCATTTCCTGGTAAACGAACTCGTCCGCCTCGGTGATCTGGATCACCCCGTCGAGCACCATGACGCGGCCGTGCGTGTAGCTTTCGAAAATGACGATGTCCTGGAAGTCGCTCTGCACGCGCGCCAGCTCGCGCTTCACGCGGAAGCGCTGACCCCAGTCCGGGTAGAGCGTCTCGTTGATCCAGCTATCGGTGGTCATAATGCACCCTGCACAAGAAAGCCTCTCCCGTGCCTTGGGAGAGGTCGATGTGGGAGATGTCGGTCGCGCCCGCGCCGTGGCGCAGGAGAGCTTGCCCTCGTCAGGCGATCAGCCCGCGCCGTTGTTCCGATAGCAGCACGGAACCCGGTTGGAATGCCGCCTTCAGCACCGGCAGCGACTGGTAGGGGTTGCACGCGCCACACATGAAAATGTCGATTGCGGCGAAGTCCCGCTCCGGCCAGGTGTGGATGGAGATGTGACTTTCCGCCAGCACCAGCACGCCGCTCACGCCGCCGTCCGGGCCGAAATGATGGAAATGGCTGTGCAGGATCGTTGCCTTTGCCGCCTCCGCCGCCTCACACAACGCCGCGTCTATGCGCGCCGGCTCGGTGAGGTTGCGCGCACCCCAGAAATCCAGCAGCAAATGCGTGCCGGCGAACTTCACGCCGTCCTTCTCGACGAAATAATCCTTCTGGGCGTCCGACCCCAGCGTTTCCTGGTTGCTGCTCGGAACTTCCGAGACCATCCCCAGCGGATCGAGTGATGGATTGAAAGCGTCCATCGAGCTCCCCTTTCCTACCAGCAGACGGCCTGTTGGACGCGCGCATACAGCCCGCGCGGCGTCCCCTGGGGCCAGAATGCCGGCAGATAGGGAAAGGGGGGGCCGGGTGCAAGGGAAAATATCGGCCCGCGGCGTCCGAAGGCAGCAGTCGCGGCAGAAAAAAATCGGCTTACGGTGTGCGGACCTGCGGTTGCATCGCCTGCAACGCCGACGGCAGAGCCTTCGCGAGCCCCACTTCGCGGGCGGAGCGCGACAGATCCGCCGCACCGTGCACGGGCTCGGTGGTGAGCAACCGGAACATGTCGGCCAGCGGCCCGGTGCCCATGCGTGCCTGGTCGCGATCACGCAGCGCCGCCAGTGTGGTCTCGTCCCCGGCACGCGCGGCCGCCGTGGCCAGGCGAAGCAGGCTCCGGCGGGCATCGTCGGTGAGATCGCCAGCCTCCGGTACGGTCCTTGCCACGTAGTCGGCCAACGCACGGTCGGCGCCTGGCCAGTCCTTCGCCCGCTCCAGGATTGTGGCACGCTCGCCGGCTGCGGCGACCGAATCAAGTTTGCTCAGCAGAGCAATGGCGCCAGGTACGTCGCCCGATCGTGCCTGCGCGTCGGCACGGAGGATGGTACGTTGCAAGTTCATCGGCGCCGGAAGATCGGGCGCGTCCGAACCGTTCATGGCCGCCAGCGCACCGTCAATATCGCCGTCACGCAGCCGCAGCGCTGCCAGGCGCAGCCCGAGACCGGCCCGCACCGCCCCTGCGGGCTCCGCGTGCATCAACTTATCCAGCACCGGCCCGGCCTTCTCGGGCAAATCGAGCGCGAGCAGCCGGTCGGCCAGTTTCTCCTCGATCGCGGTGCCTTTCCCCGTGTTCGGGATCAGATCGGCGTTCTCGTCCACCAGCGCGACGAATTCGAGCGGTGGCAGTTCGTCCGCCGCGCCGCCTTGTAGCCCAGCCTCGAAAGCCTGCTGCAACTGGGCGTGGATCGCCTTGGCATCGTCAGGGAACAGCGTCTCGCTCTCGCGCAACATTATCAGCGCCTGATGCCACTCACCCAACTGCTCGCGCAGCTTCGCCAACTCCTCGCGCAGCGCAAGTTCGCGACGGTCGCCACGCCAGGCGTAGAGCAAGCGGTCCAGCGCCTCCGCCGCCTGGCGCTTGTCGAGCTTGCCGGTGGCGAGCCGCAGCTCTACGGCGCGCCGTGCCGCGCGGGCACTGACGAACGCGTCGCGGCTGGCGGCCAGCGTATCGTATCGAGCGAGGGCGTCGCCGGTGTTGCCCGAGGCCTGGCTGAGCATCGCCTGGGCGAGACCGAGTCCGGGCAGGCCCTTGGCATGCGCCAGCAGTTCCCGCGCGGCCGCGGTGGCGCCTCCCTGCACCATCGTTTCCGCGGCAAGCGGCAGGATCTTGTCACGGATCGCAGGTGGGTAGGTGAGCAATAGCGGCGCCGTCGCCGCCAGCGCGGCGGCGGCCTGCGGCGAGCCGGGGTTCAGTATGGCCACACGCAACGCGCGCCACAGCAGGATTTCGTCGGTGCCGGTCAGGCGGGGATCGTCGATGCCGGCTGCCTCGGCCGGGCGGCCGGCAAGCAATGCGGCAATGCCGGTAAGGCCGGCGACATCCGCCGATTCTGCCTCGCGCGGGTCGTCGCCGGCGGTGACCTGCAACAGTGCTTCGGCCTCGGCGTCCATGCCCAGGCTGATCATGGTGAGCGCCGCCGCGCGTCGTTGCGGTCCGCGCGCAAGCGGCGGTAGCGCCGCGGCGGCGGCGATGTGCTTCGCCAATTGCTCGGTCAATTGTTCTGCTGGCAGTGCGGGAAAGTCGAAGCGGCGGGTCAGTGCGTCAGCGTCACCGAGCAAATCGGTATCGAGGCGCGAAACCGCCAAGGGCGCAGGTGCCGTGGTGAGGACGAACCCGTCCGGCACCGCTTGCAGCGCGACGGAGTCGGCGCGCGGGCTGACCGCCACGCCCTGGCCAGTCGGCAGCAGGTCGAATTGTGGGGTGCGGGTCAGTATCGGCACGCCCTGGCCGGGCTGCAACTCGGTACCGACCAGCAGCATCCCGCCACTATCCGGATCGGTGATGCTGACGACCTTGCCGGGCGATTGCGCCGCGAGGGAAACGGCGGTGGCGCCGAACTGCGCCGCCACCGGCCGCAAATGCGGCGCCTTGCTGAGCGCGGCAATGGTCCAGCCGGGAGGCGTCCGCGACAGGGCGATGAGCGTGCCGGGCGGCGGGGTCAGATGCAGCACCGTGGCGGCCGGCAATTGCTCGGCACGCATCGTCGAGAAGGGGGGCAGC
>DATJNA010000163.1:0-3854 GCA_035508435.1 Acetobacteraceae bacterium | reverse complement strand
CAGCACTTGTTCCCGGACGGTCCCTAAGTTGCAACACGATGACAAGTGCGACGACCCGGCGTCTGGAACGCAAAGACCCCCGCACGCATCATGCGTTTGAGCGGGGGTCGGTTTGCGAAGTCGCACTTCGCGCTCGGGCTGAAAGCGCCCGGCTATATCTTGGTCTTACGGGTTTCGTTGTCGGTGCCAAGCAGACCGACAACCCCAAGCATCCCAGGTGGAGTCATGCTGCTGATGCATCCTCCCTTCTGTGGAGAACGATGACAAACTTGTGGCAGTGCGCGCTGTTTGTCAAGGCATCGTTGTCCCGCGCAGGGCCGATCGATCAAATGTAATATTAGGCTCTTATAGCGTTGATTGTTGGTATGGTCCCAATCCGATAGCGCCGAGGATCATCGCGGTCGATGTGGCGTTCTGTCCCAACGCCTCCAGGGTCCGGCGCCAGCCCAGATAGTTCGGCAGGTTTTTTGTGGCGACGCCATGGAAACGGCGCAGCCATTCCTTCAGGCGGGCGTGGTAAGCGTTGACGTTGTTAAGGTGAAACTCCGGCGCCTCTGGATTTGGTTTGCCCGGCATCGGCAGGATGTGTGCCGCAATGCCAGCCCGGCGTGCGAAAGCCACGATCGCGGTGCCGCCATCGCAGCAGAACTCGTTGGCAGGCGTGACGACACCACCCAGCGCCGTAGCGATCGACGCACGGTTCAGTTTCGGCAGCACGGCGTCCGTCGTCGCTCCCTGACGGTCGCGCGCGACGATGACCGGGATCTGTTCAGCGGACAGACCGCGTTTGGCCGATTTGCCGCCTCTCTTGCGGGACTTTCGCGGCATATCCGATCGCCTACCCTTGAACGATTCGAGAATAAATGTCTCGTCACCTTCGACAATGCCCGCCAATGTCCTGGGCTTGTCGCCAGCCAGGGAAGCCAGAAATCGGTGTCTCCAACGAAATGCTGTCGTGTAGTGCACGCCGCACCGCCGTGCGGCTTTCGCGGTGCTGACGCCTTCGATCATCGCCGCCGTCTGCGCCGCCCACTTGTCCTTCATGCGCAAATGCGCCAGCGGCGTCTTCGTCAGCGCGTTGAACGTGCGCCGGCAGGCTTTGCAGCGGTAGCGGGGCAACGCGCTTGCCGCGCCCCAACGCATGACGTCACGGCTGTCGCAATGCGGACAGCCAACCCGGTCCACCCGGTGCTGCCCAAGCTCGGCAATGCTGGCTGTGCCAACCAGGGTCGCCGGTCGCGCTTGCGGCGACTGGGTTGCCGCTCGGGTTTCGTCCGACGACTGGTCAAACCGGGAAACACCTTCGTCCGGTAGGCAACGCGTCTCGATGTCACCGCTGTCCGCTGCCTCGGCCAAGGCCAATGTCCGCCAGGCCCGTCGCCGTTGTGCCTCGGTCAAGGCCGCGATCCCACCAAGCCAGGTCTCGAATGCTGTCAGGTCCATGGCGGTCCCCGTGTCGCGAGGGCGACCATAGCCGATACCAACAGATTACGCCATAAGAGCCAATTCAATTGTCTCGGCCCTGTTGGGCTACTTGCTGGGCGGCCCACTGATGGTCGCGGCGGGGTTGGTGGCGGCCTGGCCAGGTGTGCACGCCGAGCCCCGCACATTGGAGGACGCGGCACCGCCGTTAGCGTCCTCAGGCCCATGACACCGGCCGGGATATGACATTCGGTCAGCGCGATGTGACTGGCCGTGGAGAACGCAACCGCCCGACGGAAACCCTGGACGACCGATGTGGAGTCCGACAACATGGTTGCCGGACGAATGAAGGGACACAGGGCATTGGAACATTTCGGCTACGCACGCGGTCGGTTCCGGAGGACGGCTGAATTTGGCAAGCGGGTCAGTCACGCCGATCGCATGACGGCAATGGTCACGGCCGAATCGTTATTTTCCCGATTGGCGTCATTAAGAGCAGTCGCCGGCGAATGGCACGGGTTGGTGAAATCGTGGGCGCTTCCGGCTTGTCTCGTTCTGGGCGTTGCCGCGCTGAGTGGGTGCTCAAAGCCGGTTAATTGCTCGGGCGGCGATTATCGTGGCGGTTGCCTGGCCGGCCCGATACCTCCGGCGAGCGCAAGCCCTGCGGTCGCAAGTCCCTATGCGGCGCCTCCCAGCGCAGGCCCGGTTGCCGTGGCGCCCGCTGCGGCCGGTCCCGCTGGCGTGCCGCTGGGAGATCCCAGCACATTCGACGCGGTAGATGACAAGCAGTGTCGATCGTACGGCCTGGTGTTCGGAACCCATGACTATGCCGACTGCCGCATCAGATTGAGCGCCCAGCACCGCGGCCTCGATCCGAACATCGGCACGACCCCGCCTGCGAGCCGATAGCCGTTTCTCTGTCGGCCTCAAGCATCCGGAACACCCCGTCGCCGCAGGCCGCTTACAGTGCGATCCGGGTTTCCAGTCGCACGGCGTCGTAATCCGCACCCAAACCGGTCGCGTCCTTGTCGAGCAATCCGGCATCGAGGAGAGCCTCGGCGTCCTCCTGTACGCGTCGGCAATGACGGCCGAGTGCGAGCGCCAGCGCGCGAATGCTGAACGCCGGCTGGCGGTGCACATGGCGCAACAGTTCGGGCCGGCGCGGTGTCCTGACTCGTGCGAACAACGCGAAGGTCTCGAAGCCGACATGCCGTTCGGCGTTCTGCTCCGTCGGTTCGGCGCGTTCGGCGCGGCGCCATGCGTCGATGACACGCTTCGCCATGGCATCGAAGCTGTCCCCGATAGCGATCTGCAACTCTCTGGCCACCGCATTGTCGCCTTCACCAGCTCGATATCCCTCCCGAGAATCCGTCATCGACGGCTCTATCGAAACGAAAACACGAGGCACTTCGCGGTCGCTGCGATGCCCGTGATCCCCTTTGCCCTGCGCATTGTCGTAGCCGACAAGGCGCTCCCCGCGGCGACCGGAAAACCACGAATGCCTGAACGAGTGCCATGGCCGCCGCGCAGGTTGCGGCACATGCCACACCGTCACCGCGACGATAATGTCATGACATGTCACTCCCCCGCCGCCTGCCGCAGCGGCGGCAGCAGCGCCGCGGCATAGGCCGCCGGATTTTCGATCAGCACCCGCGCCGTCGCCAGATCGGACTCGCGCCCCTCGGCCGCCGGGCACGCGCTGCGGATCGCCAGAATCTGCGTCGGCGACAGCGGCGCCCGCGCGTCGCGCTCCAGGTCGATATCGTGCTGCATCGGCTGTGCGCCGTCGGACAACGCGGCGAGCTGGCGCTGTAACGCCACCTCGCCCAGGCTGGTGCAGACCTGCGGCAGCACTCCCAGCCCCTGCAGCGGCCACCCGCGCGGCGCCAGCACCCTGCTCCAGGTGACAAACAGCTCGCCGCCATCGGGCAGCGGATCGATTGTCTGCACCAGGCCCTTGCCCAGCGTCGTGCTGCCGATCGCAACAGCCCGGCCGCGATCGGTCAGCGCGGCGGCAAGGATCTCGGCCGCGCTGGCAGTTCGCCCGTCGACCACCACCACCACCGGTATGCCCGGCACCAGTTCGCCGGCATCCGAGCGCCAGACATGCCTGGCGTCCGGATCCCGCCCGGCGGTATACGCAACGACACCCGCCGGCAGCAGGGCATCGGCCGATTCCACCGCCTCGCGCAGCAGCCCGCCACGATTGCCCCGCAGGTCGAGAATGATCCCCGCGGGCGGGTGCTCTGCGGCCATGCCCTCCTGCAGAGCCTCCGACAGGTGCGTTGCGGTGCTGTGATTGAAGCCGGTGATTCGCAGCAGCAGCAGGTCATCCGACCGTGCAGAGAACACGGTTTCGGGCGGCACCATGGCGCGTTCCAGCTCGGCGGCCCGCAGCTTGCCGTCGCGGCCACGCCAGCCCAGTCGCAGCG
>DATJNA010000162.1:0-2851 GCA_035508435.1 Acetobacteraceae bacterium | reverse complement strand
TTTGCGCGGATGCTGATGGCCCACGCCGAGGGGCTGGCGGCGGCGTCGGGTTTGCGCGAAATGAGGCTCTATACCAACAAGCTTTTTGCCGAGAATCTGCAATTCTACGCCAGGCTCGGCTACCGCGTGGACCGCGAGGAGGCGCTCATGGGCGGCATCGTGGTCCATATGAGCAAAGGGTTGCAATCCCGATAGTCAGGGCCGGCACCATCCGCAACCCGCGCTGCACGCGCGCAACCTCGTGCTGCGCGTCGCTCCATCGGCCGCTACTGCCGTGTGAATGTAAAATCGCAGGTGCGATTGGTAACCCAGCTGCCGGTGCCCCGCGAGCCGTCGAAATGAGCGGTGTCAACCGACATCCGGAACTGGACCCTTTGCGACAGTGAGAACTGGACCCCCATTGATCGTTTCCACAAGGCTCGATCTCGCCGCTTGTCCAGGTAATGTATGACAGGGACCCGCGCGCCGCGGAGCGACCGTCCCGAGTCTGGCGCAGCGGCGCGCGGGAGGTTCCTGTGCAGCCACCTGGACAATCGTTGATCATGTCGGTGCCGTCATCGCCGGTGTCGCCGCCGGCACCTTCAGCAATCCCGATCGGCGCTTCTCGCGCAGGCGGTAGCTATCGCCGCGAATCGTGATCACGTGGCTGTGGTGCAGCAGCCGATCGAGAATGGCGGTTGCGACCACCGGATCACCGAAGACGGCCCCCCATTCGGCGACCGAGCGGTTGCTGGTGATGAGCATGCTGCCGCGCTCGTAACGGCGCGAGACGAGCTGGAAGAAGAGATGCGCGGCCTGCGGCTCGAACGGCAGATATCCAAGTTCGTCGACGACCAGCAGCTTGGGCTTGGCGAAGAAGGTGAGCCGCTCCTCGAGCCGGCCCTCGGAATGCGCCTTGGCCAGTTGGGCCACGAGGGTCGGTGCGGGAATGAATAGCACCGTGTAGCCGGTGAGTATCGCTTGGCGCCCGATGGCGACGGCGAGATGCGTCTTCCCCACGCCGGGCGGGCCAAGCAACAGAACGGCCTCGGCATTGCCGATGAACCGGCCCGTGGCGAGTTCTCGGACCTGCTTCTTGTCGATCGAGGGCTGCGCCGCGAAGTCGAAGGTTTCCAGGTCCCGCACAAAGGGGAAGCGCGCGAGCCCGGTGCTCATCTCGATCCGCCGCTCGTCCTTGCGTGCAATCTCGCGTTCGCAGAACAGCGACACCGCCTCACGGATCGTGAGCTCACGGCGGGCGGCCTCGTCGATCAGGCTGTCGAGCTGGTCGCGGATCGCGGTGAGTTTGAGCCGGGTCAGCATGGCGACGAGGGGATCCTGGTCCATCACCACCTCCCGCCAATCAGCTGCTCGTATTCGGCCAGGGGCCGCAGCAATGCCGGCTCGGCCGCCGGCGCCGGAGCAAGCGCGGCTTTGGAACGGAATCCGACGACGCCTTCGAAGTGGGCAGGGTCCGTGACCCGCTCGAACCGGCCGGTGCGCCGTTCGTGCATGGCGACCTCGCATCCGCCGTGGCTGACGCGAACCATCGTTCCGGCTATGACCACCCGCACGCTCTCGCCGATCAGCCGCCACGGCACCGAATAGGCGTTGCCATCGACCTCGATCGCACAGTCCGCCCCTACCTTGCGCACCAGCTCTCGGGCGGCCTCGAACGGCGGCACGCCGGCGATGGGCCGCAGCACCGCCGCCTCGGCGCGCAGGAAGCGCACGATCGGCATCTCGCCTGTGGTGCCATGGACCCGTTTGTCGGCGATCTCGCGTGTCCACTCATCGAGGTGGGCTTCGAGCGCTGACCAGCTCTCAAAGCACCGCCCGGCAATCGCGTTCTTCTTCACATAGCCGACACCGCGCTCGTCCTTGCCCTTGGTCCGGGCCCGGAATGGGGCGCAGGCGCATGGCCGGAACCCCCAGTGCCGGGCAAAGGCGCGGAAGCGGACATTGAATTCAACCTCGCGCGTCGACCGGTCATGGTGGCTCACCAGGCCCCGGTCGTTGTCGAACAGGACCTCCTGCGTGACACCACCAAAGTGGCGGAACGCACTCTCGATGCCGGTGAACCAGCTCTCCTGCCGCTCATTCGTGAACACCCTGACGTGCAGCCGCCGCGAGTAGCCCAACGTCGCCACGAACAAAAACACTTTGGTGCTCGCCCTCGAGATCTCCACCCGGCGTTCGCCAAAGTCGATCTGCAGCTGCTTGCCCGGCGGCGTCTCAAACCGGATCGTCGCTCGCGCCTCCGCCTCCAGCGCTCGGCGCAGCGGCGCTACCTCCCGTTCCACCGTCCGTAGGCTCAACCGAAGGCCTTTCTCCCGCTCAAGATCCTGGCGCACCACATCGGCATTGCCGGCATGCCGCCGGAAGCAATCCGCCAGCCATGCCTCATGACCGGCCAAAGCCCGCGGTCGTCCACGGCCCCGATAAGCTACCCAGCCCCCCTCGGCGACGTAGCGCCGAACCGTCATGTGGCTGCACCCCAGCTCCTTCGCGATCCGCCGAATGCCCCACCCAAGCGACTTCAACCGAAGCATCGCCGCAACCTCGTCCGGCGTCTCCATTACCTCTCTCCGCGGGACCTCCCCACGCGGAGCAGCCTGCACCCCATCCACCATCCTGCGACCCTCCTTTCCTTCCCAGGGGTCCAGTTCTCAATGGCGAAATGGGTCCAGTTTTATCTGTCGCCTGACAGAGGCGAAGCCGAGAGCTCAGGGTGCCAAAATGGCCCAAACACCCACAACGAAGTGGTGCAGCTGATCGTACTCGCCTGGGACAAGGCGCTCCGCCATCGGCTGAACGCTCTTCCGATCACCGGGACCGATCAGTGCCGCAATGTAAAGCGGACACATCCGCC
>DATJNA010000161.1:0-82335 GCA_035508435.1 Acetobacteraceae bacterium | reverse complement strand
ACCCGGCCGGCGTGCGCGGCTTCCACGTCGACGGCTTCGCCCGGACGCTCACCAACCACCCGGCCCGGTTGACGGTGAAAGTCCCCCCCGGCGTCACCCTGCCCGACGCCGCCTGCGTCCCCGTCGCATACGCCACCGTGGAACACATGCTGTTCGACAACGCCCGGCTGGAGCCAGGGGAATGGATTCTGGTGCATGCCGGAGGGTCAGGGATCGGCAGCATCGCCATCCGCATCGCCAAGGCGCTCGGCTGCCCCGTCATCACCACCGTCGGCAGCGACGACAAGGCAGAGAAGGCGCGGGCGCTGGGCGCCGATCACGTGATCAACTACCGCGCGGACCGTTTCGAAGGCGTGGTGCGCAAACTTACCGCGCGCCGCGGCGTGGACGTGGTATTCGAACATACCGGCGCCGACACGTGGGCCGGTTCCTTGCTCTCGCTGAAGCGCGGCGGCCGGCTGGTGACCTGCGGCGCCACCTCGGGGCCGACGGGTAGCATCAACCTGATGCAGCTCTTCCAGCAGCAGTATCGCATCATCGGCTCATTCGGGGCGCCGCTGTCCGCGCTCGGGCGCGCGCTGGACCGCGTCGCCGGCGGGGTGCGACCGGTGATCGACACGGTGTTCCCGCTAGAGCAATTCGGCGCCGGCCTGCAACGGCTGGAAAACCGTCACGTGTTCGGCAAGCTGCTGGTCGATCTCTGAATGCGGCGAATGCTCTCGCTGTACGGCGACCGCATCGTCGGGCGGCTGGTCAAATACCTGCTTCGCTTGCTGGCGCGTACCAACCCCGACCGGGCGGCCGATCTGTGCGGCGGCATTGCGCGCACGGTCGGCCCGCTGCTGCCGGCGCATCGCACCGGCCGGGCCAATCTGCGTGCCGCCTATCCGGACAAGGACGCCTCCTGGATCGAGGCGATCCTGCGCGGTGCCTGGGACAATCTGGGGCGGGTGGCGGGCGAATACGTGCATCTCGGCCAGGTGTGGGACTACGACGCGGACCGCCCCAACCAGGGGCGCATCCTGACCGACGACGAAGCGTTGTTTCGTGTGCTACAGGACGACGGCAAGCCGGCGCTGTGCTTTGCCGCCCATCTGGGCAACTGGGAGTTGCCGGCCGTGGCGGCGGCGGCGCACGGGTTGCCCTCGGCCGTGGTGTATCGCATGCCGAACAACAAGGCGGTGGCGAAGGAGATCATCCGCATCCGCGCGCCCCTGATGGGCCACCTGATCCGCACCCGCGCGCAGGCGGCACTAGAAATGGCAGCAGCGCTGGACCACGGCGAGCATCTGGGCATGCTGGTGGACCAGCATTTCAGCCGCGGCGTGGATGTGACGTTCTTTGGCCGCCATTGCCGGGCGAACCCGACCATCGCCCGGCTGGCGCGGCAGTTCGACTGCCCCGTGGTCGGCGTGCGCGTGGTGCGCCTGCCCGACCGGCGGTTCCGCGTTCTGGGCGAGGGTCCGTTTGCCCTGCCGCGTGATGCCGACGGGCGGGTGGACGTGGCGGCGACGACGCAGATGATCACCGGCGTGGTGGAGCGCTGGATCCGTGAACACCCCGAGCAATGGCTCTGGTTCCACCGCCGCTGGCGGTAGTTGGTGCCAGACATTGGCGCGGTGTAGCCAGCCTGGCACCAATCGGTTCAAGACATTGGCACCATGCGGCAATCCGCCTGCCACAATTAGGACGGCGGGAGCGATTAGGCATCTGGCCATCGATCGCAGCGAGAGGATTGCATCCATGCGCGCCACAGTTCTGTCCGCTGTCCTGGCCGCTTGTCTGGCCGTCCCGGCGCAGGCGCAGACCGGCACCGCGCCTGCTTACCCGGCACCTGGCACTGCGCCCGCCTATCCGGGACCGAGCGGCTTCGCCCCGGCCTATCCACCCGCTCCCGGGGCTGCGCCCTCTTATCCGCCGCCGGGCACGCCGGTGCCGTCCTATGTGCCACCGACCACCACGCCTCCGCCCGGTGCCAGCGCATACTCCGGCGCGCGACCCGGCAACGAGGTCGGCACCGGCATGTCGCTGCCGATGGGAAGCAGCGCGAGCAATATCAACGGGCAGGACACGCGCTCCCAGATCGCGCCCAACCTGCCGTCGCCGGATGTGGGACCAAACGCCTCGCCGGTGGTCTACCTGCGGGCGGCGCAGGCCGCGCTCACGGCCGGCCGGACCGGCGAGGCGCAGCAGGCGCTGGAGCAAGCCCAGACGCGTCTGTTGGACCGCTCGGTCGCGTACGGGGAAACCGGCAGTCCGAGCGCCAACCCGGCCGTGCAGCAGATCACCCAGGCGCTGCAAGCCTTGGGCGCCGGCGACCCGGCCCGCTGCATGCAACTGATCCAGTTGGCGATTCCGCAGGCGCAGGCGATGGGGCAATAATGCGACACGGATGGCGCCATAGCGGCAGCTACGGCGCCGGGTGCTTGGCAGGCAGCAGGGGCGGCGCCGTTGCGGGGTGCCGCCTGCCCGGAGATTTTGACCGGTGGACGGCGGGTTGCCGCCAGCGGCTGGTCCGCTGCAATCGTCATCGCGACAAAGGGCCGGCGGCCACGGGTCGCCCGAGCTCGGTCACCAGCTATCGGTCACCCGATCTCGGTCACCCGCTATTGGTCGCCCGATATCGGTCACCCGATATCGGTCAGTCCATATGCATCGAGCCGATCGGCCAGCAGCGGAAGCATTGCCAAGGCATTTTGTTGCCACGACGCTATGGATCGATCCGCCGCGTAACCGGCGCGTGTCAGAAGGACGCCAATCAATGCCTCGCGCTGCGTCCCACCTTCGGCGAGAGCGCGGATGGCCACGCACCGAAGCACGCGCGGCTCGGGGTCGTGATGAGTCGTGTCTTATTGCTCATTCGGCTGACCCGCGAAGCGCCTCCGCTATCGGCAACTCATTCGCACGATCGCCCGTGGTGGTTTGAATGCAACTCATTCGCATTGCGATGCCCTGACCGGCTCACTCCCAACGCACCGATCCGCTCGTGGCAGCGCCGCAACTCGCAAGGGTTGGTTCAATCAGATATCCGGACGGTCTCACTGTCGCATCAGTTGAATTTTTTGGTTGGAGACAACTTTTAAGTGATTTTCCTCTTGCCGTGAACTGCGGCATTCGGTAATTCCCCGTCACGCAATCGCGGGAATCCCGCTATTGAGAGGCAGGCGGTGCCATACAAGCTGATGGTCGTTGACGATGATGCCGGGATTGCGACGGTGATTGGCCTTGTGGCCAGGGACGTTGGAATGGATTTCCAATCGGTGACCAACCCGTCCGACGCCGTGGGCCGATACCTCGACTACCGCCCCGACATCCTGATGCTGGACATGATCATGCCGGGTAAGGACGGGATCGACGTCCTGCGCGACATTCTGGGCACGGGAATTCCATCCAAACTGATCCTGACCTCGGGTTACTCGGCCAGCTATATGCGATTGGCTGCGGGAGTGGCCAAATTCCACGATGCCCCGGAGCCGGTTCTCCTCGCCAAGCCGTTTCGGCGTGGACAACTGATCGACACGCTGATCGGTCTGAGCAACCGCGGGTCGTCCGCCTGCTAACACGCGGGCGGCTATGAACCGGCGGCCGGACATCGGTGCGATTGCCTCGCCGGCGATTGGCCGGTCGATGGCGCGGCAGCCTCAGCCACCGCCGCTCCTGGCGCAATTCACTGATTGGTAAGACTTTTATGCTAGCTGCAGAATCGTCTTCTGGAGGCGCGCCATGGCCGCCGCCGCTCGTCCAGAGCATGCATCTCAACGCGTCAGGCATGTAGCTCTGGTCGCGGACGATGATCCGATCGTGCGTGATCTCCTGCGCTCATTGCTCGCCAAGGCCGACTACATCGTCGTCAGCGCCGCGAGCGGCCATGAGGCTTTGTCGTACGCGCCGCATCTCGATGCCTCGTTGGCGATCCTCGATCTTGCCATGCCGGACGGCAACGGTGTCGAGACAACAACGGCGTTGCGGCGTTTGCCGAATTGGCAACAGGTGCCAATCCTGATCCTCACCAGCTACCACACCGACAAGGCATTGATGGCGGCCAGGCGTGCCGGCGCTACCGGGCTTTTGTGCAAGCCCTTCGTTCCCTCGCAATTGCTCCGCCGCATTGCCGGCCTCACGGGTGACGGCGTTGCCGACCGGCCCGCGGCGCCAATGGTCTGGGGTTCTGATCCGGCGGGCACCCCACAGCCGGTCAGTTGGCGCTCAGACGGCACGCAGCCAGCCGAGCCAGCCATTTCGTGGCGCGATGCGCCCGGCGATGCCGCGACCGGCGCTCTGTCCGCGCTAGCCGGGCCGGAGGCCTCGCCGCGATCCCCGCCGACCAGCGAGCGGCTCGACCAGCAGCGCGCCTTGCTGCACGTGTATCGCAGCGTCCAGCCGCGCCACGGTGGTGCCCCGCGGGCCCGGACCGCTGACGACGACACGCCGCAACATCGCCGCATCCTGGTGGCGGACGATGACGAACTGACGCGCGACGCGGCAATACATATCCTGACCGGCACCGGCTACCTGGCGCACGGCGCGGCGAACGGGCAGGAAGCGCTGGCGGCGGTGATCCGCGATCAGTACGACATGGCGCTGATGGACGTACGGATGCCGGTCCTTGACGGCACGAGCGTGACGCGGCTGATCCGATCACTGCCCGGCACGAAACGCCTGCTGCCGGTCATCGCGATGACGACCACCAACTTCCGGACGTTCACACGCGAGCTGATCGCTGCGGGAATGAATGGCTACCTGATGAAACCGATCCGGGGCGACTCCCTGCTGGCATGTGTGCGGGAGCATTTGCCGGCGTTGCCGTCCGATCCGGCGGCGCGAACGCTCGAACTCGACCGGCTCAAGGACGTCGTCAACCATTTGCCGCAGGACGCGATGGGCCGATTGCTCGACAATGTCGCAGATCTGATCAACGACATCCTGCCGGGCGTGCAAGGCTGGGTGGCGGTGGCGCCGACTGAATTGCAGCAGCGCCTGCGCAACCTCGCTGCAGTCGCCGGCAACCTGGGGTGCGCCGCGTTGGCCGACGCCGCGCAGGCGATCGACGCGCAGCCGACCGCGGCCGACGCGCTGCAGCGGCATTTTGTGGCGACCGCACGTGCTACACTGGCTGCGATGCAGCCCTACCGGACCTGACGTCCGCGCCGTCCAGCGCGCTCCGAGCCACTGCCAGCGACTCAGCGATGATGCCGGCCAACCGGTCGGCCTGCATGCCCGTGTCCCCGGCGTTGCGGTCGGCGGCGGATTCGAATGCCCGGGCCGCCGCCGCCATCGACAGGAAGCCGAATGTGCCGGCCCCGCCGGCGAGCTTGTGCGCGGCTTCGGCCAACCGCGACGCCTGCGACCGCATCGCCGGATCGCGCAACTCGGCCTGGAGTGTTTCGCCCCGCGAGATCAATGTCCGCATGTGGACCCGCCGTTCGGCGGACGGCAGCGCGTCGCAGACCTCCGCGAAAATCGCGCGGTCGAACATGGCGGTTGCGGTGTCTTCCGCTGCGTCCGTCGAGGCTGGCGGGTGCTTTCCGGCACTCGCGGCGTCCACCACGGCCGCGAGCAATGCGGCCTGATTGAATGGCTTGGCAACGTGGCCGTTCATGCCGGCTTGCTTGCAGGCCAGCACCTGGTCCGCAAAGGCGTGCGCGGTGACGGCGAGCACCGGGACGTGGCAATTCGGCGGCGGCAGTGCGCGGATATGCCGTGTCGCCTCCAGGCCGTTCATCCCCGGCATCCGCACGTCCATCAGGATGATGTCGAAGGTCTGCGTGGCGGCTGCCTTGACCGCCGCTGCCCCGCTATCGACCGCTGTCACCGTGTGGCCGGCCATGCCCAGGAACCGGCCCGCAATGCTCTGGTTCAATGGGTCGTCGTCCACCACGAGAACACGCAGGCGCGGCGATCCAACGGTCTGTGCCGGCGTGGCGACGGTCTCGGCGGTGGCCGCGGCGACATCGCCGCAGGGCAGTTCGAACCAGAAGATGCTGCCGCCGCCGGGGTTGTCGTCGTACCCGATCTGCCCCGCCATCAACTGCAGCAGTCTCGCGGTAAGCGCGAGGCCGAGGCCGGCGCCTTCGACGCCGCTGACGGCGTTGGCATTGAGCCGCTCGAATACCTGGAACAGCTTGTCGCGGTGCCGGGGCCAAACGCCCGGGCCGGTGTCGGCGACCTCGACGAGCACGCGGGTGCCGCCATGCAATGCGGAGTAGCGTATCTCGACGCTGCCGCGGGGTGTGAATTTGACGGCGTTGCCCAACAGGTTGAGCAAAACCTGGCGCAGCCGGGACGCGTCTGCGACCAGCCGCAGCGGGGCAGCCTGCGCGATGCTCAGCGCCAGCCCCTTGGCGTCGGCGGCAGGCCGTATCACGTCGAGGCACGTATCGATGAGTTCTCGCAGCTCGATGACGGACGGCGACAGTTCCAGGCGCTCGGCTTCGATCTGCGACATGTCCAGCACGGCATTGATCGTGCTCAGCAGATACTGTCCCGCCGCCATCATCGATTCGAGGCGCTCCGACTGCTGCCTGGTCAAGCCGCCCTCCAGCAGCAGTAACTCCGCATAGCCGAGAATCCCGTGCAGCGGGGTCCGCAATTCGTGCGTGATCAGCGCCAGGAAGCGGGATTTCGCCTGACTGGCTTGCTCCGCCTGGACGCGCGCCTGGCGAACCTGCCGTTGAATCCGCTTTTGTTCGGTGATGTCGCGCACGATGATCGATACGCCAACCAACGTCTCCGCCGCATCGCGGATCGGCGACATTGACAGCACCACCACCAGGTCATCGCCGCGGTCGCGCGGCAGTTCTTGCTCGATGGAGACCGCCTTGCCTTGCTCGATCACGTTGTGCAGGGCCTCATCGAATACATCGCTGTAGTCCGCGGCAATCACCTCGAGGAGGTGGCGGCCAATGGCATCACTTCTGGAGTGACCGTAGAGCCGGGCGGCGCTGGCGTTCCACGCCACGATCTTGCCCGCGACGTTGGTGCCGATAATGCCCGCGCTGCTGGTTTCCATGATGCGGACAAGCATGTCGCGATCCGCCTCGATGCGCTGGCGTTGCCGCAACCGCTCGGCCTCGCCGATCGCTCGGCTGACCGCCGCCGGCAGCCGCGCGAGCCGGTCCTTCAGCACGTAATCGGTGATGCCGGCCTGGAATGCGCCGACCGCGTCATTGTCGGCGAGCACACCGGTTGCCAGCAGCACTGGCAGGTCAAAGCGCTGCGCCTTGGCAATCCGCGCTGCCTCCAGTCCGTCGAAGCCTGGCACCTGATAGTCGACGATGACGACGTCCGGCTCGAATTCGCGCAGCGCCGTGACGAACTCCGGCCGAGTGTCGACGCGTCGCGCCACGCAGCCCATGCCGGCCTGGCGCAGCACGCGCATTTCCAGCTCGAAGTCGGTTTCCTGATCTTCCAGCACCAGAATTTTGATGCGCCCCGACCTGTGTTGGTCAGTCGCAGCAACGATGGGGGATGACGTGGACATGGCGGGTGAACGCACCACTCACGCCGGCGGCCGGTTGACCACCAGCCAGTAGAATCCGAGCTTGCCCACGATGTCCACGAAGGCCTCGAATTCCACCGGCTTGCTGATGAAACTGTTGACGCCGAGACCATAGGCCTCGACGATGTCGCGGTCTTCCTTCGAGGAGGTCACCACGACGATTGGCAAGGTGCGGGTGCGTTCGTCGGCCTTCACGCGCTGGAGCACCTCCAGTCCGTCAACCTTCGGCAGCCGCAAGTCGAGCAATACGACCTTGGGCGACGGCCGCTCGCGGTTGGCGCATGGTCCGGTCGAGAACAACAGATCGAGCGCCTCGGCACCGTCCTTCACCCGGACAAGATGGTTGGCCAGCTTGTGCTTGCGCAACGCGCGTATGCAGAGTTCGGCATCGCTGTCGTTATCCTCGACCAGGAGGATATCAACCACTGTGGCAGAGTCCGGCATGTGAAGCCTCGTTGTTAGCTGACGCAGCGGGGGCGACGGCATCAAGCTCGGTTGGCGGAGATGCGGCGCTGACGGCGTTCGGGATGGTGAAGTAGAACGCGGCGCCTTCACCCAGTGCGCCCTCCGCCCAGACGCGTCCGCCCTGGCGTGTCATGATGCGCTTGACGATTGCCAGGCCGATGCCGGTGCCCTGGAATTCGCCGGGCGCATGCAGCCGCTGGAACACGCCGAACAACTTGCCGACATATTTTTCGTCGAAGCCGACGCCGTTGTCCGTGACGCAGTAGATGATCTCGTTGCCGGCAACCTGGCCGGCGACCCCGATCGTGGCGGCAGGCTTCGGCGCCGTATATTTTATTGCGTTGTCAAGCAGGTTGGTCAGAACGCGCTGCATCATGGCACGGTCGGTGTGCGCTGGCGGCAGCGCCTCGACGTTGAACGCCACCGTGCGTTGCTCCAGCGCCGGCCTGAGTTCGTCGATGACTTCACGCACCAGCGCAGTCATGTCGACATCGACCGGCTCGATATCCTGTCGTCCGGTGCGGGAGAAGGCGAGGATATCGTCGATCAGCCGGCCGAGCTTGCGCGTGTTGTCGCATACCAGTTTGAGCAATCGCAGCCCTTCCTGATCGAGGCTGGACGCATAGTCCTCGGCCAGAATGCGGGAGAACCCGTCGATGGCGCGGAGCGGCGTGCGCAGATCGTGCGATACCGAGTAGGAAAAGCTCTCCAGATCCTTGTTGGCCAGTTCAAGCCGCTGATTGCTCGCATCGAGCGTAGCCATGATGGCCTCACGCTCGGCTGCATGGCGATTGAGGGATTGGGAAGCGGCGACCATTCCGTTGGCGATGTACTGGGCTTCGCGGACACCGAAGGTGGTTGGCGCCAGTTCTTCGCCGCGGCCGAGTGACTCGGCCATGCGGTGCAGTCTTGCCAGCATTCGGACGAAGTTGCGTCCCTGGTACCAGCCGAACGTCATGGCCGCCGCGAAGATCGCCAGGCCGCCGCCGCCGAACATCCATAAAGCGCGCCGCAGCGGCGCTTCGAGTGCGGACCGCTGCATGCCGAGCGACACCGTCCACTCGCTTAGCGGCGACTTGACGAATTCGCCCTCGACATACAGGCCATCAAGGGTGCGCGCCTCGAAGTAGCCGGCGGTCGCCTTGCGCGTCGGCTCGACCATCCCCGGTGCGCCCCGTTGCCCGACATAGGCGTTCTCGCCGATGGAACGCGCGATGATCGTTCCGCCTCGGTCGATGACGACGCCGAACCCGGCGGTGGGCAGCTCCTGTTCATGCACAATCCGCGACACTGCGTCGGTCGGAAACGCAATCGAGAGGACGTAGGCTACTGACCCGTCCTGAACGACCGGAGCATAGACCGCGAGGATTCGTTCGTGCGAAACAGCGCCGACGAACAAATCGGACACATACGGCTTGCCGACGGCGACCACGCGGCGGATCGGCGCCGCATTGTTGGTGAAAGGCAATGCGGCGCCGTAGGGCACCATGGTGCTGATCACCATTCGCCCGGTCGGATCGTTCAGCGTGATGCGGGCGCCCGGCTCGTCCGCGACCGCTGCCTTGGCGATCCGGTAGAATTCCGCCCAATCGTGCGTCCGCATCGACTGAACCGAGCGCAGTGTGGTCAAAATGGCCTGTTCGCGCAGGATCTCTCCATCGATGGCGAGCGATGTTGCGATCGTGGTGGCGCGGATCTGCTGCTCGAACTGGCGCTGCTCCTCGCGGGCGTGCAGCAGGATCAGCAGCGCGGAAAACGCCAGCAGTGGGATCGTGACGACAGTCAGCAACATCACCAGCCGTTTGGTCACGCTCGGCGCCACAATCTCGGCTCGATCGATGGGCGGCGCGGTGGCCACCGCGCCCGGAAGGCCAGGTTGCGCCGGCTCTTCGGCGCTCGACGCAGGACGCGACTGGTCGATATTTGCCGTAACGTCGAGCATGATCTGGCCTTTCCCAGCGACGACGGACGACCGCTGCGCGCAACAGGCCGTCACATGGCACTGCGCCCGCGGTTCGACATGATCGTCCGCGCACCGGTGGACTTCATGTGCCGGCAATACCCCAAAAGTAGAAACGAACAGTTAACACGGGACGTTAAAGTCCGTGGGCCTGATCCAGTTGCCAGCCGCCTCTGCCACACGCACGGCGGCAGAACGGTCGCGGTGCCGCCTCGCCGTGCCAAGCGCCGCTATGACCGCTTCCACCACCCCAGCGGCGGATGCGGCAGGCCGAGATTTTCCCGCAGTGTCGCGCCCTCATAGTCCTGGTGATAAATGCCGCGGCGTTGCAGCTCCGGCACCACGAAGCGGACGAAATCCTCGAACGCGCCCGGAATGTGAGTCGCCGCGATCACGAACCCGTCGCAGGCATGCTCGGAAAACCATTTTTCCAGCCGGTCCGCGACGTCCTTGCCGCTGCCGACGATCGCCTCGCGCGGACGGCCGCGGCGCGTCACTTCGATGAAGTCGCGCGGCGTCGGGTTGCGCCCGGTCAGCCGCACGACGCGGTCGCGCATCGCCTGCATGCCGGACATCGATTCGATTTCCTCATCGGTGAATTGCTCATCCATGCCCTTCTTCTTGAAATCGAAATTCATCGCTTCCGAGAGCAAGGACAGGCCGTCCACCTCGCGGTAGAGCGAGTCGACCAGGGCCATCTTGTCCTCGGCCTCGGCGCGGGTCTCCGCCACCACCGGAAAGGCGATGGTGTTCACCGTGACAAGCCCCGGATCGCGGCCATGCGCCGCCACCGCCGCCTTGAAATCGGCGTACTGGCGCTGGCCGGATTCGAAATCGGGGTAGCCCACGAACACCGTCTCGGCCCAGCGCGCGGCAAACGCCTTGCCACGATCACTGGCGCCGGCCTGGATGATCACCGGATGGCCTTGCGGCGAACGCGGCACGGTGAACGTGCCGTGCGAGTTCAGGAATTTTCCTTCGTATTCCAGCCGATGCACCTTGTCGGGCTGCGCGAATAAACCGGTCGTTTTATCGACGACGACCGCATCGTCTTCCCATCCATCCCAGCACGAGAGAACAATTTCCATGAACTCGTCGGCGCGGTCGTAACGCAGGTCGTGGGCCAGATGCATTTCGCGGCCCATGTTGTGCGCCTCACCGTCGTTCACCGAGGTGACGACATTCCACGCCGCGCGCCCGCCGATCATGTGGTCAACCGTCTGGAAGCGGCGGGCAATGTCGAACGGTTCGTAATAGGTGGTGGAGCCGGTGGCGCCGATGCCCATGTATTTTGTGCCGAACCCCATCGCGAGCAAGGTCGCGACCGGATCCATCTTCACCACGCGCACGCCGTTGGCGACCACCTCGGCGGGGTTGCCGCCGTAGATGTCAGGCATCGCCAGGCGGTCGTCGAAGAAGGACATCTGGAACTTGCCGTGCTCCAGCACCTGGCCGATCCTCTGGTAATAGGCAGCGGTAGTGAAATCTGTGCGCGACAGCGGATGGCGCCACGAGCTCGCCAGGATCGTGCAGTTCTGCGCCTGCAAAAAACCCACCAGCACCATCTGTCGCATCGTTCCATTCCCTTATCGTCGGCCGTCCAAATCCTGCCGCACCGCTTCGATCACCGTCTCCCAGTCGCCGTGCGCCGCCTGGCGATAGAGGCGCATGGTCGGATACCACGGGCTGTCGCGGCAGCCCAGCAGCCAGCGATAATCGGGTGCATAGGGCAGCAGCGTCCAGACCGGCCGCGCCAGCGCACCGGCGAGATGCGCCACCGCGGTATCAACCGAGATCAGCAGGTCGAGTTCCGCCAGCAATGCCGCGGTGTCGGCGAAGTCGCGAAGTTGCGCGCCGGGCCAGCGCAGCGAGGGTGCCGCGGCCAGCGCCGCCCGGTCGTGGTCACGCAACTCCGGCTGCACCAGCACGAAGTCGCAGTCAGGCGCTGCGAGAATCGGCGCCAGCCGCGCCAGCAAGATGGAGCGGTTGCGATCGTGCGGATGCTCCGGGCGGCCGGAGCAAACCAGGCCGATGCGACGCCCGCATGGCGGCCCCAGCCAGGCGCGCCACGCCGCCATGCGTTCCGGCGGCACGGTAGCGTATGGCACCGCATGCGGAATGGTGTTGCGAACGGTTGCGAAATACCGCGGCAGCGACAGTAGCGGAACGGCAATGTCGCAATCCGGGTCGCGGTCCTCCAGGGCGATGACATGCTCTATGTGGGGCAGGGCGGCAAATACGCCGTGCATCTCGCGCGGCAGCTCCAGCACGACCTGGACGCCGGTTGCCGCCAGCAGCGGCGCATAGCGCACGTATTGGATGATGTCGCCCGACCCTTGTTCCGCCATCAGCAGCACGCGCCGGTCCGGCAACGCCATGCCGGGCTGCCACTGCCGCATGGCCGGCCGGCGCTGATAGTTCCAGCGCAGCGGCCCGACTTCGCGCCGTGCCTCGAAATGCCGCCAACCCGCAGCGAAATCGCCGCCCAGCAACAGTGCGAGCGCATAGGCGAAGCCGGTATCGGCGCTGTCGGGACGCAGCCGCAGCGCCTCGGCGTAGCTCTGCCACGCTTCGGGCAGGCGAAGCTGCGCGACGAGGGCATTGCCGAGATTGTTCGTTGCCTCCATGAACTCGGGCCGCAGCGCGAGCGCGGCACGGAAGCAATGTTCCGCCTCGGCCGCTTCATCGCGCTCCAGCAACATGTTGCCGAGTGACAGCCAGGCCTCGGGCATCGCATCGGCAGCCGAGGCGGCCGCGCGGAAATGCGCCTCCGCCTCGCCGCGCAGACCCAGCGCGAGGCAGGCTTCGCCCAGCGCATGCAGCACCGCCGACTCCGGATGGCGTTCCGCCACGCTCGAGAGCAGGGGCACCGCTTCCACCGGATTGCCCTGGCGCAACAGGATCAGGCCCAGCAGGTGCAATGCCGCCGGATCGGCAACGTCGCGGGCCAGAACGGTGCGGCAGAGAGCAGCAGCCTCGTCCCAGCGCTCGGCTTCGGCGAGGGCGCGCGCCTCGGTCAGGTCGGAATTGATAGTGACGCGGACCTCCCTGCGCTAACCGTCCTGGCACGATTACGAACGAGCTTGCTCCGTCCCGCCGCGCTTCGCTTGCGGTCCTCGCGATGACGGCCATCCCATCGCTTCATCCCTCGCGATGACAGCGGCCGGCCGTGCACCGGCAAGGCTTCGATGCCCATGCGATGGCACCCTCCGCAGTCGTGGCGTACCATGGCGGCGATTGCCAGGACAGCACAAGGAGCAAGCCGTGTCTGCGTTCACCATGGACCTCGACCGTCGCCCGGCGAACTACGTGCCGCTGTCGCCGGTCTCGTTCTTGCTCCGCGCGGCGCGGGTGTACGGACCACGCGTCGCGGTGATCCATGGCGCGCGGCGTTACACCTATGCACAGTTCCTGGAGCGCGCGCGCCGGCTGGCGTCGGCGCTGGCACAAGCAGGCATCGGCAAGGGTGACGCGGTCGCGATCATGGCGCCCAATATCCCCGAGATGCTCGAAGCCCATTATGCGGTGCCGATGCTGGGGGCAGTGCTATGCTCTATCAATACACGGCTGGACGCCGGGGCGGTGGCATTCATCCTGGCGCATTCCGAGGCCATGGCGGTGCTGACCGATCGCGAGCTTTCGCCCGTCATGGCGCGCGCGCTGGCGCAGTGCGGGCGGCGACTGCTGGTGGTGGACATCGACGATGTCGAGGCGGCAGGCGGCGAACGCATCGGCGCGGCGGAGTACGAGGCGTTCATCGCCGGCGGCGATCCGGCGTTTCCGGTGGCGTTGCCCGATGATGAGTGGCAGGCGATCGGGTTGAATTATACCTCCGGCACGACAGGCAATCCGAAGGGCGTCGTGCTGCATCATCGCGGCGCGTATTTGAATGCGATGGGGAACGTGCTGACCTTCGGCCTGTCGCCCCGCAGCGTCTATCTGTGGACGCTGCCGATGTTCCATTGCAATGGCTGGACCTATACCTGGGCGGTGACGCTGGCGGGCGGGACGCATGTCTGCCTGCGCCGCGTCGATCCGGCGCCGATCTTCGCCGCCATCGCAGACCATGGTGTGACGCATATGTGCGGCGCGCCGGTGGTGCTGTCGATGCTGATCCACGCACCGGAAACCGCGCGGCGGCGATTCGATCAGGTGGTGCAGATCGCCACCGGCGGCGCGGCGCCACCTTCCACGGTGATAGCGCGCATGGAGGCGATGGGGTTCGCAGTCACCCACTTGTATGGTCTGACGGAAAGCTACGGTCCATCCACGGTGTGCATGTGGCAGCCGGGGCTGGATGAGATGCCGACCGAGCAAAAGGCGGCGTTCATGGCGCGGCAGGGTGTGAACACCCCGACATTGCAGGACGCGGCGGTGTTGGACCCCGCGACCATGGCGCCGGTGCCGGCGGACGGCGCGACGATGGGCGAGCTGATGCTGCGCGGCAATACGGTGATGATGGGATATTTGAAGAATCCGTCGGCGTCGGACCAGGCTTTTGCCGGCGGCTGGTTCCATACCGGCGACCTCGCGGTGATGCATGCCGATGGCTACGTCGAGATCAAGGATCGGGCAAAGGACATCATCATCTCGGGCGGCGAGAACATTTCGTCGCTGGAAGTGGAGGAGGTGCTTTACCAACATCCGGATGTGATAGAGGCCGCGGTGGTGGCACGGCCGGACGAAAAATGGGGCGAGACGCCGCAGGCATTCGTGACGCTGAAGCCGGATGCGCGGGCGGTGACCGAGGCCGACATCATCGCCTGGTGCCGCACGCATCTGGCGCACTACAAGTGCCCGCGGTTCGTGACGTTCGGGGCGTTGCCGAAGACGTCCACCGGGAAGATTCAGAAGTTCGAACTGAGGGGGCGGGCCAAGAACGGCTGACAGCATGAACCCGGACTTTCAATCGCATGATCACCCGTTCTGGCTGCTCTACGAAAGTTGCCGCTATAATGAGACGGTGTGCCGGGATCGGGTGTCGCGCGCGGTTCGTTTGGAAAATCGCGTCAAGTTCTGGCTAATGATCTCCGTCGTTGGTGCGGGCGCTGCAGGAACTATAAAGCTGCTCGGCAGGCTCGATACTGATGCATATTGGGCGGCCGCGAGCTGGGTCGGGACTGGATTGGCAGTGTGGTCATTGTTCCTGGGCAATAGCGAAGCCCGCCAGGCAGTGTTCGAACGGGCGGTCGCATTGCAGGCATTGGCGGTTGAAGTAGCCGAAGCCAGGCGCAGGGCAATACTGAGCGGTACGGAGCAAGAAATCGCCGACCGGTACATGGAGCTGCACGGCCGTCTGCGCGAGGAGTTGGAACGGCTCGGTCCGGATCACTCACATTATGCCGATCTGCACCGGAAACGGTTGACTCGGCGCCTGCGCGCCAGTCTGGAGGACGAGGGCCGGATCAGACCGCCCGCCGCCGGGCGAGACTAATGCAATTTGTCGGCGGGTGGCCTATCATCAGGTCGGCAATTTGGAGACTGCTATGGATCTGACCCTGCCTCGCCCCCCCGGACCGCAGCCGGATGAAGAATTCGAACCGACGGCGGACTGGTCGAAGCCGCCGGTCGGCCAGAAACCGGCGCCACCGAAAGCCTGAAATCAGGGCGGTCCGCCGTCGACGAATTGTCGCGCACGACCCAGGCCGAACTGACCCCTCATGCCGCGAAGCCGGCTCCTGCTCGGAACGCCACCGCTCGTGCCGCTGCCGCCTAGCCGGCACGGCGCATTGGCGGCACCGGATGGCGACCGGCGATCCGCTCCAGCAGCAGGCATGCGTCATCCTGCAGTTCGGCCTTCATCGCCAGGTCCAGGTACAATTGCTCCGGCACGTCCCGTTGCGCGTGACTGCCGCCGACCCGGTGCAGCGCGCCCAGGGCCGGGCGCATCCTTGCCACCACGCGGGTGTAATCGCCGCGAGCATGGAGCAAGACACTCTCGGTCACGGATAGCGCCACCTCGTCGACCAGCTTGCGCAGGCTCCCGAGCCCTTGGGCGAAGTGGCGCAGGCCAGCCAGCGTTCGCCCCGCCGCCGTGAAGCGCCCCGTCGCTGCCAGCGTCATCCTTCAATGAGGCAACAGGCCATGGGTGTCCCGGTACATGCGGGGCAGCTCCTTGCGACCCAGCTCATTGCGGCATGCCGGCCGACCAAGGGTGCAGGCCCAGGCTTCGTCAGCTTGCCGCCCGAGCCGCCGCCAGCACGCGGTCGATGAACGCGTCGGCGCTGCCGAGATAGCCGGCGGGATCGGTGAGCCGCTCGATCTCGGCGCGATCGAGCTTGTCCGTCACCGCCGGCTCGCGCGCCAAGGCCTCGGCCAGGCCGATACTCTCAGCCAGCGCGGCATCGCAGGCATGCTTCACCACGTGATGCGCCTCGCCGCGGCCAAGCTTCGCGGCGAGGCCCATCATGACCGCCTCCGCCACGATCAGCCCATGCGTCAGCCCCAGGTTGCGACGCATGCGCTCCGCATCCACCATCATGCCCTCGGCAATGGCGTGCGCTTGCAGCAGCGCCCCATGCGTCAGCACGAAGGCCTGCGGGATGGCGAGCGCCTCGGCCTGCCAGGGGCCGGTGGCACGTTCATGGTCCTGCGCCATCGCCCCCAGCATCAGCGGCACCAGCGCTTGCACGCCGCGCGCCGATGCCAGGATGTATTCCGAGGCAATCGGGTTGCGCTTCTGCGGCATGGTGGAGGAAGAACCGCGGCCGGCAACATAGGGTTCGGCAACCTCACCCAGCTCGGTCTGCGACAGCAGGATGATGTCGGTGGCGAATTTTGCCAGCGTGCCGCAGGCGATGCCCAGGAAGGCCAAGGTTTCCGCCAGCGCCTCGCGACAGACATGCCAGGGCGCCGCCGGGGCGCCCAGGCCCAGCTCGCGCGCCAGGCCCTCCATCACCGCGATGCCCTGCCTACCCAGCGAGGCCAGTGTGCCCGCCGCACCCGCGAACTCCACTTGCTCCACGCGGGCGCGGAGCTGGTCCAGCCGTTCCAGGTGGCCGGGCAACGGCGCCGCCCAGACCGCACATTTCAGCCCGAAGCTGGTGGGCAGCGCCTGCTGCAGATGGGTGCGGCCGGCCATCACCGTGTGCCGATGGCGGTCGGCCTGGATGGCGAGTGCATCGAGCAAGGCGGCCAACGCGCCGCCGATCAGCGTCAGGCCCTCGCGCACCTGCAGCACGGTGGCGGTGTCCATGATGTCCTGGGTGGTGGCACCCCAATGCGTCCAGGCGCCGGCGGCGCCGGCCGCGCGCGACAGGCCGGCGACCAGCCCCACCACGGGGTAGCCGACATTGCGGGCACTGGCCGCCAGCTCCGCCGGGTCCAGGTTTTCGAACCGCGCCGCCGCCCCGATGGCCTGTGCCGCCTCGACCGGGATGATGCCCAGCCGCGCCTGCACCCGCGCCAATGCTGCCTCCACGTCCAGCATGCGCTGGAAATAGGCGGCCTCGTCGAACACCGCGCGCATGGCGTCGCTGCCGTAGAGCGCACCCAGGATCGGGCCGTCGGCTGGATTGATCGGCATATTCGGAAACCTCTCCCGCCTGGCGGGAGCGAGTACTACCCGCGCTGGATCAGCTCGATCGACACGTTTTGCGGCGCGGTCAGGAAAGCGATGCGCACGCCGGGACGGATCGTCTTCGGTTCCATGGTGAACGGCACGCCCTTGCCCTTCAGCTCGGCCACGGCCGCGTCGATGTTGTCGACCGTCAGGCCGAAATGATCCAGGCCCATATAGGGGGTCTGCGGCGATGCCCCGGTGCTCGCCGGGTCCGCCTTGGCGATGAAGATCTTCTGGCCGGTCAGGTCGAGGTCGATGCGGGTCGAGCCGTCCGGCTGCGGTGTGCGGATCACCTCCGCGCCAAATTTGTCCGCATACCACTGCGCCGTGGCGGCCGGGTCCGGCGAACGCAGATGGACGTGCTCCCAGGTGTAGCGGGCCATGAGCTCCTCCCCTCGATTGGATGTGGCGCATTAGTCCACCGCCGCGGCCGTCCGGCAAGGGTGTGGCGCCGAGGCACCACGGGGACCGGCAATATGATCTACATCAATGCGCCATCTTGTAGCCGTGGCCCGATCGGGTAACCTAGCGTCGGCGTGCCGTGCGTTTCGTCGGCGCGGACCCGAGATCTCCCGCTGTCGATTGCCCGGCCCGTCGAGAACGCGCGGCGGTCGAAGGCCGGCCGCGTCCAGAAAGAGCCCGGGAGGTTATGAATGTCCGACAACGTCCATTCTGTTAGTATGTCTGATGCAGAGCACCGAGCACAATTGCGGCGTGCGGTGATTGCCAGCACGGTTGGCACCACCATCGAGTGGTACGACTTCCTGCTCTACGGCACGGTCACCGCCCTGGTGTTCGGGAAACTGTTCTTTCCACATTCGTCGCCGGTGGTCGGCGTGCTGGAAGCGTTCAGCATATTCTTTATCGGCTTCGTCGGCCGGCCGATCGGAGCGGCGATCTTCGGCCATTGGGGCGACCGCATCGGCCGCAAGGCGACGCTGATCGTTACGTTACTGATCACCGGCGTCGCCACCGTGCTGGTGGGCTGCGTCCCCGGCTTCAATTCAATCGGCATCTGGGCGCCGATCCTGCTGACCCTGATCCGCCTGGTGCAGGGTATCGGCGTCGGCGGCGAATGGGGTGGCTCGGTGCTGCTGGCCATGGAGTGGGCACGCAGTGACAAGAATCGCGGCTTCCTCTCCGCCTGGCCGCAATTCGGCGCACCCTGCGGCCTGTTCCTCGCCAACTGCGCCGTGTTGTTCTTCAGTTGGTTCGCCGGCGACCAGTTCCTGGTCTGGGGCTGGCGCATCCCGTTCTTCCTCAGCGCCGTCATGGTTGCGGTCGGGCTGTGGATCCGCCTCGGCATTCTGGAAACCCCAGTGTTCCAGAAGATCCTCGACGAGCAAAGGATCGAACGCGTGCCGGTGTGGGAGGTGCTGAAGCGGCAGCCGAAGCAGGTAGCGCTGACCGCGTTGCTGCGCATGCCGGAACAAGCGCCAGGCTACATCGTTGGCGCGTGGATCTTCAGCTATGGCACCCAGGTGCTGGGGATGTCGCGGGACTTCCTGCTGGTTGGCGTGATCACACAGACCGTGCTGGGCTTCATCTGGGTGGTGATCGCCGGCTACCTGTCCGACTTCGTCGGCCGCAAGAACATGTTCATCATCGGCTGCCTGTTCATGGGCGTATTCGGCTTCGTCTATATCGCCATGCTGAACACCGGCGTCCCGTGGGTGATCTTCCTGGCAATCGCCATCTCGCTGCTGCCGGTCATGACAGAATACGGGCCGGAGGCCGCGCTGATCGCGGAAAGCTTCACGCCGCGCCTGCGCTACAGCGGCACATCGCTTGGCTACCAGCTTGCCTCGGTCATCGCCGGCGGCCCGTCGCCGTTTATCGCGACATGGCTGTTCGCCACTTATCACTCGGCCTGGCCGATAGCGGTGTACATTGCGATCTGCGCGCTGATCGGCATCGTCTCCACGATGCTGCTGACCGACTACACCAACAAGAGCATCGCCACCGAATACGCCGGCGTCTGATGCGCTGAACCCAGCGGGGCGGGTGCTGCGGCATCCGCCCTGCAATGGTTGGGCGGCAGTTTTCAGCAAAATGTTGGCCTACAGTTGTCACCAAAACAGATTTGACCGCATCGCTCTACGGCCACTACCGCGATTATCGTGGCTGTATCGCAGATACCGTCTCGCCAGGGTCTGTCCGACCGACCACGTCAACCTGGATGCCCGGGGCGAAACCGCTGAGGAAGGCCGGCACTTCGTGAGCCGGGCGCGGCTCGGTGACGAAGTAGCCCTGGATCTCTGTACAATTCTCCGCGCAAAGCAGTTGGTACTGCTCTGCCGTTTCCACACCCTCGGCGGTGGCGGTGATGCCGAGGCTGCCACACATCCCGGTAACGGCACGAATAATCGCCGTGCAGTCCGATTTTTTGCCCAATCCTCTGATGAAGCTCTGGTCAATCTTGATCTTGTCGAAGGGAAAACTTCGCAGATAGCTGAGCGAGGAGTAGCCGGTGCCGAAGTCGTCCATCGAGATGCTGACACCGAGCGCCTTCAATTGGTACAGCATCGCCATCGCCGCATCGAAATCCTGGATCATCACCGACTCGGTGACCTCCAGCTCCAGCCGGCACGGATCGAGCCCCGAGTCTCGCAGCGCACGGGTAACCGCCTCGACCAACCTGCGATTGCGGAATTGCACCGCGGAAATGTTGACCGCAACCTTCAGCGGCGACGGCCACCATCGGGCATGCTGGCACGCATTGTGCAATGCCCACTCGCCGATCTGGATGATCAGCCCGGTCTCCTCCGCAAGAGGAATGAACTTGCCCGGCAGGACGATACCATGCCGGGGATGTCGCCAGCGCAGCAACGCCTCAAAACCGCTGACCTGCTTGCTGGCGAGGTTCACCTGTGCCTGATAGAACAATTCGAATTCGCTTTCGGCGACCGCCCGGCGCAGATCCAGCTCCAGCTCGCGGCGGGCCTGCATCAGCGCGTCCATCGCCGGCTCGAAATAGCGGAAACGGTTCCGTCCGTCGCTCTTCGCCTGGTACAGGGCGATGTCGGCGCTCTTGAGCAACGTATCCGGATCGGCGCCGTCATCGGGAGCCATGGCAATGCCGATGCTGGTGCCGATGACAATATGATGTCCGGCGACATCGAACGGCTGGCTCAGTTCGTGCAGCAGCCGGTCCGCCAGCGCGGTGGATTCGCTGGAATGGTCGAACCTGCTCTGAACGATCGCGAATTCGTCGCCGCCCAATCGGGCCACCGTGTCGGTCTGCCGCACCAGGCCGCACAAACGTTGGGTCACGGCCTTCAATAGGGCATCGCCGACCGGGTGGCCGAGGGTGTCGTTCACGTCCTTGAATTGATCGAGGTCCAGGCACAGCACCGCACAGCGCTCATCGCGCGCCGGTCTGCGTAAGGCATCTTCCAGCCGCTGGCGGAACAAGAGCCGGTTCGGCAGATCGGTGAGTGGATCGTGCATCGCCATGTGGGCGATGCGCGCCTCGGCAAGCCGTTGCTCTGTGACATCGGTGAACGTGTCGACGAAGCCGCCGCCGGGCATCGGCTCGTGACTGACATTGATGGTGCGGCCACTCGCGAGTTCCCTGGTCAGCGTGCCGGGGGTGCGCTGTGCCGCGAGCTCGAGCAATCCGGTCAGCGCCAGGTCCTCGTCCTGGTCGGATGCAGACGAAAACACCGGACTGGTCCGTAACAGTTCGGCCATCGATCGGCCGGGCTCGACCGCGTTCAGGGACAGTTGGAAAAGATCCTGAAAACGCTGATTGCTTACGATCAGCAATCCGTCGGCGCCAAACATGCACAGTCCTTGCGACATGTTGCCCAGCGCCGCCGCAAGCCGTTCGCCTTGCTCACGTTCCAACTTTTGTGTGGCACGCAGGCGCTGCTGGTTCCGACGCAATGCGTCGAGTGTGCGGGCTCCGCGGAGCATGTAATGAACGCGCTGGACCAGCACTGGCCAATTGATCGGCTTGGCGATGAAATCGGTGGCTCCGGCTTCATAGGCGCGACATATCGATTCCTTGTCCTCAAGCCCGGTCGCCATCAGGATCGGGACATGTTGCGTTTCCGGCTGGCGGCGCAGCACGCGGCACAGTTCGAAGCCATCCATGTTCGGCATCATGGCATCGACGATGAGCAACGACGGTACGCTGTCGGCGCACTGGCGACATGCACTCAGCCCGTCGTCGGCCTCGACAACGGTGAATCCATCATCCTCGAGTGCCGCTCGCATGAACATCTGCACAACCGGATCGTCGTCGACGATCAGCACCGGGGCCGGTTGCCCGGTGATATCCGGCAGGATGTCAAACAGGTCATCGCTGGTCCCAGCCTGATTCATCGCGCGTGGCTCAGGCGGGTGCATGAATCTCTCCGCTGATCGCTTCCAACCGCTGCACTGCCGCGGCCACCTCTTGATCAAGATCCATTATCAGCGGACGCAGCGCAGCGAGATTGGACTGACGGGCAAATGTCTCGATCTGTGCACATTGCTTCGCAAGGCGGGTTGCTCCCAAGGTTCCGGAGCTCGACTTCAGGCTATGGGCCGTCCGTGCCAGCTCTTCGGCGTCTTCGTTCTCGAAATTTGTCTGCATGGTTCGCGCGAGCGCCGGCCCAACATCGACGAAACGAGCTACTGCGCGTCCGAGCGGTGAGGGCTCGTTCGGACGACCAAGCGTACGAAGCCGATCTATCACGGCCATGTCGATTGCCGCGCTGGTTGCAGCCTGCGTACTGGTCGTCGTCTGCGGCGGCGCCGCGACCGCCGGGGCAGCTTCCAGATCGTCATCACTGCGAGTGTCAGGTCGCGACGGTGTCAGCCACCGTGACAAGGCTTCGGCCAACTGGCGATCATCGAACGGCTTGATCAGAAATGCATCCATCCCGGCATCGAAGCATTTTTCCCGAACATCGTTGAGGGCGTGCGCAGTTAGGGCGATGACCGGCGTCCGAGACTTCGCCGCCACAGTATCGGACTGCGGGGCCGCTTCGATCTCGCGGATGCGGAGGGTGGCTTCGATCCCATCCATGACTGGCATCTCACAGTCCATCAGGATCAGGTCGAAGTGTTCCTGGGCGATCCGGTCCAGCGCGAGTTGTCCATTGGACACGCTGAAGGCGCGGCATCCCATGGCCTCGAGCATGCCCACGGCCACTTCCTGATTGACTGGATTGTCCTCGGCCACAAGGATGCGAGCATTGAATGTCGGCGTTGCGGCCTGCGGGCCGCCTCTGGTGCAGCGCAGTGCACTGTCGCGTTTCGTGCCGTCCGAGGCGATCGATACCAGGGCGTTGAACAATTCCGACGGCCGCACGGGTTTCGGCAGAATGGCCGCGGCACCCAGCGCTTCCAGGCTGGTATCGCGCATGTAGGTGTCGAAACTGGCGAGCAAAATGAGTTCAAGCTGCCGTCGGCCAGATGCAGTTCGCACCGTTTTCGCGAACTCGAGCGCGCGCGAACCCAACCCTTTTACGTCGAGGATTGCGACATCGAACGGGCCCTTGGCCCCGCCGCTGCCTACCAACGCGGCCTCCGCCTCCGAGATGGTCGCTACGACCTGGGCGTCGATCTGCCAACTGGCGAGGTAGAGCAGGATAGCCTGAGCGCTGGTTGCGTTCGCGTCCACCACCAGAGCGCGCATGGTCCGCGGCAGGTGTTGACGTGGTTGCGGCCCCACAACGTGCGGCGCCGCCTTGAGATGCGCGGTGAACCTGAACCGCGACCCTCGGCCAAGCTCGCTTTCCACCGCGATGCTGCCGCCCATCAGTTCGACAAGCTGGCGCGTTATCGACAGGCCGAGACCCGAGCCGCCGCGCGCCCGCGTCATGGAGCTGTCGACCTGGTGGAACGACTCGAAGATCCGGGAGCATTGGTCCGCCGCGATGCCAATGCCGGTATCCTCGACCGCGAACGTCAATATCACCTCGTCGGGACCGCCGGGCAGTGTCGCGATCTTGACCAGAACCTCGCCCGCCTCGGTGAACTTGACGGCATTGCCGACCAGATTGATCAGGATCTGGCGCAGTCGCACCGGGTCGCCGATTACGTGGGAAGGCACGTCTTCCGACACGAAATAGACGAACTCCAACCCTTTGTTAGAGCAACGTCCCGAGAACAGATCGGCGAGTTCGGCGACGGCCTCACGGGGTTGGAACAGGAGTTCCGCCAGTTCCAGTTTTCCGGCTTCGATCTTGGCGAAATCCAGGATGTCGTTGATGATTCCAAGCAGCGCCTGACCGGATCGGACCACGTTGTCCACCAGACGCCGTTGCCGCGCGTTCAGCGCCGTTGACGTGAGCAAATGCGCCATGCCCAGTACGCCGTTCATCGGCGTACGGATCTCGTGGCTCATGGTGGCGAGGAACTGCGACTTCGCCAGGTTGGCGGCCTCGGCCTGCTCTCGCGCCCGGACCAGCTCGGCTTCGGCTCGCTTGCGTTCCGTGATGTCGCGGACGATCGCGGTGTAGAACACCTCGTCTCCGCTCCGCACCTCGCTCAGCGCGAGCTCGGCGGGAAATCGGCTGCCGTCCCGGCGTTGCGCAGCCAATTCGTGGCCGGTGACAATGCGCTCCCCGCCAAGCTGGCCGAGCAAGCCACCGACGCTCGAGCATTGTGATTCCGGCATCAGGACGGCGATGTCGGCATCGACGATCTCTTCCGGTGCATAGCCAAAGATGCGCTGTGCGCCGGAGCTCCACTGCTTGACGTGACCGGCGCGATCCATCGTTATGATGGCGTCCGCGACAGCATCGAATATTGCCTGCAAGCACGCCCGGCCGCTCTCTGCCTCCTGCTCGAGTGCCCGGCGGCGCCCGATCTCCAATGACAATCCGGAAGCGAGTTCCCATTGGCGCCCGGCAGCCGAACTCACCAGTGCGATCGCGGCAATCAGCACCGAAATGACGGTGATGAGCGCGGCCAGCAACGACGGCGGCATGATCGCCGTGGCGATATGTAACCCCGACAGTGGATAGAACACTGACGCCTGCATGGCGGTGTAGTGCATGCCGGACACGGCCAGGCCGAGGATGATCGCGGCGACAAGGTTCGCCGTGGTGTCGGACGCAACGAAGCGGCGAAGTTGGAAGCGCGCCTCCAAAGCGACGAAGGCGAGCACCACGGCAACGACGACCGAGACCGCGACCAGGCCCGGCTGATAGCGGATCAGCGCGTCCGGCTCCATTGCCGCCATGCCGGAGTAATGCATGGCACCGATGCCGGCGCCGATCAGGACGCCGCCGATGAGCAATCGCGTCAGGCCGGGATCGCTGACCCGGCCAATGACATGCAGCGCCACGCCGCTGGCGATGATCCCGGGAATCATCGACAGCAAGGTGCCGAGCGGATCATAGGAGACGCCGCACGGCAGCGAGAAGGCGAGCATGCCGATGAAGTGCATGGCCCATATTCCGCCGCCCATGCAGAGCGCGCCGGCGCCGGCCCAGGCCCAACGCAGCCGCCGCGACGGCGCGTTCACCATGCGAGACGAGACTGATAGCGCGACGAAGGCTGCAAGGATGGCGATCGAAACGGATATGGCGACCAGCCACGGCTCATAGCTGCCGCGGTAGGGCGCAACGGATCTGATCGCCTGGAACATCCTCAGGAATTGCCAGTCCAAGGCCCGCGTCCCGCACATGTCTTGCAGGCAGCCAATTGACCACGCTCTTGCTTACGGACCTGTTACAACGGCCTGGGCGTGGCGCGACGGCGTTGGCCGCCGTGAGACGCGGCCGTGGAGAAGGCGCCGGCCGCTACCCGCCGCGCGGCGGAGGAGCCGCACGGGCCGGCGATCAAGCACGGGCCGCCGATCAAGCATGGGGCGGCGATCAAGCATGGGCCGGCGATCAAGCACGGGTCCGCTTCTGATCTGATCGACCGGCGAAAACCGCCGCAAGCCGAGGCGTGACAACATCCAACCCCGTGCTCTGCCGCCGCTTGACGGGCTCCGGCCGGCGCATCACTGACCCTGCACCATGGGTGGCCCGGAAATCGAGCGACTGATCGATCTGTTGGCGAAGCTGCCCGGCATGGGACCGCGCAGTGCCCGCCGAGCCGCACTGC
Source organism: Acetobacteraceae bacterium (assembly GCA_035508435.1). Taxonomy (GTDB): domain Bacteria; phylum Pseudomonadota; class Alphaproteobacteria; order Acetobacterales; family Acetobacteraceae; genus JASHVB01. The sequence goes on along the minus strand of DATJNA010000161.1, from coordinate 56,799 downwards.
GTCTGTTGCAGCAACCGGAAGCGCGGATGCTGCCGTTGGCGGTCGCGCTCGCGGAGGCCGCCCGCGCCGTGCGCCCCTGCTCACGCTGCGGCAATCTCGACAGCAACGATCCTTGCACCATTTGCGCCGATCCCGACCGCGACAGCGCCATGATCTGCGTGGTGGAGAGCGTGGGGGACGTATGGGCGCTGGAACGCGCCAACGTGCATCGCGGGCGGTATCACGTGCTGGGCGGCACGCTGTCCGCTTTGGGCGGGGTCGGGCCGGAGGATCTGAATGTGCTGCCATTGCTCGACCGCATCCGGCGCGGCGGCGTGACCGAGGTGGTGCTGGCGCTGCCGGCCACGGTTGATGGCGCCACCACCGCGCACTGGCTGACCGACCGGCTGAAGCCGCTCGGCGTGACGGTGACGCGCGTCGGCCAGGGCGTACCGATGGGCGGCGCGCTGGACGTGCTGGATGACGGCACGCTCGCCGCGGCCCTGCGAGGTCGGCGGCCGGCGTAACAGCGTCGCTGTGCGTCGCGGCGGGTCCGGTTGTTACAGTGAGGAAAGTCTCACTGCGGATGCGCCGGGAGACCGGCAGGAAGCAGGCCGGGAGATCGGCAGCAAGCAGAGGGTGAACCGCCCTGACGATGAGGGGACCAGAACGATTTCCGCCGATCGATGAAGCTCAGTTACAGGCCCATCGCCGTTTTCCAATATCCGTGCTGGGTTGCTTATCAACTTTTTGCGCCTATCCGGTTAGCGCAGGTTCATGGCCCGGCCGGCGCTGCCCGGCCGATCGCGGCCTGGCCGGCGCTGCCCGGCCGATCGCGGCCCGGCCGGCGCTGCCCGGCCGATCGCGGCGCGGTCTCCTGCGCAAACCAGATAGGCACACAACCTTACGGTATGTCCCTGTCCGGTTGGCGCAGGCGGACCCAGCCGCAGTCGGCGAACGATCGTCAGGGGTTGGCAGCCTGCGCTAACCGGATAGGGACATTACAGTGATGCCGTATCCCTGACAGGCCGGATCCGCCGCGTCCGCCGCACCGCGATTGCCGTTACACCGTCGACATCCCCGGCGGAATTCTCACGCAACAACGACGAGCCAGCCAGACCGCCGGGCCCCGCCAAAACCAACGTCGCGGCAGCGGACTGGCCGGGCCGCCGCGCCCCTGGCATGGTTCGCCATCCGATACCAGCAAGGCAGCACCACCCATGACCATCCGCTTCGACAATCGCGTCGCCATCGTCACCGGCTCCGGCGCCGGGCTCGGCCGCTCGCATGCCCGCTTGCTCGCCTCGCGCGGCGCCAAAGTGGTGGTGAACGATCCGGGCGGCGCGGTCGATGGCCGCGGCACCGCGGAAGCGGTCGCCGACAAGGTGGTGGCCGAAATCAAGGCCGCCGGCGGTGAAGCCATCGCCAGCTACGATTCCGTCGCTGAGTTCGCCTCCGCCCAGCGCATCATCGACACCGCCGTGAACGCCTGGGGCCGCGTCGACATCCTGGTGAACAACGCCGGCATCCTGCGCGACAAGGCGTTCAACAACATGGAGATGACCGACTACGAGTTCGTCAACCAGGTGCATCATATCGGCACCGCGTATTGCACCAAGGCCGCCTGGCCGGTCATGCGCAAGCAGCAATATGGGCGGATCGTCGTCACCACCTCGGGCTCTGGCACTGTCGGCAATTTCGGCCAGGCCAATTACGGCGCGGCGAAGATGGCGGTGAACGGCCTGATCAACGTGCTGCGCTTCGAGGGCGCGAAATACAATATCCGCATCAATGCGATCTCGCCCTCCGCCTTGACGCGCATGACCGAGTCGCTGCTGCCGCCTGATGTCGCGCCGTGGATGAAGCCGGACCTGGTGTCGCCGATGGTCGCCTGGCTGTGCAGCGAGGAATGCGATCAGAACGGCGAGATCATGGCCGCGACCGCCGGCGGCTACGCGCGCGTGCAGTATTTCATCTCCGAAGGCATGCAGTTCGATCCCGCCGAGCCGGTGACGATCGAGATGATCGCCGACTCGATCGAGCGCATCCGCGATATGTCGAGTGCGAGGCCGTACACCGGGCTGATGGGCAATGTGGCGGAGAAGCTGCGCGAAATGGGTCGCATAAAGTAACCGCCCACGGGATCGTGACTTGCCGATCGCAGCGGACACGCAACCACACTGCCGTGTAGGTGGTTGCAGACGCTGCCTGCCGGTCTGTGTTATAGACCGGCGCACCGCGTCGCTTGGGCGTTGTCCGGATCGGAGCCTGTCCTGTGACACCGGGTGATTATTCGCAATTGCCGGTCGAACAACTGGCGCAGCTTCTGTTGCTGCGCGCGCGCGAGGATGTGGCGCTCGCCCAGCGGCTGCCGGCCAATGACGACCGCCACGCCGGGCACGACGACATGCAAAGTCGGATCGAAGCCCTGCCCGCCATGCAGCGGGAAGACGATCTGGCATTGTCGCTGCCGCCTCGACTGGGCGAGCCGGCTGCCATGGAGGCGCTGGAAGAACTGGTGGCCGTCGCCCTGACTTCGGCACAGGACGCCGAAGCGCTGTCGCAACAAGCCAGCCGGCGGGCCCGTCGTGGAACGACCCTGGCGGTGGCGCTGGGCATCCTGGGCATGGTGATTGCAGCGGGCGGCGCGTGCGGCACCTGGCTGCTGGGTGGACAGGATGGGCAGATGGGGCAGATCGCGGGCCAGATGCAGGCGCTCGACGCCCTGCAGCACAAGATCAGCGACCAACTGACACAGTTGGAGGCGCAGAACACTGTCCACGTGACGAACCGGTCGAGCACTGCGGCCGCATCGGCGCAGCCTCCGTCGCGCGCGGCCGTGCCAACCGCGCTGCCGCCATTGACGACGCAACATGTAGGCGTGCTGCCAGCGCATGCGGCGTTGCCGGCCGAGGCGCGTGATTCGACGGGACAGGCCGTGAACCGCGTGTCGCCCGTCGCCTACACGCCCGGCGGATGGAGTTCCCGGCCGCCGCAAGAGGCTGTCATGTTGGGACAGGCAGAAATGCCGCGCCAACGCCGGCGGGTGGCGCCGCCGCAGATCGTGATGCCGTGGCCCGCTGTCTACGTCATCGCCACCGTTCATCGCGGCATGGTGTCCCTGTTCCGGTAAGGCAACATTCGCGGCCTGCTCGATGCGGCGACACACGGGACGAAGCGCGCCGCAAGAACGAATCGTGCTTGCCGGTCGGCGTTAGCAATTTGTTCACCCGAATAGCGTAATAGCAGCCATCACCGGCTTGCGGCGGATGGCGCCGCGGCACCGGGCATCGCGTTTGACCCAGGTCAATGCGGCAACGTGGCTGTGCTGCCATCACCGACGCATGTCAGATCGATTTTCAGGACTGGAACCGATCCTCATGGACGGCGGCTTGGAGCAAGGCCGTGAGAAGTATCAGCGGGTCCTGGCGATGGCGCGGCGGCAGCCGCCGGTGCCAACGGCAGTCGTGCACCCCTGTGACTCGGTCTCGCTCGCCGGCGCGGTGGAGGCGTATCGGCTCGGGGTGATTGCCCCGATCCTGGTGGGGCCGCCCGCCCGGATCCAGGAGGTGGCACAACAGAACCGGATCGACATCGCGAACCTGCCTCAGGTTGCATCGGAGCATAGCCACGATTCCGCCGCAAAGGGCGTTGCGCTGGTGCGAGAGGCGAAGGCCGAAGCGCTGATGAAAGGCAGCCTGCACACCGATGAGCTGATGGGCGCGGTGGTGGCGCGCGACAGTGGCTTGCGCACAGCGCGCCGGATCAGCCATTGCTTCATCTTGGACGTGCCTGGCTACAGCGCCCCGCTGATCATCACCGATGCCGCGGTGAACATCGCGCCGACGCTGGAAGAGAAGGTGGACATCGTCCAGAACGCGATCGACCTTGCCCACGCGCTCGGTATCGATCCGCCTCTGGTGGCGATTGTTTCCGCGATGGAGACGGTGAATCCGAAGGTGCCCTCCACCATCGAGGCGGCGGCGTTGTGCAAGATGGCGGATCGCGGCCAGATCACCGGCGGCGTGCTGGATGGGCCGCTGGCGCTGGACAATGCGATCAGCCGCGAGGCGGCGGCGATCAAACATATCGTGTCGCCAGTGGCCGGGCATGCCAATGTCCTGGTGGTGCCCGACCTGGAGGCGGGGAACATGCTGGCCAAGAGCCTGTCATTTCTCGCCGGGGCCGAGTGTGCCGGCATCGTGCTCGGCGCGCGGGTGCCGATCATCCTGACCAGCCGGGCTGACACGCTCACCAGCCGCGTCGCGTCCTGCGCCGTGGCATCGCTGGTTGCCGCGTGGCGGCGCCGCACCACGGGGCATGCGATCCGCTGAGGCGGGGCGCCACACCAATACACCAGCCGCGGACGGCTCGCGGCTTGATGTCGTGTCCCCGCCAAGCCAGCCGGCGAGGCCCGTGAAACGGCCGGTGAGTCGGCGCGCGCCAATCACGCACCACGACAACGCGTCACGCCACGGCAACGGCGCCCTGGCGCCAAAGCCGCGCCAGCGCTTCCTCCGCTGCGTTTGCTGTCGCGTTCAGCGGTACGCTGATTGCAGGTGGTGAACCAGCGGGTTGTCGATCTCGCCGAACGGCTGCGTGCCGTGACTGGCGGATTGGCTGGGCTGTAGATGCCACCGGCGGTAGTCGGCCGCGTCGAATTGGGGCGACGGGTCGACATTGCCGTGCCGGCTTGCTTGCAGGAAATGTGCGAATGGGTCGCGGTGGGGGCCCACCTCGTCCGCGTGTCGCGCCACGTACCAGGCCACGTCAAACAAGGGAGTCGGGCTGAACGCCTGCGTGTGGCGATGCGCCAGGTAGTGCGCCAGGGCGTTCTGTCCGAGCGGAACGGCGTAGGTTGCGCGGTACCAGCCGGGGTCGAAATAGGGCACCGGGCGGCGACCTGCGGCCTCGCCTTCGCAGAGGTAGTGCGCGAGCGGGTTCAGGCCCAGCCGGGCGGCGCGGTCATTGGTCGCCAGGTACCACGCGGTGTCGAAATACCGGTTTGGCCTGCGCTTCTCGCCCCAGCCATAGTGGCAGAAATGCAGTAGCGGATCGAGCGCGGCGTCCTGCACATCGCTGCCATTCAGCAGGTAATAGCCGGCATCGAACAGGCCGGAGGCAGCGAGCAAACGAGCGTCCGGCACGACGTCCTGTCGCGTGCGCGAGATGTCGTCCAGATAGCAGCGGAACGGGTCTTCGCCTCGGGCCGTGCGGGCGTGGTACTCGGGTAGCAACGGCACGGCGTACAGCGCGGCACAGGGAGCGAAGAGGCCCGTGCTGCGGCGCGGCAGGAAGTGGCGCAGCGCCAGCCGATCGGGCGCCAGGTCATGGGCGGCGCGGTACCAGGCCGGATCGAAATACGGCATTGGCCGGCGCCCTGCCAGGTCGCCATGGCGCAGGTAGTGCAGCAGCGGGTTGATGCCGGTGGCGACGACATCAGGATTGGTCGCCAGGTACCAGGCCGGGTCAAAATACGGGTTCGGCAGCCGGTGTTCCTCCCAGCCATGGCGCACGAAATGCACCACCGGCTCGAGGTCCGTCGCCGCGACGTCGGGGTAGGTCGTTCCATACCATAGCGGATCGAACAATCCGGAAATGGCGAGTTCTTCGGCTTCCTCGGCCTGCGACGGCACCGGTGTGTCCCAGGTGGACATGCCGTCAGTTGGCAGCGGCACCCAGGGAAACCCCGCCCAGATCGTGTGCCAATGCCCGGGAGACGTCGCGCAGCAGGTCGTCCCAGGCGCCGGGGACGCGCTGGCGGAACAGCCGTACGGTGGGGTACCAGGGGCTGTCGCTGCGTTCCAGCATCCAGCGCCAATCGGCGGCCTTGGGCAGCATGATCCAGGCAGGCTTGGCCAGCGCGCCGGCCAGATGGCCCATCGAGGTGTCCACCGTCACCACCATGTCGAGGTTTTCGATCACCGCCGCGGTCTCGCCGAAATCCTTCAGATCGGCGGAGATGTCGGTCATGCCGCGGAACTCCGGCAACACCTGGACGTCGCTGGCCGGGATCGGTTTCTGCAGCGAGACGAAGGCGGCGGTGCCGCCGGCGGCCTGCGCGATAGGCCGCAGCCGGGCCAGCGGCAGTGAGCGGCGGCGGTCGTTGGGGTGAGTCGGCCGGCCGGTCCAGGCGAGGCCGATGCGTCGTCCCGGCGGAAGCTGCGCGTCCAGCCGCTCCCGCCAGGCGGCGATACGTGTCGGATCCGCCTTCAGGTACGGCACCTGGGAGGGGATGGTGTCGAGCCGCGTCTGAAACAGGAACGGCAGGCTGGAGAGGCGGCAGTGGGCGGCATGACCGGGGACATCGTTCCAGCGGTGGCAGAACTGCTTCACACCGGGGATGTTTTGCAGGATCGGCCCCATCTCGGCAGAGCATCCGAGCACGACTTCGTCGCACATTTCAGCGACGCGGGGGATGTAGCGGGCGAACTGGATGGTGTCGCCATAGCCCTGGTCGCCGACCAACAGGATACGGCCCTTCGGAATGGCCATGCCGTTCCAGGCGGCCGAGGTCATCTTCGGCATGGTGTTCTTGCCGGCCTCGGTCTCGTTGCGCCACTCGTATTCGATCCAGCCGGGCGCGAAATCGCCCATCGCCAGCAGGTTCTGCGCCAGCGCGAGGTGGCCGTCGGCGTGGTCATGCTTCTGACCGAGCGCGCGCAGCAGGCAGGCAACGGCGCGCTCGCGATCGTCCACGTCGACGAAGATCAGCGACAGGTTCACGAGGTTGTCGGCGTTGCCTGGGTCCAGGCGAATCGATTCCTGGCCGGCCCACAGTGCCTGATCCATGCGGTAGGTGGCGCGGCAGAGCGAGGCGAGGTGGGCGTACCAGCTCGCATTGCCAGGCCGCAGCTTGACCGCCCGATCGAGCAAGGCGATGCCCTTCTCCGGGTCGTTCTGCATCGCGCTGATGATGCCGAGCAAGGCGACGGCCGGGGGGTGATCTGGCACGCTGGCAAGAACGTCGTTGCAGATGCCGGCGGCCTCGTTGAGGCGCTTGGCCTGGGCGGCCGCCTGGGCCCGGCCGAGGGCCTGGTCGACCGTCTCCCCGCCCGGGAGAGAAGGCGGTGTTGGTTGTTGCGCCGTCGGAGCCGGCTGGCCCGCTGGCTGCGAGGTCGTGGTTGCACTCATGGCTGGGATACTTGCCTCGTGGATCTGCCGCGGGGCAAGTGGTTTCCCCAAAGCGGCGGGATTCGCTGATCGTCGCACTCCGGCGCCGGTCAGCCTTCCAGCATCGCGCGTACCCGCTCCGCCAGTTCGCGCCGGCGATACGGCTTGCGCAGAGCGCCGATCTCCTTCACGCCTGTTTCGGGGTCATCCTCGGGCGCGAAGCCGGTGGTGAACAGGACACGCAGGCCCGGCTGCAGCAGGCGGGCGGCCTCCGCCAACTGCAAACCGCTCAGGCCATTCGGCATCACCATGTCGGTGAACAGCAGATCGAACCGCGCGCCGGACCGCAGGATGGCGAGTGCGGAAGGGCCGTCGGCGGCAATGCGCACGTGGTAGCCCAAGGCCGCCAGGTTCCGCGCAGCGGTGGTGCGCATGGCGTCATTGTCGTCCACCACCAGGATCGATTCCTTGCCACGGGGCAGCGGCGTGCGACCCTGGTGCTCGGTCGCGGTGCTGCGCTCGGCTTGCGTGCGCGGCAGGTAGAGCCGTACCCTGGTGCCCTGGCCGAGTGCGCTGTCGATGTCGAGATAGCCGCCCGATTGACGGGCGAACCCGTATATCGTGCTGAGGCCAAGGCCGCTGCCCTTGCCAGGCGCCTTGGTGGTGAAGAAGGGTTCGACCGCCCGCGCCAGCACATCCGGTGCCATGCCGGTGCCGGTATCGGCGACCGACAGCATGACGTACTCGCCGGGCTGCGCCTCGGGGTTGCGCAGGCAAAACGCGGCGTCCAGCGCAACGTTGGCCGTTGCGATGGTCAGGCGGCCGCCATGTGGCATGGCGTCGCGGGCGTTGATGGCGAGATTCAGCAATACATCGACGATCTGTGACGGATCGGCGTGGATCAGCCACAGATCCGGGCCGAGATCGACCTCGATGGTGATCGTCTCGCCCAGCGTCCGCTGCAGCAGCGAGACGTGAACCGGCACGTACTCGTTCAGGTCGATCACCGCGGGCTGCAGCGGCTGGCGCCGCGCGAAGGCGAGCAATCGCTGGGTCAGCGCAGCGCCGTTCAGTGCGCAATCCAGGATCTCCAGGGCGAGCTCGCGCGCCTCGCTGCGCTCTGCCAGCAGATCCAGCAGGAATTCGGTATGGCCGAGAATGGCGCCGAGCAAATTGTTGAAATCGTGTGCGACGCCGCCCGTGAGCTGACCGACCGCTTCCAGACGATGGGTATGGCGCAGTTCGATCTCGGTTTCACGGCGCAGCGTGACGTCGTGCAGGATGGTGACGACCCGCAATGCGAGTCCGGTTTCGGGGTTGCGTTCGGCGCTGGTGCTGAAGGCGGACAGCCAGGTCCAGGCACCATCCGGCCGTCGCACCCGGAATTCGCGCTGTGCCTTGTCGCTGGTGCCCTCGTACAGGGCGGCTTCAATGGTTGCATAAGCGACCGCGTCATCGGGGTGGATCAGCTCACGCCAGGCTGCAAGCTCGGGTCCGTACTGGGCCAGCCAGACCTGGGCGGGCAGTTCACCGCCGGCCAGCTCGGCGGCCCGCGCATCCAGGCGCACTTCGCCGCGCCGGCGGTCGTACTCCCACACGCCGAGGCCAGCGGCTTCCACCGCCAGCCGCATCCGTTCCTCGCTGTCACGCAGAGCGGTCTCGATCTGCTTCTCGCGGGTGATGTCCTCGGCCGCGCCGAGCACCAGCGGTTCGTCTTCCACGGGAAGCGCCAGCGGCACCACACCCACTCGGGCAAAGATCACCGTGCCGCGCTTGGTGACATAGCGCTTCTCCGTCGGCTGCCACTGCTGGGTGGTGTCGGGGTTGATCGGCACAGCGATGTCGGCGTCGTCCGGATGGGCGAACTCTCGCGCCGTGCGGCCGAGCAATTCGGCCTCGCTGTAGCCGAACATGCGGCAGAGCGCCGGATTGGCGGCGATGAAGCGGCCGGTGCTTGCGGTGGCGATCGACAGGCCGATCGGGGTGTCATTGAAGACCTGCCGGAAACGGCGCTCGCTGTTGCGCAATGCGTCGGTGCGAGCATTGACCGCACTGGCAAGCCTTGCGTTGTCGGCGCGCAGGGCGACGGCCTGGCGCTGGCCGAGCCAGGCGGTGAGCACGCCGAGCAATAGCGCGAGGCTCAGGGCCGCGCTGCTGCCGAGCATGAGCTGCCGCCGGGCGAGATCGGCGGCGTGTCGGCGCCGCCTCAGCAGGGCGGCCTCCGCCGCGTCGATCGCGCCAAGCCCGTCCCTGATCTGCGCCATCAACCTGACGCCGTCGCGCCGCAGCGCTTGCTCCGCCGGCCCCTGCCCACTGCCGTTGCGTGCCGCCGTCATGGTGGTGGCCAGCATCGTCAGCCGCTGCCCAATCAGCGGCAGCAGCGCGTCGAGACGGTCAAGCTGCGCCGGGTCGTCGGCGACGGCGGTGTGCAGATGCGCCTCGGCGGCGGGCACGCCACTGCGCGCCAGTTCGAATGCTGCCATCGGCGCGGGGTCGCGCGTCAGCAGGTAGGCGCCGACCGAGCTCTCGGCGTCCTGGACGAGATTGAGCAAGGACCCGACGGCGCGGCGTGACTCGAGCGCGCGCGCGACCCAGGCGTCGGCGCGGCCAGTGTGGACGCTCATGGCGAGAATCGCGCCGAGAGCGGCAAACAGCAGGGCGAAGCCGCAAGCGTGGAGCGCCCAGAGGCGGCGTTGCTGCCCGCCGTTGGCGCGATCTGCGCGGGTGATGTGCCCCGGCTGGGCCAGGGCGGGCCGGAGCGCTGCAGGCGACTCGGTTTCTGGCTGAGGCATCCTGTCCGGTCCGGAGGAAGCAAGGAGGGTTTGGTTCAGGCCAGGTGTCCTCAGGCCGCCCGATATCTTCTACGTAGAGTTGTAGTGGCAATGGAATATCATAACAAATAATGAAAATAGTGGATGAAATGCAACTTTTCCAGGCAACCCTGTCGCCGCCGGCCATAGTCAGTTGCGGTTCAGGGCGGCGACGATCATGTCGATCGCCTGGGCGTGCCAGCGCTGCACTGCCTTGTGGTCGGCGCCCAGTGCCGCGGCGAGCCGGCGCCAGGGGAAGAGATGACGCTCGGAGATCGGGTGAACGAGGCTGCGGGCGCCGACGATGCGGCGCAATACGTAGCGGTCTGCCGGGATCATACCGAGCCAGCGCATGGCCTCATCCATGCGGGTGATCTTTTCCGCCGACGGCACGGCGGGGCGGATGCGCGCGGCGGACCAGCCGTAACTTTCCAGGGCGGTGCGGACGATCTCGATATTCGAGGTGCGCAGTTTGGTCGTCCAGCCAGTGCCAGGCAGCGCGAGCAAGGTCGAGCCGGCCTCTTCCAGGCGATAGATCACGTAATTGGCGTCGACCGGCCCGCCGCCGCGGGGTGCTGCCGCGGCGGGCCGGATCGGTGGCGGTGCGGCAGCCCTGGTCTTGGCGCTAACAGCCATGACGTCGGATTCCTTGTTTCAATGCATCAACGGCGGAAGTGCCGCAGCGGGTAGCGCTCGCTCTGCAACACCGTCCCGGCCGTCAGCGCACGCCAGGTTCTCGGATGACCGGCCGGCAGCGGCTCACGCAACGGATCTTCCGGCGGCGGGTCCGTGATCGGGTCCATCCGGATGCCCAGACGTCGGGCCCGGGCGATGACGACCCGCACGTGCAGCGAGAGTTCGGCGGCAATGGTCTCCCAACTGGCTCCTTCGATGCGGCGGCGCCGGATCTGGGTGTCCTGGCCCTGCGTCCAATACAGTCTGCGTTGCATCTGAGGTCGCTCCGTCGATTGCCGGAAGTTAGTATACATACCTATGATAGTCAGTGTCAATAACTGTCGGCGCGGCCCTGGCCGGCCCGGTTTCGACCGTCGGGCAGCTAACACCGGCCGCCACGGAGGTGGCCGATCGAGGCACGGTAATTTCGCTTCCCTCGTTAGCGAATCTGACCTACAAGGACGCCATGAGCGACCCAGCACAGATTGGCGAACGAATTCGGGCGGCACGGCAGGAGCATGGCTGGACCCAGGAGCAACTGGCCGAGGCCGTCGGCGTTTCCCGCAGCGCGGTGGCGCAATGGGAGACTGGCCGGGCCGGGCAGTTGACCGGGAACCTCTCGCGGATTGCCGAGGTGCTGTCGGTCGGCATTGAGCATCTGACCCACGGGCGCGACAAACGCGCGCCAATGCATGCGGGAACCGGAGACGAGCTGGCGCTGTTACGGCTGTATCGAGAATGTGTCCCGGAGGACCGCCAGCTCCTGCTACGCACTGCCCGGAGACTGGCGCGCCGGTAATGGAGGAGGGCAAGTTGCGGCGGATGTCGTTCGGTATCGGCGGGACGGCGCGATTGTCCCCACTTGCCGAGAACCGGCTGGGCGCCGCCGCCGAGCCGCCCTACCACGCGCAGAACTGGCTGCGGCGGCGGCTGGAGGACGCGGTGGAAGACGTGTTCCGTGCCGCACTGCAACGCGGCGACCTGGCTTCCGCGGAGGATCTGTTGGGCGTCCTGGAGAACATGCACGCCCGGGCGCGTCTGCGGTTCAAGTCCGAGCGCAAGGGCACGGTCGCAATGATCGAACGTGCCCGCAAAGAGCTGGAGGCGCGCAAGACCCGTCGTCGCCTGTGACCCGCGCCTGCCGGTCTTGCTCAGCCCTCGTCCGTCCTGCCGCGAGACCTCTGGTCTTGCTCACAGATGTCCGGTCGTGCTCGGAGATCTCCGGTTGTGCTCGGAGATCGCCGGTCGTGCTCCGAGACCTCTGGCCTTGGTCAAACAGGTCCGGTCATGCTCCGAGATCGCCGGTCATGCTCCGAGATCGCCGGTCGTGCTCAAATAGCTCCGGTCGTGCTCGAAACCTCTGGTCCTGATCAGACGATGCGCTCGATCCGGTCCAGCAGGCTGGGGGCACCGCCATTGTCGATCAGCCGCCGCAAGTCGGCGGTGGTGCCGCCGATGTCCGGCCGCGGCGTCGCCATGGCAGCGATGATCAGCCGCGCATTCCCCGATTGGTCGAAGACATAGACGATCGCGCTATGCGTAACCGCGTAAGGATGGCCGTTACGAGCGGGCGTCACGGAATAGGCCACGCGGTAGCGGCGGGCGAGCGATGCGAGTTCGTCGGGCGTGCCACGCAACCCAACCATCTGCGGCGCGAACAGGGCCGTGTAGTGTTTGAGGATCGGCAATGAGTCGCGGTTGGGATCGACCGTGACGAACAATATGCGCACCCGATCGGCCTGCTTGCCCAGGTTGTGCAGCACGGCGGCGAGGTTGGTCAGTGTCGTCGGGCAATAGTCCGGACACTGCGTGTAGCCGAAATAGAGCAAGGTCACCTTGCCACGAAAATCCGCCGCGGTGACCTGGCTGCCGGTCATCGCATCGGTCATGGCGAATGACAGACGCGGCATCGCGCCGGAGATGTCTGTCTCGTGCCAGGCCGTCTTCCGGGCGCAGGCGGCGAGCGGCAGCGTCAGTGCGGCAGACCGCAACAGTGTGCGCCTCCGCATCGTCGCGATCGATGGCAACAGGGTGCTTCGCTGCGTCATCGCGGCTGGGCCAAGGTGCGTGCGCCAGGACAATCCGGCATCGTCTTTCCTCTGTCTCCCAGGGGAACGTTCGTCCCCCGCGGGGAATCACTCGTCCCTGCAAGAGGAGCACTCGTCCCGGCAACAGGGACACTCCTCCCAGCAACAGGGACACTCCTCCCTGCAACAGGGACACTCCTCCCTGCGCAAGGGAATCATCGAGCGGCGGCAAACTTGCGCCGTGCCGGCGCGCGGGAAAGTTAACAATACCTAGGGTTTCGGTAATCCCTCCTGGCTGCCGCCTGCCGCTCGCCTGGTTGCCGCCCGCCGTTGCGAGACCAAGATGGAGGCCATGCTTTTCAACTCGATGCATTACCTGCCGCTCTCCGCTCCGTTCTTTGCGCTCCTGGTCGGGGTGCTCGCGATCCTGTGGGTCATGCTGGAGATCGGGACGCTCCGCTATGCCTATATGCGGATCGGCCTCAGCCGGCGCGGGGCGATGCTGATCCTGCTGGCCAGCCTGCTCGGCAGCTATTTCAATCTTCCGATCGCGGAGCTGCCCGCGCGACATGTGGTTTCAGGCGAACTGATCGACTTTTTCGGCATGCAGTACGTGGTGCCGGTCGTGTCCGCCTGGCCCGGTACGATCATAGCCGTGAACCTGGGTGGCGCCGTGATACCCACCGCGGTGTCGCTGTACCTGTGTTTCCGACACCAGTTATGGCGGCAGGCGCCTGTCGCCATCATCTGCGTGGCGGCCGTCAGCCATTGGTTGGCGCATCCGGTGGCAGGGCTGGGCATCGCGGTGCCGGTCTTCGTACCGGCGCTGGTGACCGCGGTCGTGGCGCTGATCCTGTCACGCCGCGACGCGCCCGCGTTGGCTTATATCGGCGGCAGTTGTGGCACGCTGATCGGTGCCGACTTGCTCAACTTGGACCGGTTGCAGGGCCTGGGGGCACCCGTGGCCTCGATCGGCGGGGCCGGCACGTTCGACGGGATCTTCCTGACCGGCGTGCTGGCAGTGGTGATCGCGAGTCTCACCTCGCCGGGACCAAGCCGCTGACCGCGGGATGCCATGCGTCCCGCCTTGGATCCGGCCAGTTCGCCGCCGCGGCGGAGCGTGCCGGCAGGGTAATCCCACGGCCTTGCCACCATGCCCCGGGACTGCTGGCAACGAAACGAAAACGTCCTTTGACAGCGCATTATGGCGGCGCTGCGTACCGCCTCAAAGATCGGAGCTCCGACCGCCGCCGCCTCGCGGCGACGTGACCCGCCTCGCCCCCGGCGATCAACGCCAGTTGTTGGCGCACCCCTTGAGGCGCGGCGCCACTCCTCGATAGATGCTCGCCTGCAACATAACGCCAGGAGCATTCATGACCGTTGCCGTTACGTCCGTTGCAGCGGTTACCGGCACCCTGGCAACGGGTGTGGAAGGCCTCGATGGCATTCTCTGCGGCGGCTATGCGCCCAACCATGTCCACCTGATCGAGGGCGAACCCGGTACCGGCAAGACCACGCTGGCGCTTCAGTTCCTGCGCAACGGCAGCGCCAACGGCGAGCGCTGTCTCTACATCACGTTGTCGGAAACCCGCCAGGAATTGATCGCGGCGGCCGCCAGCCATGACTGGTCGCTCGATGGCATCGACATCTACGAGCTGATACCGCCCGAGCTTAGCCTCGATCCGGCACTGGAGCAATCCATCGTTTATGCCGCGGACCTGGAACTGGGCGAGACCGTGCGTATGGTGATGGCGGAGCTGGACCGGGTTCGCCCGACGCGAGTCGTATTCGACAGCCTCGCCGATATTCGCCAGTTGGCGCAAAGCGGCCTGCGCTATCGCCGGCAGGTGATGGCGCTGAAATACTACCTCGCTCGCAATGGCACGACCGCGCTTCTGCTGGATGACCTGACCGAGCCAACCGACAACCTGACACTGCACAGCATTGCCCATGGCGTCATCCGGCTGGAGCAAGTCGCCCCGGCCTTCGGTGCCGAGCGCCGCCGGCTGCGCGTCTACAAGATGCGCGGACGCGCATTCCGTGGCGGCTTCCACGATTTCGTCATCCGCCGGAGCGGCATCGTACTGTTCCCACGCCTGATCGCCGCTGAGTCGCGCGAGCAACGCCAGGAGGGTCCGGTGCTCGCCAGCAATGTACCGGAACTCGACGCCTTGATCGGCGGCGGGCTGCACCGTGGCACCGGCACGCTCCTGCTGGGACCATCCGGGGCGGGGAAATCGTCGCTGGCGTTGCAGTTCGTCATCAGTGCGTTGACCCAGGGCGAGCGGGTGCTGATGGTCACGTTCGACGAGGTGCGACATGTCCTGCTGAGCCGTGCCGCCGGCATGGGCATGGACCTGACGCCATATCTGGCAAACGGCTTGCTCTGGCTCGAGCAAGTCGATCCCGCGGAGTTTCCGCCAGGCGAGGTCGTCAGCCTGGTGTGCCGCCATGTGGAACAACGGGGCGCTTCAGTCGTCGTGCTGGACAGCCTGAACGGCTATCGCAGTGCCATGCTCGATGAGGCCTTCCTGGTGCTGCAGATTCACGAGCTGCTGAGCTACCTCAACCAGAATGGCGTGGTGACGCTGATGGTGCTCGCCCAGCATGGCCTGGTCGGCCCGATGCAGACTCCCGTTGATCTGACCTACGTATCCGACACCGTGCTGCTGCTGCGCTTTTTCGAGGCCATGGGCCAGATCCGCCGTGCCATCTCGGTGATGAAGAAGCGCACCGGCCGCCATGAGGCGACCATCCGCGAGTACCGGATCGATAGCCGCGGCATCCGCGTCGGCCAGCCGCTGGAGGATTTCCGCGGCGTGCTGACCGGCGTCCCGAGTTACCTCGGCGCATCGGGATCGCTGCTGAGAACCAGGCCCGATGCATAGCGGCAGCGACCGCGCCTCCGGTACTGTTCTTGTGCTCGCGCCGAGCGGCCGTGACGCATTGGTCATTGACGATGTGCTGAAGCAGGCGCGCATCGCCCACGTCACCTGCCCCGACCTGCCGGCCCTGGTGGCCGGACTGGATGCGCCGGAAGCCGGTGCGGCGCTGATCGCGCAGGAGGGCCTGACTGGCGACAGCACGACGCTGCGCGACTGGATTGCCGCACAACCGCCCTGGTCGGACTTCCCCTTCGTCGTGTTGACGTTCCGTGGCGCGAGCGGCTCGGCCGATCCGCAGGCAAGCCGGCTCGCCGCCGACCTGGGCAATGTATCGGTCCTCGAGCGGCCGCTGCACCCGGTCAGCCTCGTCAGCACCCTTGGCGCCGCGTTGCGGGCACGCAGCCGGCAGTGGGAGACCGCGGACCTGCTGGCGGAGCGCGATCGCCACGCCGTTGCCCTGCGCGCCAGCGAGGCACGCTTTCGCGCCATCGTCGACGGGATGCCGCAGCCGATCTGGTCCTCCGGTCAGGACGGCAGGCCCGACTTCTTCAATGCCCGCTGGCAGGAGGTCACCGGCATCACGCCGCCGCTCAACGGCACGCCATCCGCGACGGATGTGCCCGCGTTCGACTGGACCCGCCTGATCCATACCGACGACATCGTCCGCACCCGCGAGGAATGGCTGACTGCGGTTCGCCATGGCACGCCATTCCGCTCGGAATTTCGTCTGTGCATGAAGGACGGCTCCTGGCACTGGTTTACCGGCCGCGCCCAGGCCGTCCACGACGATATCTCCGGCGAGATCGTACGCTGGTTCGGCAGCTGCACCGACATCGATACCGCGGTGAAGGCACGCGACGCATTGACGCGCGGTGC
The DNA here is from genome assembly GCA_035508435.1 of Acetobacteraceae bacterium. Lineage (GTDB taxonomy): Bacteria > Pseudomonadota > Alphaproteobacteria > Acetobacterales > Acetobacteraceae > JASHVB01. The sequence continues at coordinate 40,434 of DATJNA010000161.1, read as the reverse complement.
CGAGGAGTTGGAACGGCTGGTCAGCGAGCGCACCGCCTCGTTGCAGCGCGCGATGCTGGAACGCGAGAAGGCCGAGGCCGCCTTGGCGCAGGCGCAGAAGATGGAGGCGGTGGGCCAGCTCACCGGCGGCGTCGCCCACGATTTCAACAACCTGCTGACCGCGGTCCTGGGCAGCCTGCAGATGATCGCCAAGCGGTCGCAGGACCCGCAAATCCGCCGCTTCGCGGACAACGCGCGCCGCGCGGCCGAGCGCGGCGCCCGGCTGACGCAACAATTGCTCGCCTTCTCCCGCCGTCAGCGCCTGGCTCCAGAGCCAGTGGACCTGCGCCGGCTGGTCTCGGACATTGGCGATTTGCTCACCCGCGCAGTCGGCGCCACGGTCGCGCTGGAAACCCGCTTTGCTGCGGACTTGTCGCCGGCTTTCGTCGATCCGGCACAACTCGAGCTGGCGCTGCTGAACCTCGCGATCAACGCGCGCGATGCGATGCCCGAGGGGGGCGCGCTGACCATAGAGAGTTTCGTGCTACCCGCTGTGCCGCCGGACCTGGCCGAGGACCTGGCGCCCGGCAGTTATACCGCGCTCGCGGTGACCGACACCGGCACGGGCATGACGTTGGACGTGCAGGAACGCGCCTTCGAACCGTTCTTCACCACCAAGGAGCAAGGCAAGGGGACGGGGCTGGGCTTGTCGCAGGTTTACGGTTTCGTCCGGCAGTCGGGCGGCGCGGTGAAGCTGCGCAGCGCGCCGGGCGAAGGCACCACCGTCACAATTTATTTGCCTCGCAGCCACACGATGCCGTCGGCGGAAACGCCCGAATATCATGTCCTGCCGTCACCGGTCCGCCCTGCCAGCATCCTGGTGGTGGATGACGACGACGACGTGCGCGAGCTCGTCGTCACGATGCTGCAGGAGCTTGGCTACCGGGTCACCGCCGCCGAGAACGGTCAGGTCGCCCTCGATCTCCTGCTCGGCGATGCCGCGTTCGACCTGCTGCTGGCTGACGTCGCCATGCCGGGGTTGAGCGGCGCCGCTCTCGTGCGCAAGGCGCGCGACGCCGGCCGCGCCCCGCCCGTCCTGTTTGCGACCGGCTACGCCGATCTCGCTACCTACCAGTCCGGCCTGGAAGGCGAGGACATGATCCGCAAGCCATACCGCATGGCGGATCTCGCCAGCCGGGTGGATCGTGCGGTGCGGACGGCACTCCGCTCATCCAGCAGGCACGACGCTGCCCCTGGCCTGGCTCGCAATGGCTCGACACCCATCGATACAACCTGTGGTCGCAGCTAACGGCAAACCGGCAAGATAAAAATTCTTGTTCCATCTCAGAATTAGTTTGCGCGGATGCGCGCTCGCGTCGTAGCTTGCGATCAAATCGTTATAGTACAGACAACATGCCGTTGCCTGTGCGTTAATGCATTGGGCTTCCTGGCCGCAAGGAAGGAGGCTTGGGTTGCCGGGTTCGTCTCTTTTTTGCGTATCATTTTCGCTGAAAGGAATACGGAAACGGTGGCGTGCTAGGGCGGCTGCTGCCGTGATGGCGGGGCAGCGCATTGCTCAAGCCGCCGGCTCATTGGGAAACCACGCGGAAGCTGCCGTTACGGGATGAGCACGGCCGAACGAGACGACTGGACTGGCGCGCAACTCGCGGCACACCTCGCGGCGCTGCAAGGGATGGCGCCGGAGCCGGCGGAGCATGTCATCGTCCGTTGCACGCTGCGGCCCGGCGACCCGGAAACACGGCTCGGGAAAACGCGACCCGGGAACCCCGACACGGCGCTGGAGGCAACGCAACCGGGTAACCCCGAAACACGGCTCGAGGCAACGCGGCCCGGGAACTCCGAAACGGCGCTCGAGGCAACGCGGCCCGGCAACCCCGCGGCCCAGTTCGAGGAAACGCAGCTTTATTATGTCGCCGACGAGCCGGTCCCGCTGTCTCAGGCAGCCTTGCCGGCCTGGTTGGCACGCCACCACCTGCGCGGTGCGGACCGGCTGGCCCTCGCCATGCTGGTGGTGCGTGAGACCTTGGATCAGGCAGGCCTGATCCGTGAATGCAGCCTGGAACGCCGCCGCGGCGCGCTCGACGGACCACTGGTCGGCGATCCGGCCCGGGTCGAGTTCATCGGCCCGGCGCGCATGGTGCGCCTCTATCGGGTGCGACGGGATGGCAGGTTGGCGGAGGTCGTCGGCAGCGCCGACACATTGCCCCAGCGCCACCTCACGGCGGACCATTTCGCCGGCGAGCAATGTGCCCTGCAGGCTCAGTTCGGCCGCGAGACGCGCATGCTCGACGCCCGCGAGCCGCTCTTGTTCGAAGCGATGGTCGGGCTCGACAGCATCCTGCATGTCCGTCTCGCCGATGGCCGCGAAATCGGCTGCGGCATCGGATGGCATGGTCCATTGCCCTTCGTGCTGGCGGCGGATTTTCCCCGCTTCTCCGCGCCTCTGCTGCTGGCGCCGGAACACGAGGCAGCGGTGCAGGAGGTGCTGGCCCGCGACAACCTGGTGCGTCACGAGACGCGCCTCGTGCAAGGCGGTCTCGTGGTGATCGCGCGCCACCGTGGCGGCACGGATTTGTTCTTGTTGCGTGCCGATGTCGGCGCCGTGACCGCGGTGCCGTATCAACCCCGCCCTGCCGGGATCGCTTCCGGTGATCAGTACCGCTGGATGCGATACGCGGAAAAATTCGAGCGGCTCGCGGTTCTCGATGCCTGGCGCGACGGCGACAGTGCCGACCTGCTGGTGATCACCGGCGACGAGAGCGGCGAGATCTGGCGTCATCACATCGACGCCGACGGTGTGGAGACCTGGCGCAAACCGGACGAAGTGGCCGCCGCCGGCCTGCTGTACCGCGAGCAACTCTCGCGGGGAACGCTGGCCGCGTCCGACGCAGCGACCGCCGAGTCCAACCCGGGAACCCGCGACGACTTGCTCAATCACGACCTGGCGGAACCGGCGCCGGCCCACAGCTTGCTCGCCAAGACCGAGGCCTATGTCGCGGTGCTGGCCGCCCTGCATCGCGCGCAGGAATCGGCCTACAGCGAGGCGCCGCCGACTGACGCGCTGCCTCACCTCCAGGCGCTGCTGGCCGCACTGGACACATTGGAGGCAGAGCATGCCGCCATCGAGGCGCGCTTGTTGCTGGCGCAGGTGGAGTATCACCGGATCGGCCCCGCCCGGCTGGCGGCGGCCCTGGTGCGGCTGGAGGCGCGGCTACCCGACGAGTTGGCCGAGACAAGGCTGGTAAGCCTGACCCCAGCGCAATGGCGTTATCTGGTGAACCCGGCGCCGTTCGGCGTCGCGGTAGAGCATGCGTTTCCCGAAACGGCCTACGATATTGAGGAGGCGGCACTCTGCCTCGCCTATCGTCGCCCCAGTGCGGCGGCGTTCCATTGCATGCGGATCGTGCAGGCCGGGCTGGCGGCGCTCGGGGCCTCACTGCACACGCCGCTCCAGGTCGAGGAGCGGCAATGGGCGCAGATCCTGACCCTGCTGCGCAGCACGACCCCCCCCGAGCAAGCCCCGTTGCTGGCGGCGTTGGAGCAAGTGCGTCGCTGCTGCCGCGGCGCCCGGTTGGTGCCGGCCGACAAGTATACCGAGGCCGAGGCCCAGCGTTTGTTCCGCACCGTGGGCGCGTTCATGGCCGAATTGGCGGCGGTACTAGGGCGCCGGTCGGCGCCTTGACGCCGGCGGTCGTGGCGCAGAGCGCGACGATCGGATAGCCGAGCGGAGCGGCCGAATGGCTGATCGGGGCGGTCAGACCCCTGATCGGAATGCTCTGAGCCCTGAGCGGGGCGGTGGGAGTCCTGAGCGGGGCGATCGGAGCCCTGAGCGGGGGAGCGGAGCCCTGTGCGGGGCGGTCGGAGTCCTGAGCGGGGCGATCGGAGCGGTGAGCCTCTCGCCCTGGCTACGCCCGCGCTGACAGCGCGACTGGTCCCGCTCGGCCGCCTGCGAGCGCCCCTGTTGCTCCGTAACGTTGCGTCGGCAGGGCGCTGCCGCGCAGTGCCCGTGCAACCAGGCCGATCACCCGCCCCTGCACGGCGATCGCATGCTCCAGCCGCCGTCGGTTCTCGCCGGCGAGGTCGCGCAGGAGCCTCGCATGGAGTGGTGCCGGCGCAGCACCGCCAACCAGCGCAGCCAGCAGCGCGTCGGCGGCGGCGCGTTTCTCCGCCAGAATTTCGGCGGCGCCGCGCAGGTCCAGCGCCGCCAACGCGGCATTCTCTCGCCGGAGCACACTGGCCAGGCGTTCGGCAGCCTCGATTGGGTCTTCGGTCATCGCGTGCCTCCGGCAGCGCCCTGTTTCGCGGCCTCCTGACTGCGCAGCAGGCTGGCGAAGACCGGTCCCGCGAGGCCCAGTCCGCCATGCGCGGCGATGTCCTTCGCGAGCGCGTCGAGCAATAGCGGCTGCACGGCGGCCTCGCCGGCGCCGCCACCGAACATGCCGTGTGCCATGTCCACCGTGGCGAACATCGGCTGCAACAACTGTCCGAGCGCCATCGCCTCGAAATCCTGCGCCGCCTGGCGCAGCCTGGCCACCTGCCCGGGGGGCAGGCTGGAGGCCAGTGCGAGATCGGAGGGCAACAGCGGCACCATCAGCGCACCTCCAAATCGGCCTGCAAAGCGCCCGCGGCCTTGATCGATTGCAGGATGCTGATCAGGTCGCGCGGCCCCACGCCCAGCGCGTTCAGGCTCGCCACCAGGTCGCGCAGTGTCACACCGGCGCTGAGGATGCCCAATTTGCGGTCGTGCTGGTCGTCGATCTGGATCTGCGTGCGCGGCACCGTGGTGGTGGTGCCGTTCGACAGCGGCGCCGGCTGACTGACCTGCGGTGTCTCGGTCACCCGGATCGTGAGGTTGCCCTGTGCGATCGCCACCGTGCTGATCCGGACATTGGCGCCCATCACGACCGTGCCGCTTGCCTCGTCGATCACCACGATCGCCGGGCTGTCGGGCTGCACGCGCAGGTCCTCCACCGCGGCCAGCGTCTCGATCGGGTCGCGGCCGCTAAGGTCGATTTCCACCGTGCGCGGATCGGTGGCGCGGCTGATCGGGCCGATCTCGGTGTTGATCGCCGCTGCAATGCGGCGCGCCGTGGTCAGGTCGGAGTTGCGCAGTCCGAGATGCAGCGCCTTGGCGTTGGCGAGCTGGAACGGGACTTCGCGTTCCACCGTGGCGCCGTTGGCGATGCGCCCCGAGGTGGGCACCCCACGGGTGACCGACGCGCCGGAGCCGCGCGCGGCGATGGCGCCGGTGGCGAGCGCGCCCTGCGCCACGGCATAGACCTCGCCGTCGGCTGCCAGCAGCGGCGTGACGAGCAAGATGCCCCCGGTCAGGTTGGTCGCATCGCCGAGCGCGGAAACGGTCACGTCCAGCCGGCTGCCGTTGCGGGCGAAGGCAGGCAGTTCGCCGGTGACCATCACCGCGGCCACATCCTTGGTCGTGAGATTGGCGATCTGATCGCGGGTGTTGACGCCCAGCCGCTCCAGCATTCCGACCAGCGATTCCAGCGTGAAGATGTTGTCGTTCAGCTTGTCGCCGGTGCCGTTCAGCCCGACCACGAGGCCGTACCCGACGAGCTGGTTTTCCCGCACCCCCTCGACATCGACGATGTCCTTGATGCGCACCTGCGCGCTCGCCGGCGGGGCGAGGGCCATGAGCAAAAGCGCCAGAAGGGACAGCAGAATCGTGCGCACGGTAAACGGCTCGATAAGGTTTTGCCGGCACTGTGGCGGACGGCGGTGCGATGACCGCAAGTGCCATGCCAGAGGCGAAGGGCGGACTGCCGCAGAGCAATGAGGCCATGCGGTGGGCAGGAGATGCCGGGCGGCACGCTCGTCACGGGAAGAAGGAGCCGATGACATGACGGCGATTGATCCGGTGGGTGTACCGCCGGCAGTGCGGCCAGCTCCGCGCAAGGCCGGAGGCGCTGGCACCGGCTTTACGCCACTGGCCGAGCCCGCCGCAGATGCCGCGCGTCCCGCCGGAGAGGTGGAACCGATGATGGAGCTGCAAACGCTGCTGGCCTTGCAGCAGATGGATGATGCTCCGGCGCGCGACATCGCCGCGCATCGCCGCGGCCAGTCGTTGCTGGCAGCGCTCGGGCGGCTGCAACGGGCGTTGCTGGGCGCCGGCGATGCGTCCGCCGTGCTCGACGAGATCCGGTCGTTGGCGCGGGACGTCCCGGTGGCAGCCGATCCGGCGCTGGCGACGGCGGTAGCGCAAGTCGTGCTGCGCGCGCAGATCGAGCTGGCGCGGCGCGGCGCATCGGACGCTTGAATCACGCAGCGGATTTGGCCATCTCAAGTCCGGCCAGACGCTTGTCCGAAGGCGCACACATTACGGCTTCGGCGTGCATTGCAGAGGCTTGAAGCTTGCGGCGTTCGCCCTTGCGCCGGCCGAAACCGCGCCGCTATAAGCCGGCGCGTTCACGATCCGGAATGGGCCGGGACGCACCGCGCGGAGACGGCGGGCCGATAATAAGCGAAGCGTAGGAACTGCAACGACATGATGGTGACGCTGCCGCCGGACTATCGGCCCACCGACGACGAAGAGTTTATGAATCCCATCCAGGCCGAGTATTTTCGCCAAAAGCTGCTGCGGTGGCGTGCGGATCTGCTGAAGGAGGCAGATGGCACCCTGGCCAGCCTGTCGGAGGGCGGCATCCACGAGTCCGACATCACCGACCGGGCGAGCGTGGAGACTGACCGTGCGCTGGAGCTGCGGACCCGGGATCGCGCCCGCAAGCTGATCTCCAAGATCGACCAGGCGCTGCAACGGGTGGACAACGGCAGCTACGGCTATTGTGAGGAAACCGGCGAGCCGATCGGCATCCGCCGGCTCGAAGCGCGGCCGATCGCCACACTGTCGATCGAGGCGCAGGAGCGTCACGAGCGCATGGAACGCATACATCGCGACGACTGAGCGCGCCGCGCACCCTTCCGCGGAATTTGCCTGAGATGCCGGGCCCGACGCACCGGGCCAGCGCAGATCGGTACGGCGTTGGAGGCAGCCAGACGCAGCGCCCGGGCAGGACAGCGCGACGGCCGGAGGCAGATAGCCGCGGGGCCGGAGTCAGATGCCTGTCGCCGGCGTTATGCTGGCCGCCACCGGCGCAGCCGCTCTCCCACCCGTTGCCGCAGCCGATGGGTCCAGGCAATGCCCGCCAGCCTGCGGTCGAGAAACCCCAATGTCGCCGAGTCGTCCTCGCTGCTGTCGCGCAGCCAATAGAGGATCGTCGTGGCATAGGCGGCGGTGAGGATCGCGCGCTTGGTGTACCAGGAGAAATCCGCCGACCGATCCCCTGCGGCGAGCCAGATCGCATCCACCGTCCGAGCGGTGCATCTGGCCGCCAGCCGTGCGTTGCGCGGTAACGCCAACACTGCCACCGCGCGGCGCACCGCTTCCTTGTAGCCGCGGTTCTGCGCCAGCCGGAGCGCGATCGCCGCACGCACCCGGTCCGGCAGCGCCAGCGCCGCCACATGCTCTGCCGCCGCCTGCGTCATGCGGCGGTCCGCCCAGTCGCAGAACGCCTCGACCATGTCGGGCGCGCCGCCCGGGAACAGTACCTCGGCATCCTCCGCCGCGGCGCCGATGGACCGCAGGCCAGAGCGCAGCGAGCGATAGGTCCAGCCGTCGAACGGGACGTTGGGTAGCGTTGCCTCCAATGCGGTGTCGCGCTCCGGGCTGCGTTCCGGCGGGGGGATCACGCGGCGCCGCCCGCCGCTGCCGCGGCGACACGGTTCAGTTCCTCGTTGAAGCCGAACAAGCGGAAATCTGTCATGCGCATGGTGTAAAGCACGCCGTCGAGGTGGTCGTATTCGTGTTGCACGACGCGGGCGTGGAAGCCGGAGACCTCGCGCTCCACCACGTTGCCGTCGCAGTCGACGCCGCGATAGCGCACGCGCGGCGCGCGCGGCACACCGGCGCGCAGGCCGGGGATGGACAGGCAGCCTTCCCAACCCATCACCCGCTCCTCGCTCAGCAATTCGAGTTCCGGGTTGATCAGCACCGCGTTGCCGATCGGCGGGTCGTCCGGATCCTCCTCGCGCCGGTCGCCGGGGACACGGAAGACGAACAGGCGGAGCGGCACATGGACCTGCGGCGCGGCGAGGCCGACGCCGGAGGCGTCCTCCATCGTCTCGATCATGTTGGCGACGAGGCGACGGATGCCGGGCGCACCTGGGTTGGGCACCGGCTCGCAGCGCCGCAGCAACACCGGGTGGCCCATGCGGGCGATCTTCAGCAATGCCATGGGCTCTCCACGAATTGGATTTGGCGACGGTCGGTCGGCGTGTTATAGCCCCGACCCCCGCCCCGGGCACCCCGACGGCGGCGTTTTTTGTCGAACCGGACCGATGGGCGGGACCGGCGTAACCAGGAAGGAGCAGGCGGCCAAGTGCAAGTTCTCGTGCGTGACAACAACGTCGATCAGGCGCTGAAGGCGCTCAAGAAGAAGATGCAACGGGAGGGGATTTTCCGCGAGATGAAGCTCCGGCGGCACTACGAGAAGCCGTCCGAGCGCCGGGCGCGAGAGGCCGCCGAGGCGGTGCGCCGGGCGCGCAAGCTGGAGCGCAAGCGTTTGGAACGCGAAGGGTTCTGATCACAGCAACCCTCCAGAGCAATGCTGGGGTGATCCCGCCCAAGCGGCCGCGAGGCCGGCGAACCAACAGCGCCGGCTCAGGCTGGTGCGGTTGGCGTGGCGACGACTGCCGCCGACCCCGTCACCCGAGCCGGGGGCGTCGGGTGGTTCGTGCCACCGCCCAAATTGAGGCGACCAACCCGAATTGAGGCGCCCAACCCGAATTGAGGCGTCCAACAAATTGAGGTGCCCAACATCGTGAGCGCCTGGCATGCGACTGGCGCGCTCCGATTGCGCCCGACTTCCGCAGTCTGACCGGGCCCGTCCCTCGTGGCCCCATGGGGCCCGACCCTGTCGCACGGGAGAAGGCGGTCACCCGCCGGCAATCGGCCCGTACACCGCAATGATTTGCTCCGGCTCATCGCTGAATGCCGCGGTCAATTCGCCTTCCGCATTGCCGTGGGCATTCCATTTGTGGATCGCCCTCGCCTTGCGGTCGCCGGTGTACACGTTGCCCTCCGGGTCCACCGCGATCCCCGACAATTTGTCGAGCCTGGCATCGCTGATCAGCACGGAAGCGGTGAAATCCTCGCTCGCGACGCGCGAGATGTCGTAGCAGAACACTCGCTTGTTGCCCGGGCTGCCGACATAGAGGCTGCCGCGTTGGCCGGCCTTGGGGTCGAAGCACAGCGCGACCGGATTGCTCAGTTGGTGGTTTGGCGACCCCGTGATGGCGCCGAGGCATGTGCCGCCACTGTCGAACACGCAAACCCGGTTGGCAGCCTCATCAGCCACATAGAGATTGCCCGCCGTGTCGAACGCGATGCCGCGAACCGAATGCTGCGTGCCGTTGCTGGACGTGAAGGTCAGGCCACCTTCCTCGGGCGGCACCGAGGTTTGCGGTGGGATACCCGGCTTGGCGGAATAAGCCGGCACAAACGTTCCCGCAAAGAACGTGTCGTTGGGATACTTCGCCGTCAAAAACGTCGAATTCGCCATCGCATGACCTGGCGTTCCTGTCTCGCTCCCCGGTCCATGGAATGCGCTCACGACGTTGCTGTCCTGATTGCTCACATACAGGTTCCCGTCGCGGGAAAAGATGCATTGATACGGATGTACCAGACCTCCTGAGGCAGCCGGCGTGACGAACTGCCCGAGCTGGCGCAACGACGAAGAACCGGAGGGCGGTGCGCCGTTGAACCGCAGGATCGCCGACACAGCCGTCTTGGCCTGGCAAACGTACAAATCGCCATCCGGTCCGAACGCCATGCCGCGCAACTCGTCATAGGTCTGGGCCGGATCGAGCACCTGGCGGGAGAGAATATTTCCGTTCGGCGACACCGCATAAATCTGGTTGATCGAAGGATCGCCCTTCTCACCGGAGAACGAGACGTAGAAGCCGGTCCACGATTTTGCCATTGTCGGTTTCCTCCCGAGACGCAGACGCTCCGGCAGGGTCAATGTGCCGCATGGCCGCCCGCCGATGGTCAGCCGGAGACCGAGTCTCTCCGCCGCGAACATGACAGGTTCGCGATGGGCGATCCATGACTGCCTGCAACGGATGGCACAGGGGCGCTGCGGGGCGCCGGCAACGAGCAACGGGCACGGCCACCTGGGCGACCCAATTCGCCAGCGCAACCAATAGCGCAAGGCTCGCATTCTCGGCACGATTGGACTACGATCAGCGGTGAGAAACCGATGCTTGCACCAGACCAAACCCGCCAGCAGGCGGTGTTCGACCGGCTTCGCCAGGGCATCATGAGCGGCTCGCTGCCCGGTGGTGCGCGCCTGCCGCCGACCCGCGCGCTGGCCAGCGAACTGGGGGTGGCGCGGCAGACTGTCGTGCTGGCCTATGAGCGCCTCGCGGCGGAGGGATACGTTCGCGCCCGCACCGGTAGCGGCACCTTCGTCTCGACGGATCTGCCCGACGCCGCCCCCGCGCCGGCCGCCCCGCCGGCCACCGCCGCCAACGTGCTGTCGCGCCGCGGTGCCATGCTCGCGACCGTTCCCGTCACCGCCGGCCTGCGCGATTCGGGTGCCGGCATGTTGCTCGCCGGCGGCCTGCCCGCGCCGGATCTGTTCCCCGCGGCCGCCTGGGCCCGCTGCACCGCCCGTATGCTGAAGGCGCTGCCCGCCGAGTGTACCGGCTATCCGCCGCCGCAAGGCTTGCAGGACCTGCGCGCCCAGATTGCCGCCCATCTCGCGGCCACCCGCGGCCTCGTCGCCGACCCGGCCTGCATCGTTGTCACCGCCGGCACGCAACAGGCGCTGCGGATTGCCGCGGAGCTGCTGCTGGATCCTGGTGACGCCGCCTGGGTGGAGGATCCCGGCTACATCGCCGGCCGCGGCGCGCTGATCTCGGCCGGCGCCGCGCTGGTGCCGGTGCCGAGCGATACCGAGGGGCTGGATGTCGCCGCCGGCATCCGCCTCGCGCCGCAGGCGCGCCTGGCACTCGTTGCGCCGTCACATGCCACCCCGCTCGGAGGCGCGTTGCCGATCGGGCGGCGGCTGGCCCTGCTGGACTGGGCATTGCGCGCCGGTGCCTGGGTGCTGGAAGACGACTGCGATTCCGAGTTCCGCTGGGAAGGCCGGCCGTTGCCCCCGCTCGCGACGCTGGATCGCACCGGGCGCGTCATCTACTGCGGCACGTTCAGCAAGACACTGGCGCCGGGGTTGCGCCTGGCCTTCGCAGTGGTGCCGGCGCCCGTTGTGCCGGCCTTCGTGCGGCTGCGTGCATTGCTCGATCGCGGCGCCGACGCGCTGACCCAGGCGGTGCTGGCGGAATTCATGCGGCAGGGACTGCTGGCGCCGCATATCCGCCGGATGCGCACGGAATATGCGCGCCGGCGCGAGGCGGTGCTGACGGCATTGAGGCGGTATGCGCCGGGCCTGACGGTGATCCCGGCGCCGGGCGGGCTGCACATGGTGGCGCGCCTGCCGGGGGCGACAGACGAGGCCGGTGTGGTGCGGGCCTGCCGCGGGCGCGGCCTCGCGGTGGTGCCGCTGCAAGCCTATTACGCCGGCGCGCCGCGAATGAGCGGCATCGTGCTCGGTTTCTCCGGCACGCCGGTGGCGCTCGCGGCGGATGCTGCGCGACGGCTCGGGGCGGCGCTGAAAGCGGCGGGGTGAGCGAACGCCCCTCCCCTTGACGGGAGGGGTCCACTAGACACGACGGCCTTTGTGGTACGCACCCCTTTGTGGTACGCACCGCTCCCCTCGGCCCCTCCCACAAGGGGAGGGGGCGAGCGCCGAGTTCCACCGGCTTCCTGCCTCGCCATCCCCTGACGCATAGTCATTCGCAGCAGCCGAGAGGGCAGAAGCGTGCTTGCCAACATACCCGCGACCCAGACCGTTATCGAAATAAAGTCGCCCGGCGGGCCGGAGGCGCTGGTGCCGGCGATCCGCCCCGTGCCGGAGCCGAAACAGGGCGAGGTTTTGATCCGCATTGCCGCGGCGGGAGTGAACCGGGCCGACTGCCTGCAGCGTATGGGCCGATATCCAATGCCGCCCGGCGCGCCCGACATTCCCGGCCTCGAGTGCGCGGGCACCATCGTCAGGCGTGGCGACGGCGTCACCGAGTGGCAGGAGGGTCAACAAGTCTGCGCCTTGATGATCGGCGACGGCTACGGCGAATACGCCGCCGTTCCCGCCGTGCAATGCCTGCCAATCCCGCACGGTGTCAGCGTCACCGATGCCGGCGGCTTGCCCGAGACCTTCTGCACCGTCTGGACCAATGTGTTCGAGCGCATCCATCTGCGCGGCGGCGAGACGCTGTTGCAGCAGGGCGGCAGTAGCGGCATCGGCATAACCGCGATCCAGCTCGCCAAGGCGTTCGGCGCCACCGTGATCGCCACCGCCGGCTCGGAAGAGAAATGCCAGGCCTGCCGCGATTATGGCGCCGACCTCGCGATCAATTACCGGACTGAGGACTTCGTCGCTGCCGCCAAAGCGTTCACCCAGGGGCGCGGTGTCGATGTGATCTTCGATATGGTCGGCGGCGACTACATCCCGCGCGAGATCGATCTGCTGGCGCATGAAGGCCGGCTGTGCTTCGTCGCGCTGATGCATGGCACCAAGGTGGCAGCGGATTTCGGCGCCGTGCAGCGCAAACATTTGACTATCACCGGCTCGACCCTGCGCTCGCGCAGCGTGGCACAAAAGGCAGCGATTATCGCCGCGCTGCGGGAGAAGGTCTGGCCGCTCTGGCGACAAGGCCGGCTGCGCACCTTCACCTATCGGCAATTTCCTTTGACTGAAGCCGCGGCAGCGCATCGGCTGATGGAATCCAGTCAACACATCGGCAAAATACTGCTGGTGCCGTAACCACAACGCAGCGTGTGGCAGTGCAACATGATGCTGCATTGCAGCGCGTTTTTCGTTGCTCGATACCCTCGCCTGCGGCGGCGAATTGCTGTACTGTAACCGTTCGTCACGTAGGCTGACAGTCGTTACTTTGCCTTGGCCGCTAATGAACCTGATCCATCCGCACTCACTGATCGGCCTGCTGCATGCCTATGGCTGTGCCGGGCTCGCACTTGGTGTGGGGCTGGAGTGCCTTGGCCTGCCGGTGCCCGGCGAGGGCCTGCTGATCATGGCGGCGGTCTATGCCGGCAGCACGCACAACCTCAATCCGTACCTGGTGGGGCTGGCGGCGGCGGGCGGCGCGATCCTCGGGCAGTTGGCCGGCTACGGCATCGGGCGGAGCGTCGGCTACAGCCTGCTGCGCCGCTATGGGCACCACATCGGCCTGACCTGGCGCCGTCTTGCCCTCGGCCGGCTATTATTTCGGCGCCACGGCGTGAAAGTGGTCATCGTCGCCCGTTTCGTGATCCTTCTGCGGATGATCGCCGCGATACTGGCGGGGGCGAACCGCATGCCATTCCGCAACTTCATGATCGCCAACGTGGTGGGCAGCGTAGCGTGGGCCGCATTCTACAGTCTTGGCGCCACGATGCTGGGCAAGCAGATGAAGCACGCCACCGGGCCGATCGGCATTGGCGTCGGCGTCGCCGCGGTGGTGGTGTTCCTGGCAGGAAGCTGGGTCATGCACCGTCATGAGCGGCGGCTGACCGCGGTTTCGCCGGTGCAGATGCGGCGTCGCCGGGCGTTGGCGCGGGTAGAGTAAGCCGTGGCAGGGCGGTGGGAGGGGCAGCGATGCCACCCAACCTGCCGTACCAGACCATGCCGGTATACAGCGGCATCGCTCGCGGGCATGGCATCGTCGCGGCTTTGGACTCTCTCACAACGATGAAGGCAGGGGCAGGCAAGGAGTCACAACGAAGAATTTGACGAGTCAGCGCCGGGTCGTAGGCCTGTTGCTCCAACGACAGCCGGGTGAAACCGTGACCCGCTTCTTTCAAACTATGTGAGACCTCGCCTGGCTTGCCGCAGGCTTTGTGAGAAACCACGCGGATTCTCATACACCGTGGCATTGGGAGCGGGGGCGACGTCCGCTGTTCTCCCTTCCCCCTTACACAGCCACGGAATGGCGCGCGGTGCCGGCCGCAAGATAGGTGTCAAACGCGGCGGCCACGGCGCGAACGAAGGGGCGGCCCGCCGGTGTGACGATGATCCGCATGCCGTCCCACAGCACCAGCCCGTCGTGCGCTTGCTCTTGCAAGGCAGGAGCAGCGTCCATCAGGCTGGCGGGATCGGCGCCGTGCTGTGCGGCGACGGCACGCAGATCGACGGCGTTGGTGCACATCAACGTATCGATCACCGCCCGACGCAGCCGGTCCTCCTGCGTTAGTGCGATGCCACGGGCCACCGGAAGCCTGCCGGCGTGGACCGCGTCGCGCCAGGCCGGGACCGCAGGCAGATTCTGCACATAGCCTTGCGGCAGCGAGCCGATCGACGACGCCCCCAGCCCAAGCAGTACCGGCGCATCATCCGTGGTGTAGCCTTGGAAATTGCGCCTCAGGCGGGCATTCGCGGCGGCAATGGCAAGCGAATCATCGGGGCGCGCAAAATGATCCAGGCCAATGGCCACGTAGCCTGCTGCCGTCAGCACTTGCTCGACAATCGCGCGCTGCGCGAAACGTTCGACGGCGTCGGGCAACGCAGCGGCGGGCAGCAGCGCCTGGTGCTTCTTCATCCACGGCACATGCGCGTAGCCGAACACGGCGACACGGTCCGGTGCGATGCGCAGCGCCTGTCGCACGGTCTCGGCGACACCCGCGGCAGTCTGGTACGGCAAGCCGTAGATCAGGTCGAGATTGACCGAGCGCACACCCACCTTACGCAGCTTCTCGGCGCAGGTGGCGGTGACATCATAGTCTTGCAGCCGATGAATCGCCCGCTGTACGCGCGGATCGAAATCCTGCACGCCCAGACTGGCACGGCTGACGCCTATATCGGCCAGCGCGCGCAGCGAGTCATCGGAGAGCGTGCGTGGATCGACTTCGACGGCGATCTCGGCGTCGGGCAGCACGTCGAAATGTCGGCGCAGGCTGGCCATGATCGCGCCCATCACAGCGGCCGGCAGCACGGTTGGCGTGCCGCCACCCCAATGGATATGGCGTACCGGCAGGTGGCGGCCGCTGGCGGCAGCGGTCCGCGTGATCTCCGTTTGCAGCGTGTCGCCGTAGCTGATCAGCGGCTCCGGATGGCGCACGACGGTCGTGTGGCAGGCACAGAACAAACAGAGTGAGGCGCAAAACGGAACGTGGAGATAGAGCGAGAGCGGCGTTGCATCCGCCAGTGCGGCGAGCCAGTCGGCATACTGCGCGCCAGTGATGGCGGAGGAGAAATGCGGCGCCGTGGGATACGAGGTGTAGCGTGGCACGCGGCGGTCGTATTTGGCGATCAGGTCGGAAATCTTCATATTGAAAGCATCCCCTGCAAGCGCAGGGAATGCCTTGATCTGGGTCAACCCACAATGGCATCGCAGGGCAGCGTGACCGTCGCGCGCAGGCCGGGCAAGCCATCGCATGGCGGCCGGTTGAACAATGTGATGTCGCCGCCATGCGCCTGCACGATCGACTGCGCGATCGACAGACCCATTCCGGCGCCGCCGGTCTCGCGACTGCGCGATGCCTCCAGCCGATGGAACGGCTCGAACACGCGCTGCATCTCCGCTTCGGGTATGCCGGGACCGTCGTCGTCGATAGTGATGGCAATGCGCCTGGCGTCGGCCTCGATCGCGACGCGCGCCGTGCCGCCATATTTCACGGCGTTGTCGATCAGGTTGGTCAGCGCGCGGCGCAGCGCGTTCGGTTGGCAGTCCAGCACCACGGGCTCGGCCCGCGTCATCGTAACGGGCAGGCCGGCATCGGCCATGTCGTCAACGATCGAGCCAACCAGTGCCGTCACGTCTGTGCGCCGCCAGGCTTCTGCCTTGGCCTGGTCGCGTGCATAAGCCAGCGAGGCACCGACCATCGCGTCCAGTTCGCCGATCGTCGCCAGCATGCGGTCGCGTTCGCCGGCCTCAGCCAGAGCCTCGGTGCGCAGGCGCAGCAGGGTCAGCGGCGTGCGCAGGTCGTGCGACAGCGCGGCCAGCATGTGGGTGCGATTATCGACCAACCGGCGGATGCTGGCCTGCATCTGATTGAAGGCGTGGGCCGCCTGGCGGGTTTCGGTTGTGCCGGCCTCGGCGATCGGCGGCGCAGTCACGTCGCGTCCCAACCGTTCCGCCGCCTGCGCCAGCAGCCGCAGCGGAGCCGTGACCCGACGCACGGCCCAGGCCGAGGCAAGGACCACGATGACAGCCATCGTCAGCATCGCGGCGCCGAAGGACCAGGGCGTTTCCGGCCCCGCATTGGGCAGCGCGGTGGCAAAGCTCAGCCACGAACCATCGGAGAGCCGCATCGCGACCCGCAGCGAGCGCAGCAATCCCGGCGCATGCATCCAAGGCGGAGCCGCCAGAGCGGGCGGCACACCGGAGGTATACGGCGCCGGAACCCCCGGAGGGGACAGTGTCTCGAAAGGTGAGGACCCGGCTGGTGGCACCGCCATCATGCCGGGGCCACCCATCATCGGCATCCACGTGCCTGGTGGCCGGTGATGACCAAAGTGGGGAAATGCAATGCGTGCCGGTGCGACTGTCACCCGCAAGCTGGTCGTGAGCCCCGCCGGTAATTGCTCGGCGAGATAATCGCGGATCGATGTGGCGTCGATAGCAGCATCCGCGGGATCGAACTCCGGCGCCTGCTGCGACAAGCCAACGCGCAACGTGGGATCGCTGGCGGCGCGGACGATGCGCTCGCGCCAGTCCGCGGGAGCCTCATCGATCAGTTGCGCCAGGTTGGCGATGCGCTGCGTGGCTGCATAGGCGCCGATCGCGCGCACGGCCCGCGCCCGATCCGAGGCATAGATCAGCGTCCCGACCAAATGCGACACGACCATGCCGGCGAGCAGGATCAGCAGCATCTGGCCGAACAAGCTGCGTGGCGGCCAGCGAGTCATGGCTTGCTGACGGCTGCGGCGAACATGTAGCCGCCACCCCAGATCGTCTTGATGATCCGTGGCTCGGCCGGATCCATTTCCAGTTTCTTGCGCAATCTGCTCACCTGGGTATCGATGCTGCGGTCGAACACGTTGGCGGCGCGGCCGCGCGCGAGATCGAGCAACTGGTCGCGGCTCAGCATGCGCTGCGGGCGTTCGACCAGGGCCAGCAGCAGGTCGTACTCGCCGGTGCTGAGCGGCACGGTGACGCCGTCCTCGCGCAGCAGTTCGCGCGTTTCAGTGCTCAATTCCCAGCGGTCGAAGCGATAGCGGCCTGCCGCCGGCGGTGCATCGGCGACCGGCTCGCGCTGGCTGCGGCGTAGCACCGCGCGGATCCGCGCGATCAGCTCGCGGCTGCCGAACGGCTTCGGCAGGTAATCGTCGGCGCCCATTTCCAGGCCGATGACCCGGTCCACTTCCTCGCCCTTGGCGGTCAGCATGATGATCGGGATGTCGCTGTCGGCGCGGATGCGCCGGCACAGCGATAGTCCGTCCTCGCCGGGCAGCATCAGGTCGAGCAAGATCAGGTCGATATGCCCGTCGGTGAGAGCGTGGCGCATGGCTTTGCCGTCGCCCACCGCAGTGACCCGGAGGCCTTCGCGGGTGAGGGCACGGCCCACCAGCTCGCGAATCTCGCGATTGTCATCGACGATCAGGATGTGCGGCGACGCTTGCATGCCCGGAACATAGGCGTTGCGTGGTCCCGGCGGCGGGGAAATGTGTGACGAGATGTGGCAGGCACGGCGTCTGGCACGGCTTGCGACAGTTTCGGCCCATGGCGACAAACGCCGGTGACAGGCATGCCCCAGTTTCTGAACGTGCGGCGGGCGAGCGGTTCGCCGCGGGACAGAAGGGGACAAGATGATGAGGCAGATCGGCAAGGCGCTGGCAGTAGCCGCAGTGGTGGCGGCGCTGGGTGGGGCCGGTTTGGCGGCGGTGGCGCAGCCGGCGGGGCCGGGGGCCGGTGGATTTCCGGGCTTTGGTCCGATGGGGATGATGCATGGCTGGGGCGGGCCCGGCGGCATGATGGGTGGCGCGCGCGGCTTTGGCCTTGGCGGACCGGCGGTCGGGCTGGACACGCTGAAGACCGAGCTGGCCATCCGCCCGGACCAGGCGGCGGCGTGGGACGCCTATGTCAAGGCAGTCCAGGATGCAGCGGTGCAGATGCGCGCTCTGCACAGCGGCGTCGACTTCGACACGCTGCGCGCGATGGACTGGCAGCAGCACCAGGCCTTCATGGCCAAGCTGTTCGACCAGCGTGCTGCGGCATACAAGTCGGTGCGGGCAGCGGCCACCCAGTTGATCGCAGCCTTGGATGACGGTCAGAAGACGCGCCTGCTGGTGCCGGCGCTCGCGGACGTCGGCCCCGGCATGATGGGCTGGCGCGGCGGCCCGATGATGGGATTTGGCGGCGGCATGATGCCGTGGGTGCCGCACGACGCTGGCCACTGAGGCAACCGCGCTCTTGAGGCAACCGCGCTCTGGGGCGGTGGTCCGGCGTCAGACCATCGCTTCCAGCGTGCCGCCTACGAATGCCTGGCCGCAGCCTTGCCGAAGTGGCGCATAAACATCGTGAAAACCGCTTCCGGCGCTTCCTCCGGCACATAGTGGCCGCAGTCGATCGGACCGCCGGTCGCATTCGTTGCGTAGTCCTGCCAGACCTTCAGCACGTCGCCATGCACCGAGCCGGTGTGGCTTTTGGCACCCCAGGTGACCAGCAGCGGCGTTTCGATTTTCCGCCCGGCTTCATAATCCGCGGTGTCCATCTCGAAATCGCAGGAAGCGCAGGCGCGGTAGTCCTCGCAGGATCCGCGGATCGTCTTCCAGGTGAAACAGCGCACGTATTCGGCAAACGCGTCGGGGTGCATGAAGCCCAGGCCGATGCCCGGTTTCGACAGCTTTTTTTCCATGAAATATGCCGCCGGCACGCCGGCTATCATCCGTTCCGGCATGTCGTAGGGCTGGATCATGAACAGCCAGTGCCAGGATTTCGTGGCCCACTGCTTGGAGGTGTGGGTCCAGATATAATGGTTCGGCAGGATATCGACCAGCGCGGCACGCCGCACACGCTCGGGATGGTCGAGGCACATGCGCGCCGTGGTGCGAGCGCCGCGGTCATGCCCCGCCACCATGAACTGCCGGTAGCCGAGCTTTTCCATCACTTCCACCTGGTCCTGCGCCATGGCGCGGAATGAGAAGTTGATGTGGTTCTCGCCGCCGTCTTCCGGCCCGACGCTGTCGCCATAGCCGCGCAGGTCGGGACAGACGACGTGGAAATGCTGCGCCAGCCGGTTGGCAACCGCGTGCCACGAGACATGCGTCAGCGGGTTGCCGTGCAGCAGCAGCAAGGGCGGGCCGTCGCCACCGTGCCGCAGGTGGATGCGCGCGCCTGATGTCTCGATCTCGGTTCGGATGAAGCCTTCGAACATGGCGATCTCCCCTTGTGCGGCGCGTTGTACGGCGCGCGCCGGGCCACTACGTGGACGGCGTCGTGCCATCCAACAGTACGCCGTCGAGGATGTCGATCATGCGGTCGATCTCCTCCGCCGTCACGGTCAGTGCCGGCATGAAGCGCAGCGTGTCGGGACGCGGCGCGTTGACCAGCAGCCCGCGTTCCAGCGCCTGTGCGGCAATTTGTGACGCGCTGTCGCGCTTCAGGTTCAGGCCGCGCAGCAGGCCCTTGCCGCGCACCTCTCCGCAGCCGTGACGCTGCGACAGCGCTGCCAGGCGCCGCGCCAGATGCTCGCCGGTCCGCGTCACGTTCTCCAGGAAGTTGGGTCGCGCGATCTCCTGCATCACCGCGCAGCCGACCGCGGCCATGATCGGATTGCCGCAGAACGTGCCGCCCTGGTCGCCCGGTTCGAAGCAGACAACGTCGCGATGCGCGAGCAATGCGGCGAGTGGCACACCGCCGCCGAGGCCTTTGGCCAGGGTCATGATGTCGGGTGTGATTCCCGCATGTTCGAAGCCAAACATGCGGCCGGTGCGGCCAATGCCGGTCTGGATCTCGTCGAGAATCAACAGCAGGCCGCGGGCCTGCGTCAGCGCGCGCAGGTCGCGCAGGAAGGCGTCGGTGGCTTCGAACACGCCGGCCTCGCCCTGGATCGGCTCCAGCATCACAGCCACGGTCCGGGGGGTGATCGCCGCCTCCACCGCGGCGAGATCGTTCAGCGGCACCTTCACAAAGCCGGACACCTTCGGTTCGTAAAGCTGCTCCCACTGTGCCTTGCCGGAGGCCGACATGGTGGCGAGCGTGCGGCCATGGAAGCCGTGGTCCATGGTGATGATCTCATACGCGCCGCCGCGATGCTTGGCGCCCCATTTGCGCGCGAGTTTGATCGCACCTTCATTGGCCTCGGCGCCGCTGTTGGCGAGAAACACCTGGTGTAGCCCGCTATGTCGCGCCAGCAGGTCGGACAGGCGGATCATCTGATCGTTGTAGAACGCGGGGCTGCAGTTGATCAGCCGCACGGCTTGCTCAGTGAGCGCCGCCACGATCGCGCGCGGCGAATGGCCAAGCGTGTTCACCGCCCAGCCCTGGATGAAATCCAGGTAGCTGCGGCCTGCGGAATCGGTGAGCCAGGAACCCTGGCCGGCAACGAAGACGATCGGCGGCCGTGGCGTGATGTTCATCACCGCGTCGAACGGGCTGGATGTCGGGATCATCGTTCTGGTCCTTGCTGCTGGAGGAAAGCAGCGGCGAGGAGCCTGTACGCACGAAGGCCCCCGTCGCTGCCGACGGGGGCCTTCGTGCTGGTTCCGCGGATTCTCGTTAGCGCGCGCGCAAACCACACACCCCCGTCACGGGACGGCGGCGTCGGCGAGCCGCGGTGGCGATGCGAGAGGCGGAAAGCATGCGGCGTTCAGACCACGGTCGGGGGCCGGATGTCAACCGCTGCGAATTGCCTGCCGACGACGGCCTTGTCATGGCAGCATGGATGTCTCACCAGGAGTCCACCATGACCGGAAGCATCTATGTCGGCGTCGGCGGGTGGACCTTCGAGCCTTGGCGCGGCGTGTTCTATCCGCAGGGCCTGCCGCACCGGCGTGAGCTGGAGTTCGCCAGCCGGAAACTGACCTCGATCGAAATCAATGGCACGTACTATTCAACGTTCAAACCGGATAGTTGGCGCAAGTGGCACGATGAAACGCCGCAAGGCTTTGTCTTTTCCGTCAAGGGATCGCGCTTCTGCACCAACCGCAAGCAACTGGCGACCGCGGGGGAGTCGGTGGCCCGTTACGTCGACCAGGGGCTTGCGGAATTGAAGGACCGGCTGGGGCCGATCAACTGGCAGTTCATGGCAACCAAGCAGTTCGACCCCGACGACGTGGCAAGTTTCCTCGAGTTGCTGCCGCGCGAGGTCGATGGTCGGACGCTGCGCCATGCCCTGGAGGTGCGGCATCCGAGCTTCCAGGACAAGCGATTCTACGACCTGGCGCGCCGGCACAATGTCGCGATTGTGTTTGCCGAGTCCGACGAGTTTCCGATGATCGAGGCGCCGACCGCGGATTTTACCTACGCCCGCCTGATGCGTTCGGACGCATCGGTGGCCTCGGGTTATCCCACCGCTGCTCTGACCCGATGGGCGAAGCGCGCCAAGGCATGGGCAAAGCGCGGCGATGTATATTTGTACTTCATCTCGGGCGCGAAAATACGCAATCCGGCGGCAGCGCAGACGTTGATCGCACGGCTTGGCCGGACCGCATGACGGTTTGGGCGCTGATGCTGGAGTACGACGGGACGCCGTTCGTCGGTTGGCAGCGCCAGCAGAATGGCCTGTCGGTGCAGCAGTTGCTGGAGAACGCGGCGGCGCGGCTGTCAGGCGGAGCGCCGGTCGCAACCACCGTCGCCGGACGGACCGATGCCGGCGTGCATGCCGAGGCGCAAGTGGCGCAGCTTTCGCTCGCGACACCGCTGTCGCCCGATCGGCTGCGCGAGGCACTGAACTATCACATGAAGCCGCATCCGGTCGCGGTGCTGCGTGTCGCACCGGCGCGCGAGGGCTGGAACGCGCGCTTCTCTGCCGTTGGCCGAGCCTATCGGTACCGCATTTTGAACCGCCGGCCACGTCCCGCGCTGCACGTGGGGCGCGTGTGGCACGTGCCAGCGCCGCTCGATGCCGCGGCGATGCATGACGCCGCACAGTCGCTGCTGGGCCGGCACGATTTTACCTCATTCCGCGCCGTCGGCTGTCAGGCGAACAGTCCACTGCGTACGCTCGACCGGTTGGATGTACGGCGTGATGGGGAGATGATTGAGATCATCGCGGAGGCACGCAGCTTCCTGCACCATCAGGTGCGCAACATGGCGGGCACGCTCAAGCTGGTCGGCGATGGCCATTGGCCGCCGGCGCGGGTCGCCGCGGCGCTGGCGGCGCGGGATCGCAGCGCCGCGGGGCCAACGGCGCCGCCGGACGGGCTGTACCTGACCGGCGTGCAATACCCGGTCGATCCGTTCGGCTAAGACCACCGGTCCGGATCGTCATTGTCTCGCTCGGGGTCCTCGCAATGACAGATGGGGCGCAAGGACGATCATCCCCGATCACGCGGCCGGCACCAATTCACCGATCTGCCCCACGTCGAATTCAGAGAAGAATGCGCGGCCATCCGGCAGCACCACGATCGAGCGCGCTCCGGCCTGCGCTGTTGGGATCACGTATTCTTCCATGACCTCACCCGCGCGGCTGATGCGCGCAACGCGGTTGGCGGCGTTTTCGGTGATCAGGAATTCGCCCGCCGGCGTCGCGTCGATGCCGCGCAGGCTGGCGCCGGGCCGGGGGAATGCGAACTCGACGATCCCTCCGTTCGCGTCGATGCGGCCGATCGCGTTGGCGGTGGTTTCGACGAACCAGCAGCACCCGTCCAGCCCCGGCACGATCGCGCGCGGCCCGCTGCCCTTGGTCGGCGTCGGGAATTCATGGATCGTGCCGTCCATCGCCACGCGCGCCACCGCGCTGCCCTCGGCTTCGCTGATCCACACGAAGCGCGCATCGGCGGTGGGCGCCAAGGGTCGGCTGCCCGGCGTGATGCCGGCGGCGAATTCCGTAATCTCGCCACGCGGCGTGATACGGCCAACCTGTCCCGCGTCGGCCTCGGCGAACCAGACATTGCCGTCGGGGCCGCGGGCAATGCCGTTGGGTCCGGCGAGCGGCGTCGGCAGCGCATACTCCGTGATATCCCCCTGGACGGTGATGCGGCCGATGCTATGACCGGCGGATTGGGTGAACCACAGGTTGCCGTCGGCGCCGGCGATGATGCCGATCGGCACGCTGCCTCGCCGTGGCAGAGGAAACTCGGTGAAACTGTAGTCACGGACGCACAGGCGGCCGATCCTGTCGGCCCCGCTTTCGCAGAACCACAGGTTCCCGTCCGGGCCCAGCGTCACGATGTAGGGCCCCGCATTGGCTGTCGGAATGCGATGCTCACGGATGGTGTAGCCCGGCGCCATGGTCAGATCGGATACACCAGCGACGTCGGCACGATCGTCGAATCATAGATGCAGACTCGCGCGGCGAAGCGCAGCGTGCCCCCGTCGTCCACCACGCGATCCTCATTGCGACCGCACAGGAACAACTCGCTTGGCCGGTCTTGCATGGTTTGGAAAACGGCGAAGCTCGCGCTCAGGTGCAGCCCGTCCGGCGCGATCGAGCGCAGGCAAATCCCACTGGTGACGCGCCGCACGATGCGCGGCGCAAACAGCGCCGTCTCGCGCAGGGCCACGACCCGGTCCATCAGCATTTCCCTGCTCTCGCAATACATCACTGCGATTGGGAATCCTTGCTCATGGCTGGATCGTTCGACGATCTTGTACAGGCATGGATCGGCAAACAACGTGGGCCAGTCTTCAAGCGCACCGCTGTTCAGCACGTCATCATAGGCACAATACAGATCCGCGAGCCGCGCCCGCTGCTCCAGTGTGACTGTCACGCCGGGCGCGGCCGCGATCATGGCACGAGCATAACGCGCCATGTCGGCGCGCGGCGACCCCACGTCATTGCGAGCGCCGCGAAGCAATCTGGGTCGGATGATGTGCCATGGCACGAACGGGATTGCTTCGCTTCGCTCGCAATGACACAGCGGCTCGCAATGACACAGCGGCTCGCAATGACACACCGGCTCATAATGACAGTCCGGCTCGCAATGACACACGGGCCCGCCATGACGCTACAGCCCCATCACCGCGCGATAGTGCTGATAGAATCCACGGATCGCGGTCTCGGTCACCATATGCGGCTCGTTGGTCACGGCGCGGCCGCCCATCTCCACCACGCAGGCATCGTCCTCGTCCGTCTCGATGCCCGCCTGCGACAGCAGCATCGCCTCGCTGTCGTCGAGCGACACCAGCCCCGCCGGCCCCATCAAATTTGCCTGCCGCAGCCGCCGCTGGCGCATCTCCGGCGTATCGTCGGCATAGCCGAAGAACGTCCAGGCCAGGTCGAAGGTCCGTGCATCCAGCGGCACGATCTGTCGCATCGCCAACGTGTTGGATTGCTGCTGCACGATCAGATTGGGCCACAGCGTCTGCATGACCACCGTGGCGTCGCCGGGGAACTCGCGCACCGGGTCGAGCAATCGCTTGTCACGCAGCACGAAATTCGCCTTGAAGGCGCGCATCTGCGAGGTGGCGTCGTTGGTCTCCTGCGCGCCGCGGCGGCTCACCAGCACGGCATGGCGTCCGGTATCGTCCATTTCCACCGCGGACTGCTGGTCGAGACGGAACAAGCCGAACGTGACCAGGAACACGTGCAGCAGGCTGGCGTGATACGGGTCCTTGATGTTCTCGAACATCAGCTTCCAGTTGCTGGGAATGCGCTGGCGCATATAGCCGAGCACTGCCAGGCCGCGGCCGTCGAACACGCGGTCGAAATAGCCGAGCATGCGCTCGCCCAGCCAGCTCTCCAGCGACTCGTTCGGCGACCCGAAGCTCGCGAACACCACACCGTGGCGCTGCGTGACGGCGAGGCGTTGCAGCCCATGCTCCTCGGGTCGGAAATCGGCCGGCATGCCGCCCTGGCCACGATAGCCGCGGCGGAACGGCACCCCGAGCAGGTTGCCGGAGAGATCGTAGGTCCATTGGTGATAGGGGCAGACGAACTCCTTCGCGGTGCCGCGCGCGGCGGTGCAGAACTGCATGCTGCGATGCGCGCAACGATTGACCAGCACGTTGATCGCGCCGTCGCTGCCGCGCACCGCGACCACCTCGCGCGTGCCAAGCTGAATGCGCTTGAAATCGCCCGAATTGGGCAGTTCGGCCTCGAGGCAGACATACAGCCAGTTGCTTTCGCCGAACACGCGGTCCTGCTCGAGCGCGAAGACGCCGGGGTCGGTATAGACCCAATTGGGCACGCGCGCCGTACCGCCGTCCGGCCAGGAGCGTTGCCCCGGCCGGATCGACGGGGGCCTTTCCGCGAAGGCCGCCAGCGTTGCGTCCGCCATGATCGGACTCCTCTCGCCTGCCACTTGCGGCAGCGTGCACCGGTTGGGTGTGGCGGACAACCACGTGCGGCGGCGCGATCCCATGTCATGGCGAGAACCGCGAGCGAAGCGCGGCGGGACGCAGCAATCCCGGTCACGCGGCGCACGAATCGTCCGCGTGCTTGTTGGAACGAAGTTGCTTCGTCGCAACGCTCCGCGCAATCACAGAGAGCGAGCGATCCGCTTCGCTCCTCGCAACGACCGGCGGGCCTATGGCTGGAGCGTCCCCCACCGTTCAGTGGCCGGCTCCGCCAATGCCCATTTCCACCTCCTGGTGTCCTCGCACGCATCGGTGGCGTACCAATGCTGCGTCGCCTTCTCGCCGCTGCCTGCATCGACCGAGAACGCCAGCTCCTTGCACGGCGCCAGAGCATTGGGAATGTCGCGCACCACCACGACCTCGCCATGCTCGTTGCCGACGGGGATGATGTGGTTGATCTTCCACGGCCGTTGCTCGCCCGCCTGCATCGTCGCGACCTGAGCCGTGATCGCATCTTGCTCGGCCTGCTGCCGCTTGCGCTGGATATAGGCGAAGGTCGCATCGATCCCGGCATTCACGCCGACGCCGACCGCAATGCCGACGGCCGGGTTTGCCGTTGCCGCCGCGGACGCACCACCGGCGCCGGCACCCACCAACTCGCCCATGAACTGGCAGCCGCACAGCACACCGATCAGCGGCATGAACATCGCCAGCCGCACGCAGGGCGTCACTGCAACGCGCCCCATCGCTCGGTGGCCGGTTCGGCGGTGGCCCATTTCCATTGCTTGCCGTCGCGGCAGACGGTCGCGGTGTAGAACGCCCGCTCCGGGCCCTGCTTGCCCTGGTCGTCCACCGAGAACACGATCGCCTTGCAGGCGAAACCTGGCCCACCGAGGGCACGATCCACGGTGACCTCGCCATGCTCGTTCGCTTCGATCGGGATGTCGTGCACCACCCGCCACGTGGCGACGGCGCCGACCGGCAGCGTGCCCGCTACCGCCGCGATCTCATTTTGCTCCGTCTCGTGCACGCGGCGTTCGGCATATTCCAGCCCGGCGTGCGCCGCTGCCTGCACCCCGAGGCCGATTCCGGTGGTCACGCCAGCATTGTTCGTCACCGCCCGCGACGCTGCCGCGCCCGCTATGCCGGCGCCGGCTGCGGTGCCCTGGTTCAACAGGTCCGTGCAGCCGCCGAGGCAAGCCGCCGCACCGGCCAACACCAGCATGGGAGCAATACACCGACGCGCCGCCATCACCTCCACCGGCCAACGTCCGCAGCGGGGAAACAACGCCGGTTGCACCGCATGGTTCCGAATTGTGATTGACAGGTCACGCCGCGGTTCGCTCTTGTGACGGCATGCTCGTTTCGCTACTGTCACGCCGCCGCTTGCTGGAGTCGCTGCTGCTGTCTGCGTTCCTGGCGCCGACTGCGGCGCGGGCAGGCACGGCGGTGCCAAGCCGCTGGTTCGAAACCAGCGACGGCGTGCGGCTTCACTATCTGGAGGCCGGGCCGCCGGGTGCGCACATCCTGGTGTTCATCCCGGGCTGGACCATGCCGGCCTGGATCTGGGCACCGCAGATCGCCGCGTTCTCCCGCCGCTATCACGTCATCGCCTTCGATCCGCGGGGCCAGGGCGATTCGGCCACCCCCACCTGGGGCTACGACCAGAACCGCCGCGGCCAGGACATCGCCGAGCTGATTGCACGCCTGGCGCCGCAGCCGGTCGTGGTCGTGGGCTGGTCGCTCGGCGTGCTGGATACGCTCGCCTATGTGCACACCCATGGCGACCGGCGGCTCGCCGGGCTGGTGCTGGTGGACAACTCCGTGGGCGAGGAGCCGGCCCCGGTCTGGGTGCCCTCACGCCCCCATCCGCTCCCGGCGGCGTCGCACGCCGAGGCGATGCGGCGCTTCGTGCAAGCGATGTTCCACCACCCCCAGCCCGCCGCCTACCTGCAACGGCTGACCGAGGCGACGCTGCATACGCCGGAAGCCGCATGCCGCGAATTGCTGTCCTATCCGGTACCGCGCACCTATTGGCGGGACGCGATCTATGCCACCGCCAAGCCAGTGCTCTACGTGGTGCGTCCGGGCTTCGCGGCGCAGGCCGAGAACCTGCAACGCAACCGCCCCGATACCGAAACCGCGGTGTTCGCCGATGCGGGTCACGCCCTGTTCATTGACGATGCGGTACGATTCAATCAATTGGTGGCGCGCTTTCTGGCGCAGCGGGTTTGGCCGTGATGTGACGCGGCGGGAACCGTCGCTCGCAGGGGCCGCGTGCATTTACCGCACCCCGCTCGGCCACAGCACCACGCGCAACGTCTGCAACAGGATCAGCAGATCGAACAACACCGAAAAGTTTTTCACGTAGTACAGATCGTAGCTCAGCTTCGACCGCGCATCGTCCACCGACGCGCCGTAGGGGTAATTGATCTGCGCCCAGCCGGTGATCCCCGCCTTCACCATGTGGCGCTCGTTATACAGCGGAATCAGCCGCGAGAGTTCCGCGACGAACACCGGCCGCTCCGGCCGAGGCCCGACGAACGACATCTCCCCCCGCAGCACATTCAAAAGCTGCGGCAGTTCGTCGATCCGCGTGCGGCGCAGGAAGCGTCCAACCCGGGTGATCCGCGAGTCCTTCTGCGCTGCCCATACCGCACCGCCGGCCTCGGCATCCACCCGCATCGTCCGCAGCTTCAAAATGCGGAACACGCGCCCGCCCTGCGTCACCCGCTCCTGGCGATACAGCGCTGGGCCGGGCGTCTCCCAACGGATCGTCAGCGCCGCGGCGGCCAGCACTGGCGCTGTTGCCGCCAGCAGCAGTGCGCTGACCACGACATCGATCAGGCGCTTGAGGCAGCGGTCGATGACGCTGCATTGGAACCCGTCAGAATACAGCAGCCAGCCCAGCTCCATGCGCTTCAGATCGACCCGTCGTATCTCTTGCTCCACGAAGCTCAGGTATTGCACCACCGGGAAGCCGGCCGTCTTGCAGGCGAGCAATTGCTCCAGGTCCATGCCACGGCGTTCGTCGGGCGCGATGACAATCTGGTCGGCGCCGAGCCGGCGTGCCGCCCGCAGCACCGCGAAACCCGCCGGGCGTAGGATGCGAGCCGCCGGGTCCGCCGCCAGCCGGGGATCGATGCCACCCAGCGCGTCGTGATGCAGGAAGGCGATTTCGTAGCTCAGGCTGCCGCCCTCGTTCGACAACATGTGCAGCAGGTCCCAGGCGCGGCGCCCGGCGCCCACCACCAGCAGGCGGCGGCGCAGTACGTGCTGACGCAGCAGGACTTGCAGCCCCAGCCGCGCGCTGAACGCGCTGATGGCGAAGCACAGCGACACGAGCGCGAAGCCGAGCATCTGGTCGCGTCCATCGGGTGGCAGCAACGCCGTCGCGGCCAGCCAGCGCGGGCCAGCCGAGCCAACCGCGGCAATGATTGCCGCCGAGCCGCTCGCCAGCGGCACGCGCGACAGCGATGTGCCGAGATACAGGATGGCGTCACGGCGATACAGGCCCAGTGCGAACAGCAACAGCAGATCGGCGGCAGGATAGAGGATGGCGCTGGGGTCGAGCGGCAGTCCGCGGTGCATCGCGCTTGCCGGCGACGCGGCCCACAGCGCCAGCGGCCATAACAACGCGAGGCAGGCCGCGTCGAGCGCGAACAATACGCTGCCGGTCGGCAGCAACGACAGGTTCAGCAGCCGGCGGGCCGGGCCGGTCCGCGATTGAGGTGCATTGGCGGAAACTGTCGGCAACGTCGGATTGGCCGCCGGCGGCGGCATTGCCGCGCCGGCGCTGCCGCCGGCAATACCCTGAACCGCCGCCAATCCGGGCGTCACAACATCTACTGCCATCTGATCGACCACGCATCGCGATTGGCGGCACAGTCTAATCAGCAGTGATTAACCAAACGTTCAGCCGTCCGGTGCCGACGGGTGCGACGATCTGCCCTGGCCAAAGACCGGCGGGTGGCAGCGATCCGCCGCGCCAAGGGCGCCACCTCGCCGGCCGCGCCGCTGCGTGTCCGTGCCACGAATGCCTGCCGGTTGTGACGCCGATCAGCGACGTGGAGACGCGCCGTGCCGCGGCCAATTCTACGTGACCGACGAACGGCGATGCAGCGAAGCGGCACTGGTTTCGCTCAAAACCACTCCCGGCGCTTCAAATCTGCTCGTTGCCGAGCTGAACCCGGGCCTGCCGGAGCGCCCGCTGACGATCGCCGGTCGCCGGGAAAGCGCCGCTATGCCGGTCAGAAACGCTCCACCCAGGGCCGCAGCTCCAGTTCCCAGGTCCAGGCGCTGCGTGGCTGGTTGACGACGTGCCAATAGCTCTCGGCGATGGCATCGGGATCGAGGAAGCTGTCGGGCTTGTCGGCGGGATCGGCTCGCGTGGCGCTGCGGATGCCGCCGTCGATGACGAAATGCGCGACATGGATGCCTTGTGGCGCGAGTTCGCGCGCCATGCTCTGCGCCAGGCCGCGCAGTGCGAACTTGCCCATCGCGAAGGCGGCCGAATGCACATAGCCCTTCACGCTGGCGGAGGCGCCGGTGAACAAGATCGCGCCGGCGCCGCGAGGCAGCATGTGGCGTGCCGCCTGCTGCGCGACCAGGAAGCCGCCAAACGCCGAAACCGCGATGGCGCGCGCCACGGCATCCGGTTCGAGATCGGTGATCGGGCCGCGCGCCCGGGCGCTCGCGTTATAAACCACGATGTCCGGCACGCCCGCGGTTGAGACGACGACCTCGAACAAGGCCGCGACTTCTTCCGGTTCGGCGGCTTCGCAGGCAAAGGTGGCGGCGGCAGTTTCCTCGGCCAGCTTCGCCAGCTTGTCGGGATTGCGCGCGGCCAGCGCGACCTGTAGCCCATGCTTGGCAAACAGCCGGGCGAGCGATGCCGACAGGCCGCTGCCGGCGCCGACGATCAAGGCCGATTTCATTTCCATCAGCGTTCCTCCTGAGACCTGGTGCCGCAGGAGTCGTGTCACCGCAGGCGAGCAGAGGCAATCCTGGCTGGCCGCGGCGGGCGAGGTCGCGGACCGGCAGCATCAATCTCGCGTGGGTAACGGCCTGGCAATCGCCGGGGAAAAGCGACGACCGAGTGGCGGCCGCGCGAGGCCGCGGGGCAGTGACGCCGGCATCGTTGCTGATCACGCAATCATTGCTGGTTCACGGTCTGCATTCGCGGGCGCTTGCAGTTGCCAACACGGAAGATCTTGTTGCTGCCGCTTCGCCTTGCCGATGCGCCAACGCATGCGATTGGCGTGCCGCTGACGCTCGGGTGGGCTGTCCCTGGATGATTGTGATTTAGTGCCCGTTTAATTTCTGATAGGTTCCGTTACGGTAGGCTTTCATTCCGGAAATTCTCCGTTCTGGCATGTATTTGCTGCGGTTGGTTATGATTTCGATATATTGTCATTCTGGCTATTTGTTATTGCGAGAACAGCGAGTGAAGCGTGGCGGGACGAGGCAATCTCGTTCGCGCAAGCGCAGGGTGCTCGTGCGCCAATTCGAGTAAGCGCAGGGTGCTCGTGCGCCAATTCGACCCAGGTTGCATCGACGCTTCGGAGCCGCGCAAGGACGTAGGGCGCGGACATCGCAATGACGTGGGGCGCGGACATATGGCACGCCGCTCAAAACGGCGGTGGCCACTGGCGCAGATTGACGGCCCGGGCCACCGCGACCTCCGCCAGCGTGCGGCCGGCATGGCGGATCGGTGCGGCCGGCAGCTTGGAGATGGTGGCGAAGACGCTCGCCAGTTCGTGCTCCGCGCGGCGCGCATGCTCCGGCGCGAGCAATAGCATATCACGACCGATACTGCGCCGCGGCGGGGCGGCGATGCCAAACTCGCGGGCGTCGTTGTTGAGGCAAACGACCGTCACGCCGGGGCCCAGCGCGTAGCCGATCTTCCCCGCATCCCGCCAGTTCGGCACCCCGACGATCGTCCCGGGCGGCAGCAGCCCGCGTGCGGTCAGGTCGCCGCGGAGAGAGGTCCAGTCGATCGCCGCGATGTCCGGGTCCTGGCGGGCGACGCGGGCGATGACCGGATGCAGCCAGTCGAAGCGTACCTGCGTCGCCACGACGCTTACGCCCAGCGCAACGAAAATCGCGGTTCCGGCAAGGGCGCGGCGCAGGGCAGGGGAGGGGAGGCGTGCCGCCACCGCCTGCCCCAGCAGCGGGAACAGCATCAGGTACCCGGGCGCGGCCCAGTGGAACAACACGCGCTGGCTGGACCATGCGGCGATCAGCGCGAACAAGATAATGGGCGGGGCGGCGAGGCAGGCGAGCAAGCGGGAGCGCCAGGCGGGGTTGTCTCGGTGCAAGGCGGCGAGCCAGAGCGCCATCATCGGGGCCCAGATCCAGGGCAGCAAGAACAGGGCCTCGCCGGCGAGGACAGTGATGGGGCCGAGCGGGTGGAAGCGTGCGCCGGCCGCCGCTCGCCCGCCTTGGAAAGCGAACGATGCCCAATGGTGGGTGGCGTTCCAGGCGATCACCGGCGCGAACACCGCCAGCGCCAGCAGTCCGGCGGCGTACGGGGCGGGGTGGGCGAGCCATCGCCGGTGCTGCTGACTGGTCGCGAGGTAGGCGACGGCGCCCAGGATGGTCAGGCCGGCGGAATATTTCGAAAACAAGGCGAGGCCAGCGCACAGCCCGGTGGCGATCCACCACTGCCACGCGGCGCGGCCTCGTGCCGGCAGCGCGTGCAGCAGGCACAGCGTGGCGCCAAGCAGCGCGCAGTCGAGCGGGCCGTCGGGCAGTACCCAGGTGCCGGTGGTGACGCCGAACACCGGCGAGAGGTTCAGCAGGAAGGCGGCCCAGAACCCCGCATGCTCATCCGCCACGGCGGTGCCGATGCGGAACATCAGCCAGGTGGAGAGCGCGAACAATGCGATGAAGGGCAGCCGCACGACGATCGGCGGATCGGTGCCGGCCAGATGGGCGGCGGCCCAGGCCAGCCACCACGACGCGGGGGGATGGTCGAAATAGCCGAGGCTCAGGGAGCGGCCGGAGGCCACCATGTAGCTCTCGTCCACGCCAAGGCCGAGCATGGCGGCGAACAGCAGGCGGAGGAAGGTGGCGATGACAAGCAGGCGAAGGACAGCTTCCCGGTCAGTGCGCGGAGAAAGCTGCCGCAGCAATGCCCGTCGGAATAAATCGCTCATGACCGAGCCTGCTTCGTCGCTCGGCGCCTCG
Organism: Acetobacteraceae bacterium; assembly: GCA_035508435.1. Lineage (GTDB taxonomy): Bacteria > Pseudomonadota > Alphaproteobacteria > Acetobacterales > Acetobacteraceae > JASHVB01. The sequence continues at coordinate 7,770 of DATJNA010000161.1, read as the reverse complement.
CAATGACAGTTGCTTGGACGAAATGGATGATTGGATGAACCAGTCGATTTGGCAAACTGTTCATTACTTAAAACAAATGGTTGTGCGAGACGGTTGCTCCTGCAACGGCAACCGATTGTGCAATGATCGCCTGTCGTGCAATGACAATCGTGTGTGCAATGCCGGTTGCTTGTCAGCCCCGCAGCGCGCGGCGGCGGTCCAGGCTCGCGGCGGGCCAGAGCGTTCTGAATTCGTAATACGCCGCGAAGGCCGGCACGCCATCCGGCAGCTTCACCCATGGCAGTTTGGAGCGCGTGTAGATGTGCACGTCGGGCGCCAGCGCGGCGGGATCGTCGAGGGTGGCAACGCGCACGAAACGGATGCTGCCGCGGCCGCCATATTCGCTCCACAATGCCGTGCCACAGGCGGAGCAACGGAAGATCGCGTGGGGCCGGCCGCTGTCGGTGGGCATCAGGGAGGGCGCGGTCTCTCCAGACACCACCGTGTGACGGTCGGCCTCGATCAGCGCGTTGATGGCGAAGGCGCTGCCAACCTGGCGCTGGCAATCGCGGCAATGCACGAACATCGGTGCGCTGCCGAGGCGATAGCGCACCGCGCCACAGGCGCAGCCGCCTTCCAACAGATCGGTCATGTCCGGCCCCCTGCCGCAGAGCGTGCGTTAGAGCATGGCCCCCTCTGGCTGTCACCGCCGCCGCGGCGGCCGGGAGGCCGGCGTTCGCGTACGGCACGGCACTGCCCGACCGGACCATCCCCGGACTCGATCGGCAGACGCGCCAGCGGATGCTTCGGCGGGTTGTCCGACGACGGGCGGGCGGGCAGCGCGACACCACGGCATCGCACTCGCGACGTCGGTCGCAGATCCCGCCTGGGCGCGGTTGCGGTTGACAGTGCGATCAGCCGCTCCCCCTCGACCCCCAATCCGCGCGACAATGCGGGGCATGGTGCGATTCGATCGTGTTGGGCTGAGCTACGGGTCCGCCGGCGGGAGGGCCGGGCCGGAGGTGCTGCACGACCTCAGCTTCACTCTGTCCGATGGCGCATTCCGTTGGTTGCTCGGTCCATCCGGCGCCGGCAAGACCAGCGTGCTGCGGCTGATGTACCTCGATGTCCGCCCGAGCCGCGGCAATGTGCAGGTGCTCGACATCGACATCGGTGCCGCGCCACGCGCCAACCTGCCCCGCCTGCGCCGCCGCATCGGTGTCGTGTTCCAGGATTTCCGCCTGCTGTCGCACCTCTCGGCCTTCGACAATGTCGCGCTGCCGCTGCGCATCGCCGGCCGCCCGGAGGGTCAGATCCGTGCCGACGTCACCGAGATGATGCGCTGGGTTGGTCTGGGGCGGAAGCACGGCGCACGCCCGCCGGAACTCTCGGGCGGCGAGCAACAGCGCGTCGCGATCGCCCGTTCCGTCATAGCGCGGCCCTCATTGCTGCTGGCCGACGAGCCGACTGGCAACCTGGACGACGCTCAGGCGCAGCGGCTGATGCAGTTGTTCAAGGAGCTGAACCGGCTCGGCACCACGGTGGTGGTGGCCACACACAACGACGGGCTGGTGGCGCGGCATCCGGCCCCGGCCCTGCGGCTGGAGAGCGGCCGGCTGGTGAGGTCGGAATGAGCGGCGCCCGTGGTGTCAGCGCAACAAACAATCCGGTTCGCTTGCCGGCCTGGACCGCGCAGCGGACCAATGCTGGAGGCAAAGCCGCGGCGAGCCGCAAGGCCGGTAGCTGGTTCGCATCGCGCGCCCTGTCCTCGGTCCGCTGCGTCGCCCAGGCTCGCGAGGAACGGCGGGGCCTTGCCGGCAGGCTTGCAGCCTGATGCGCACCCTCTCGCTCCGACCTGCCGGCTTCGACGAGCTTGGCCTCCGGCGAGCGCTGTCGGATCGCGTGCTGCCCTTCCTGGTCGCCGCCATGGCATTGCTCGCAGCGCTGGCCCTGGCAGGTTGGGACGGCGCCGCCGCGCTCGCCCGCCAGTGGGAGCAAGGAGCGGGTGAGGCACTGACCGTACAGGTGCCGCAGCCAAACGAGCCGGCGACGCAGGGAAACGGCACCCGGCTCGACCGGGTACTCGCCATGCTCCGCGGCAGTCCGGGCATCACCTCGGCCGAGCCGCAAAGCACTGCGCAGCTCGATGCCCTGCTGCGACCCTGGCTGGGAGCAGCGGCCGATCGGCTGGCGGTGCCGCTGCCAGCGATCATTGCCGTCCACCTGGCGCAAAGCGACATCGACACCGCGCCGCTTGCTGCCCGGCTCGCCGCCGCCGCGCCCGGCACGTTGACCGAGAATCACGACATCTGGCTCCGCCGCCTCGCCCGGCTGTCGCGCAGCCTGCAGGCCTGTGCCGGCATGGCGCTGCTGCTGGTTGCGGCAATCGCCGCGGCGGTGATCGCGGTCGCCACGCGCGCCGGGCTGGCGGCGCGCCGCGAGGCGATCGAGATCGTGCACGGGCTCGGCGCCACTGATGGCTATATCGCCGCGCGCTTTGCTGGCCGCGCCACCTTGCTCGCCACGACCGGCGGCATCGCCGGTGCATTGCTCGCGCTGCCCGTGCTGCTGACGCTCGCCCTGTTGGCCGCGCCCTTCGCCGGGCTGGCCTCGGCGCCCAGCACGCCGGCAGAGGCGCTGGACGCACTGCCCGTGACATTGTGGCTGGCCTTGCCCGGCCTGCCCGCGGCAGCCGCGGCGATCGGCTTCCTCACCGCGCAGGGCACCGTGCGCTGGTGGTTGCGGCGGCTGCCATGACGGGGCGTCGCCTGGTCCTCCGTCTGGTCGCTGGCGCGCTTGCCGTCATCGTGCTGGCCTGGGGCGCAGGTTTGCTCTGGTTCATCCAGGTCGCCGCGCGGCCGGTTCCGCCGCCGCCCGCCGCCGACGGCATCGTCGCCTTCACCGGCGGCGCCGACCGGGTCGCCACGGCGCTGCGGCTGTTGCGCGCCCATCGCGCGCCCCGGCTGCTGCTGTCCGGCATCGGCGGCGGCGCCGAGCTGCCGGGCCTGGCGCTCCAGGCAGATATCGATCCGAAGCCGCTGGCGGGCGAAGTGACGCTCGGGCGCCAAGCCACCTCCACCCGCGGCAACGCGCTGGAGACCGCGGCCTGGGCGCATCGCCACGACATCAGGTCGCTGATTGTGGTCACCGCGTTTTATCATATGCCGCGGGCGCTGACGGAGCTGCGCCGGGTACTGCCGGAGGTCACGCTGTACCCAGACCCCGTGCTCACGCCGCGCTCCGGCGGCATCGGCCGTATCGTGACGCTGCGACTGATCGTCAGCGAATATAGCAAGTACTTGCTGGCGTTGGCCGGCGTGACCGACCTGATGCCGGAGCATTTCGCGCTGGTGCCGTATGGAGCCCATCCGGGATGACGCTGCTGCGCTCTGCCCTGTTCAACGCGTTCTTCTTCGGCTCGACCCTCCTGGTAACCCTGGTCGCGACCGCCGTGCGGCTGCTGGCGCCGCAAGCGGTGATCCGCGTCGTGGTCGCCTGGGCACGGTTGGAGCTGTGGGCCGTCCGCGTGATTTGCGGCATACGCTGGCGGCTCGATGGCCAGCCGCCGACCGGTCCGGCGCTGATCGCCTCACACCACGAATCGGCGTTCGATACCCTGATATGGCTGACGTTGGTACCTCGCCCCGCCTATGTCATGAAGCAGGAGCTGGCGCGCATCCCGCTGTTTGGCGCGTTGACCCGCCCGGCCGGCATGATCGCCGTCAACCGCGCGGGCGGTGTCGCGGCGATGCGGCGGCTGGTGCGCGAAGCCGCCCAGGCGGTGGTAGCGCAGCGGCAGATCATCATCTTCCCCGAAGGAACACGCGCCGAACCCGGCACCATGCTGGCGTTGCAACCCGGCGTGGCGGCGCTTGCCGCCGCCACCGGATTGCCTATCCTCCCCGTGGCGACCGACTCGGGCCGATGCTGGGGTCGGCGCGCGTTTCGCAAGCGGGCGGGACTGATCCGGATCGTCATGCTGCCTCCGATCGAGCCCGGAACGTCACGCAGGGAATCGCTGGTGCGACTGGAGGCGGCCCTGCGAAACGGGGCAGCGGCGTTGGCCCACCCTGTGGATAAAGCTGTGGGCTAACTCGCGGCGCAGCTTCTGAGGCGACCGAGCAATTGCTTGCATGATGCTGATTCATATACGTGTCTTGGTTCGTTTTGTTGTGGCGGACGCTGCTGAGGGGGGTGGGGACGATACCGCCGCCCAGCGTTACACCCCCGTGATAAGGCGCCTGCATGGCACGTCACGGCATCGTTCCAAGCTCAATAATTGGCCTGCGTTGCCTCGCTGCCTATAAGCGCCGTTCCCGTGCTGACCTGTGAGGCGTAATGCGGCGCTTGCTGTGGGTCGTCCCCTTGGTTCTGTTGCTGGCGGCGGCTCTGGTCGACGCCGGCGTATGGTACGTCACCGAGCAATGGATGCGCGCCGAGCTGCAGGACTGGGTGGTCGCGCGGCGAGCCGACGGCTGGTCGATCAGCGCGGTAGCCCCCGCGGCCGGTGGCTGGCCGATCGCCGCAACGCTGACCTTGCGTGATTTCGAGCTGAGCGGCGGCAAGGCCGACCTGCCCAACGGCGTTGCCTGGCGCGCCGACCGGGTGGTGTTGCGGCTGACGCCGCAGGACCCGCACACGCTGCGCGTCGAAGCGATGGGGTTGCAGCATTTGCGAGTCTCCAGCCTGCCGGCCATCGCCTACAGCGCCGCAAAGCTGGAGCTATCGGTGCCGCTGCAGGTCGATCCGATGGCGCAACCCCTGGATCTGCGGGGAGCGGGGCTGCGCGCGCACGTCCCGGTCGGCGGCGCCGAGGACTCGATGACGATTGGATCATTGCTCGCCCATCTCGTGCTGCATCCCGGGGTCGGACGCGGGCAACCGGCGGTAACCATCGCCGCATCGTCTGACGAGATCGCGCTGCCGAGACACGTCGACTGGCCGTTGGGACCGCATTTGCACTCAATCGCGATCGACGCGGCACTGGATGGCCCGCTGTCTGATGCGCCCACCCTGACACAGCGCGCCACGGCATGGCGCGACGGCGGTGGGGCGATCGATCTGCGGCGTGCGGCGCTGCACTGGGGCGCGCTCGACCTGACCGCGCATGCAACGCTGACGCTGGACGACGAATTGCAGCCATCGGGCTCGGCAACTGCCAAGGCGGTGGGCTACGCCCAAACGCTCGACGTGATGGCCCGACACGACGTGATCACCAATTCCGCGGCACTGACGGCAAAGGCCATGCTGTCATTGATCGCGGCGCCGCCGGCGCCTGGCAGGCCCGCGGAGGTCGAAGTGCCGCTATCGTTGCGGCGCGGTACGCTGGCGATGCATGACATTCCCCTGCTGAAGCTGCCGGAACTGGACTGGCCGCGGTCCTGATGCTATAAACCCCGCCATGCATCTCCGGATCATGACGACGCGAATTACCCGCCCGGCTGCCTGAGCAGCCGGGGCTGTCTGCCTGAAGCCGTTTCGCGTCGTTGTCCGGAGTGTTCCTCCAAATGTCCGAAGACCCGTCCACCGCTGCCGTGCGCGGCGATGTCGCCGTCCGCTTCATGCTGGATGCAGATGCCTTCCCCGGCCTGCTGCCGCGCCTGCTGCAACCGTTCGCTCGCCGCGATCTGGTGCCGGACCGCATGTGGTCGCACCGCAACGGCCCCGTGATGCATGTCGAGATCGCACTCGAGGCGATGCCCGCCGAGATGGTGCCCCTGGTCGAGGGCAATCTATGGCAGGTCGTGGGCGTGCGGCAGGTCACGCTGCAGCGTCCAAAGCTTGCGATGCTGCAAGCCGCCTGAGGCAACCCTCCGCCGTGCGGTGCGCGGGATGACCGCAGCAGGTCTGCCGCGCGATTGCAATTGTCGCGCCTCCGGATAGAACGGCCACACAGGAATTGTCGCGCCTCCGGATGCAATGGCCACACAGGAACGGCCAGGCCGTTGCGCCCGCATGGCGGGCGCGGCGGGACTTGCGCGGGCGGCCGGCCATCGGCGAGGCCCCGAACCTGCCGCTGAGGGCGGGTCACGAACCGGAAGCCCTCCGCTCCTCACAATGTCGGCAGAGTCAGCAGTCCCGGTCAAAGCATGTGCATCTCCCGCCATCCCATTCGCGCCAGCCGCGGCATCACCTCCTGGGCAAACAGCGATACCTCATCCAGGTAATTCACAAACGACAGTGCGATCCCCCGCGCGCCCGCCTGCGCGATCGTCGCCAGTTCACCGGCCACGTGATCGGGATCGCCCACCACCGGCACGCCGCCCATCCCGTTCGCCTGATGCCGTCGGCGCTCCTCGAAATCGTCGGGGAACCGCTCCCGCGTCACCCCGCGCATTGCCATGATCCGATCCACTGCCGTCCAATCGGCATTGTCGATCACGCAGTGCCGGTAGTACTCCTCCGCTTCGCGATTGCTGTTCCGGCACGTCACCACCGCAACGGTGAAAACGTCCAGCTCGCGCCCGACATCGTATGCCTGCGCCTTCACCCTGCGCACGTGTGCCGCGAATTCTTCCAGCTTCCCCTTCGGCGTCATGGAGAACAGCGCATCGCAGTTGCGGACCGCGAACGCCTGGCCCACCGCAGACGCTCCCGCGTTCATCACCACCGGCCGGCCATCGCCGAACGGCTTCGGCTTGGCCCTCACCTGCCGCAACTTCACATACCGCCCTGGGAAATCGAATTCTTCCCGGCTGGACCAGCACAGCCTCACCGCGTCCAGCCATTCCTGCGCGTACTCGTATCGCGCCTCATGGTCGCGCATGGTGGCGCCGAACATCTCGAACTCGTCCTCGTTCCAGCCGCATACCACGTTCAGCCCGAACCGGCCCGCCCCGATTTGGTCTGCCGTGACGAACTGCTTGGCGGCTATCACCGGATGGATCAGCGGTGCATGCACCGTGCCGAACACGGTGATCCGCTGAGTCGCCGCGAGCAATCCGGCGGCCCAGGTGATGGTTTCCAGTGTCTCACCCTGATAGTCGGTGTCGCCGCCATAGCCCTTCCAACGGCCCACCGGCAGCATGAACTCGAACCCCAGTTCGTCGGCGAGGCGGGCGAGGCGCAGGCAGTCCGGCCACGTCCCGCTCCATCGCTCCGGCACCTTGGTCACCGCGCGGCCCGACGAGCAGTTGGCGCCGAACAAGCCGAGTTTGAGCCGGTTGGGGCTATAAAGCGAAGATCGGTCGGCCTGGGTCGCCATCGCTACCACTCCTGTGCGGGCGCCGCCGCCTCGCAGGCAGGCCCATCGGCTTCAGGATAAGCCGCAGCGGCAGGGGCGCCACTGTGGTCCTTCCGCCTCAGCCTGGCTTGCTCCTCTCACTTCGGCCACCGACCGAACACAAGACGGACTCGACTGCCTGGGCTACACGGCCACGATGCTCCGCAACGTACTGACTGTCGGCGGATGGACCATGGCGAGCCGCATCCTGGGCTTTGCCCGGGACATGCTGATCGCTGCGACGCTCGGCACCGGCCCGGTCGCCGACGCGTTTTTCGTCGCCCTCCGCCTGCCCAACCTGTTCCGCCGCTTGTTCGGCGAGGGTGCGTTCAACGCCGCCTTCGTCCCCGCCTTCTCCGGCATGCTGGCAGCCGAAGGCCGGCCCAGCGCACGCCGCTTTGCCAGCGAAACACTGGCGGTGATGGCGCTGTGGCTGGGCGCGCTGACGCTGGCGGGCGAGATCTTCATGCCGAACGTGATGGACGTGCTGGCACCCGGCTTCCGGGCAGACCCGCACAAATTCGCCCTCGCCGTCACGTTCTCCCGCATCACCTTTCCCTACCTGCTGC
>DATJNA010000160.1:0-77366 GCA_035508435.1 Acetobacteraceae bacterium | reverse complement strand
GGAACCGGCTCGGGCAGGAATACAGCGCGGCGGGCAGGTCCGCCACGCGGGCGCAATCGTCGTACAGGCCGACCAGGAAGCGGCGATAGTCGCCGCCGCAACGTTCGAGTTCCGCCGAGATCAGCATGCCCTCGTAGCGTGCCCCCGACGGCACGGCGCCGTGCTGGCGGAAACCATGCAGGTAGTGCGGGCCGGGGATGACCAGGATGTGGTCGGCTTGCTCGACCTGTTGCTCCATCCATTTGATCCAGCCGGCGGACGGCGGCGGGTCTTCATCCAGCACCACCTCGATGCCGTCCGCCCGCAGCCGCCGGGCGAGCTCAAGCACGCGCCGGCGGTGCGCGTCGCTTTCGTGCCCATAGGAAACGAACAATCGCGACATTGCCGGCATGGTTGCATGATCGTGGCGTCAGGCGCCAATGCAATCCCCGCGGCCTCGCCAGCGTTCCGGAGCAATCGGCGGACGTCAGGGTGTGGCCGCCGTGCTATCCAGCTCAACAGCGGTTGAAAAACCATCGTTTGCGCAACGCCGCGGGCCCACGGAAGATATCGCCAGGGCAAGGAGACCCGACCGATGCATTTCGACCTGACGCTGTGGCGCATGACCCGGGGCTACCGCTGGCGCATCGCATCGTCGGTGGGGCTTGGGCTGCTGGCGCTGGTGTTCGGCATCGCGCGCTTCGTGTTCCTGGGGCGCTTCCTCGCCGGCGTGTTCCAGCACGCGCCCGCCGCCGCGCTGGTCACCCCGCTCGCCGCCACCGGCATCGCCATCGTGCTGCGCGCCGCGCTGGACCATAGCCGCACCATGGTGGCGCACCGCACCGCCATGCGCATCCAGCAGGAGCTGCGCGGCCGGCTGTACGACAAGATCGTGGCGCTCGGCCCCGCCTGGTTCGGAGCCGAGCGCACCGGCGGCGTCATGCTGTCGATGGTCGATGGCGTCGAGCAATTGCAGACGTTCTTTGGCCAGTACATCCCGCAGGTGGCGATCGCCGTCGCCGCCCCGGTGGCGATCTTCGCCTTCATCGCGTTCTGGGACGTGCCGGTCGCGGCGGTGATGCTGGCCGGCGCGCTGGCCACGCTGGTGCTGCCGGCGGTGGTGCACGAACGCTCCGGCCGCGCGTCCCGTGCGCGGCAGGGCGCATTCAAGGCGTTCGGCGAGGAGTTCCTGGACGCGGTGCAGGGCCTGCCCACGCTGAAGGCGTTCGGCCAGAGCAAGGCCTATGGCGCGATGCTGGCCGCCAAGGCGCAGGCACTGTCCGACAGCACCTTCTGGGTGCTGGCGGTCAGCGTGCTGACCCGCTGCTTCACCGACCTCGGCACCGCGCTCGGCGCGGCCCTGGCGATGGCGCTCGGCGCCTGGCGCGTCGGCCACGGCGAGATGTCGCTGACCGCGCTGTTGATCGTGCTGATGGCGGGCACCGAGATCTTCCGCCCGCTGCGCGACCTGCGCACCGTGCTGCATCAGGGCCTCAACGGCCAGGCCGCCGCGCACGGCATCGTCACGCTGCTGGCCGCGCCCGAGACCGCGCCCGCCGCGCCGCCCGTCGTCATCCCCACCATCAGCCTGCGCCCGCGCATCGAGTTCCAGGACGTCCGCTTCGCCTATCCCGGCGGCCGCGGCGCGGCGCATCGCGGCCTGTCCTTCGTGGTGGAGCCCGGCGAGCATGTCGGCATCGTCGGCCCCAACGGCTCCGGCAAATCCTCGATCGTGCGGCTGCTGCTGCGGCTCTACGACCCGCAGTCCGGCAGCGTGCGGGTCGACGGCCAGGACCTGCGCGCACTCGATCCCGACGCGCTGCGCCGCATGATCGCCGTGGTGTCGCAGGACACCATGTTGTTCCACGGCACGATCGACGAGAACCTGCGCCTCGGCCGGCCCGATGCGTCCGCGGCCGAGGTGGTCGCCGCGGCCAGGGCGGCCAACGCCCATGAGTTCATCATGGCGCTGCCCGACGACTACGATACAGTCATCGGCGAGCGTGGTCTTCAGTTGTCGGGAGGGCAGCGGCAGAGGATCGCCATTGCGCGTGCGCTGCTGTGCGACGCGCCGATCCTGGTGCTGGACGAGGCGCTGTCGTCGGTCGATGCCGAGAACGAGGCGGTGATCCAGCAGGCGCTGGACCGGCTGATGGTGGGCCGCACCACGCTGATCCTGGCGCACCGGCTGTCCAGCGTGATCGGCGCCGACCGTATTCTCGTCCTCGAGGACGGCGCCGTGGCGCAGTCCGGCCGCCATGCCGAGCTGATCGCGGTGCCCGGCCCGTATCGCGATCTGATGGCGCCGCAGCTTGCGGAGCATGACGACGCGCTGATCGACGCGGCACCCGCGCCCGGCGGCCTGCGCGTGGTGGAGACCGCCGCGGCCACCACGCCCGCGGTGCAGCCGCTGTCCGACGATGCCGCCGAAGTCGGCTGGCCGGAGACCATCCGCACCTTGCTCGGCTTCGTCGGCCCCTGGCGCCGCCAGATCGGCGTGACCGTGCTGTGCGGCATCGGCCGGGTGGTGGCGTTCATCGGCGTCGGCGTCTGGGGCGCGCTGCTGCTGGGCGCGGTGCGCGGGCACGCGCCGATCCTGGCCCTGACGCTGGGCCTGCTGCTGACCGCGCCGCTGGCCGGGCTGCTGCACTGGATGGAGTCGTGGCTGGCGCACGCCATGGCCTATCAGCTTCTCGCCCAGATGCGGATCGACTTGTTCCGCAAGTTGGACGAGCTGGCGCCGGCCTATCTGCTGCGGCGGCGCTCCGGCGACCTGGTGGCGCTGGCGACGCAGGATGTCGAAACGGTCGAATATTTCTTCGCCCATACGATCGCGCCGTCGGTGGTGGCCGGGCTGGTGCCGCCCGGCGTTCTGCTGCTGCTGGCCTGGGCGTGTTGGCCGCTGGCCTTGGTGCTGGCGCCGTTCCTGCTGTACGCCGGCGGATCGCCGGTGTTCGGGCGGCGGCGGATCGACGCGCTGGGCTCGGCGGCGCGCGGGGCCCTGGGCACGCTGGGCGGTTTCGCCGCCGAGACCATCCAGGGCCTGGCCGAACTCGCCGCCTTCGACGCCACCGGGCGGCGGCGCGGCGCCTTCATGGCCGCCGTCGGCCGCTACCAGACGCAACGGCTGGCCTTGCTGGCCGACCTGACCTGGCAGACCGCCGGGCTCGAGGTCGCGACCGGCCTGGGCGGCCTGGCGGTCGCCGCCGTCGGCGCGCCACTGGTGCTGAACGGCTGGATCCCCGCCTGGATGCTGCCGCTGCTGGTGCTGGTCTCGATCTCCGCCTTCCTGCCGGTGTCCGAGATCGCGCAGGTGGGGCGGCAATTGGCGGACACCATCGCGTCCACCCGCCGCCTGCATGTGGTGCATGCCGAGCCGGTGGTGATCACCGACGGTCCGCTGGAGCCGGTGGCGCCCGCCGGCGGGTCGTCGCTGCGGTTCGACCGGGTGGGCTTCACCTATCCCGGCCGGCTGCGTCCGGCGCTGTCAGACGTGTCGTTCACGGTGCCGGCGGGGGCGACGGTCGCGCTGGTCGGCCCGTCCGGCGCCGGCAAGTCCACCATCGCCAATCTGCTGCTGCGGTTCTGGGATCCCGATGACGGCGCGATCCGGCTGGACGGGGCGGACCTGCGCGAGCTGACGCTGGACGGGCTGCGCCGGCGCGTCGCCCTGGTGGCGCAGGACACCTACTTGTTCAACGACACGCTGGGCGCGAATGTGCGCCTGGCGCGGCCGGACGCCACCCCGGCGCAGATTGCGGAGGCGTTGCAGCGCGCGGCACTGGCGGAGTTCGTCGCCGGCCTGCCCGATGGGCTGGATACCCGCGTCGGCGAACGGGGCGTGCAGTTGTCCGGCGGCCAGCGCCAGCGCGTGGCGATCGCCCGCGCGTTCCTGAAGGACGCGCCGCTGCTGGTGCTGGACGAGGCGACCAGCCACCTCGACACGATCAGCGAGCAACAGGTGCGGGCGGCGCTGGACGGCCTGATGGAAGACCGGACGACGATCGTGGTGGCGCATCGGCTGTCCACCATCCGGGCGGCGGACCTGATCCTGGTGATGCAGGCGGGCCGCGTGATCGAGGCCGGGCGGCACGCGGAGCTGCTGGCGCGGCGGGGTGTCTATGCGCGGCTGGTGGAGCACCAGGTGGCGGGGATGGCCGAGGCGCGCGCGAGTTAGAGGAAGACCGAACACACCCACCGGATGTGCACCAAGAATATCCTGCCATATAAAATTGTCTTACAAACGCACGGACAACTACGGGATGAACCGCAGAGATAATGCGATTGTTGGTGATTGTCTGGCAATGATGCCTTGAGCATGAATGTTTTTATTATGTTACAAAAATAGCCGCCGCCGTTTTGGCATGATTTGTTGTCACTGGCGTACCATACGCCTAGTGTGACGTTTCAGTAGCGCGAGAATAACATTCCATTCGCGCTTTCCGACGCCGGTTGGAAGAGGCAAACGGGTGGGGAACGTCCAACCTGCGGTTGGCGCGAGACAGATGCGGCCTGCCACAGGGCCGCAGGAGTGGCCTCGCCCAGCCCTCTTCGCCGCCGGCCAGGCTTCTCGTGCGGCCCGCCCCAGACAAATCCGACTGAGGCTCCGAAAGCCCGGGTGGCTGCCCTTGCCGCCCGCGCGTCGCATCGACTCCGCCGCCAACATTCCACGCATTAATCAATAAGCGAGGCTCGGCAATGACGCAGTACGTCGTGAGCAGCGGCCAGACCAGCGGCGGTTTGTCGCTGAGCGCGGGTGAAGAAATATTCGTCGATGCCGGGGGAACCGGATACGCCATCACGCTGAACGGCGGCGGTGGGATGACGGTCGCGGCCGGCGGCTCGGGCTATACGATTTTCGTCCACAGCAGCGGCGAACTGGCGGTTGATGGCCATGCCAGCGAGGTCATCGTCTATAGCGGCGGAAGCGAGACGGTTTACGACGGCGGCACTTCGTTTGACACGATCGTCAGCAGCGGCGGTTGGGAGTTTGTCTCATCGGGCGGCACCGCCATCGGCACCACCGTCAGCGGCGGTTTGAACGTTGCCGGCATGCTGGAAGTGTCCAGCGGCGCGGTCGCCAGCGACACCACACTCATAAACACCGTCGCCGGCGGCTACGACGGGGTGGCGTTCATCGCCGGCAGCGGGGTTGACACGATCGTCAGCAGTGGCGGAGACGACGTCGTCATTGCCGGGGGGACGGATTTCGGGGCAACAGTACTGTTCGGGGGACTCGAGGAAGTTGCGGCAGGCGGCACTGCCGTCAACATTACGGTAAGCAGCGGCGCCAATCAGTTTGTCGCAGGCGGCACTGCGTCCGGCACGGTGATCGATAGTCTCGGCCTGGTAGAAGTCGAAAGCGGCTATACTTACTACTTCAGCAGTGGCAGCGTCACGTCGAGTGCAGTCCGTGGCACGACGGTTGATGCCAGGATAAACAGCGGCGGCTACGAATACGTTTCTTCCGACGCCATCGCGATCAGTACCACTGTCAGCAGCGGCGGGACGCTGAGCCTCGGGCCTGGCGGCTCGGCGGTCGATACGATCGTGCTGGCCGGCGGCACCGTGATCTCTTCTGTCGTCATTCGCGCGGGACAGACCAGCAGCGGTTTGGTTGTCCCATCGACCGAGAATCTGTACGTCGATTCCGGCGGGTCGGCGGTTGACGTCACCGTCAGTGGCGGCGGATTTATCGTGCTCTCCGGCGGCGTCGCCATCGACACGACCGTCAGCGGCGGTACCGGCGTCAACACCGGCAGCTATATGACCGTCGACTCCGGCGGCACCGCCAGCGGCATTGTCCTGGTTGGCCCCACGCCCGCCGGCAGTTCCTTTTACGAAGCGGTCGCTGTTGTCTTCGGCAGCGCGGTTGATACCACCGTCAGCAGCGGCGGCAGCGAGCAAATAGAGTCGGGCGGCACCGCCACCGGCACCGTGATCGAGGCCGGCGGCGGCCAACTCTTGTATTCCGGCGCCGTTGTCAGCGACACCACCGTCAGCAGCGGTGGCAACCAGTACGTGGACGGCGGCATTGCCGTGAACACCACCGTCGATGGTTTCGCCACTCAGCAGGTCAATTACCAATACGACTACTACTTCAGCAGCGGCAGTACCACCTCCAGCGCCATTGGCTCGGCCGGCACCACGCTGGACACGGTCATCAGCAGCGGCGGCATCGAGAATGTCACCAACGGCGTCGCCAGCGCGACCACGGTCAGCAGTGGCGGCACGCTGAGCATGGGTCCCGGCGGCTCCGCGGTCGGCACCAACGTGCTGAGCGGCGGACATCTCGACCTGGCGATCGTGGTCAGCCCCGGCCAGACCAGCAGTGGCCTGATCGTAACCTCTGGCGAGACGCTCTATGTTCTGGCCGGCGGCTCCGCGGTTGACGTGACCGTTTCCAGCGGCGGCGCGGAAGCCATTTCCTCGGGCGGCGTTGCGACCAGCACCACCGTCGCAAACTTCGCCGAGCAATACGTGTACGCCGGCGGCGTCGCGAGCGACACCACGCTCAGCGGCGATCAATTCATCTTTTCGCGCGGTTCCGCGGTCAGCACCACGGTCGCCAGCAACGGCGGCTACGAGAACATCGCGATCAGCGGCACGGCGATCGCAACCGTCGTGCAGCACGGCGGCGAGCAATACGTGGACGGCGGGACCGCCATCAGCACGACCATGCTCGGCACTGAATTCATCGTCGGCGCCTATTTCTATACTTTCAGCAGCGGCACCGAGACATCCAGCCTGACGGCGACCGGCACCTCGCTCGACACGACGGTCAGCGGCGGCGGCTTCGAATATGTCTCCGCCGGCGGCGTCGCCAGCGCCACCACGGTCAGCAGCGGCGCGACACTCAGCGTAGGACTGCAAGGCAACGCGGTCGGCACGGTGCTGATCAGCGGCGGCACGGTGATCGCGCCGATCGTCGTCAGTGCCGGCCAGACCAGCAGCGGCATCGTCGTGTCCTCGGGGCAGACCTTGCAGGTCTCGTCCGGCGGTTCGGCGGTGGATGCCACCGTCAGCAGTGGCGGCACGGCGAACGTAATCTCGGGCGGCACCGCGGTCAGCACGACGGTCATCGGCGGCGTTGCCACCGGCGGCACCATGGTCGTATCGGCCGGCGGCGTCGCCAGCGCGACGACGCTGATCGGCCCCGCAACAGCCAGCGGCGCATTCCGCCCGGGCATCGAGGATGTCTACGGCGGCGCCGCCGGCACGGTCGTCAGCAGCGGCGGTTACGAGGAGGTGCTGTCGCATGGCACCGCCTCCGCTACCGCGATCGATAGCGGCGGGCAGCAGACCGTGTTCTCCGCCGGCACCGCCGCCGGTGCCACGGTGAATCGCGGCGGCGTCCAGACGGTTTCCTCCGCCGGCACCGCCAGCAACACCACCATCGGCAGCGGCGGCACCGAGGTCGTGGCTGCCGGCGGCACGGCCAGCGGAACCATGGTCGATAGCGGCGGCCTGGAGGAGGTGTTCGCCAGCGGCTCGGCCGGTTTCGGTACGGTCAGCAGTGGCGGCACCCTGGCGGTGTTCTCCGGCGGTGTGGCCAACGGCGAGACGGTGCTGGCCGGCGGCACCCTGATCGTGCTGCCGGGAGGTTCGGCCACCAATACCACCGGTGCGGTCGTTTCCGGCGGCGTGGTCCTGTATCAGCCCGGCGTGGGCGTGTTCAACCAAGGCACCAGCGCCACCGGCCTGATCGTCAGTAGCGGCGGCACCGAGTTCTTGCTCTCCGGCGGCACCGCCACCAGCACCACACTGAACTACGGCGCGTCGATCGATGACACGGCATTGCCGTTTGCCGCCGGCGGAACGGCGGGCGTCAATTCGACGACGGACCTGCTGACCGTTTCCGTCGGCGGCGAGACCTATACGCAGCAGCTTGCCGGCAACTACACCAGCACGGCGTTCTCGCTTGCCGCCGATGGCGATGGCGGCACGACGATCACCGAGACGGCGGCACCGGTCACTGTCGAGCCCGGCACCACGGTGACGGTCAGCGCACTGCTGCCGACACAGCCGATCGATTTCATCAGCGGCAGCGCGCCGGAGACGCTGATCATTGCGTTCCCGGCCGGCACGGTGAGCAATCCCATCAACGGTTTTGCCGGCGGCGACAACATCGAGTTCGCCAGCGGCACCACGCTCAATTCGCTCCCCACCGTGAGCAATGGCGACACGGTGACCGCCAGCGTGCACAACGCCAGCGGCGTCAACGCCACCTACGTTTTCACCGACCTGAATTTCGCCGCGGGCACGCCCACCGTTTTCACCTATGGGGTCGATCCGCAATCCAACGATTGGATGTTCTCCCCGATCCATGATTTCGAATGGATCGGCACCACCAGCGGCAATCTCGACCTGGCGGCCAATTGGGACGACATCACGGACAATCAGAACCCGTCGCTCATCGTGCCGGGCCAGGGCTCCTACCTGTTGATGAACGCTGCCGGCGGCGGCACGCTCAGCGGCACGGCGGCCGCGGAAGTCATCCAGTTCTACAACGGCGGCAGCTACGCGCTTGCCTCGGGCACCACGCTGGCGACGCAATTCCAGTTTTTCGTCGGCGTCGGTGCGAGCGGAACATTCGGCACCGGAAACCTGACGGTCGGCAGCGGCAGCACGATCGACAGCGCCGGCTATCTCGATATCGGCACGCCGTCCGGCTCCAACGGGACGCTGACCATCAGCGGCGGCGGCCAGGTGTTCGAAACCATACCCGCGAACATCGAGACCTATGAAATGGAGATCGGCGGCAACGCCGCCTCCGGGGCGTTGGCTGCGAGCAATGGCATAGTTCTCGTCACCGGATCCGGCTCATTGCTCGATCTGGAGAACAATGGGCTCGCCATTGCGGACAATGGCGGCAACGGCAGCCTGACCATATCGCAGGGCGGCTCCGTCTATGCCGCCACCGCCAACAGCAACATCAACGATTCGTTCGCGATCGGCCGGATCGGCAACGGCACGATGACGGTGACCGATCCCGGATCCGAGGCGACAGGCGTCGGCGTCGCCTACATCGACCATAGCGGGTCAGGCACGCTGACAGTCGAGAATTCCGGCATCTTCCAGGTGCTGACCGATCCGCTTGGCCTCAGCGGGCTGCTGGTCGGTGTCGGCAGCACCGCCGGCACCGGCGGCACCGCCGTCGCCAACGTGCTGTCGAGCGGCGAGCTGATCAGCCAGGGCTACGTCTCGGTCGGCATCAGGGGGACGCAAGGCACCCTCAACGTCAACGACGGCACGGTGCAGGTCGGCACCAGCCTGGTCGTCGGCGCCGGCGGCACCATCGCACCCGGCACGATCGAATCCGGCAACGGCACGCTGAACATCGGCGCCGGCGGCACGGTGCTGCTGACCGGCACCCTCGCGGGCGCCTATGGCGTGGATATCGGCAATTCCAACGACGGCCTCGCCGCGAGTGAAACCGGTGCCGCGACCGTCAGCGGCGCCGGCGCATTGCTCGACGCCAACGGCAATGGCATCGCGGTCGGCCTGTACGGCGACGGCACGCTGACGGTTTCGCAGGGCGGCAGCGTCGTTGGCGGCACACCGAACTCCGCGCAGATTTCGGCGTTGAGCGTCGGGCGGCAGGGCGACGGCAGCGTCACCGTCACCGGGGCGGGATCGCAACTCACGGCGAATGGCGCCGTCTATATCGGACGCGCCGGGATCGGCAGCCTGACGGTCGAGAACCTGGGCAGCGTGACGATCAATACGGATGGGCAGGGCAGCGGCGATTTCGACATCGGCGGCGCCGGCACATCGACCGGCGGCTCGCTCTTCGTCGGCGGCGCCGGCAGCGCCCTGCTGGCGTCCGGCGGCAGTCTGTTCAGCGAGACCGAGATCCGTGTCGGTTTGAACGGCGCATCCGGCACCCTGACCATTGTCGGCGGCGGCACCGTCGAGGCCGCACAGAACCTGCTGATCGGCAGCACCGTCACGCTGGATGCCGGCGATGTCGTGGTCAGCGACACCGCCACCACCACGTTGACCGCCGCGACCGCGTTCGCCGGCTCAGGCACCGTGGTCGTCGGCGCGGGCGGCATGCTGCGCGTCGATGGCACGGGCTTCGCCGGCACGCCCGACGTGGTGGTGGGCGGCGGCGCGGGGTCCAACGGGGTGCTGAGCGTCACCGGCAGCGGCGCATTGCTCGCCGACGGCAGCGGCACGATCGCGATCGGCGGCGCCGGCAGCGGCACGCTTGATGTGGCCAGCGGCGGATCGGTGCAGGCGGCCGGCATCGCCAACATGGCCGGCGGCACGATCTTGCTCGCGGGCGGCGCCGCCGACATTTCCGGCGTTGCCAGCAATGCCGGCACGATCAGCGGCTTCGGCACGCTGGCCGGTTCGCTGGCCAACAGCGGCACGGTTGTCGCCACCGGCGGCACGCTGGATATCACCGGCAGCATCGGCGGCACCGGCGAATTGCAGATCGGCAACGACGCCGCTTTGCGGCTGGATGCGGCCGTCGGGATTGGCCAGTCGATCGGCTTCGGCAGCGACGCCGCCCTGATCCTCAACGCGCCGGGCACGGCGTTCGGCAATGCGCTGACCAACCTCAACACCGGCGATGTCATCGAGTTCGGCAACGGCATGACCGTCACCGGCGCGTCGCTGGTCAACGGCAATACGATCGCGGTGGAGTTCCATGGCTCGGGCGGGCTTCCCGGCAGTTACGACCTGACGGATGCCGGGTTCGCCGCCGGCGCTTCGCAGCAATTCAGCGTCGGCACCGATGCGGCCACCGGCGACAGCGAGATCGTGGTGGGTTCGGTCGTCGCCGTGCCGACCATCACGGCGGTCTCCTGGGACAATGCGACCGAGACGGTTGTGATCGACGGCAGCGGCTTCGGCAGCCAGCCGGCGTATGACGGCGATTCCGCGTTCATCGACATCGTCGATGGCGGTCCCGGGGCGAGCTTTGCCGCCGGCTATGCCGGATCGGGCGTCACCGACGCGGTCAGCCTCGATGTCACAAGCTGGACCGATGACGAAATCACCATCCAGGGGTTCGGCGGGGCATACGGTCAGGGCGGCACGGTGTTCAGCGCCGGTGACGCCGTCACCGTCTGGGTTGCCAACCCGCAGGAGACGCCGCCGACGGCGCCCACCGGCTCGAGCTGGCCGGCCAGCCTGACGCTGACGATCCCGGCAGCGAACGCGACGTTCACCTGGACCGGCGCCACGTCATCCGACTGGAACACTGCCGCCAACTGGTCTCCCAACGGACCGCCGTTCGCGACCGCGACCGCGCTGGTGCCGACGGGTTCGGCCGCGATCAATGGCGAAACCGCGGTGGTGGCGGCGCTGGGGCTGGGCGGATTGCTCAGCGGACCGTCGGCGGGAGTGGGGACGGTTTCCGTCGTGACGGGCGGCGCGCTGGACGTCACCGGCGAGGCGGCGGTGTGGAACGGCTCGACGCTGGACGTCGATGCCGCGTCGTCGGTGGATATCGGCACCTCGGGCAGCGCTGCCGCGGGCACCGTCATGGTCGAGAGCGGCCATGCGCTGCTTGGCGACGGGGTTATCGTCGGATCGGTGGTCAATAACGGCACCATCGATGTGACCAACAGCGGCACGCTTGGCGTGTCGAGGGAACTGACGCTGGATGGAGCGGTCAGCGGCAGCGGCACGATCGAGATCGCTTCGGGTGCGACGTTGCAGATCGACGGCGCGCTTGGGGCAGGCCAGACGATCGCCTTCGCGCCGGGCGCACCGGAGACGCTGATCCTCGGCTCGCCTGCCTCCACGATGTCGAATCCGATCACCGGCTTTACCGCCGGCGACCGGTTGGAATTTTCCAACGGCATCACCGTGACGGGCGGTGCATTGCTCAGTGGCGACACCTTTGCGGTGAGCTACCACGATGCCTTGGGCAACCCCGGCGTATACAACCTGACCGATATGCCGATCGCCACGGTCGGGCCGTTGTCGTTCGACACCGGCATCGACGACGCGACCGGCGAGGCATTCATCTTCGCCACGACCTTCCTGACCTGGACCGGCGCGAGCAACAGCAATTTCGGCACGGCGGCGAATTGGAATCTCGGGACGGTGGTGCCGAGCACTGAGGTCTATGCATTGTTCAACAATGGTGTCGGCGGCACCATAAGCGGCAGCGGCACGGTCGAAGGCATCAACTTCTCCAACACCGGCACCTGGTATCTGGCACCTGGCACCAGCCTCGACGTGGCCGGTCCGTATTTCACGCTTGGCTCCAGTGGCGGCGGCGCGCGCGCGACCGGAGCCCTGGTGATCGGCGCGGGCAGCACGATCACGACCACGGGCGGCAATGCCCTCATCGCCGCGGACGCAGGCGGCGTCGCCACGCTCATCATCGACAATGGCGGCGTGTTGCGGAACGTGGAGGCCACGACCGGGCCCAACTACGCATTCTATATCGGCGAGAACGGCGCCTCCGGGACGCTGGCGCCAGCCAATGGCATGGCCGTCGTCACCGGCGCCGGCTCGTTGCTTGATCTCACCGCGGGCGGGCTCAGCGTCGGCGCGATCGGCGCCAGCGGCGATCTGACGGTGTCGCAGGGCGGGTCCATCATAGCCGGTACCACAAACAGCAGCGACAACTACGCACTCGCGATCGGCGAGTACGGCAACGGCACGGTCACCGTCACCGACCCCGGATCCGAGGTGAGGACGCTCGGCAACGCCTATCTCGCGCATAGCGGCAGCGGCACGCTGGTGGTCGAGAATTTTGCCACCTTCATGGTTGGGCTCGATCCCACCGGGGTCGGCGGCCTTACCATTGGCGCCGGCAAAACACTCTCGGCCGGGCTCGTCGGTGTCGGCGGTACGGGCTACGCCACGGTCACGACAGATGGTTTGCTCTACAGCACGACCTATCTCAACATCGGCTCCCGCGGCGACACCGGCCAGCTCAGTGTGCTGAACAACGGCACGGTCGAGGTGGGCACCACCTTGACCGTCGGTTCCGGCGGCACGCTTGCGCCTGGCGTGATTGAACCCGGCGACGGGACACTGGCCGTCGGCGCCGGCGGCACGGTCGCACTGACGGGTCCGGCGCAAACTTCCAGCTACGGCGTCTACATCAGCAACTCCAACGACGGCACCGTCTCGACCGAGACCGGCGTGGCGACGGTCAGCGGCGCCGGTGCGCTGCTGAATACCAACGGCAACGGCCTTGCGGTGGCACAATACGGCACCGCAACGCTGACTGTTTCGCAGGGCGGCAGCGTGCTGGCCGGTACTGCGAATTCGAATCTGATCGACGCGCTCGCGGTGGGCTTCGATGGGGCAGGCACGCTGACCGTCACCGACGCCGGTTCGTATCTCGGCGCCGCCGGCCTGGCCAATATCGGCGAGGTGGGCAGCGGCACGCTGATCGTAGAGAACCACGCCGGCGTCACCATTGGCGTGGACGGGCTGGGCGACGGCGGCCTCGATATCGGCGACGGTGGCAGCACGATCGATAGCGGCGGCACCGGCAGCGTGCTGGTGACCACCGATGGCGACCTGCTGGTGCAGACCGACATCGTCGTCGGCACCTACGGCGACTCGGGCAGCCTGACGGTGACCAACGGCGGCACCGTCGAAGTCGGGCAGTCGCTGCAGATCGGCAATCCGCTGACCATCAGCCCGGCGTTGCTCGGTCTGCCGCCGACACCGCCGGCGTTGCCCGGAGCGGGCACCGTAACGGTCGGGGCGGGCGGTGTGCTGCGCGTCGACGGCAACGGCGTGTCCGGCATTGCCGACGTCTTTGTCGGTGGCGGCAACGCCGGCACCGCACTCCTCGACGTCACCGGCGCCGGGGCGGAGTTGGTCGACGCAGGCGGCGTGCTGAACGTCGGCGGGCCGGCCGAGAGCAGTACCGTGTCGGTTAGTGACGGCGGGGTGGTCGAGGTCGAGAGCATCAATAATGATGGCACCGTCATGCTGGCCGGCGGCACCATCGCCACCTCCGCCAGTGCCAGCAGCACCATCAGCTTTGGCGGCAATAGCAACAGCAATGTGCTGAGCGGCTTCGGCACGTTCATCGGCCCGCTGACCAACATCGGCACCGTCACGGCCACCGGCGGCACGCTGGATATCACCGGCAGCATCAGCGGCAATGGCACGCTGGCCGTGAGTTCGGGCAGCGATCTGACGTTGAATGGCGCAATAGGATCGGGACAGGTCGTCGATTTCCTCGCCAGCACGGGCATGCTTGCCATCGACGATGTGGCGGGGTTCCAGGCGACGGTTGCACAGTTCGCCGGCGCCGATGCCATCATCGTTCAGACCGCACAGGCGGCGACATTCAGCCAGAGCGGCTCGCTGGTGTCGGTGATTGTGAATGGCGCGACCTCGGGCGAGATCACCTTCGCCAGTGCAGCGTTGGCGTCGTACGCGATGGCGACGCCGGGCGCCCTCCAGGCCGAGGCGATCTGCTTTGTCAAAGGCACCAGGATCGCCACACCGGCGGGAGAGGTGCCGGTGGAGCAATTGGCGGTCGGCGATCGCGTGATCACGCTGAGCGGGGCCGTGCGGCCGATCGTGTGGATCGGTGTCGGACAGGTGCTGGCGACCCGTGGCCGGCGCGGCGCCGCGACGCCGGTGGTCGTCTGCAAGGGCGCACTCGGCGAGAATCTGCCGCATCGCGACCTGCATGTGACCAAGGGGCATGCACTCTACATCAACAACGTGCTGATCCCCGTGGAGTTCCTGGTCAATCATCGTTCCATCTATTGGGATGACCGGGCGCAACAGGTGGCGATCTATCATATCGAACTCGAAACTCACGACGTACTGCTTGCCGATGGCGCCCCGGCGGAGAGCTACCGTGACGATGGCAATCGCTGGTTGTTCCAAAATGGCAACACCGGTTGGGGATTGCCGCCCAAGCCGCCGTGCGCGCCAGTGCTCACGGGTGGCCCGCTGGTGGATGCCGCGTGGCGGCAACTGCTGGATCGCGCCGGCCCGCGCCCCGCGTTGCGCCTGACCGACGATCCCGATCTGCACCTGGTCATCGACGGGCAGCGGGTGGATGCCGTCGCGCACTGGGGCACCGCCTGCGTATTCCCTCTGGCCGCCCGGGCCGGCTCGGTGCGGATCGTCTCGCGAGCGGGTGCCCCGGCAGAACTTGGCACCGCGCGCGACCCGCGAACGCTTGGTGTTGCGGTGCGCCGGGTCGTGGTGCGCGAGGGTTCGCGGTTCCACAGCATCGAAGCGAGCGATGCGGCCCTGAGCGATGGCTTCCATGCGTTCGAGCCGGAGATTGGCCTGCGCTGGACCGATGGCGACGCGGGGCTGCCGACCGCATTGTTCCGCAGCCTGCCAGCGCCGGCGGAACTCGTGGTGCATCTGGGCGGCACCACGCAATACCCCTTGTTCGGGGGCAGTGCGGGCCGCGCTGCTGCATAGCCGCGGGGGCAGCGCGGGGCGCGCTGCCGCACATGGGGTGCGGGGGCAGTGCGGGCCGCGCTGCTGCATAGCCGCGGGGGCAGCGCGGGGCGCGCTGCTGCATAGGCGGGCCCGCCGGCCCGGCAAAGGTGCTGGCGTCTCTGCCGCGGCCGAACTCCGCCCGTGAGCCGCGGCGCGCGCGCGACCCGGAGACTCCCCCCGACTCCGCGACGGTCTGCTAGCCTCCCGCCTCGTGAATGCTCTGCTTCTGACGCTGTTGGCCGCGATCCTCGCCGCCCTGATCGGTCTCGGCGGAATCGCTGTTGCATGGCCTGCGCTGGCGCGGCGCACCGCCCTGGCCGCTGCCGTGGCGGCTGCGACGGGCAGTCTGCTTGCCCTGCTGGCTCTCGTGATCGATAGCCCTCAGGCGGTGATCCCGCTGCCGCTTCGGCTTGCGGGATTCCCCTGCCAGATCGCGCTCGATCCGCTCCGCGCTTTTTTCGCCGCGCTGGTGCTGGCGGCCGGCACCGCCACGCTCGGCTGTGCCGCGGTGGTGAAATCGTCCCCGCCGTCCGGCACGGCGCCCGTCTGCCTGGGTCTGCTGGGCTTCGCATTGCTCGGCGCGGACGGCTTCGTCGCGGGCGCGGCGCTTGCCATCGCCGGCGGCGCGCTCTGGGCGTCCGTCCCGGCCGAGCGGCCGGCCGCCCTCCCGCTCGGTGTCTTCCTGCTGGCGAGCCTTATGACCATCGTCGCGGCGGCAGCCCCGCCGCAGGCCAGGTTCTGGGCAACTCTGGCCGGCCCCGGCCTCCTGGCGGGCCTCGCGCCATTCCATGCCTGGCTATCGCAGTGCAATCGCGTGACCCCGGCCCCCTCGGCCGCCCTGCTGTCCGGCGCCGTCGTCCCGACCGCACTCTTCCGCGTGCTGCAACTGCTGCCTGGCCCCGGTTCCGATGTCCCCCCCGCCTGGTGGGGCGTCGTGCTCGTCATGCTCGGCACCGCCTCGGCCGTGATCGGCGGCCTCGACGCCACGCTCGCTGCCGACCTCGACACCGCCGTGGCGAGCAATACCATCCGCCAGAGCGGCCTCACCATGCTGGGTATCGGGATTGCCCTCGGAGCCACCGCCGCCGACCTGCCCGGCGTTGCCACCATGGCGCTGGCAGCGGTGCTGTTGCTGATCGCCATGCAGGCAATTGGCGGCACCTTGCTGGCCCTGGCCACGACAGCGATCAGCGAGGCTGCCGGCACGCAACGGCTGGACCGGCTCGGCGGCCTCGTGCACCGCTTGCCCGTGACGACGGCCTGCTGGCTGGCCGGCCTCGCCGGATTGGCCGCCCTGCCGCCCAGCGCCGGCTTCGCCGCCGTTTGGCTGCTGTTCCACGCCGGCCTCGGCCTGCCGCATGCCGCGACGCTGCTGTCGCAGCTCCTGCGCGGCGGCTGGATCGCGGCGCTTGGAGCGACCGGCGGGCTGAGCGCTGCCAGCCTGGTACGGCTGGTCGGCATGGCCTGCCTTGGCCGCCCCCGCACGCCGCGGGCCGCGGTCGCCGAGGAACCGCCCCGCCTTGCCCGCCTCGCATTGCTGGCCCTGGCGAGCGCGGCCTGCGCCTGGGGCATGTTCGTCGGACCGCTGCTGATCCGCCTGGTGGACCCGCCGATCCGCGCCCTGACCGGAGCAGTACTGGGGCCGATCGCGTCCGGGGCCGGCCTCGCCTCGGGAGCGGATACGCCGGGCTATGCGGCGTTGCCGCTCACCGTATTGCTCTTGCTCGGTGTCGGCGTCATCGTGTGGCTGCGCCGGTTCCTGGGAATCGCCCGCGCCACGGCGAGCGGTCCCGCCTGGGAGGACGGCTTCGCGGCCCCTCCGGCCTGGCTGCCATTCGGTGAACCCACCGCCCAGACGGCGGGCGCCGGGTTCGCACCCATGATGCCCGCGGCGGAACCAGACGGTTTGCTCGCAGTCCAACGTCTGTTGTTCGCCGCGCGGCGCCTGATCACCCGCGTGACACTTATCACCCGCGTGACGGCAGAACGGCGCCAGCCGGGCGGATCGGCATCCTCGCGCATGACCCGGGCCGCGCGGCCGGCCATGCCCGGCTTCGCCGCCCCCGCCCTCATTTTGCTCGTCCTCGCGGCGCTGTTGATCGCCTGCGCGGCCGCATCCACCTGGTCCGCTCCGACGTGAGCTTGCTCGCCGCCTTGCTCGCGCAATTGCTCCATACCGCTCTGGTCCTGGCCGCGGCCCCATTCGCGAGCGGGCTGCGGCGCTGGACCGAGGCCGTCATGATCGGGCGTCACCCGCCTGATCCCCGGCAGCCCTGGCGCGACCTGCGCCGCTTGCTCCGCAAGCAGCCGGTGGTAGCCGAGAACGCCTCGCCGGTGCTGACCATCGCCCCGCTGGTCTGTGTCGCGGCCATGGCCCTGGCTGCCGCCCTGGTGCCGACCTTCACGCTCGGCATGGCGTTCGCACCCATGTCGGACCTGCTGGTGCTGGGGGGCCTGCTGGCCGGTGCCCGGGTCGCACTGGCACTGGCGGCGCTCGACGCCGGGACGGCACCGGCGGGATTGGCCGCCGCCCGTGCCATGTCGCTGGGCTGCCTCGCCGAGGCAGTACTGCTCTTGGCGATCCTTGCGCTCGGCCTGCTGGGCGGGACGACCAATCTCGACCTGCTGATGGGTCAGCAGCGCCAGGGCCTGTTGCAGCCTCTCGCCGCCACGGTCCTGACCGCCATCGCCCTCGCCACGATCGCTGTCGCCGAGCCCGGCATGGAAGGCCAGGCAACCGAATTCAGCGGCGGCGACCTTGCGCTGGCGACGTTCGCCGACCAGTGCCGGCAATTGATCTGGCTGAACCTGATTGCCGGGTTGTTCCTGCCCTGGGGCATGGCTGAGCCGGACGGCGGATTGCTTGCCTGGCTTGGCGGGGCGCTCGCCTGGGCCGCCAAGGTCCTGGCCCTGATGGTGGTCGCCGCGGCGATCCATTGTGTCGCGGGGACACTGCGGCCCGGCAGACGCCCGGTCGCCCTGGGGATCGCCGCAGCCCTGGCCTTGCTCGCCGCCATTGTGGTCCTGGCCAGCGCGGCCGCGGCATGACCGGCGCCGGCGCATGGGTGGCGGTGGGCACCAGCGCTGCCTTGGCCCTTGGCTTTGCCTTGCTGGCGACGCGACGCTGCAGCGCAGCGGTGGCAATCTGCGCGGTTCAGGCCGCGGTCGTGGCCGCGGCGGCATTCGGTCGCGGCGAGGGGCTTGTCGCCCTCGTGGAGATTGCCGAGGCCGTGGCGCTCGCGTGGTGGGCGGTGGCAGCCGACCAAATTCCCCTCCCGTTGCGGGAGGGGGGCGGGCCGGCTGCCGTGATCCAGATGACAGCCATGAGCGCACTCCCCCTCCCCTTGCGGGACGAGGGCGGGGGGAGGGGTGGGCATAGTCCGCACGTCGCCGGTCTCGATGCCGAGGCTGGTGGGGACGGCCCCCTCCCGCCGCCCCCCTCCGGCAACGGGAGGGGGAGCATGTCGTCGCTACCCGCAGCCTCACCCGCACCCTTCCCCTACCCCTCGCCCTATCCCTCGGCCGCTTCCTCTGCCGCTCACGGCATCGCTCCTCTGCTCCTGTTGCTGGCCGCGCTCCTGCTGGCGCTGCTCGCCGCCACCATTCCGGGGACCGGGTTGGCCATCGCCGTGACCCTGATGGGTTTGCTCGGACTGGCGGGGGACAATCGCCCGGCTCGTCAGGCGCTGGCGCTGCTGCCGGTGCAAGGCGGCGCGGTTCTGGCGGCACTCACCGTCGGACTCGGGGCATGGCAGCTTGCCGTCGTCGTCCTGCCCTTGCTCCCGGCGCTGGGCTTTGCCGGGCTGTGGCTTGGCAACCGGCCCGGCAGGACCATCCGCCTGGTTCACCCGATCGCATCCCGCCTCGACCTCGGCCTGTGTGGCCTTGCCTTGCTCCTGGCGTGCACGCTGCCCTGGCAGCTCGGCCACCATGGGGGCCTGTGGCGGTTGGATGCGCGCGCCGCGCACGTCATCCTATTGCTCTGCGCCCTGGCGGCGGCCGCTGCGTGGGCGCGCCGCACTACCCCCGGTGTGTGGGGTGCCCGCTCCGCCGTCCTGGCGGGCACGGCGCTGGCCACGATCGCCGTCGCGCCGCTGATGGCGTGGCTGGGGATGGCCATTGCCACGATCGGCGCCATTGCCGTCGCGCTGCCGCGGCGCGCCGCTGCCTGGCGGGCGCTGCGGCTCGGTGCCACCGGCCTTGCCGTGGCGCTCGCCGGCGCGGTCGCGGTGGCCACCCCGCAACCGCACCTCGCCGTGATCGCAATGACGATGCTGGGCTACGGCGCCGTCGCCATGCTCGCGCCTGAGCTGACCATCGCGGCCGCCGCCCTGGTATTGCGGCTTCCCGCCCCGCCATCCCTGTTGCTGGGATTGGGGTTGGCCGCGCTGCTGGCCGCGGCGCTCTGCCTGGCGACGGAGACCGGGCGGCGGCATCTGCCATCGCTCGCCGGACTGGCCCAGGGCGGCGTCGCGGTCGCCGCATTCGGACTGGGCAGCGGCGAGGGGGCCCTCGCCGGCGTCATGCAGCTCACCCTGCTTGCCCTGACGCAGTGCGCCCTGCTGCTGTCGCCACCCGACGGGTTCGAGCGATTGGTGGCGCTCGCCGGCCTGGCAGCCGTGCCGCCGTTCGGTCTGTTCTCGAGCCTGGCGCAGGTCCTGGCCGCGACCGCTGCGGCAGCGCCGTGGGTGCTGCTGCCGCTGGGGGCGGGGGTGGCCGGCATCGCCTGGGCCGTGCTGCCGCGGCTGCCGCCGATCCGGCCGCCGGCGATCCGGCCGCCGCCGATCCGGCGGCCGCGCGTGTCGCCTGCCTGGCTGCCGCTCGCCTTGCTGCTGGTGTGCGGCTTCGCCATGCCGGCACCCTGGCTCGCCTGGATCCGGCTGGCGGCCCGATGAGCGCGGCGGAGCTGATCCGTGCCGGCGACCAACAGGCATGCCGCCCCTGGCCGCGCTGCGTCGTCTCGCCCGACACCTGGGCGAAACTGGCCGCGATGCCGGAACTCGGCCCGGCGTTGCTCGGCATGTGGGCCGACACCCAGCAGGTCCATGCCTTGTGCCAGGATCAGGACGGCGCGCTGATCGCTTCGGTCGGCGTGGAGAACGGTCGTTATCCGGCACTGTCTCCCGCCTGCCCGCCGGCCGCCCGGTTCGAGCGAATGATCCGTGACCTTTGGGGCCATGCCGCCGACGGCGCGACCGACGACCGCGCATGGCTCGACCATGGCCGGTGGCCGATGGCGCACCCGCTCTCGCCGCGCCCCGGCATGCCGGGTGGCAGCGTGGAGCCGCCGCAATTCCCCGCCGTGGAGGCGCCGGGGCTGACGCAGGTCCCGCTCGGGCCGGTGCACGGCCTGATCGCCGAGCCGGCGCATCTGCGGCTGGTCACGCAGGGCGACACGGTGCTGCGCGCCGAGGCGCGGCTGGGCTATGCGCACAAGGGCATCCTGGCGCTGATGCGCGGCAAGTCGCCGCGCGCCGCTGCCCGCTTCATTGCCCGGCTGGCGGCGGAAGCAACGGTGGCGCACTCGGTCGCCTTCGCCCGCGCCGCCGAAGCCGCGCTCGGCAGGCCGGCTCCCCCGCGTGCCGCGGCCCTGCGCGTGGTGATGCTGGAGCAAGAGCGATTGGCCGGCGGGCTGGATGTGCTGGGACAACTGGCGGACGCGGCTTGCGTGGCGCCGCTCCATGCGGCGCTCGGCCGCGAGCAAGAGCATTTGCTGCGGGCGGCGGATCAGGTCTTCGGCCACCGGCTGATGATGGATGTGGTGGTGCCCGGCGGCCTCGCGGCGGACATCGCGCCCGATGGCGTGGCGGTGCTGCGCCAGGCCTGCCTTGGACTGACGTCCGCCCTGCCCGGATTGCGCCGCCGGATGGAGCCATTGCTCGGCCGGCTGGACGGGTTGGGCATCGTCACCGGCCCGCCGGCCAGCAGCGCGGTGGCGCGACTGGCGGGGGACGCCGCGGCACGCTGCCGGCGTTTCCTGGCGGGGATCGCCGCCGCGGCGGGACGGCTGCAAGACGCGCTCGCGGAGCTGCCTGAGGGGCCGGTGACGGTGGCGTTGCCGGCCGAGAGCGGCGAAGGCGTGGCCGGTGCCGGGTCGCCGCGCGGCACCGTGTGGCATTGGATGCGCCTCGATCATGGCCAGATCGCCGCCGCGTTTCCCCTCGACCCTGGCTGGCTGCTGTGGCCCCTGGCGGAGGCGGCGATGGCCGGCGCGGCGGCGGAGGAGGCCGTCATGGTGCGCCTGTCCTGCGGCCTGCCATGCGCGGCGCTCGACCTGTGAGCCTGTGGTGGTGGCAGGGCGGGCGGGGCGAGGCCGCCGACCCGCCGGATGCGGCCACCACCGCATCCCTGGCCGCGCGGCTGGAGGCGGCGGCACAGACCAGGCTCGGCCGCAGCCTGGCCATCCGCCACGTGAACAGCGGCGGCTGCAACGGCTGCGAACTGGAGCTGCGGGCGTTGCGGAACGTGTTCTACGACCTGGAGCAATACGGCTTGCGCTTTGTCGAAAGCCCGCGCCACGCCGACGTGCTGCTGGTGACCGGCCCGCTGACCCGCAACCTGCGGGAGGCGGTGGAAGCCGCCTGGGATGCGACGCCGGAGCCGAAATGGGTCGTGGCGGTGGGGGATTGCGCCGTCGATGGCGGGGTATTCAAGGGCAGCTACGCGGTGCTGGGCGGCGCCGGCGCGTCACTGCCGGTGGACCTGACGATCAGCGGCTGCCCGCCTACGCCGGCGCGCCTGCTGGCCGGGTTACGTGCACTGCTGCAGGCCAACATTCCGCCGTCACGCAAGGGACCCGGGCGCGGCCGGCCTGGGGGCTCGACCTGACGGCACATGGCGGCCCGGCAGTTCCGCCAGCCACGGCACCTGCGCTACGGCCCGCCCCCGCATCGCAGCGCTTGCCCGGCAATGTCGCTATCCGGTTAGCGCAGGCGGACCCCGCCGCAGTCGGCGCGCGATCGTCAGGGATTGGCAGCCTGCGCTAACCGGATAGGGACACCCGGCAAAGGCACTTGCACCACGGCCCGCCCCCGCGTCGCAGCGCCGCCCCAGCAAAAAGGCCAGGAGATCAACTCCTGGCCTGAGGCAGAGCGCCGGCCGGTGGTCGGCTAGCTGGAGGTATGGGTGACCTTTGGCGCCGCGTGGTGGGTGCTGATCCGGTGCACGACATGATGCTTGTGCACGACGTGATGTACGACGCTGACCCTGTGCACGACGTGGTGGATGGTGTGGGTCTTCGTGGCGGTGGCCGCCGAGGCCGGCGCCGCGACCAGGGCTACGGCTGACAGAGCGGCGAGGGCCGCCAACAGGGATGTGCGCTTGATGGACACGGGGGGGCTCCGAGGGGCAGGAGGCGTTGCGGGCAAGCTTAGAGTCGGGGCGAAGATTTCACCTTAACCGACTGTCATAATTATCACCTGACTGTCGGATTCGGGCAAGAGCTTTCGCCGGCGAAATCGCGATTCCGCGATCTGTGCCACCGCTGGCGCAGCGGCTTCAGCCGGCTCGCACTTGCACCAGGCGCGGCACCTGCACCAGGCGCGGCACCTGCACCGGGCGCAGAACCTGTATCAGGCGCGGCACCTGCAACGGGCGCAGCGGCTACAGCAGGCGCGGCACCTGTAACGGGCGCGGCGGCTACAGCAGGCAAAGCACCTGTAATTCGCGCCGCAACGCGGGCGGCAACGCGGCCTCGCCGCGGGCGCGCTTGCCTTGCACAAGGTCCGGCGGAGCATCCTCCGGCCGCAGATAGCGCCAGCCCTGGAACGGCCTGGTGGGCCGGGCGGCGACCGCCACCAGCAGCGGATCGAAGATCAGTCCGGCGCAGGCGGTGTTGTCGTCCCAGCGGTCCTCGATCACGTCCAGGACGCGCTGGCGGACCAGGGTCGCGCCGCTCACCACCCAGTAGATCGAGCCGCCATCGACCACCTCGTCGCGACGGCGCGGGAAGTTGCGGGTGCGGTGGCGCAGCGGCGGGTTGCGTTGCGCGCGCTCGGCCTGGAGCTCGCGCAAATGCTCGATGTCGCGCACGCCGACGGCGAGCTTGGTGAGGTGAAGCATGGGCGGCGACTCGGGACCGTTGGGGCCGGGTGAGAGTTTGACAGTGGGCGGCCCAGATGGGCAACCGCATGTCATGCGGATCATGGTGACGGCGTGAACCGCCGTCGGGACGCCGCGAATCAGTGCGGCGGGGCCGGCCATCGTCCGGCCCCGCATCAGACATGAATGATCGACGCGATCCGGTCAGGGCGGGCCGGTGCCGAGCGGGGCGATGAACGTCATCGGCGGCAGCGGCTGGTCGGCGGCGCTGGTTGGCGGCGCCGCCTCGGCGGCAGTGCGCGGTGCCGCCTCGGCGTCAGTGCGCGGCACTGTCTCGGCGGCGGTGCGCGGCACCGCGGCATCGCCGGAAGCCGGCGCCGCGCGGTGCGGATCAACCGGCGGCTCGCCAATCAGGAATCCCAGCTCCCGCCGGACACCCTCGATCGTTTCCGCCGGCAAGCCAATGTTGGGATACTGCCATTGCTCCCTGGCGAACCGCTTCTCCCGCCGCAACATCTCCAGCATGACCTTGCTCAGGCTGCCACGATAGAACTGGATCGCCTCGAGCAAGCGGTCCCAGAACGGACCGGTGCAGAGCATTGGCGCGACGCCGAGGTCGCGGCAGATTTCCACCAGCGTGCGGCCGATGGGACGGCGGCGTACCTCGGCCATGATCTGTGCCATCGAGGGCGGGGTCTCGAGGCTGGGCAGCGCATCAGGGATGCCGGGGAGGGGCCGTCGCGGTGCATGTTCCGGTTCGCCGGGCGGGGTGATTTGTTCCGCCGCCGCTGTCAGTCGTGCCGCGGGCGCCGCCGGTTCCGTTTCCGCCGTTACCGGCGCCGATTGTTCCGTTGCTGACGCCGGTGGCTCGGTTGCTGTTGCCGATTGTTCCGTTGCTGACGCCGGTGGTTCGGTTGCTGTTGCCGATTGTTCGGTTGCCGGCGCTGGCTCTGTTGCCGGTGGTTCGGTTGCTTTGTCGGGCTGGTCTGCTGCCTCCGGCTCTGCCTCGCCGGTGACGGTGCGCCAGCAATAACCGCTCGGCGGCCGCGGCTTGAGGTCCCGCCCACCGGCGGCACGCGCGAGCAATACGCGTTGCAGCGCGACCGCCCGCATGATGCCGCGCTCGATCCGCGCCAGCATCACCGGCACCGCCGCAGTGCCGAAGCACTGCGCGATGGTGGCGAACCCGCGCCACCGGGCGCGATGCTCGATCGTGTCGAGGAGGTGGCGGCCATAGCCCTCGAGAACATGAACGATGCGGAGCATTGCCGCGATGCGCGCGGGCATCGCTGTGCCATCCCGATCCTTGCGCTGATCGGGCCGGGAAGCGACGTCGGCGATGGCGGTGGCAGCGGACATGGCCTCCTTGCTCGATGCCGGGTATTAGTCAATAATACTAACATACGCCCGCGCCATGGTCAACCGCTTTCTGCCGCCTGCTTCGCGGGATTCGGCGGGCTATTGCTGGACCGCCGGCGAACCGGCCACGGCAACGCCATGCTGTGACTGACACGGCGTCGCGGGACGGCGCGGCGGGACGGGATCGGCACGGGGCGGCACGGCCGCCACCGCTACAACTCGCCGGCCGCCGCCATGGTCCTGATCCGGTCCGCGGTGCGGCAGGCGATCGCCTGGATGGTCAGCGACGGATTCACCCCACCGACCGTGGGAAACACCGAACCGTCGCAGATCCATAAATTGCGGATATCCCAGCTCCGGCAATCGGCGTTCACCACGCTGGTGCGCGGATCATCGCCCATCCGCGCGGTGCCGTTCAGATGCGCGGTGTCGTCGTCCTCGTGCCACAGGTCGTAGCCGCCGGCGGCCTGCATCACGTCGGTCATGTGCCGGATCGCGTGCCGCACCAGCCGCTGGTCATTGTCGCACAGCGAGAACGTCACCCGCGCCACCGGCAGCCCGTACTGATCCTTCTCCGCGGCCAGAGTGACCCGGTTGGTTTCCCGCGGCATCACCTCGCCGACGATCTTCAGGCCGGCGTAATGATTATACCGCGCCATGTCGCGCCGCAGCGGCTCGCCCCACAATCCGTGATTGCCGGCCTGCGTCGCCGCCCACTGCCGCGGCAGCGGGCCCTGGCTCATATACGCGTAGCCGCCGAAGAAATCCTTGCCGGCATCGGTGTAGTTCCAATGCTCGGTTGCGGCCAGCGAGGGCGGTCCTTTGTACCAGCGGATCTCTTCGTCGAACACGCCGTACACCGCCTGGTTGGTCTGCACCATCAGATTGCGTCCCACCTGCCCGGTACTGTTCGCCAGCCCATCGCGGAAGCGATCGTTGGCGGACAGCAACAGCAATCGCGGGGTCTCGATCGCATAGCCGGCGACGACGACATTGCGCGCCGCCTGGAAGCGCCAGGTGCCCTCGCGCAGATAATGCACGCCGGTGCACAGGCCGGCGGCGCCGGTCTCGATCCGCCCCACCATCGCCAGGTCGCGGATCTCGGCGCCGGCCCGCACCGCGCGGGGAATCCAGGTGATCAGCGCGCTCTGCTTGGCATTGGTAGAGCATCCGACGGTGCAGAAGCCGCGATACACGCAGGGCGGCGACAGGCCGCGCGGCGCCGAGACGGTGGCCAGCGGCGTCGGCACCCAGTCGATGCCGAGCGCCGCCGCCCCGCGCGCCAGCACCAGGCCCGCGGCGTTCACCTCATGCGGCCGATACGGATAGCGCGGGCGCTTCGGTCCCCAGGGATACCTGACCGGGCCGGAAATCTTCAGCGCTTGCTCGACCTCGGCGTAGTAGTGCCACATCTCCCGCCAATCGAGCGGCCAGTCGGCGCCGTACCCCAGCGCGCTGCGCGAGCGGAACCATTCCGGGCGGAACCGCAGCGATACCATGGCGAAATGCACGGTGCTGCCGCCCACCGCCTTGCCGCTGTTGTTCGAGCCGAGCCGCAACGGGTTGTCGCCATCGCAGATGCGCTCGTCGTTCCAGTAGAGCTTCGACTGATGCGCTTCGTCGGAGGCGAACTCCTCCAGCGGCCGCCACCACGCCCCGGCATCGAATGCGACGACAGAGAAGCCATGTTCCGCCAGCCTGGCCGCCAGCGTGCCGCCGCCGGCACCGGTGCCGACGATGGCGAAATCCACCGGGTCGATGTCGCGGTATTGCCGCATCGGCATCCAGCCGCCGCGGCGCATCGGATCGGGCGCGCGGCCGTGCCCGCCGCGCGGCACCCGCATCGCATCATCCGGCATTGCCGGCGCGTCCCCGGCCTGGGGCTGCAACCATGTCATGGCGAGGACCGCGAGCGAAGCGCGGCGGGACGCCGCAACCTGGTTCGAACCAGCGGGCGGACGATGGCGCGCCACCTCGGCCGAGGTTGCTTCGGCCCCTGCGGGCCCTCGCAATGACAGTGGCTAGTCGGCATGCGGCACCTCCGCCGCTTCCCAGGGATCGCGCCGGTTGAAGCCCATGCGCACGTAGCCGCGCGGGCTGGCGGGACCGCCGAAGCCAATCTCGTTCCAGGCGGTGGGGTGCGCGTAATAGGCGGCGACGATGTCGTGCACCAGACGCTGGCTGAACCACAGCTTGCCCGGCATGCCGTCCCAGGCCGGATCGGACAGGGCGCCCTGCTGCATCGCCGTCAGCAGTGCGTCCTGTTGCGGCGGGGTCAGCAGATGGAAGCGCTTGCCGTGACGCCCCGCCGCTTCGGCGTCCACCGCACGCAGGCCGCGGCGCCAGGCTTCCTGCATTTTCGGCAGCCGCGCGTCGCGATACCCGTCGGTTCGATCAAGCGCCATCTTTTGATCGACCATCGCGGCGATGGGAACCGGCGGATGGGATTTCGGCTGCGGCACGATGCGGCCGGCGAGCGCGGTCAGCGTCTGCCATTCTTGCTCGGTGAAGAACCCGGGATCCCGCCGCGTCGCCAGGCGGCGATCGATGACCCGCCGCGTTGCCGCGTCCCATGACGGCGTATGCCGCTTGGCCAGCACATCATAACCGGGGAAGCGGTTAGGCATCGGTGTTGTCACCTGGCAACCGGTTAGGCATTGAGGCGATAACCGGGGCATTGAAGCGATAACCCGGCGGGCGGTCAGGCATCGGGATGATCCCGCAGCAATCCGAGTGCGGCGAGGCCGGCGAGTGCCAGGCCGGTGAAGCTGGGCGGCGCGGGGATCGGCGGCCCGTTCAGCAGATTCTGCCGCCAGTTGCGCCAGCCGCCCATGTTGCGGGCCACGCCGAATACGTGGAATGCCGCGCCGAGCAATCCGATCCCCGCCGTCAGCCGCAGCCACCAGCGGGTGAACCGGCGGTCGACGCCCGGCCTGCCCAGCGCAGTTTCGCCGAGCAATGCGGCGGCGACCGGCGGGACCGTCACCGGCAGGACCATGGCGGGGTCGTGATAGGCGCCGCGAAAATGCAGCAGCGCCGCTTCGCCGGTGGTGCCGAGCATGCCCAGTCCCGAGAGCGCCGCCATGGTGCGTCCCGCCGGCAGGCCGAAGACGGTGGGGGTGTTGCCTGATGCGTCGGCGCGCACGCGCTCGGCGGTGACGCCGAGGATGCCCGACAGCAGCAGGGCGAACGGAGCGCCCATCGGCGCGCCATAGAACAGGTTGTGCCAGGAGAAACGGCCGGGGCGCTTGGCGACGTTGTAGAGGTGGAAGCCGGTGCCGATCAGGCCGGTCAGTCCGGCCAGGGCATAGACGGTGTCGCGCACGGTATGCGCCCCATGCCGCTTGTCGCCGACCCCGTGGCCGCTGACCGCGAGGGTCAATGCCGCGGTGACCAGCGGCGTGTACATGGCGCGGTTTTCGAACGAGCCGCGATAATGTTCGACCGCGCTGTCGGCCAGCACGGAGGTTGCCAGCACGCCGGCGGCCCTGTTCAACCGCCGCGCAGCGGTGATGCGGCACGTCGGGTCGGCGCCATGCACGTCATTGCCAGGAGCGCAGCCACCAAGATCGCTGTCATTGCGCGGCGCCGGGCGACCAGGTTGGCCGTCATTGCCAGGCGCCGGGCCGCGCAGATGACCGTCGTTGCCAGGGGTTGAGCGACGCCGGTGGCCGTCATTGCAAGGGGTTGAGCGACGAAGATGGCGGTCATTGCCAGGCGTTGAGCGACGCAGCCATCGCGTTTGAAATTGCGCACGCAGCGTTCGTGCATCATCCGACCGAGGTTGCCGCGTCGCTATGCTCCTCGCAATGACATGGGTCGCAATGACATGGGGCAACACGCAGAGCATTGCGAGTGCCGCGGTGCCCAGCGCGCCGATCTCGGACTGCGTCACCCGCTGCATCGGCGGCTGCGCCGGTCAGTGCCTGCCGCCGGGCAGCACAGTGCTCAGCACCTCCCGGGCGGTGCCGATCAGCATGCCAGGCTCGTTCGGATCGCCCGCCAGCGTCGCCGCAGCGAAGTTCTTCGCCTGCTTCAATGTGATGTGCGGCGGCAGCGGCGGCACCTCGGGGTCGGTTTTCACTTCCAGCACCACCGGGCGGTCGGCGGCGAGCGCCTCCTCCCATGCCGTCGCCAGCCGATCCGGATTGTCCACGTAGATGCCGCGCAGGCCGAGCAATTCACCGAAGCGGTGATACGGCACATCCGGGATCTGCTGGGTCGCATTGAACTTCGGATCTCCCTCCGTCACCCGTTGCTCCCAGGTGACCTGGTTGAGGTCCTGATTGTTGAACACACAGACGATCCATTTCGGCGACGACCACTCGCGCCAGTATTTGGCGACGGTGATCAGCTCCGCCATGTTGTTCATCTGCATCGCGCCGTCGCCGACCAGCGCGATGACCGGCCGGTCCGGGTAGGCGAACTTCGCCGCGATCGCGTAGGGCACGGCGGCGCCCATCGACGCCAGCCCGCCGGACAGCGAGCACATCATGCCGCGGCGGATCTTGAGATCGCGCGCGTACCAGTTGGCGCAGGAGCCGGAATCGCTGGTGATGATCGCGCGCTCCGGCAGCCGCGGCGACAGCTCCCACACGACGCGCTGCGGATTGACCGGATTGGCCGGCTGCATCGCGCGGTTTTCCAGCACCTTCCACCAGGCGGCGACGTTGTTCTCCACCTCCTTGCGCCAGGCGCGATGCTTCTTTTGCTCCAGCATCGGCAGCAGGGCGCGCAGGGTCTGGCAGGAATCGCCGACCAGGTTGACTTCCATCGGATAGCGCAACGACAGCATTTCCGGCTCGAGGTCGATCTGCACGCCGCGCGCCTGGCCCTCCTTCGGCAGGAATTCGGAATAGGGGAAGCCGGAGCCGATCATCAGCAGGGTGTCGCACTGCGTCATCAGGTCCCAGCTCGGCTTGGTGCCGAGCAAGCCGAGCGCGCCCGTCACCCAGGGCAGATCGTCGGGCAGCGCCGCCTTGCCGAGCAATGCCTTGGCCACGCCGGCGCCCAGGGCCTCGGCGACCGCGATCAGTTCGTCGGTGGCGTGCAGCGCGCCGGCGCCGACCAGGATCGCCACCTTCTTGCCGGCATTCAGCACCTCCGCCGCGCGGCGCAGATCGGCGTCCTTCGGCAGGATGCTGGGCGCGCTGTAGCCGACGCCGGAATGCAGCGTGCCGTGCGCGCGGGGCGGGTCGGCGTAGGGGGCTTCCTGCAGGTCGTTCGGCATCACCACGGCGGTGACGCGGTGGCGGCCCTTGGCGATGCGGACGGCGCGGTCCACCACATGGCGCACCTGCGCCGGCATGGTGGCCTGGCAGACGAAATCGCCCGCCACATCCTTGAACAGTGCCGGCAGGTCGAGTTCCTGCTGATAGTGGCCGCCGATCGCGGTGCGGGCCTGCTGCCCGGTGATCGCCAACACCGGCATGTGATCCATCCGCGCGTCATAGAGGCCGGTGATCAGGTGCGACGCGCCCGGGCCGGAGGTGGCCATGCACACGCCCAGCTCGCCGGTGAATTTGGCATAGGCCGAGGCCATGAAGGCGGCCATTTCCTCATGCCGCACCTGGACGAAGTTGAACTGGCCGTTGGTGCGACCGAGCGCGCCGATCAGCCCGTTGATGCCGTCGCCCGGGTAGCCGAACACTGTGCGCACGCCCCATGCGCGCAGCCGCTGCCAGAAGAAATCGCCCACCGTTTGGCCCATGTCCGCCTGCCCCGATCGCTTGCTCCATGCGCGGCCGCAGCGGGCCGCGTCGTGCCAGCAACGCCAGCCGCGGCGTCACCGTTGCAGCCGCCTGATCACGGAGCGCTGAAAGCGGCGGTGAGGCAGCGAGCCACACATGCAGCGAGCCACGCGCGCAGCGAGCCACGCGCGGTTGATCCAACCGAATGCCGGGCGGGCCGTTTCGATGTGCGACGGTTGGAGAGAGCATGCATGTCGAAACTCGTGGTGATCACCGGTGCCAGCGCGGGCGTCGGGCGCGCGGCCGCGGCCGAATTCGCGCGGAACGGCTGCGACGTCGGGCTGATCGCGCGCAACGAGGAACGGTTGGGGCGTGCGGCGGCGGAACTGCAGGCGATGGGGGTGCGCGCCGTGGCGGTGGCGGCGGACGTGGCCGACTTCGCGGCGGTGGATGCGGCGGCGTCACGGATCGAGGCGGCGTTGGGGCCGATCGATGTCTGGGTGAACAATGCCATGGCGACGATCTTCGCGCCGGTGCACGAAATTGCGCCCGACGAGTTCAGGCGCGCGACGGAAGTGACGTATCTCGGCCAGGTGAACGGCACCATGGCGGCGCTGGCACGCATGCGGCCGCGCAACGAGGGAACCATCGTCAACATCGGCTCGGCGCTGGCGTATCGGGCGATTCCGCTGCAATCGGCCTATTGCGGCGCGAAATATGCCGTGCGCGGCTTCACCGATGCGCTGCGCACGGAACTGCTGCACGATGGCGTGCGCGTGCACCTGACCATGGTTCACCTGCCGGCGATGAACACGCCGCAATTCGAGTGGGCGCTGAACAGGATGGAGCGGCGGCCGCAGCCGGTGCCGCCGATCTTCCAGCCCGAAGTCGCGGCGCGCGCCATCGTGTTTGCCGCGTTCCACCGACGGCGCGAGGTCTGGGTCGGGTTGCCGACGGCGGTGGCGATCGTGGCCAACCGGATCGCGCCGGGATGGCTCGATCGCTATCTGGCGCGGTCGGGCTATGCCGGCCAGTTGACACGGGAACCCAATCCGCCGGACGCGCCGGCGAATCTGTTTGACAGCGTGCCGGGCGATTATGGCGCGCATGGGCGGTTCGATGCGCGGGCGAAGGACGCGAGCGTCGAATTTGCCGCGAGCAAGCACCGCGGCGCTTTGGCGTGCGGACTGTTGGCGATTGCAAGCATGGCGGTGGCCGCCATCATCGCAGCGGAGCGACGCCGACCGCTGTCGTTGGTTGCGCGCGGGAGGCGCCGCCGGCTGTCATCGGTTGCGCGCGAGCGACGCCTTTTGTCATTGCGAGGCCCGGGCCGAAGCAAGCTCGGTTGAGGAATGCTCGAAAAGTCCGTGCGCCACGCGACCGAGGTTGCTTCGTCCCGCCGCGCTTCGCTCGCGGCCCTCGCAATGATATGGTAGCGTCCGCTATCTGACTTCGACCAGTTCCAACGCCTCCTGGCTTGGCCCCGCGATCATGGCGGCACGGGTATCGCCGAGCGGATAGGGCGGCGCGAGTATCGCAACGCCCTCGCTGTCGAGCTTCTCGATCCAGGCGTCGAGATCGGTCACGCTCAGCGCGATATGGTCCTGCAACTGGCCGCGGCTGGGCACCAGCGGCTGGTCGCCCTGGTTCGGGTACCAGGTCAGCACCACGTCGCCGAATTCCACCCCGGCGCGCGGCGCGCGGAACATGCCCTCGCGGTTCAATGCCGGCCAGGAACGTTCCGCGCCGCGCGGCACCTGGCAGTTCGCCTCGGTCAGTGCCTGTGCCGAGACGCCGGCACGCACCGGCGCATTGAGATGCCGCTGATACCATAACAAGGCACACAGCGGATCCTGCTGATACAGATGCACGTGGTTGAAGCGCTCGGTGGGGTGGTTGCCGGCGAATTCGACCAGCGCGTTGTCGGGACCGCGCATATAGACGAAGCCGCCGCCGCCCGTTGGCTTGATGCCGGCCCGCTTCGCCTCCTCGATCTGAGCGCGCGTGCGTCCGGGCACGCCGCCGGTGCCGGGCCAGGAGTCGCTGCTGATCAGCACGGAGCCGCCTTCGTCCGTGGTATAGAGCGGCAGCAGCGTCACGTCCGGCCGGCGCTGATACTCGGCCAGGCTGGCGCGGGCGTCGGTGACGTGCCAGCCGAAATGCCAGATCGCGCTTTGCGGTTCGCGGGCGGGCGGCGCGTCGGCCTGCTGGAATAACAGCAACACGCTGTTGGGCGAGAGCAAGGCCTTGTGGCCGTGCCAGTCGGCGCGGCGCGTGGCGGGGAACTGGCGGACATACCACTCGATCGCCGCATCCGGATCGCTCGAATTCAGATGCAGGTGGTGGAAGCCTGGGGTGGCGAGCATGACGGTCCTCCGGGACATGGCATTGCCGGCGCGCCGCGCGCGACAATACACTCGCCGCGGCACGAGGGGAGGCGACGATGGACTATGAGCATATTCTGGTCGAGAGCGACGACGGCGTCGGCATCATCACGCTGAACCGCCCCGACGTGTTGAACGCGATGAACCGCAAGCTGTCGCAGGAACTGCACCATGCGGTGAAGGCGATGGACGCGGATGAGGCGATCGGCTGCATAGTCATCACCGGCTCCGGCGAGCGGGCGTTTTCCGCCGGCGGCGACATCCACGAGCAACGCGCGGACGATGCGCGCTTCTCGCAGGCGGAGCTGGATGCGATGAGCAATCCGCGCCGCAGCTACGAGATCAGCGCGTGCGCCAAGCCGACCATCGGCATGATGAACGGGCTGGCCTATGGCGGCGCGGCGGTGCTGGCCTCGTCGCTGGACATGCGGGTGGGGTGCGAGGCGACGAAATTCCGCTTCCTGGCGGCGGCCTATGGGCGGATCAACAGCACCTGGACGCTGCCGAACCAGGTGGGCTGGCCAATCGCGAAGGAGCTGTTGTTCACCGCGCGGGTGGTGGCGGCGGAGGAGGCGTATCGCATCGGATTGCTCAATCATCTGGTGCCGCGTGCAGAGCTTCGCGCCAAGACGATGGAGATCGCGCGCATGATCGCGGCCAATCACCGCGGCGCGGTGATGGGGGTGAAGGCACTGCTGCTGCGCCAGAAGGGCAAGGACCTGGAAGGGCAGTGGGCGGAGGAGAAGGACTACACCACGCACGTGATGCGTGGCGCCAAGGCCGCCGATGCGTTCCCGGAGTTCATTGCCAGGCATGGGCGGCCGCTCGGGTAGCCGGATCGTCCGCGATGGATGCCGTTGCGAGTTGCCACCGGCCGGGGCGGCCGACCCGCGGTTGCATGACACGATAGCAGCGTCCGCCTCCCCTCGAGGAATGGGGCGGGGTCGCAGCGTGGGTCATGTTTCGACCCCTCCCGCTGCCCCGCCCCCTGCCCCTCCCCCTGCCCCGCCCCCTGGCCCTTCCCCAAGGGGAGGGGGAGACCTGGTTTCCTGTTGCCAGGGTAGCGACGCAGTGTTTCCCGTTGGCAGGGCAGCGACGCGGCAACCGCGGTGACGCCGGGCAGGGCGCGCGCTTGCTCCAACCCGCCGCCCACGTCACCCTGCCGCAATGACCTACACGATCGGCATCGATGTCGGCGGCACCTTCACCGACATTGTCGTCGCGACCTCGGACGGCCGCACCGTCACCGCCAAGGCCGCCTCCACGCCACGCGATCAGTCGGAGGGCGTGCTGGCGGCCCTGGCCCTCGCCGCCGACACGATCGGCCTCACCACGCAAGCCATGCTGTCAGGCGCCAGCCGCATCGTCCACGGCACCACGGTCGCCACCAACGCCTTGCTCGAGGGCAAGGCGGCGCGCGTCGGCATGCTCACCACCGAGGGGCATCGCGACATCATCGAGATGCGCGAGGGCCTGAAGCCGGACCGCTACAATCTCCGCATGGTGCCGCCGGATCCGCTGGTGCCACGCCAGCTCCGCCTGCCGGTTCGCGAGCGAATCCGTGCGGACGGCAGCATTGCCACGCCGCTGGATGCGGCCTCGCTCGATGCCGCGCTGCATCGGCTTGCCGCGGCAGGCGTGGCGGCGGTCGCCGTCTGTTTCCTGCACGCGTGGCGCAACCCCGCCCACGAGCATGCGGCCGCCAGCGCCGTGCGGGCGCGACTGCAGCACGCCTACGTCACTGCCTCGTCAGACGTGCTGCCGCAGATCAAGGAATTCGAACGCTTTTCCACCACCGTCGCGAATGCCGCGGTCGGGCCGGTGATCCGGAACTACCTGGAGCGGCTCGGGGAGCGGCTCGGGCAGGCGGGGTTCCGGGGCGAGCTGCTGGTGATCCTGTCGCATGGCGGCGTCGCGTCGGTGCCGGAGGCGATCCGCCTTGCCGCCGGCACTGCGCTCTCCGGACCCGCCGGGGGCGTCGCCGCGGCGGTGGCACTGGCGCGGGCCGGCGTCGCGCGTGACCTGATCGCATTCGACATGGGTGGCACCTCCACCGACATCGCCCTCGTGCGCAATGGGGAACCGACGCTCGCCGCCGGCAAGACCGTGGCCGATGCACGCATTGCGCTGCCGGGGCTGGACATCGTGACACTGGGCGCCGGTGGCGGCTCGATTGGCCGGGTGGACCGGGCGGGGCTGCTGGCGGTGGGGCCGGAGAGCGCGGGCGCCGATCCCGGGCCGGCCTGCTATGGCCAGGGCGGCACCGCCGCGACGGTGACCGACGCCAATCTCGTGCTCGGCTACCTCGATCCGGCGAATTTCCTCGGCGGCCAGCGTCGCCTCGACACGGCAGCGGCGACAGCGGCGGTGCAGGCGGTCGCCCGGACGCTGGGGCTGTCCGTCGAGCAAGCGGCATTCGGCATCCACCGTCTGGTGAATACCCGCATGGCGGATGGGGTGCGCGTGGCGACGGTGCGCCGGGGGGTCGACCCGCGCGGCTTCACTTTGCTCGCCTTCGGCGGGGCGGCGGGGCTGCATGTCGCATCGGTGGCGGCGGAATTGGGTATCGGCCGCGTGGTGGTGCCGGTGGCGGCATCGGTGCTGTCCGCCTGGGGCATGCTGAACACCGACCTGCGTATCGAGCTGATGCGCAGCCAGCAGCAGACCGGCGGCATTGACGTGGTGGCGCTGCGTGCGGCGTTCGCGGCGATGGAGCAGGAGGGGCGGCGCAGGCTGGCGTGGTTCGATGGGGAGGTGTCGGTGCGCCGCTCCGCCGACATGCGCTATGGCGAGCAAGTATTCGAGATCGCGGTGGATCTGGCGGCGATGGACTGGCAGGCGCCGGACCTGGCGAAACGCATCGAGGCGGCATTCCACCGCGCGCATGAGGCGCTCTACACCTATGCGCTGCCGGACCAGGATGTGGTGCTGGTGAACGCCCGGGTCTCGGTCACCGGGCGATTGCCGGCGGCCGCGGTGGCGGCGGCGCGGTCGGAGGTTGAACCGGCCGAGGCCAAGGGCCACAGGCGCGTCTGGCTCGACGGCTGGTGCCGTGTGCCGGTGTTCGATTTCGCAATGCTGGGTGCCGGCCAGGCCTTGCCGGGTCCCTGCATCGTCGAGTCCGCCACCACGACGGTGTTGCTGCGGGCCGGCGATCATGGCCGGATGGATGGCGGCGGCTGGTTGCAACTGACGGTGTGACGGCCCGACCGGCGTGCGCCGGCATGCTGGCGCGACGGCCGTCGGCAAGGCGTCGTCTGCCGCCGATGCCGCAGCAAGGCTGCGTGCCGCACCAAGGCTGCGCACGCACCAAGGCTGCGCACGCACCAAGGCTGCCCACGCACCAAGGCTGCGCACGCACCAAGGCTGCCCACGCACCAAGGCTGCCCACGCACCAAGGCTGCCCACGCACCAAGGCTGCCTTGTCCGGCTGCGGATCACCGCGCTATGCTTGATGCATGACCGATACGGGGACTCCGGCCGGCTGGTTCTCGAACCATGACTTTGGCGAGGACTACACCAGGTTGTTGCTGGAGCAATACAAGTTGTACGTGGACACGACGAACAAGATCAGCGATCGACGCGGCGCCGCTCATACCTTGTTGTTGACCGTCAATACATCGCTGATCACCGTTTACGGTTTCCTGCTGTCGCAGCAGAC
Organism: Acetobacteraceae bacterium; assembly: GCA_035508435.1. Classification (GTDB taxonomy): domain Bacteria; phylum Pseudomonadota; class Alphaproteobacteria; order Acetobacterales; family Acetobacteraceae; genus JASHVB01. The sequence continues at coordinate 40,842 of DATJNA010000160.1, read as the reverse complement.
CACGTCCGGTGTGCAGCGCGCGCCATGGGTGTGGATCGTGCCGGTCGCCGGAATGCTGATCGCCGCTGCGTGGTATCTCCTCGTGCGGTCGTATCGGGCGTTGAACAGCGCGAAGTTCGCGGTGATCCGCGAAATCGAGTCCAGATTGCCCGCGCGGTTGTTCGAGCTGGAATGGCACTATATCAATCATGGCGGTGGCAGAGCGTATCTTCAGCTTACCCGTATCGAGCAATACGTTCCGGTCGTGTTTGGCTTATGTTATGTCGCGGCACTATTGTCGGCACTGCGCATTTACTAACCGGCGTCCGGCGGCGTGACTGATCCGGTAGCGAAACTGACGATTGCAGATTGACATCGACCGGTCGGCTGACCTAGCCTGTGGTTTTGGTGTCGCGGCGTCTCGAACGCTTTGCCGTACGCCCGGGGGGCGCGTCCATGGCACAGAAGCCCGAGCAAAAACGCAGCCAGCTGTTCTTCAGCTATTGTCATGGCGTCGTATCCACACGATGGGTCAGTCTCGCGAAGAAACTGTTTGAACACTCGTTCAATGTCTATGATTATCGTGATCGGCCGGAAAGCGACCCGGATCTGCCAATCGCCCTGCGCGAGCGCATCGGCGCCAGCGACGTGTTCATCTGCCTGCTGAGCGAGGCATATCACGATAATCAGACCACCTGGCAGGAATTCCAGGATGCGATCGAATTTGCCACGGGCGGCAGGCTCGGTTCATTGAGCGGACAGAACCGGCGGCCGCTGATCCACGTCGTGACCTGCGACGAGTGGGCGGTGAACTGGCTCGGGACCCATCATCCGCGCTTCGTCTATCAGACGCTGCAGCAATACGATCTGCGATTGTTGCCGCCCGACGCTGTGGTGCCGGAGAGAGCCAATCTATGGGAGGATTGGATCGCCCGCATGAAGCATCGCCTGCCGACGCTGATCGCAGTGGACACCGGCGGCACAGCTCCGGCCACAGCAGCGTCGCAGTCGCCGCAAGCAGTCGTCGCCGGCCGCCCGACCGCAGGCTTTGCCGCCGATATTGCCGCGGCAGTCGCCGAGCTGGTGAACCGCTTGCAGGCGACGCTGCCCTACACATTGCTGGCCGACGGCTGGCATGACCGGCGCGATCCGGCGACAGCCACCGCTGTCCGGTCGGTCGCAGCCGCCACGTCGTCCCTGCTCGTACAAGCCTGTGATGCGGCATTGTACGGCGGGAATCGCGTCGAGGGCTACCCATCCGGCATCGACCTGCGCCTGAAGCTGCAGCAGAGCGGTCTGTCCCGCGACGAGTCGGACGCGGCCTTGACGCGGACCCTGTTCTGGGTCCCGCGGACCGCGGCCGATGCAGCGCCAGTTGTTGGCAACGCCCAGCCGCTGCGGGAGTTGGACACCGGCCCGACCGGGCCGTGGTTTACTTTGGACTCGGTCGCCGAGCTGCTGACCTGGCTGCATCAGCGGCTGGGCAATCCCGCACTGATCCTGAAGGCGGAGGACGGCATCAGCGATGTCAGTCCAATATTGCGCAAGGGCTTCACCCCATACTTTGATCCGCTGCTGTTCGAGACGGTGAAGGCCAACGCCATTCCCGGCGCGATTCGCCAGGCGGCAGCCGAGAAGGCGCCAATCCTGATCGCCATCAACGACCGGGGCATCAACGGCCTGGCAGCAAGCCCGCGGCTTGAACTCCACCGCAGGGCGGAGCAATTCGACCGCGAAATCGAGCGCGAGATGGCGGGATCCGCCGGCACCAGGGTTGCCCGCGCGATTTTCCTGGTGCGCCACCCGGACAAGTTCAACGACGTTCTGGCGATCACGCCCGACCAGGAATGGGTCCTGCTGCCGGTCGATCCGTCCGGAACGTGCATGATCGACGCGGAACGGTTGCAGAAGATCCGCGCTGCGCTGCAGCCCAGGGGCTGATCGCCATGCCCGACAGTCTGCCCGGCGACAGCGGCTCGCTGCTTGGCAAATTGCAGACATTGCTGGCCGCGATGGCGGACCCTCAGCGCGCGAGAGAGGCAGCGCAGCGGGACCTGCGGCCCATGCCGCTGCCCTATCCAGGGCTGCGCTATCACACCGCGGCGATCAGCGACATGTTTGTCGGCCGCGAAGATCAGGCCAGGATGATCTTGGACCGTCTGGCTGGATCGCAGATCGTGCTGATCCTCGGCGGCTCCGGTTGCGGCAAGTCATCGCTGGTGCGTGCCGGCGTCTTGCCATTGCTCACCAGCACCGCGCCGGTCAGGAACCGCAAAGGTGCCTGGTATTCGCTCACCACCCGGCCAGAGCGCGCGCCGATCGATCGGCTGGAGGCGGCGTTTTGCGCGGACTTCCTCGTTCCGGCCCTGACCAGGCTGGCAGCGACCGGGAAGTCTTTGCGGCCCGTGGCTGCGGTATGCTCTGCCGCTGGCACCGCCGCGTCTCCGACAGCCAGCACCGCGCCGTCCCCGGCGGCCAGCAGCGCGCCATCCCCGGCAACCAGCACCGCGCCGTCCCCTGCAACCAGCACCGCGCCGTCCCCGGCAGCCGGCCAGGACCGGCCCGCCCTGCCGGCGAACGCACCGGCGCAGGAGCCGCCCACGCAGCGATCGTCGCAACGCCTCAATGTGCTGGAACAGAACCTGCCGGCGGAACTGTCGTCGATTCTCGGCGACGCGGCGCCATCGAGCCTGGCAGCCGAGGTGGTGCACCGCATGCTGGCCGATGCCCCCGGCCCGGTGCATCCGGGGCTGGCGGAAATGCGCCGCCAGGTCGAGACGCTGGATCGCCTGCTGACCGAGGACCCCGGCGCCGAGGGTGCCAACCTGCTGCTGGTCATCGACCAGTTCGAGGAGTTGTTTCGTAAGGACGTCGACCCGCAGCAGCGGCGCCGCCTGATGGCATTGATCCGCTACGTGTTCGAATTCCAGCCGCACGGTGTGTTCCTCGTTTTGGTGATGCGCAGCGAGGACCTGCATCGTTGCGCCGAGGAGCCCGGGCTGCCCGAGATCGTCAACGGTTCTTCGGTGTTTGTCGACTGGCTCGACCGGGCGCAATTGCAGCGCGCCATCGTCTATCCGGCACAGCGCGTGTTCCTGGCCTGGCTTGGGCTGCGCCCGCCCGCCGGCGAGCCAACGGCGCCATTCGCCGCCGAGGTGGTCGACACCTTGCTCCGCGAGGCCGAGGAGTTGAAAGCGGTACTGGAGCATAAAGGCGATCACCTGCCGTTGTTGCAGCATGCGCTGCAGCTCCTGTGGGGCAACGCTGCCGCAGCCTGGAAGGCCATCGCGGCGCAGGCGGCGCGGGACAATCGTGACGTCGCCGCCGGCGAGCTCCGTATCGACGCGTCCTTGCTCGAAGCCGCCGTCGCTGCCGCGCGCGACGCGGCGCGGAAGATGCCGGTCGGACTCAGCGATATCGAAGTGAAGCGACGCAAACGGCTGGAGTGGCTGCTGATTGCCAAGGCCGAGGAAGGCCTCGGTGCCGCCGTGCCGATCATCTCTGCCGCCGGCAGATGGAGTTCGTTGCTGCAGCCCGAGAGTGTACTGAAGGCTGCGTTCTGCGAGATGGCGATGCTCGATGAGAACCGCCGCTACTATCGTGCATTCCGCACCGCGAGCGAGATCATCGCGCAACGGCTGCCGCCCGGCTATGATCGGTTGCGGGAACCACTCGCCGCCGCGCTCAATCAGTTCGAGGAGCGCGGGCTGCTGGCGTCCGCCGGATCCGATGCGCGCGACGTGACGCATGAAGCGCTGATCCGCAACTGGCCGCGTCTCGCCGCGTGGGTGCTGGAGGAGAAGAACATCCAGACGACGATCGTGCGGGTGGTCGAGCGCCGGCATATGGATGGTGAGCAAGCGCGGATTCTCGACCCGGTGCTCGGTCTGTGGCGGTCGCCGATCTATCCGTACGCCTGGGTACGCCAGGCCGTCGAGCCGGAAGCAACAGCGGCATTCTCACGCGGCGACCTGCGCTGGCTGCGGCTGCACTATGGCGTTGTCAAGACGCGTTGGCCCGCCGTGGCGTTGCTGGTTTTCGCCATCGGATTGGCATTCGTCTACGAGACCAAGCAGGCGGCAAGAACCGCCTTGATCGCCAATGTCGCGATTGACCAGGGGGATCATGGCGACGCCCGAACCGCGATATTGCTCGGATTGGATGCCATGAAGGCGCGCAGTCATCTGGCAAGACTGGAAGTCCGCCGGCTGCAAGTGGTTCTCGCCCGCTCGCTGGATGGCCTGATCGACGAGGGCCCGGTCTTCAACCGGCCGGGCGCTACCATCGGCAGCATGCTGGTCACGGCCGACGAACGGCGGATGGTTGTGGTAACGAGCGACGTGACGCCGGCAGCAGCCAAGACAGTGGCACAGACCGGGCCGCGGACCGTGCAATCGATTGACCTGGCGGATCTCGGCGAGAATGGGGTCACGCAGCGACTTGAGAGGGGGGTCACGCAGCGACTGCCGCCGGGCGGGGAGCCATCAATCGCGGCAAATGGCTCCGCCGTGGTCTGGGAGAATGATGCCCGAACATCGGCGACCGTGCTGAACCTGAACGACGGCGCGCAGGCTGTGATCCCGGCGCCGCCCGGAGAGCAATTTGACATTGCCCGGATGAGTTCCGATGGCAGCTCGGTGATAACCGTTTCGACCGTGCAGCCCGATCGGCCGCCTGCCACACCAGCCACGACGCCGGGAGGGCCGGCAGCCGGCGGCCGTCTCGTGGTGCGCCGTTGGCGTCGCAGTCGTGGCAAGGCATGGCCAACCGAGCTTCCGTCCCCCCCGGTCGACAACATAGACGAATTGCAACCGGTCGGCGACGCGGATGTTGCTATTTCGTCATCGGCCGGCATCTGGGTTTTCAACTCGGGGCAGTCAACCTGGCACCAGGTGTTTCGGCGGTCCGGCTCCACCGAGTTCGGCTTCGCCTCCAGCCTGTCGTCCGGCATCATTGGCATCGCCAATATGCTGCGGGGATCTGCCAGTACCGGTTCCCAGATCGAAGTGCAGCTCCTCGATGCCCAGGCCAATGACCCGCCTGTCATTGCCAAGTTCCTGGTGGACCTCGGCGCGTCGGCCGACATTGCTCCGTCCGGGGCCTTCCTGCCGGTGGTGCAGACTGACGGTACGCTGCGCATACTCGACTGCCGCCTCGGATCGAGCACACAGTACGGCACCCTGCGGCCGGCCGGAGAAATCAGGACCGGAATGCGCCACCTGTACGTCGCCCATGAGGGGCCACATGATGAGGCGGAAATCGAACGCTGGCGTCTGCCGGACCTCGGCGCGGTGGAAACTCTGCCACACGCGGCAACCTTGTTGGCGCCGCCAAAGCCTGCCGCGTTGCAGCAGGGGGCCGACACCAAGCCCGACGACACGAGGCTTCGTCCCGTCGTCTTGTTCGATCCGGCAAGCGCGACGTTATCGATGATCATGAACGACAACGCGGGCTCGGTCAGAATCATCAACGCAAGGACCGGCGCCTCACTGCCCAATTTACAATATCATGCGCACGACGTGTCGGCCGCGGCCATGCTGGGCGACGGCAGCAGGCTGCTGGTCGCGGGCAACTGGCATCTCACGCTGCTTGCCGGTGGCGGCGGTGCGCCGGCGACCTTCAATGTGGCAGGCTTTCACGACTTCACCGCCGTCGCCATGACCGCGGACGGACGGGTCGGGGCCGCCGGGACCGACGACGGCAAACTGTATCTGCTGGCGCTCGCGAAATCCGGCCTGGTGGACGTCGGGCCGAGCGAGCTGTCGGTGGACAATGCGATTGGCGCGCTGGCGTTCTCCGCCGACGGCACCCGCATCCTGGTGGCTCACGGGCGGGAGGCCGAAGTCAGGAACCTCGCCAACAGCGGCAGCCAGGAGGGAGCATCGGTCGAATTCAGCGCCGACATCAAGCGGGTGGCGCTGGATGCCAGCGGGAAATTCGCTGCCGCCGCAATGCCCGAGGGTGAGGTCGAGGTGTGGGATATCAGCTCGGGCGGCGTGCTGGGGCGTTGGGCCGCCGGATCGCCGGTGGTGTCGATCGGCTTCACCGCAGACTCGCATGGCGTGACTGTGCTGACCTCGGCCGGCAAGCTGGCGACCTGGACGATCCGCGACCCGGATGCGGCGGAGGCCGAGGCATCTGAACTTCACCTCCGGCCACTCACCACGCGGGAGCGTGCCCGGCTGCAGCTTCCCTGACCGGCTCACCCACAGCCCGTCCAGCCAATGCCGACGCGGGCGTGATGGCGTGAATTCTCGGCAAACTCGGCGCGGCGCTGGCATTACGCACTTGCAGCCGGCGCGGGTGACGTACGACAATAAGGTGATGATGCCGCAGGAGGCCCCTTCGGCGGAGTTTTCCGCCCTCCGGTCAACGTCGCCGCAACGGTGCTGCGGCCCGGCTTTCGCCGCGCTCGACCTTGGCACCAACAACTGCCGCATGCTGGTGGGCGCACCGGTGGGGGACAGTTTCCGCGTGCTGGACAGCTTCTCCCGCATCGTGCGCCTGGGCGAGGGCTTGCACCACACCGGTGCGCTCAGCGACATCGCGATGGATCGCGCCATGCTGGCCCTGCACGCCTGCGCCGCCCGGCTGGCGCGCCGACCGGTGCGGCGGCTGCGTGCGATCGCCACGGAGGCCTGCCGCCGCGCCGCCAACGGCCGCGAGTTCCTGGCCCGGGTGAAGCAGGAAACGGGCCTCGACATCGGCGTGATCTCCGCCCGCGAGGAAGCCGAGCTGGCCCTGGAGTCCTGCACCCCGCTGCTGCCGGCCGAAGGCCGCCGGGCGCTGTTGTTCGACATCGGCGGCGGCTCCACCGAACTCGCCTGGGTGCGGCTGAGCGAGGGCAAGCCGGCGCTGATCGGCTACGATTCGCTGCCGATCGGCGTGGTGACCTTGGCCGAACGCTGGGGCGGGGCCGGGTTCACCTGCGACGGCTTCGAGGCCATGGTGGACGACGTCGCCAACCGTCTGGCCCCGTTCGAGGCCATTCACTGCATCGGCCACGAGATTCGCGACGGCGGCGTGACCTTGCTGGGCACCTCGGGCACGGTGACGACCCTGGCCGGCATCGCGCTGGAGCTGCCGCGCTATCGGCGCCCGCTGGTGGACGGCGTGGTGCTGAGCGCCGAGGCCGCTGACGCGGCGCTCTCGCGCCTCCGCGCGATGGGTCGCGAGGGCCTGGTGGAGCATCCCTGTGTCGGCCCCGACCGGGTGGATTTCGTGCTGCCCGGCTGTGCCGTGTTCGCCGCCATCACCCGGCTGTGGCCGGCGCCGCGCGTGATCGTCGCCGACCGCGGGCTGCGCGAAGGCATGCTGCTGCGCATGATGCACGGCGAGACGGCGCGCAGCCGGCGGATGGGGTTGCGCCGGCCGGCATGAAATCCGGCGGCAGGAAGAGCGGAGGGGGGCCGCGCGGGCTGGCGGTGCCGCTGCGTTCGGCGCGGGGACGCAGCGCTGCCTCGCAGCGCTGGCTGACGCGGCAGTTGAACGATCCGTACGTGGCGGCGGCCAAGGCGCAGGGGTGGCGGTCCCGGGCGGCATTCAAGCTGATCGAGCTGGACGAGCGCTTCAATCTGATCCGGCCCGGCGCGCGCGTGGTGGACCTCGGCGCCGCGCCCGGCGGCTGGACCCAGGTGGCGCTGCGCCGCGGCGCCGGCAGCGTGGTGGCCCTGGACCTGTTGCCGATGGACCCGGTGTCCGGAGCCACGCTGCTGCAAGGCGATTTCTCGGACCCGGCGGTGGCCGCGACGGTCCAGGCGGCGCTGGGCGGCAGGGCCGACCTGGTGCTGTCGGACATGGCTCCCAACACCACCGGCCATACCGCCACCGACCACCTGCGGATCGTGGCGCTGGCCGATGCCGCCCTCGACTTCGCGATGCAGGTGCTGGCCGGGGGAGGCTGCTTCGTCGCCAAGATGTTCCAGGGCGGCAGCGAGCGTGCGATGCTGGCACGCATGAAGCAGTCGTTCGCGACGGTCCGCCACGCCAAGCCGCCGGCGAGTCGGAAGCAGTCGAGCGAGCTGTATGTGGTGGCAACCGGGTTCCGCGGGGTGGGGCCTGACGCCTGATCGCCCAGGCATCGAGCGGCGCGAAAGAACTCCCCCTCCCCTTGTGGGCGAGGGTTGGGGGGACAGGGCGCGCCACAGATGACCTTCGTCGCTGGTCACCCTTGCCCCCACCCGCTCCCGCGAGGGGAGCGGGACTGTCGTCGCGCGGCGCGCGGTTGCTTGCGGCACCGCCGCGCGGCATCAACCGGCCATGAGCGACGACACCCCGAAAATCCGCCTCCGCAACCTGCACAAGCGCTTCGGCGACAAGGTGGTGCTGGACGGCATCGACCTCGACGTGATGCCGCGTACCTCGATGGTGGTGATCGGCGGCTCCGGTTCGGGCAAGTCGGTGCTGCTGAAATGCATCCTCGGCCTGATCGCGCCGGACTCGGGCAGCATCGAGATCGATGGCCGCGACATCCTGCGCCTGCCGCGCCACGAGCGCGCCCACGCCCGCGCGCGGATCGGCATGTTGTTTCAGAACGGTGCCTTGTTCGACAGCCTGCCGGTCTGGGAGAACGTGGCATTCGGCTTGCTGGCCCAGCGCAAGATCGGCCGCGCGGAGGCGCCCGCCCGCGCCGGCGAGTTCCTGGCCGAGGTCGGGCTGTCACCCGATGTCGGCATGCTGTATCCGGCGGAACTGTCGGGCGGCATGCAGAAGCGCGTCGCGCTGGCCCGTGCCATCGCGCACCGCCCCGACATCATGTTCTTCGACGAGCCGACCACGGGCCTGGATCCGATCATGGGGGCGGTGATCGACGGGCTGGTGGTGGATTGCGTCAGGCACCTGGGCAGCACGGCGGTCGCGATCACGCATGACATGGCGAGTGCCCGCCGCATCGGCGACGCCGCGGCGATGATCTACCAGGGCCGCATCATCTGGCACGGCCCGGCCGGAAAGCTGCTGGACTCGGGCGTGCCGGAGGTCGACCAGTTCACCCACGGCAGGCGCGAAGGGCCGATCCAGATGGCAGTGCGAGGCTAGCGGAACGACTGAAGCGGGCAGCAGCGTGCAAAACGTCATGCCCCCGCGGCCACCTCCAGGACGCACTCGGCCAATGCGAGTGACGCCGTCAGCCCCGGCGATTCGATGCCGAACAAGTTGATCAGGCCGGGCACGCCGTGCGCTGGGGGCCCTTGCACCACGAAATCCTGCGCGGCAGCGCCCCGCGGCACGGTCTTGGGGCGAATGCCGCAATAGCCCGGCTGCAACGCGCCATCCTGCAAGGCCGGCCAGTATTTGCGCACCGCCGCATAGAAGCTGTCGGCCCGGGCGGGATCGACCGTGTAGTCGATCGCGTCGACCCACTGCACATCCGGCCCGAACCTTGCCTGGCCTGCGAGATCGACTGTCAGGTGCACGCCGAGCCCGCCCGGCACCGGCACCGGATAGATCAGCCGCGAGAACGGCGAGCGGCCGGACAGCGTGAAGTAGTTGCCCTTGGCATAGTAGCTGCCGGGCACATGCCGGGCAGGCATGCCGTCGATGTTGCGCGCCAGGAACGGCGCGTGCAGGCCGGCGGAATTCACCAGCAGGCGGCAGCGCAGGTGCATCGGCTCGCTGCCGCCGACCGCGACCTCGAATCCGTCCGCCACCACCTGCGCTGCCAGAACCGGGCTGAGGAACACGCAGACCGCGCCGGCATTCTCCGCGTCGCCTTGCAGCGCCAGCATGAGGGCGTGGCTGTCGATGATGCCGGTCGCGGGCGAGTGCAGCGCACTGGTGCAGCGCAGGTTCGGCTCCATGGCGATGGCCTCGGCGGCGGTCAGCACGCGCATGCCTTCGACGCCGTTCGCCTCGGCACGGCGCTGGATGCCGGCAAGCATGGCGTCTTCCTCGGCGTTGGTGGCGACGATCAGCTTGCCGCAGTTGCGGTGCGGCACGCCCTTGTCGCGGCAATAGGCGTACAGCATGCGACGGCCGGCGACGCAGAAGCGCGCCATCAGGCTGTTGGCCGGGTAATAGATGCCGGCGTGGATCACCTCGCTGTTGCGCGACGAGGTTTCGGTGCCGATGCCGGCGGCGGTGTCCAGCACGATGACCTCGCGTCCGGCCAGCGCGAGCGCCCGTGCCACCGCCAGGCCGATGACGCCGGCGCCCACCACGATGCACTCGACTTCGTCCATGTCGTGCGCCCTCTGTCCGGTGGCGCGGATTTACGCTGGGTGCCGCAGCGGCGCCAGTTGCATCTTCAGATCAGATCAAGGCGAATCGCGCGGCAGACAAGGCGGCGATCACCCAGACCGCGCCTGCGATCTCGCGCCAGCGCCCGGCGGCCAGCTTCACCGCCACGTAGACGATGAAGCCGAGGCCGATGCCGGTGGCGATGGAGAATGTGAAGGGGGTGGCGAGCGCGGTGATCACCGCCGGCACCGTTTCGGTGGCGTCGGCCCAGGTGATGTCGCGCAGCGCGCGCGCCATCAGGCAGGCAACAAACACCAGGGCGGGGGCGGTGGCATAGCCGGGGATGGCGGTGGCCACCGGTGCGAACAACAGCGTGGCCAGGAACAGCGCCGCGACGGTCAGAGCGGTGAGGCCGGTGCGTCCGCCGGCCTGGATGCCGGCCGCACTTTCGATGTAGCTGGTGGTGGTGCTGGTGCCGAGCAATGCGCCGACGATGGCGCCGCCGCTGTCGGCGAGCAAGGCCTCGCGGAGCTGCGGCACCGTGCCGTCGGGGCGCATCAGGCCGGCGCGGTGCGTCACCGCGATCAGCGTGCCGGCGTTGTCGAGCACGTCCACCAGGAAGAACGTCAGCACGACCTCCGGCACGCCGAGCGACAACGCGGCGGGAATGTCGAGCTTGAGGAAGGTCGGGTTGAGCGATGGGGGCATCGAGATGACGCCGTGCATCTGCGTCAGGCCGAAGGGGATGCCGAGCAATGCCGTGACGATGATGCCGATCAGGATGGCGGCCGGGACGCGGCGCGCCGACAGGCCGGCGATCAGCAGAAAGCCGAGGCAGGACAACAGGGTTTGCGGCGTGTGGAGATTGCCGAGTTGCACCAGGGTGATGGGATCGCCGGCGACCAGGCCCATTTCGTGCAGTCCGATCAGGCCGAGGAACAAGCCGATGCCGGCGCCGATGCCGAGCTTCAGCGACAAAGGGATGGCGTTGATCAGCCACTCGCGCACCCGGAACACGCTGATGAGGAGGAACAACACGCCGGAGAGGAACACGGCGCCGAGCGCGGTCTGCCACGGCACGTGCATGGCCTTCACCACGGTGAAGGTGAAATACGCGTTCAGCCCCATGCCGGGCGCGAGGGCGAGCGGCAGATTGGCGAACAAACCCATGGCGGCGGAACCGATCGCGGCGGCGATACAGGTGGCGACGAAGGCGGCGCCGTGGTCGATACCCGCCGCGGCAAGGATGCCGGGGTTGACCACGACGATGTAGGCCATTGTCAGGTACGTGGTGAGCCCGGCGAGCAATTCGGTGCGCAGCGTGGTTTGGTGGTCGCGGAGATGGAACATGACGCGCGCGGCTTACCCCGGTTCAATCGGTATCCGCGCGATCCCCAACCATGCGATCGGCGCGCCTGCCTTCTCCGCCGCTTGCTCCGGCGGCAGCGATGCATCCCAGTCCGCGGCGATGAACCGTCGTCCGTTCACGCCGGCCGCCGCATCGGACACCAGCCAGAGCAGGGGCGGGACCATGATGCCGGGTTGCAGCATCCGGCCGCGGTCGCCGGCGAAGTCACCGACCAGGGGCGTGTTGGTGACGCCTCCGGGCACCAGCACATTCGAACTGACGCCGGTGCCGTTGAGGTCCGCCGACAAGCCGGCCATTGCTGCCTCGGCCGCGGCCTTGCTGGCGCCGTACAGCAGGTAGCCCGCGCGCACCATGGTGCCCAGGCTGGTGGTGACGGTGATGATCCGCCCCGCCTTCGCGGCCAGCATGTGCGGCAGCACGGCGCGGGTCATCATGATCGGCGCGGTGGCGTTCACCGTCACGAAGCGGCTCCATTGGTCCGGGCTCACCTCCCAGAAGCGGATCGGATTGGTGCGCGCATCGGCGCGGATCGAGGCCTGGCCGATGCCGGCATTGTTCACCAGCACGTCGATGTGCGCGCTGCGCGCCAGCACCGCGCCGATGATGCGATCGAACGAGTCAGGCTGCGCGAGGTCGACGGCGATCGTCTGCACCGTGCCTGGCTGTCCCGTTGCCGCAGCGGCGAGCGATTGCAAGCCGGCGGCGCTGCGGTCCACCGCCGCGACATGAAAGCCGGCGCCAAGCAGACCCAGCGCCATGGCGCGGCCGAGGCCGCTCGCGGCGCCGGTGACGATGGCGGTCTGGTTGCTGGGCATGGGGTTTCCTCCGCTGTGGTATTCGTTACGGTTTCGTTGCATTGCGGCATTGCGAGCAACGCAGTGACGCAGCAACCTGGTTCACGCGCGACGGCTGCTATGCGGCATTATGGAGCAAGCGCCGGGGCGTTTGCCACATAACGCCGCTACGATGAGCGTGCGTCCGACCGGGGTTGCTGCGTCGCGTCGCGCCGCGCAATGACGGTACTGGCGCGCAACGCCTGCGTGGCGGCGACATCGATCTCGGGCGGGTCGCCATGCGCCACGACAGCATAATCGCGCGCGGCGGCCTCGATCGACACCAGTCCGTCGCGCAGGTCCCGCGCCACCAGCACGAGATCGCGTTGCAGCGGGTCGCCCCAGCCTCCCGAGCCGGGCAACTGGTGGCGAAACAACTGGCCCTGCCGCAGTGTCATCGTCAGCTTGCCGTGCAGGCGTTGTTCGCTGGGCAGGCCGGGATCCAGCAGGTTGCGGCCGGGTGCGCCGGGGTGGCCGCCTTGCAGGCCGTAGGCGCAATGGGTCTGGCGGTCGGCGCGCACCTGGAGGATGCCTGCGTCCGCCAGCATCCGCCAGGTCTTGCGCTGGGCCATGCCGCCGCGGAATTTTCCGGCGCCGCCGCTGTCGGGGACGAATTCGTAATCGAGTACTTCGAGCGGGTTCTCGGCCTCGATCACTTCGACGGAGAAGCTGGCCATGTTGGCGAACATGTTGGTGTTGCCGTCGATGCCGTCGGCCCATGGACGGCCGCCCCAGCTTCCGGACAGGAAATCCACATAGATGAACGGGCGCAGGTTGCTGTCGTAGCCGCCGATGGTGATGCCGGTGTTGCCGCCGTCCGAGGCGGCGTAGACCCGGTCCGGATACAGCTTCGCCAGCGCGCCGAAGCAGCAATCCACTGCGCGAAAGCCGGTAAGGCCGCGCGCGGCGCAGGCGGCGGGCAGCTTGCCGTGGGTGATCGTGCCGGGCGGCGCGATGACGCTGATCGGGCGGAACACGCCGTCATTGTTCGGCATGTTGATCGACAGCACCGACTTCACCGCGGTGAAGCTGGCCGCCGCCGTATAGCTCCAGGTGTTGTTGATCGCGCCCTTCACCTGCGGCGCGCTGCCGGTCCAATCCACCGCCATGGTATCGCCGCGCTTGCGCACCGTGCAGACCAGAGGGATCGGCACGCCGGCATCGATCTGGTCGTCGTCGATCCAGTCGGTGAAGCTGGCCTCGCCGTCGGGCAGCTCGGACAGGCAGTGGCGGGTGAGCCGCTCGGAATAGTCCATGGTGGCGTCCATCAGCGTTTGCACGCCGTCGGTGCCGTAGCGCGCGACGATGTCGGTCATGCCGCGCGCGGCGATCTCGCAGGCGGCGAGCTGGCTGCGGATGTCGCCGAGCACGCGATTGGGCACGCGCACGTTGCGGTCGATGATGCGGAACAGGGTGGTGTTGGGCTGGCCGCGTTGGTAGAGTTTCAGCGGCGGGATGCGCAGGCCCTCGGCATAGATCTCGGTGCTGTCCGAGGCGTTGGAGCCGGGCACGCGGCCGCCCACGTCGGTGTGGTGGCAGATCGTGGCGGCGTAGGCGATCGGTCTGCCATCGGCGAACAGCGGCCTGAAGATGAAGATGTCCGGCAGGTGCATGCCGCCGTCATAGGGGTCGTTGTTGATCAGGATATCCCCGGGTTGGATGTCGTCGCCGAAATGGCGCAGTGCCGCCTGCAACGCGACCGGGATGGAACACAGGTGGCCGGGCAGGGCGAGGCCTTGCGCCACCAGGCGGCCGCGCGCGTCGCACAGCGCGGCGCTGTAGTCCATGATGTTCTTCAACACGCCGGAATACGCGGTGCGATAGATGGTCAGCACCATCTCGTCGCCGAGCGCGGCGATGGCGTTGCGGAACAGTTCCTCGGTGATCGGGTCGGGCATGGGAAGCGCAGTTCGGGGTGCGGTGAATGGCACCACCGAACCGGCTCGCTGGCAACTACCGGGTAGCGCCGCAGTCCCGTCGCCAGGACGGATAGTCGGCGGCAGCACGACATTGGTCAGGCGGGCATGTCCCTATGCGTCGGTCAGAACAGCGCCGGGTTAATGCCTCTGGCCGACAATGCGAGGCCATGGCGATCGATAAAATTCAGCAGCGGACCAGTCGTTACACCGCGCAGCGCGCCAAGCGCGTTCATCACGCTGAGGACCGCCAACCGTTGCTCAACGCTCCACAGCGCGTTGGTCAGCACGCGGTTACGGGCCTGGGCCGCCGTGGTTGCGGGGGTGCCGCCGGTTCCGGGCGGTGGCAGCTTGTACAACACCACGTCCAGATCGCCCGCTGTATTGCCGCTCAGGCTCGGGATAGTGACGCCACCGTATACGAGGGCGGTATCCACGATCGCGACCTGGTATACGAACGAGGCAGCACCGAATGGCAGGTCGGCCCCGTAGCCGCGCGCCGTGAGCAGGCCATTGGTCTGAACGCCGCAGCAGTTGGTGTGAGTCGCCTCGTCGACCGCGACAAGTTCGACGGTGCCGGCGGTCAGGTCGAGTTGGGCCGGCGGGCTGGAGGTGTTGATCTCATAGAGCTTAATCAGACATGACATAGCTGATGCTCCTCACATCCCCCAACGGCTGTGCACCGTCCGGCCGAATTCATCGACCGCGCTGACTGTGATGGCTTGCGAGTCGGCCGGCAGACCGACAAGGAGCTCGAGGGGAGGCGGTTCGTTAGTCCGGTGCACGGTATACGCCGCCTGATGTTCGCCCTCGGCGCGCACCAATATTCTTTGGTCGTCGGCGTGGCGCAACAGTAGATCGGCGAACGTGCCCGGCGATCCATCACCTCGTTGTGCCGCGAATTTCAATTGTGTCGTGACCATTCCGCGGTGACATGCCATGAAGGGGGCGAAGGCCAGGCTCCGCATGCCCTGGCCTCGCGACTTTATCCTCGCCTGGAGACAGATCTGCGCCGAGCTGGGGTGCGCGATCATAGGATATTGCGGTATAGGAACGGGCGTGTAGCCCTTCGCGACAGTTCCTCGCAGGTGCACAAGAAGGGCGGCAAACCTGGCGGCATTCTGTGCGGCGTAGCGGCGCCAGCCATCCTTTGCCTTCTTCTCCAATCGTGCCTTGTTTTCATCCGCAAGATCGGAAATTCCGCGAACGATCAACGCGGGTGGCGCATTCGCCGCTTTTTGCAGCGCCTCGCAGAGGCCTTTCGCCTCCATCTCGACCGCCCGCAGCGTGCTCCCGATGCCGCGTCCGAACACCTCCAGCAGCTCTTTCACAGCCGCTTTGCTCGCGATGACAGCGTTTCCTGAGGCGAGACAATCGTTACTGTGGATATGCAGCTTGGGGCCGGATTTGCCGTTTGCAGCCAAGAGCTTGGGTTTGAGCTTCGGATCGGCAAGCCCGGCCTTTCGGCAACCTCTCCGCCATGCCTTGCAATAGTCCAGATTGACGGCTCGCGCCACGGTCGACAGTTCGCAACCGAGGGGATGACCGGTCGGGCGATATGTGACCTGCTTGCGGCCGCCTTTTGCGCTGACTTTTGCCTCCGTGTAGCCAAATATACGACTAGGTACTATCACGTCGCCCAATCTTACTCCGTCTGCGTCCAGCGAGCCGGCGATGCCTACCATGATTACGGCTGCCGGCTGCCAGGTTCGGATGGCGGTCTCGACAGCCGACTGAACGGGGCCCTCTGTCATGCGGCCGACGCTCAAAAGGACCGCTGACTCCTCGCCGGATTCTGTGGCAATGGCAACCTTTCCATATAATTCATTCCCTATCGTCTCGCTTCGCAGCTTGCGACCGAAGAATGGCTCTATTACCTGCCTGACATAGGCAAATTCCTCATCAAGTGGCATCACGATGAGGTAGTCTATCATGGGTCCCATCGTTCCCCTCCCGAAGATGTCGCGCTCGTCGATCTCGGTTACCGTAACGCCTGTGCATCGGACTCGCAAGGGGATGGCGAAACTACAACGGCGCGGCACCGATCGGCGGCCAAAGCATGCGGCTCAACCAGGAAGATCCGTGCTTTCGCCACCACATGACGCCTCAGGAAATGATCCGCAGCGAACGCACCTGCGAGAAATCGCGGTCATGGGTGACCAGCGCGGCGGCGTTGATCGCCAAGGCACTCGCGGCTTGAACGGCGTCTGCCAGCTTGAGGTGGAGTGACGCCCGCAGTCGGGCGGCACTTTCCGCGATGTCAATATCGAGCGCGATCGGTTGCCAGGATTCGAGGATGGCGCGGTAACGTCGCGCCAGCGCCTCATCGCTTGCCTGTAACGGCCCGGTCAATACCTCGGCAATCGTGATGGTCGTTACGGCGAAACGCAGCTCTCCGGCCCCGTGCGCTGCAAAGACCGGTTTGAACCGCGGTGCGAATCTCGGGTGGCCCTCAAGCAGGTAGATGATCGGTGCGGAATCGACCAATACCAGCGCACCATGCGGCAGATTGCCGAGGTCTAACGGTCCCATTCGTCACGCAGGTTTCGCAGCATGCGGCCGCTGTCCTTTCCCCACAGCCCACGGCCAGTCCCAGCTACGGGCAGCAGCGGCTGCTGGCGAGCGGCAAGACCATACGCCTCGATTGGAACCAACGCTGCGATCGCACGGCCATGCCTGGTAATCACCGTCGCTTGGCCCTTCTCAGCCGCCTCCAGCAGGCCTGGGAGCTGACTGCGCGCTTCCTCCGCGCCTTTGCGTAACACGACGGCGAGACTCCTGGTTGCCGAGTAACTGTACAGCGCCGTACAGTAGTTGGCAAGACTACTCCAGGTGACCGGTCAAGCCGAAGGCCGGGGCCTGGCACTTACCTCGAGCAAGCCGGCGACGGCAGTGCGACGCCGACGACTGGGGGCTACTTGTTGGCGAAATCCATGGTTTGCGGCAAGGCATGCTCCTTGCCACGCCAGGCCGTCAGCAGGCCGTCGATATAGCGCTTCACCGGGCCGTAGCGCCCCTTGGCATCCCAGTAGCTCGACATCGTCCACTGCGCCTGGGAATCGATTGCGAACTTCCAGCCCTTGCCGTCCGGGCCCAACCCGGTGCGCTGGATCACGACGTAGGCTACCAGGCAATTCGCCGGGACCTGCTCGTACGCCTTCTCGCCGGGACGCCATTGCTCGCCGCCGAGTTGGACCTGGTGGTCCTCGGTGTCGCAGCCCGTCAGGCCCAGCACGTCGACGGCCCAGAGCACCACGTCGTCGCTTTTGCTGTCGCGCAGAGGGAACGCGGTCGCGCCAAAGAAATTGCGCGTCACGCACACGGCGGACTCATTGAAGATGTCGTGCTTGCGTTCCCAGAAGCGCGCGCAGGTGGTATCGCGCGCGACCACCGTGCCGTCGACCTCGAAGCCGCGAATGCTCAGTATCAAGGCCGGCACCTTGACCAGGGGGACCATGCCACTGCGCTGCACGCGCTGGATATCCTTGCCGCTGACCGAACCCTCGACGCGAAACCCGATGCCGAGCGTGTTGAACGGCTTGCCGTTTGGTGCGTCCGGACTCTTGAAAACGTCGTAGCCGCCGGATTTGGGGATCACCGCGCTCGGCAGGCATTCCAGGCCGGTTGCGCTGGGCGCGCCCGTGGGCTCGCACATCTCGCTGGTTTTCTTGTTGTACGGCTTCTTCGCGCAGACCTTCTCCCAAGCCTGGTCGATCACGGCCAACTGGTTGCCCGGATCCAGTTGCATGAACTGTAGAACCGTCATCTGTCCCCGATAGTCCCGCCCGCCCACTTTGACGTTCTTGAAAAGCTCGCTGATCTGCGAACCGTTCCCGAACGCTGCCTGCGCGATCACGGTGGTCAGACGTTGCAGCATCTTGTACTGCACGCCTTGCAGCAACACCGGAGCCTGGCCTCCGGTCAGGGTTTGCGAGTTGCGCATGACTTCGGTCAGATCCGGCTCCAGCGAGTCGATCGGCTTGCGCCACTCGGTTCGGAGCTGGTTGCCATAGAACTCGTAGAGATCCGCCTTGTCCTCCGTCAGCGGACCGATGACTTCCCACTCTTTCTTGTAGATCTGCGCCAGCGGCTTGTTGGAGTACCTGGCGATTGTTCCAGACATCGATGTTTCCCCCATGGCGACGGCGCGCCTCGCCGGTCATTAATCCCGCGGCTCGGCGCGCTGAGACTACCGCCCGGGCACCGAGCGAGCAACGCAAAATCGCTGCGGCACCGCAAGATCGCCGCGGCACCGCAAGATCGCCGCGGTCGTGCAAAATCGCCGCGGTCGTGCAAAATCGCTGCGGCACCGCAGAGTCGCTGCGGACGCAAAATCGCCGCACTGCCGTGGCGTGCCCGTCGGCCGGACGACGCGCTTCGATCGACTCTGCAGCCGCTTCCGGCTGCCGCAGGCACGCGGCATCGGCACGGTCAGCGGGTTTGGCCGGATGCCCGGCGGCAGGCGGAACCGGCAGCATGAAGACCCACCCGATTCTCACAATCGTCAGATCGACACCCTGGACTGCTTCCCCGCGGTTCAAACGCGGGGGTGACCCGTCAGGTTGGTGATGCGTCTCGATCACCGGGTGCTGATCACCCGTGCGGCGGCAGAACCGGTACGCTGGCCCGGCGTTCTGCCGCGGGAGGTACGGTCGATGACGCGTATGCTGCTGACGGTGTGGCTGATGCTTGCTGGCGGTTCGGCGCTGGCGCAGCAGTTGCCGGCCGCGCCGTTGGGCTCGCCGGGCCAGCAGATGCGGTCGCTCTCGCTGACCAACCAGAGCGGACAGGTCATCACGTCGGCGGAAGCGCAGATGACCGACGGCAGGAAGCGGGTGCTGACCTACGCGCCGATAGAGCGCAACCAGGCGCGGGCGATCGTGGTGCCGCGGCAGGAGTGTCTGGACTCGGTGGAGGTGCACCTGAACAATGGGCAGACGCTGCGGGCTTCTCACCTGCACGACTGCAAGGCGACGAAGATCGTGGTGGGGACGGCGGGGATCCGGCTCAATGCGAACCTCAACCCGCTGCGTCACTGACGTGCCCCGCTGATGGCTCTGTGGCTTGCGGCCGGAGGCGTTGCGGCAGTCCGGGCGTGACGGTGTCAGACGCCGGCGGGCACAATTTGCAGTAGAATAACGAATTTCCCTTGCATCATTTTGTTGGTGCGTGGCAGGGATCCACCTGCTGCCGCGTCAAGGCGGCGTCCTGGGGGGACGATCCATGCTGTGCCGGCGTCGCTTCGGCTTGCCCGGTTTCATCGCCCGGGTGTTCGTCTGCACCGGGTTGTTCGCCTGCACCGGGGTGTTGGTCTGTATCGGGGTGTTGGTCTGTATCGCGGGCTTCGCGGTACCCTCCATAGCGGCGAGTCTCTGCGCCGACGAGCAAGCCACGCCGCAGGTTCCGACCGACCTCGCATTGTGCGCCAAACTGGACCCGATCGTGCGCCAGCCCGGCGCTCTGCCGCTCGACCAATACGAGGCCGCGCTCAACACCTACGTCACGGCCATGTGCCACCGCAACTTCGCGGCCGGCTGGCAGATGGACAAGACGGTGCGCGACACCGGACCGTTCATCGCCACGCTCGCCAACGGCGCATGGTCCGGCAGCTACAACGGCACGCACGCCCCGGTGCTGATCTGGTACTCGCCGGAGATGATGGCGTGGCTGCATGCCAATCGCCCGAGCGATCCGGCGAAGACCCCGGCGCATCCCGCGCCGATTCCCGATGGCGCGATGATGGTGAAGGAGATGTACAGCCCGCCGCCCGCCTCGGCCTGCCGCATCCCGGATTTGCTCAAGCTGCGGCCGAACTCGCAGGGCATGGCGGTGATGGTGCGGGATAGCGCCGCGGCCGCCGACGGCTGGTTCTGGGCCGCGGTCGGCTGGGCCGGCTACACGCCGGACTGGCCGGCGCCCGCCAGCAACTCGCCGGCGCTCGCCGGGTTCGGGCAATACTGCCTGAACTGCCACGCCTCGGCGGTGGACAATCAGACCTTTGCCAGTCTCGCCAACATCAAGGGCGAGCCAGGCACGTTCCTGAATTTCCTCAGCGAGGATTTCTTCCAGCAGCAATCCAGCCAGGTCATCACCCGCTTTTCGCATGTCCTGGTGCACCAGCGGGCGCGGCGGGAGGCCGAGGCAAAGGTGGTGCAGTTGCCCGGTATCGCGAGCCTGGCCTTCCTGCGCGCCCTGCGTCCGCCGTCGGCGGCGGTACTCGCCGCGCCGGCGACGCTCGACATGCCGTCGCAGTCCTATGACCACACCTGGATTCCGGGCGGCGGTCCCGACGCGCACAGCGCCTTTGTCACGTCGGATCAATGCGTCGGTTGCCACACCGCGGGCGGCACCGGGCTGCAATACGAGATGACCGCGCCGTCGGGTGACGGGACCGTGCTCAACCTGTCGCCGTACGGGACCTGGCGCACCAGTCCGATGGGTCTGGCGGGGCGCGACCCGATCTTCTTCGCCCAGCTTGCCAGCGAGACCCAGACGTTCCATGCCGCGCTGTCGCCGAAGGTGCAGGACACCTGCCTTGGCTGCCACGGCATCCTGGGGCAGCGGCAGGCGGCGATCGACAGTCCCGCCACCGCACCGTGTCCCGAGTTCCTGCGCGCGACGCTGAATGCGGTGCCGTATCCCGACAACAACCCGACAGCGCCGTTGGCGCCGCTCGCCGCGCTGGGGCGCGATGGGGTGTCCTGCACCGCGTGTCACCACATGGTGCTGGGCAAGGCGGCGACGGCAAAGTACCAGGGCGCGCCGCAGAATCGCTGCGTGGCGCAGCGGCAGGAGTTGCTGAATCCGGAGAATACCGGCTTCGCCCGCACGTTCACCGGCAGTTTTTTCATCGGCGCGACCGACCGGCTTGGCGGTCCGTTCAACGATCCACGGCAGGTGCCGATGCAGCACGCGCTCGGCATCAAGCCGGAGGACAGCGCCACCGTCATAACCAGCGCCGAACTGTGCGGCACCTGCCATACGGTGCACCTGCCGGTGCTGCGAGGCAGCCAGACGCTTGGGTATAGTTATGAGCAAACGACCTACCCGGAATGGGCGTTCAGCGCCTACCGCACCGGGGCAACGCCGGACGGAAAGCTGCCCTCGGGGGAGGGGCCGCTGGCGCAGTCGTGCCAGGGCTGCCACATGCCGAGCACTGACAGCGCGGGGCAAAAGTTCCGCAGCAAGATCGCCAGCATCCAGGAGAACAGCGACTTCCCGCAGGTCGAGAACGGCCTGCCCGGCAAGGACATCGACCTGCCGGTGCGCGAGGGCTTCTCGCGTCACACGCTGGTCGGGCTGAACGTGTTCCTGATCGATATGGCGCAACAGTTCAGCGAGATGCTGGGCATCGCGGTGCAGGATCCGATGCTGGGCAGCATGGGCCTGCCGCCCCTCGCCCTGACGCAGCAGGCGATCTACCGGCAAGCGGCGAACAGCACCGCGGCGATCGGTGTGAGCGGCGTACAGGTGGCGGGTGGCACGCTGAGTGCCACGGTGATGGTGACGAACAAGACGGGGCATAAGTTTCCCTCGGGCGTCGGGTTCCGCCGCGCGTTCGTCGATTTCCGGGTGCTGGACGCGGACGGCGACGTGCTTTGGGAGTCGGGGCGTACCAACAACGCCGGCGTCATTGTCGATCAGCGCGATCAGCCGATCGCCGGCGAGCTATGGTGGCAGCCGGATTGCAGCGGATTGCGCGATCCCGACAGCGATCCGCACCAGCCGCACTACCAGGTGATTTCGCAGCAGGACCAGGCGCAGATCTATCAGGAGCTGGTGACGGCGCCGCCGGCCGCGGGTGTCGCGCAATGCGGGGCCACGGCGAAGCCGACCGGGCACCTGACCACGAGCTTCCTGTCGATCTGCGCCAAGCTGAAGGACAATCGGCTGTTGCCGAAAGGCTTTCTGCCGTTGCCGCAGCGCATTGCCATCGCGCAGGCGCTGGGGGCGGGTGCCGAGATGGCGGAGGACACCGATCCGGTTGGCGTCGGCAACGATCCCGCTTACGGCAATGGCAGCGGCGACGACTCGCTGCGCTATCAGGTGCCGCTGGCTGCAATCGCGGGCAAGCCGGCCACGGTGGAGGCCAGGTTGTACGATCAGGCGACGCCACCGTTCTTTCTCCAGGACCGGTTCTGCACGGCGGAAGGCTCGGATCGCGATCGGCTCGCCTACATCGCCAGCACGCTGAACCTGTCGCAGACCCCGGCGCAGGATTGGAAGTTGTTCCTGGTCAGCAGCGGCAAGGTCGCGGTGCCGCAGTGATCCTGGTCCGGCTGCCGTTCCGCGGCGATGTCATCGCGGGTGCGGTCATCGCGGATGCGGTCCTCGCGACGACATGGGGCGGTGGTCAGGTTGCCGCCTGGATCTCTGTCACCAGCGCCGCCGTCGTCACCTGGCGGCAATAGCCGCGGTTGTTGCGCAGCGCCCAGTCGTGGCGTTCCTGCGTCAGCGTGGCGCAGGCGTCGGTGGGGACGGTCACCAGGTAACCGAGATCGCATGCATCGCGCACCGCCGAATCGACGCACTGGTCGGTCAGCACGCCGGCGATGATCAGCGATCGCACTCCCAGGTTGCGCAGCACATAGTCGATGTTGGTGGAGATGAACACCGAGGACGAGGTTTTCGGCAGCACGATCTCGTCGCCCATTGGCGCGATGTCGGCCAGCACCAGCGCATCCCACGAGCCGCGTGGCACGAACAAGCGGCTGATCTTGTAGTCGAGGCTTTGGTCGCGGCCATCCTTGGTCAGGGCTTCGATCACGGTGTAGAGCACTTCGATCCCGGCTGCGCGGGCGGCGGCCTGGAGGCGGCGCATATTGGGGACGGCGATCTCGCGCAAGGTGCGGAAGAAGCCGCCATGGCTGGCGTCGCGCTCGGCCCCGGTCAGGCCGGCATACTCGCCGCCATTCGGGTGGCAGGTGTAGTTCTGCACGTCGATGAACAATACCGCGGCGTGGTCGGGGTCGATCGGGACGTCGCGGCTGAGGGCAGGGGGCATATCAGGGCGACGTCGATGCGGGCATGGGTGCTGCCCGCGGCATGACGCGGCAACGCTCGCTCTGGGCGACGTGTTTGGCGGCTGATGCCGACCGCCACGGGCGGGCGCCGCGGGCGGCTGATGCCGACCGCCACGGGCGGGCGCCGCGGGCGGCTGGTGCCAACGGGCACGGCAGCGACGACCGGCTCAGCATTTGTGCGGCTGCAGGGCGAACTCGGTCATCTTGGCGTTCATCACGAAGTCGCCGAAATCCATTTGCAGATTGTCGGCGACGCCGTTCTCCCAGTAGCGCATGCCGACCTGGTAGTTTGGCAGGATCGTATCGGGCTTGCGGTCGAAGAAGGCCAGGCGCACGCGGGTGCTGGGCAGCGTGGAGAGGGCGGACCACCTGGCGGCGAAGGGCGGCTTCCAGTCGAGGATCGCGATCGAACTGTCCTCGGCGCCGTTCTCGTCGGTGCCGTCGAACAAGGGCAGAGTGATGAACTTCTTGCCATCGCGGGCAGCGGCGATGATGGCGGCGGTGTGCGCCATCGGGAACAGCGTGCCGGGCGGCAGCGCCACGGTGTTGTCGTGTGGCGTGATGTAGTGAACCGTGCCGGGACCACCGCGGCGCTGCAAGGTGGCCTCGCCGTCGGTCTGCGATGTCACCGCCTGGTCGGTCAGTTGCCGCATGTGGAAGCGCAGCTTCAGCCCGTCCTTGGATTCCCAGGTGGCATAGTCGGACACCATGTGGATGTCCTGGCCGTCGGTGTTGGTTACGGCCATGTCGAGCTTCTGGCGCACGGCCCAGCCGTCGCACGCATCGATCACCTCGTAGCCCATGGTGCCGGAGGCGGACACGATGTCGCCCTCGGGGTCATTGGCCAGCGTGAGCTGGTAGAGCGCATGGTGCGCGGCGAGTGGCACGGGTTCCACGACCGGTGCCGGCAGTCCGGCGGCCCGTGCGCACAGGCCGGCGGGTTGCACCACCAGGAAGAGCAGTACTGCCAGGGCGGCAGGAAGGCGCATGAGGAAGGTCTCCGGCAAGGGATAGCGGGCGCGAGCATAGGGAGACGCGGTGCTTGCCGCCAGCAATTGAGGCGGCAGCGCCAAAGGATGCAACGAAGCGCGGTGTAACGGCGGCCGCGGGCCGTCGCGGGCGGTGTGCCGTTGGGCCTGCCTGATGTTGGCGATGAAGTTTCAGGGATGCAGGCGAGGATTCACCAAGCAGGGGTTTCGTGCGTCGGTCTGCTTCCGGTGGCGGAGCATCCCGCGCCTTGTGACGCTTCGTTACGCTTCCTTCGACTTTGTGAGCATACCGTCGAACCGGCAGGCCGCACGGATGCGGCGGAGCGGGTCCGATGCCGGGCCACCACACGGCAAGACCCGAGCTGCCGCCCGGCGCTGGAGG
The DNA here is from genome assembly GCA_035508435.1 of Acetobacteraceae bacterium. GTDB lineage: Bacteria > Pseudomonadota > Alphaproteobacteria > Acetobacterales > Acetobacteraceae > JASHVB01. The sequence continues at coordinate 16,175 of DATJNA010000160.1, read as the reverse complement.
AGCCTGGCTTCGTTGCGTGCCTCGCCGCTGGCGGTCCTGCCCGGATCACGCCGCCACGGTTGCCTCGTGTTGGCCGAGCAAGCGCAGGAGCTGGGGTAGTTCGCGCGCCGGGCGGGGGCGGCTGAACAAATAGCCCTGCACCTCCACGCAACCCTCCGCCCGCAGGTGAGCCAATTGCTCACCCGTCTCCACGCCCTCGGCCGTGGTGACCATGCCGAGCGAATTGCCCATGCGGGTGACCGCTCGCACGATGGCCGCGGCATCCGCGCCCTCCGGCAGGTCGCGCACGAACGACTGGTCGATCTTGATCTTGTCGAACGGAAAGCAGCGCAGGTAGCCCAGCGACGAATAGCCGGTGCCGAAATCGTCCATCGCGATACGCACGCCGAGGTCGCGCAGGCCATGCAATGTTTCCATGACTTCCTCGTTGCTTTGCAGCAGGACTGCTTCGGTAATTTCCAACTCCAGGCGGGACGGTTCAAGTTTGCTGGCTTCCAGCGCCGCGGCGACCATCGGCACCAGCTCGCGATGACGGAACTGCACCGGCGAAAGATTGACTGCGACCGCGACATTATCGGGCCAGGTCGTGGCTTCACGGCAGGCCTGCCGCAACGCCCAGCCGCCCAGCGGCACGATCAGCCCCATCTCCTCGGTCAACGGCACGAACGCGCCCGGTTCCAGCAGGCCGCGCTGCGGATGGTGCCAGCGCAGCAGTGCCTCGAAGGCGCAGACGTTGTTCGATTCCAGGTCGATCAGCGGCTGATAGTAGAGTTCGAATTCCTCATGCGTCAGCGCGTGCTGGAGATCGAGTTCGAGCTGGCGCCGCTCCTGTAGCCTGGCGTCCATGGCGGGCGCGAAGAAGCGATAGACGCCGCGGCCGTCAGCCTTGGCACGGTACAGCGCGATGTCGGCGCTTTTCAGCAGCCGGTCCGGATCCGCGCCGTCCGCCGGGATCAGTGCGATGCCGATGCTCGCCCCCACCGTCACCTGATGGCCGCTGAGGTCAAAGGGCAGGCTCAGTACCTCGATGATCCGCTGGGCGAACAAGCCGACATCCTCGGCGCGCGCCGCGTCGGTCTGCACGACCGCGAATTCGTCGCCGCCGAACCGTGCAACGGTATCGACCTGGCGCACGCAGGCGGTGAGCCGGTCCGCCACCGCGCGGAGCAATCGGTCGCCGATCGGATGGCCAAGGGTGTCGTTCACCTCCTTGAAGTGATCGAGGTCCAGGCACAGCACGGCCGCCAGCGCCCCGCGGCCCGCCTGCGCGACGGTCGCCTCCAGCCGCTCGACGAAGGCCGCCCGGTTCGGCAGCCGCGTCAAGGCATCGTGCCGCGCCATGAAGGCGACCTGTTGCTCGGCATGGCGCCGCGCGGTGATGTCGTCGAACGTGGCGACCACCCCACCGGCTGGCAGCCTCACACAGCGCGCCTCCACGATGCGATCGCCGGTGACGCAATGCTCGCCACAGCGTGGTGCGCAAGGCAGGCTGGACGCGGGGTCATTGGCACACTCCAGCGCCTCGTGCATCAGGGCGAAGATGCCGTCATCGGGATGGCGGGCGGCAATCTCGGTGAACGGCGATGGCGCTGCGATCAGTGTTGGTGGCAGGTCCAGCAGGTCGATCGCACGCGCATTGCAAACCGCCACGGTGCCGCGCGCATCCACCATCATCAGCCCCTGGTCCATGGCGGCGAGCGTGGTGTCCAGTGCATGGGTCTTGGCGTCGAGCCGGGTCTCGCTGTCGCGCAAGGCGCCGGCGACACGGGTCAACTCGGCGTTGCGCAGGCGCAGCGCCGCGCGGGATTGCTCCAGTCGCGCCAACTGCTGGCGCAGCAGCAGCACCAGCAACAGCAGGAGGCTGGCGGCGAAGGCGGTGCCCAGGCCGATGAGTACTGTCAGGTGGCGCCAATGCGCCAGCGCGCCGGCGGTCGGCGTGCCGACGTCGAGGACCAACGGGTAGCCGGCGAGCGGCTGGACGGCGACCAGGCGGGATTGCTCATCGAAATAGCCGGGCGACTGATATTTCCCGCCGCCCGCGGCGACCAGGCTGTACCAGAGCGACTTCTCCGGCATCCGGCCGCCGATATGGGAGGGGGCATCCGGATAGCGCACCAGGACCGTCCCGTCGCGGCGCAGCAGCATGAACGTCTCGCTGTCTGGCAATGTGATCGATGAAAACAGCGAGGTGAACACCTGCAACGGTATCGCCGCGAGAATCACGCCGAGGAAGCGGCCGTCCTTGCCGTTGATCCGGCGGACGGCAAACACGCTCCAGACGTGGGTGGCCCGGCTGACGACCGGCTGGCTGATGAACAAGCCGGCATCGTTCTGCGCCTGGAAGTGCCGCATGTAGTCGCGATCCGACAGTTCTGTCGGGGGCGCGGGCCAGGCGATGGAGTAGCTCACCCGGACGCCGTCGGCGGCGATCAGGCTGATGTTGTCGACCTGCGGCAGGCGCTCGGCGCGGCTGTGCAGCGAGCGGAATATGGGCTCGGTCGCGAGCAAGCGTTTGAAATCGTCCTCGGTTGCCAGGCGCAGGTCGCCGGCGACGTCGTCCTGGATGTCTCGCAGCACGATATCGATCGCCTGCACCGAGCGGTCGGTTTGCTCGGCCAGCACGATGGCAAGATTCCCGGTGTTGCCGAAGGCGGCGCTGAGGGCTTCGCCGCGCATGTGCCAGACCGTAATGCTGATCGCGAGCACGGCGGCGGTGATCAGGAGTACGGCGCCATAGATCAGGGCCGAGGCGCGGCTGGCTTGTTGGTTCAGCCGTTGCAGCGCCTGAAGCCAACCACCGCAAAACGACGTGGCAGACATGCGGGCAGTGTCTGCTGCTTTGGTTACCAAGCCGCTAAAGGGACGCGCGGCAACAGCCGATTTTTGTGGCGATAAGGGCCGCCCCAACGGCATGGCCCGACAACGCCGTGGCGGCGAAGGCCGAGCGGCGAGCGGCGAGTGCCGGGCGGCGAGTGCCGGCGGCGGACCGGCCGCGCCGCCTCGGCTGCCGCCGGCAACCCACCGGAGTGCGGTATTGTTCGCCTCGCAGGCTGCGCCCGCCCCGCTGCGAGGGGGATCGTTACCAAGCCGGGTTTCGAGTTGTATATGTTACAATTTATGCTATCGTAGGCTGCAATAACGTCAGGGAACGTTGCCGGTGCGCCGCTTGGCCTTCGTAACGGTGTGCCTCGTGATCTCGAGCGTGGTTGGCGTCGGCCGGTCGGGGCAGTCGATCGCCGCGGATCACAGACCCGGCGATGCGGACCGGCAGACCACGTTGCGACGGGTCACCGACCAGGACGAGCAAGCGCAGCCGCTGCTGCCGCAGCCGGGGAATATCTGGACGGGTGTGCTGCCGACGCCACAGCAGGTTCCGGCGGCCAATGGCGTGGTCGCGCCCGGCGTGCGTCGCCGCGACGACCGTCCGGTGGCGGCTGCGACCAATGCAGACCAAGGCCGTGATCGTCCCGCCGTCCCGGCACCGACGCCCGCCGCGGGCCGGCGCGGCGCGGTCGCTGCGACGGCGGCGGCAGGCCGGCGCGGCGCGGTCGCTGCGGCGACGGCCGCCGCCCCGGCTCCGACGGGGGCCGGAGCGGTGCGCCATGCGGTCCGCGTCCGGGTGGGAGACCGGAGTTCGGCCGGGACCAGCGGGACAACGACGCCAGTGCCGACTGGCATCGGGACGGATGGCGGTCCGATGGTCCAACTGGTTGCGGCCGCGAGCGCCGATCGCGCTGTCGCCGCATGGCGCCGGTTGCGCGAGGCGGACCCTGGTCTGACCAGCGGCCACAGCCCGGCGATCAGCGCGGCGGAGGTGAACGGCCACCAGGTCTGGCGGCTGCGGGCCGGCGGCTTTGCCGACCTCGCGGCGGCCGCGGCGTTCTGCAGCGACATGCGCGCCGCAAAGGCGGATTGTTGGGTGATCGCTGCTCCGTCGATGCCCTGAGCAAGAATTCCGCGTCGCCCGCCTGCGTCGAGGTTGCGCGCCTGCGTCGAGGTTGTGCGCCTGCGTCGAGGTTGTGCGCGTGCGCCGAGGTTGTGCGCCTGCGTCGAAGTTGCGCGCGTGACCTCGATGTCCCGTCACGCACCGGACGTCAGCGGCGAAGCTGGTTCACCAGCGCCTGGGCTTCGGACGGATCGAGCGCCACGGCGCGCAGGGCGATTCCGTGGGGAAACCCCGCGCGCGCGAGAATGGCGAGTTCGCGCCGCCGTCCGACCGCATCGGGCGGAGCACCGGAGCGGAACGGGCCGATCCGCCGGCGCCGGGCCAACACCAGCGCCGCGGCCAGCTCCGTTTCCGCGGCGTCTTCCCGCAGCACGTGGTGTTGGGTGGCCGGATCCACGCCCTTGGCGGCAAGCTGTGCACCGATCGCCCGGCGCGACCGGCCGGCCCGCACCAGGCTCCGCACCTTGCTCTCGGCATAATTGGCGTCGTTGATCGCGCCGGCGGCGGCCAGCCGCGCCGCCACGTCACGTGCCGCCGCCCTGGCGGCATCGGCCTGGGCCGCGACATCACCATCACCATCATCGGCAGCGGCGTGCCGCGCCAGCCGGTGCCAGCGCTCGATGCGGCGCAGGAGCATGCGCAGCAGGCCGGCCTCGGTCGCGGCGTAGCGGGCGAGGTAGGCCAGGGCAGCCTCATGCAGCGCGTCGGCATCGGGCGGTGGCGGGAGGTGCGGTGGGTTGGCCATTGCGATCGGCTGCCTGTGCGGTTCGGGAAGCGGGCTGTCCCTCAGAGCAATGCGCGGATCATGGCAAAGGCGTGCGCCACGGCGGCGGCGCGGACCGCCGTCCGGTCGCCGGGCACGATGTGGCGTTCGCTGATGACGGCGTGGTCTCGCCGGGCGAGGCCGAAGCAGATCAGGCCGACCGGTTTTTCAAAGCTGCCGCCACCCGGTCCGGCCACGCCGGTCACCGACACCGCGATATCGGCGCGCGAGCGTGCCAGCGCGCCCGCGGCCATGGCGCGCGCCACCTCTTCGCTCACCGCGCCATGCCGGGTGATGATGTCCGTTGGGACGCCGAGGAGTTCGGCCTTGGCGTCGTTGGAATAGGTGATGAAGCCGCGGTCCACCACATCGGAGGCGCCGGCGATGGCGGTCAGGGCCGCGGCAATCAGGCCGCCGGTGCAGCTCTCCGCCGTGGCAAGCCTGACCCCGCGCGAGCGGCAGGCGTCGAGCAAGCCAGCGGCAGCCTCGAGAATGGTGGTGGACAGCATGCAGAGCCCGCGATTCGGATCGTCGGTGCGCTTGTACCATATCGGCTGGCAAGGCGCGCAATGGCGATCCGGCGCGCAACACTCGGCTTGTGCTTGCGTGATGGAAGCGGCTGCGGCGGTCCCGGTTGGGCGTTGGTGCCTTCGACCGTTGCCTGAGGCGAAGACCGGCGAAGGCGCCGGCCCAACGCGTGATTCAATATCCGGCCGCGGCCCCGGCCGGGCGCCGCGCATCATTCGCGCCCTCGTAGAACCCCTGCCGCAATGCCCTGGATGCGGCGGCATCGTCGCCGGATGAGGCGAGGCCGGCAACGCCCGGCTGCGGCGGGGCAACCTCGATCAATTCCGCCGCGCCCCACGGTGTCTGCTGCGTGATGTGATAGCCCATCGTTCGCAGCAACGCTTCGGTGTCGGGCGACAATGCGTAGGGTTCGGCAAAGATCGTGTCGGGCAGCCATTGGTGATGCAGCCGCGGCGCATCCACCGCTTCCTGCGGCGCCATGCCGTAGTCGATGATGTTGAGCGCGGTTTCGAGGACGATCGAGATGATGCGGCTGCCGCCGGGCGAGCCCAGCACCAGGAACACGCGGCCATCATGCAGCACGATGGTCGGCGCCATCGACGACAACGGGCGCTTGCCGGGCGCGATGGCATTGGCTTGACCCTGCACCAGGCCGTAGAGATTGGCGACGCCGGCGCGGGTCGTGAAATCGTCCATCTCGTCGTTCAGCAGGAAGCCGGTGTCGCCAGCCATCACGCCGGCGCCGAACCCGCCGTTCAACGTATAGGTGACCGAAACCGCATTCCCGGCCTGGTCGACGACCGAGAAATGTGTCGTTTCCCTTTGCTCGTGCGGCGCAATGCCGGTCGCGAGATCGCGCGAAGGCGTTGCGTGCGGGCCGATGGCCGCGCGGATCTCGGCCGCGTGCCCCGCCGACAGCAACCAGCTCAGCGGATCGGTCACGAACGCCGGATCGCCGAGATAGGTGTTGCGATCGAAATAGGCGTGTCGCATCGCCTCCACCATCACGTGCACCGATGCGGCCGAATGGAAGCCGAGCGCGCGCATGTCGTAGCCTTGCAGCACCTGGAGGATCTCACACAGCGTGACGCCGCCGGACGAGGGAGGCGGCGCGGCGAGGAAGACATAGCCGCGATAGGCGCAGGAGATCGGCGCCGCCTGCGCCACACGGTAGCTGGCGAAATCGGCGGCCGTGATGATACCGCCGGCGGCGTGCGATGCCGCTGCCACGGCGTGCGGGATATCGCCGCGATAGAATGCATCGGGTCCGCCTGCGGCGATTGCCTGCATCGTTGCGGCGAGCTGCGGTTGCACGAGGCGGTCGCCCGGCTGCAATGGCGCTCCGTCCGGGCGCAGGAATATGCGTGCGAGCTGCGGATTGCTGCGGAATGTCGCGGTGCCGCGGTGCAGGATGTCGGCGTCGAACCGGGTCAGCACGAAGCCTTCGCGCGCCAGGCGGATCGCCGGCGCCATGACGACGGAGCGCGCCAGCGTGCCGAAGCGCGCCAGCGCCGTGTCGAGACCCAGCACGGTGCCGGGCACCGCGACCGCGCGCCATCCGTGCAGGCTGGCGCCGGGAATAACGTTGCCGGTGGCGTCGAGATACATATCGCGCGTTGCCGCCGCTGGAGCGGTCTCGCGGAAGTCCAGAAACACGTCGCGGCCGTCGGCAAGGTGAGCGACCAGGAAGCCGCCGCCACCGATGTTGCCGCAGCACGGGTTGACCACCGCCTCGGCATAGCCGATCGCGACCGCGGCATCGATCGCATTGCCGCCCTGTCGGAGGATATCGGCGCCCACCTCGGATGCCAGGCGCTGGGCGGTGACGACCATGCCATGCTCTGCCTCGGTCGCGGGCAGGTCCGCGGCCTGGACGGTTCGGGTTGCCAGCAGTAACAGCAACGGCAGCAGTTTCGTCACGCGAGTCATCGCGAGGAGCATACGCCATGACGCACGGCATGGTCTCCGCCCCGCAGCCGGAAGCCGCGGAGGCAGGCATCGACATCCTGCGCGCCGGCGGCAACGTGGTGGATGCCGCGATCGGTGCGGCGCTGGTGCAGACCGCGGTCGATCCGCAGATGTGCGGCATTGCCGGGATGGGCTGCCTGCATGTCTATCTGCCTGGACGCGGCGTGCACACCATTCTCGATTTCCATGCGCGGGCACCGGTGGCGGCGCGGCCCGATATGTGGGCGGACCTGATCGAGCGCGAGGCGGACGACGGGTGGGGCTTCATCCTGCAAGGCCGGGTCAACGAGATCGGCTATCAGTCGATCGCCACGCCGATGACGCTGCGCGCGTTGGATACCGCGCTGTCGCGCTGGGGCACGCGCGGCCTGGGCGAACTGCTGCAGCCGGCGATCGAGTATGCGGACCATGGCTTCCTGGTGCGCCCGCATGTCAGCGAGTTCTGGCATGGTCCGCCGAAGGCGGGACGGGCAGGCAATATCGGCATCATCACGCGCCATCCGGTGACGCGGCGGATCTACACCAAGTCGAACGGGCATGCCTATGCGGTCGGCGAGGTGCTGCGCAACCAGGACCTGGCGCACACCTATCGCCGCATTGCCAAACATGGTGCCGAGGATTTCTACCGCGGCGACATCGCCGGCCGCATTGCCGTGGACATGGCGGAGAATGGCGGGCTGCTGACGATGGAGGACCTCGCCGCCTGTGCCGCGGAGGAGACTGCGCCGCTGTGGGGCAGCTACCGCGGCTATCGCATCGCCACCAACAATCCGCCCGGCGGCGGCATCCAGTTGATCGAGATGCTGAACATCCTGGAGCATTTCGATCTGCGCGCGATGGGGCACAATTCGGCTGACTACGTCCGGGTGGTGTCGGAGGCGATGAAGATCGCCACGGTGGACAAGGACGCGAAGATCGGCGACCCGCGGTTCGTCGCTGTGCCGGTCGCGGCGCTGACGTCGAAGGACTATGCGGCGGCGCGGGCAGAGCATATCCGGCGCGGCGAGAAGACGCGTGTGCCGCGGTTCAACGCGGGCGGCGCGGAGAGCAAGCACACCACCCATATCTGCGTGGTCGATCACGACGGCAATGCGGTGACGATGACGCACACGCTGGGGCAGCCCTCGGGCGTGGTCAGCGAGGGGCTTGGGTTCATGTACAACGGCGCGATGTCGGTGTTCGATCCGCGACCGGGTCGTGCCGGGTCGCTGGAGGCGGGGAAGGCGCGGTTCTCCGCACTGTCGCCCACCATCGTGTTCGCCGGGGAAACCCCGTTCCTGGTGCTGGGCGCGCCGGGGGCGACCTACATCACGATGGGCAATTTGCAGGTCATGCTGAACGTGATGGAGTTCGGCATGGACGCCCAGCAGGCGGTGTTGGCGCCACGCTTTGCCGCGGTATCGGACACCATCGAGCTGTCAAACCGGATGCTGCGGGCGACGGAGAGGGCGTTGCAGGCCGCGGGCTACCGGACGTCGCGGCATGCGCAGAGTTTCGAATTTGCCCGCGTGCATGCGATCCGCTGCGTGGACGGCATGCTGGATGGCGGCGCCGATCCGGCAAGCGGCGGCATGGCGGTCAGCACATGACCGTTGTTGCGCGGACGCATCGGCAGCGCGGTGCCGGCGCGCCGGCAACGCCGGCGACGTGCGAGCATACCATTGTCTCCGATGGCTGGGGCCCGGCACTATCACCGAAGACTATGAGCAACCGGTTAACGGCATGAGCGATGCAGACACGGGTCGCGCACTGTCATTGCGAGCGCACCTGGTGGCTCGCTGATGGCGGGTTCCGCCGTGTGTTACGCCACCGCGCGTACCGGCACGTCGTGGTTGGCGGCCAGGTCCGGCAGCAGCGGCAGCAGCGTGCCCAGATCCCGCTCGGCCATGCAGACCAGGTAGTGCAGAGCGGCCGGGGTCTCATCGGGCGATTCCGGCAGCGGCAGTCCGTCGTCGCCGAGCGGCAGGGCGGTCAGCCCCAGATCGCCATAGACCTTCAGCAGACCCGGCCCGGCGCGCCAGAAAGCCGGGTCCAGGCCCTCTTGCTGCGCCAGGTCGCGCAGTCGCCAGATGGCCGATACCCGGTCGGTCTCCGCGCCGGCGGGATCGCCCAGGCCCAATAGCACGCGGCCGCAGCGGCGGAACGGGATGCCGGCACGTTCCGCCTCGCCCAGCACCAATCCATCGGCCCGGCGGGGCGGCAACACCCCCAGCGCCGCCAGCCGGTCGCGGGCGGTCGCATCCCAGGGCAGCCAGCGCACGCGGCCGGGGCGCAGCAGCCGCCAGATCACCAGCAACCCCAGGATCACCGCCAATGCCACGCCGAGCCGCACCGAGTTCGGCACATCCCGCGACATCACCACCGCCCACCAGGCATTGTTGTGCAGCCGATGCGTGTAGGGGCGGGTGAAGGCCAGGGCGAGCAAGCAGATCGCCAGCACCACCAGCGACAGGGCCGTGCTGCTTTCCATGGGTCCGCTCAGCAGCCGGGCATGGCGGTAGAAGCAGGCGCGGAATGGCAGCACGAGCAAGGCGGTGAGCAAGAGCATGCCGGTCACCCACAGGCGGTCGCCCTGGGTGGCGGTGAACGCGGCGCCCGCCACCAGCAACAGCAGCGTCAATCCCCAGGCGAGGTTCACGCGGTTCGACAGGCCGATCGCCAACACCACGAGCCCGGCACCGATCAGCGACGGCACGAACTGGCCGGCCTGACTGGCGAGGCCGGCCACGTCGGGGTCCATCCAGGAGAAATCGGTCTGCGGTGCCAGCACGCCGAGGCACAGCAGGACCGCGCCGCAGAGTGCGACGGAGCTGGTGCTGGTGGCGACGGCGAAATCCGGCTCGCTCCAGCGGCCGACGGCCTGCACGCCGGGCAGGTTGCCGAGGCGCTGCCACACCAGCCCGCCGCGCAGCAGGATCTCATTGCCGGCGAACAGCGAGCCGGCGAGGAACAGGGGGATGACGTAGTAGTAGAGGCGAAAGACCAGGATGGCGCCGACGATGCGCGGCGCGTCAACATACGGGTGAAGGCCAAGCAGCATCGCGGTGTCGAAGACGCCGATGCCGCCGGGGATGTTGGCGGCGAGGCCCGCGGTATAGGAGGCGACATAGACGCCCAGGAAGGCCGTCCATGTCAGATGCGTCCCGTGCGGCAGCAACTGGTAGAAGATGGTGGCGGTGATCGCGACGTCGACGGTCGCGAGCAATACCTGCAACACGGCCATCCGCATGCCGGGCAGGTCGACGAGTTGGCCGAACAAGCGCAGCCGCCGTTGCAGCTTGGCGAAGGTGATATAGCCTGCGACGGTTGCCCACAGCAGCGCGCCCACCGCGTACATCGCCGCGGTCGGCAGGTGGGTGCCGAACCACGGTATGGCGCGGGGTTCGAGGAACAGGATGGCGCCGCCCAGGACCATGCCGCCCAGGCCGAAGGTGAGGCTGCAGAAGGCGACGGTCTTGGCGACCTGGGTCGGCGTCAGGCCCCAGTGCGAATACAGGCGGAAGCGCACCGCGGCGCCGGAAACCGCGGCAAAGCCGAGATTATGTGACAGCGCGTAGGCGCAGAACGAGGCGAAGGCGACGCGGGCATAGGCGACCTTGTGGCCGGCGTAGATCGTGCCCAGCCGGTCGTACAGGGTGAGTACCGCGTAGGACAGCACCGTCCATCCGGCCGAGAAGATCAGCGCGCGGGGTGGAATCGCGTGCAACGCCGTGCCGATGTCGCGCAGGCGCAGGTGGCGGAACTCGCGCTGCACGACGTAGATCGCGCCGATCAGCAATGCGATGCCGAGTATGGTGGGAAGCTGGCGGAGCCATGTTGTCATGGTCTGCGGAATGGCCGGACGCGGCATGCGTTCAGGCGGCATCAGTCCGTCGATGCGGCGTGCCGCGGATCAGGCAGGGCCTTCACTTGCTCCGGCCAGTCGCGGTGCAGGGCCTGGTTGATCAGCGCGATCGTCTCCTTGACGCCATAGAGCGCGACGAAGCCGCCGAAGCGGGGGCCTTCCTGCTGGCCGAGCAATACCTGGTAGAGGCAGGCGAACCAATGGCGCAGTTCGGCGAAGGGGTGGCGCTTGCCGACCTCATAGACGACGGTCTGGATGGTCTCGGCATCGGCGCCGGGGTCCACAGCGGCAAGCGCGTCGGCGAGATCCGCCAGGGCGGCATGCTCCACGGCGTCCGGCTCGCGGTAGGCTTTCTTCGGGCGGACGAAGTCCTGGTAGTAGGCGATGGCGTGATCCACCAGACGGGCGAGCAAGGGTTCGGTATCGACGCTGGCATTGGGGTAGTAGCGGCGGATGAAGCCCCACAGGATGTCCGGCGTGTCGGCATTCACCACGCTGGCGAGGTTGAGCAACATGGCGAAGGAGACCGGGCTGCCGGCGTGATTCGGCAGTTTGCCGCCGTGGATGTGCCAGGCCGGATTCTTCTCGCGCTCCGGCAGCAGCGTGGAAGCTGTGGTCGCAGACTGGGGTGCGGTTCCCGCCGTTGGCTCCGATCGCGTTACAAGGACTTGCGTGTTCGCGATGTATTCGTCCACCGCGCGTGGGATCACGTCGAAATATAGCCGTTTGGCGCGTTGCGGCGCGTTGTACATGAACTGCGCCAGGGATTCGGGCGGCGCGTAGCGCAGCCAGTCCTCGACCGCGAGGCCATTGCCCTTTGACTTGCTGATCTTCTGCGCATGCTCGTCGAGGAACAGTTCGTAGGTGAACCCCTCGGGCGGGACGCTGCCCAGAATGCGGCAGATGCGGCCGGACAGTTTCACCGAATCGATCAGATCCTTGCCGGACATTTCGTAATCGACGCCGAGGGCATACCAGCGCATCGCCCAGTCGGCCTTCCATTGCAGCTTGCACGCGCCGGCCTTCACCGAGGTTTCGAAATGCTCTCCGCTGTCGGGGTCGCGCCAGGTGACGGTGGCGGCGTCGGCGTCCCAGCGCTGCATGGGAACCTGCATGACGATGCCGGTGCGCGGATGGATCGGCAGGATGGGGGAATAGGTGGCGCGGCGGTCGGGGCCGAGGGTGGGAAGAATGACCTCGGTGACCTTCTGATAGCACTCCAGGATGCGGACCAGGGCGGCATCGAACCTGCCGGAGGCGTAATAGTCGGTGGAGGAGGCGAACTCGTAGTCGAAGCCGAACGAATCCAGGAACGAGCGCAGCCGGGCGTTGTTATGCGCGCCGAACGAGGCGTGGGTGCCGAACGGATCGGGGATGCGGGTGAGCGGCTTGCCCAGGTGGCGGGACAGCATGTCCTTGTTGGGGACGTTGTCGGGGACCTTGCGCAGCCCGTCCATGTCGTCGCTGAAAGCGATCAGGCGCGACGGCAGGCCGGTGAGGACCGTGAAGGCGTGGCGGACCCAGGTGGTGCGGGCGACCTCGCCGAAGGTGCCGATATGGGGCAGGCCGGAGGGGCCGTAGCCGGTCTCGAACAACGCATGGGTCTTGCCGGAGGATTCCAGCCGAGCGGCGACCTTGGCGGCTTCCTCGAAGGGCCAGGCCTTGGGGACGGCGACGGCGTTGTTGCGCAGCGTTGCGGACATGCCGGGGAAGCTAGGGGGGCGGGGGGAGCCGGGTCAATTACGGCGACACCGTGCGCACCGGATTCGCCCGCCCGGCCGTGGCAGAGAGGCGCGAACCAGCCCGATTGCTCCACGACCTGTGCTCCACTCCTTGCTCGGGCGGAGATATCCTCAGATAACGTCCGACGATGGATCCGAACCAGACGGGCGCTACAAGCCCGCCATCCGCTCCAGCACGGCGTACGCCGCGGCGGTGTCGTCGGCCGCATGGCCGGTGGCCATTGCCGAGGCATAGATCGGCATGGTGGCCGACAGCAGCGGGGTGGGACAGCCGAGCTGGGCGGCAAACTGACTGATGATCGCCATGTCTTTTTGCCAGATCTCCATCCGCATCGATGCCGGCTGATAGTGGCGTGCCGCCATCATCGGCGCGCGCAATTCGAACACGCGCGACGTGCCGGCGCCGGCGGTGACAAGCTCCACCACCTGGCGCGGGTCGAGGCCGGATTTGACGCCCAGCACCATCGCCTCGGCGCTGGCGACGTTGTGGATCGCCACCAGCAGATTGGCGACGAATTTCATCCGGCTGCCGTTGCCGAAGCCGCCCACATCGTGCACCGCGCGCGAGAAGCCGGCGAACAATGGCCGCAACGCCTCGATGCTTTGCGAGTCGCCGCTGGCATAGATCACCAGGTCTTTGGTCACCGCCTGCGCGCCGGTGCCGCTGATCGGGCAATCCAGCGCCACATGCCCGGCGGAGCGCAGCGCAGTTTCGATCGCCAGCTTGTCGTTCAGCGCGAGCGTGGAGGCCTCGATGACGACGCGGCGGGCGACCCCGGCGGCGGCGATCGTCTGCGCGGTCGCCAGCGCGGCGGCGGGTGACGGCAGGCTGAGCAAGAGAATGGGAGCCTCGCGCGCCAGGGCGGCGGCGTCGGGGTGGATCGTCACGCCGGATTCATGCAGTTCAGTACAGCGTTTTGTGTCGATGTCGTGGCCCAGGACCGGCCAGCCGGCAGTGACAAGGTTGCGGGCGATCGCCCCGCCCATGATGCCGAGCCCAACGATGCCCACCTTGTCCGGCATGGCGATTTACCTCCGTTTTCGCGCGATCGCACATTGGCAGACGCGACTCGCGCATGCTAGCGCTGGAACGACACGCGAAGGAAATCCGATGCAGCTTGGTTTTTTTACCATGCCGATTCATCCACAGAACAAGGACTGGCGGGCGTCGCTGCGCGAGGATCGGGACGCATTCATTCTGGCCGACAAGCTTGGTTTCACCGAGGCCTATTGCGGCGAACATAGTACCGACGCTGCCGAGAACATCACCTCGTGCACGATGTTCCTGGCCACGCTGATGGACCAGGTGAAGCAGATGCGGCTGGGCACCGGCACGGTCAATCTGCCGAACTCGCATCCCGCCCGGATCGCCGCGGAAATCGCGATGCTGGATCACTTGCTCGAGGGGCGATTCAATTTTGGCATCAGCCCCGGCGGGTTGCCCTCGGATGCCGAGGCGTACGGCAACCTCGGCTCCAGCCGCGGCGAGATGTTTCTGGAATGCATCGAGCAAGTGCTGGAGATCTGGCGGTCGCAGCCGCCGTACGACATCAGCGGCAAGTACTGGACCATCTCCACCGCGCGCACGCTGATGGCGGAGATCGGCCAGGGCGTGCTGCCGAAACCGCTGCAACAGCCGCATCCGCCGATCGTCACCACCGTGGTGAGCCCGCATTCCGCGAGCGCTGTCCAGGCGGGGGAGCATGGGTGGGACATCATCTCGGCGAATTTTCTGCTGCCGCAATGGGTGCAGACGCACTGGTCAAAATACCAGGAAGGCTGCGCGAGTGCCGGCAACACCGCCGATCCCGCGCGCTGGCGGGTGGCGAAGAGCGTGTTCGTGGCCGACGATGCGGCAACGGCCCGCGACTATGCGCTGGGTGCGGACAGCCCGTACCGGTTCTATTACCGCCAGTTGCTGGCGAAGATGCTGCGAGCCGGCCGCGCGGTCATCTTCAAGCCCAACCCCAATCTGCCGGACGACAGCGTGACACTGGATGACGTGTGCGAGCGGCTGATCATTCACGGCACGCCGGACAGCGTCGCGGACCAGCTCCTCGCGTTCCGCGAGGCAGTGGGGCCGTTCGGCACCATGCTGTATGCCGGACATGACTGGCGCGATGCCGATCTGGCGCGGCGGTCGATGGTGTTGATGGCAGAGCGGGTGCTGCCGCTGGTGAACGCGGCTGCCTGACTGCCGCCGCGGGACAGGTTTGCCGATCGGCAAATGCGCGGTTCCCGCCATCGCGGATTGCGGACACCGGTGCGACGCTTCTAAATCCGGGACCTGGCAGCGGCCCGGAGCGGGATATGAGCAACACTGTGGAGCGCAGCACGACGAAGCCGGGCGCGGGGCGCTCGCCGCCGCCGTTCCTGTATGCGATTGGCGGCTTGCTGGTGGCCGTGCTGTTGCTTGGCACCGGGGTGTTTCTGTGGCTCAGCGGCGCCACGGGCGGTGCGGCGATCGGCGGACCTTTCACACTCGAGAGCAGTACCGGGCAGACCGTCACGGATCGGGCGTTCCGCGGCAAATACCTGCTGGTTTATTTCGGCTACACCTATTGCCCCGATGTCTGCCCGACCACGCTGAACACTTTGACGGCGGCGTTGGAGCGGCTGGGGCCAAAGGCAAAGGATCTGACCCCGATCTTCATCACGGTCGATCCGCAGCGCGACACGCCGCAGGCGATGAAGCAATATACCGCGGCATTCAGCCCGGCGCTGGTCGGGCTGACCGGCACGCCGGACGAGATCGCCAAGGTGGCGCGGGAATATCGCGTGTACTACGCGAAACATGTCACCGGGCCGGGACCGAACGATTATTCAATGGACCACAGTTCGATCATTTACGTGATGGGGCCGGACGGGCGGTTCATCGCGCCGCTGCGCGCGGACGAGTCGCCGGCGGAGATGGCGGCGGACATTCAGAAGCTGATGTGAGGCCCGAGAGCCGGGTCTGCCGTGTCCGAGAGCCGTGTCCGCCGTGTCATGGCGAGGCGTGTGGCGACGCGGCAATCCGCTTCAGGGCAGCGCACGATCGCCGGTGCGCCCTGATGACCCGGATTGCTGCTTCCCGCCACGCTCCGCTCGCGGTCCTCGCGCTGACATGTGTGCAGTGACACAGGCATCGCGATCCGCCGCGCCGCAATTTCCCAGCGCGCCGCGATCCGCCAGCGCGCCGCGATCCGCCAGCGCGCCGCGATACGCCAGCGCGCCACGATTCGCCAGTCGCGCCGCTATTTCGCAGCAGTTCTCAATGTGATTGAGTCGCATTCTGGGCTCCAGCCGGGGCCTCGTCCGACGGGACTGAGTCCGATCTGCCACATGTTGTAGGCAAATGGCCGCTCCCGCCGCGGTGTTAGAGCTTCCTGGTTGCAATGTGAC
>DATJNA010000159.1:0-36532 GCA_035508435.1 Acetobacteraceae bacterium | reverse complement strand
TAGACCGGAACACAATAAATCCTAGCCTTCGATATGCTTTTCCAGTCCCGGTTGTTCCTTCTATTTCCTCGGGTTCTCCCAATTCACTCATTGAAATGCCCAGAGCTTTCGCGGTTCGTGGCATCAACACTACATTCGATGCGCCCGTATCCTCGAGGAAGACCACTTCTCCCGCTATATTCAAGTTCGGGATTTTCAGTTCTCCGGTTATAGCCGGAGACCCACGGGGGGTAAATCTGCCCGAGAGCATATCAATATATGGTTATTGCTGGTTCTAATGGATAAAACTCTATAGCAGTATGACAAGAGGGAATCGAGCGACCGTTCAGTTGCCGCAGGATGTGCGTCAAGTATATAGTTGCCGAAGTTTGGGAAGGATCGCGCAAAGAGCCGTTGTATTATATAACGGTTTTTGGCGCCTTGTGCCGACCCTTGTGCCGACCCTGGCTGCCTGCGCAACAAAATTGCCCAGGTTCTACGTGGCTTTTTGTGCCGACCCTGATGGAATCGCAAGCGAACCGAACAGCACGTTGTCGCGGCTGTGGCGCCACATCGCACCGTCGCGCCGCAGGTGGCCGGGGTAGATCTCGGTGGTGGAAACCAGCGTGTGCCCGAGATGCGCGGACAGGCGGTAGATGCAGTCCGGGTCGTCAGCAAAAGACCGATCGGCCCCGTCGCCGGTCGCCTGTCGTCCCCGGCCCTGCTTCATGCCGCCAGCGCATGCAACGTCATCGCCACGGCGGATGATCGGTTTTCAATCCCCAGCTTCGCATAGATTTGCTCAAGGTGCTTGTTCACCGTGCGCGGGCTCAACCCCAGGATATCGCCGATGTCACGGTTCGACTTCCCGCGCG
Source organism: Acetobacteraceae bacterium (assembly GCA_035508435.1). GTDB lineage: Bacteria > Pseudomonadota > Alphaproteobacteria > Acetobacterales > Acetobacteraceae > JASHVB01. Next base: position 35,678 of record DATJNA010000159.1, on the reverse strand, counting down.
AGAGCCAGATCAGCACCTCGGCTTCGCGCGGCGTCACCGGCAACCGCGCCCGCAGCCGTGCCTCGTCTTGCGACGGCTGACTGATGGCGATGCGCAACAAGGTCTCGTCCTGCCCGATGCGTCCGACCAGGCAGATCTCCACCCCGCCATCACGGTCGGCATCCACGCCGGAGCCCGGCAACTCCACCAGTTCGGGTCGGCTTTGCTCGCCCAGCAGGGCACAAACGGACGGCGGCAGCGTCGCGCTATCGGGCGCCATGACGCCCGCGAGCAGACGGGCCGCACCCGGCGTCGCCCAGCGCAGCTTGCCGTCAGGACCGGCGGCGAACAAGGCGTGGCCGGCAGCGTCGATCGCCGCATGGGCACTCGCCACCAGTTGCGCGCCCGCCAGATGCACCCGGATGCGGGCCACCAGTTCTTGCGGCACCACGGGCTTGGTCACGTAATCGACGCCACCGGCTTCCAGACCCCGGATCACGTGGTCGGTGTCGCTCAGCCCGGTCATGAAGATCACCGGGATGGTCCCGGCGCCCGGCATGCGTTTCAGCCGGCGGCAGGTCTCGAATCCGTCCAGCTCCGGCATCACCGCGTCCATCAGCACCAGGTCCGGGCGCATCTGCTGCACGGTGGCCAGGGCCCGCTCGCCGCGCAGCGCCACCAGCACGGTGAAGCGCTCGCGCTCCAACGCCTCGGTCAAAAAGCCCAGCGTGCCGGGGCTGTCATCGACGATCAGCACCGTTGGCGCCTGTGGCTCCGGCGAGGCAGACATGTCAGGCCGCCTCGCGCCGGGCGACGGCGATCATGCCGGACAGCTCGTCCAGCCGGAACGCTTCCGCCGCGGCGCGCATCCGGGCCAGGAACCCGCTCGCCGAGGGATGCGCCGCACCCAGTTCCTCCAAGCGGAGGCGCAGGGCGCTGAGGTGGCCGATATCGACCAGGTGCGCCAGCTCATCGAGATGCGGTTCCAGGGGCGGGGGAACCCCATCGAGAGTGCCGGAAAGCGCGGGTTGCGCTTCCTCCACCCATTCCAGCCGCAATCGCCCGCCCAGCGTTCGCAGCAGCGCATCCAGGTCCAGCGGTTTGGCGAGGAACGCATCGTGCAGGCGGCGCTCGCCGAACAATGCGGCCGGATCGTCGGGGTGCGCCGAGACCACGATGATGACGGCGGTCTCGTGCATGCCCTCGCGCAGCGCTCGCGCGAGCTGCCAGCCGTCCATGCCGGGCATCGACAGGTCGAGGATGAATGCATCGGGCCGGCATTCGGCCGCCAGCCGCAGGCAGCTCGGCGCATCGGGGACGGTGAGCAATTCGATCCCCAGCGGCGACAGCGTCTCGTCCAGCAGGGCGCGATGCGTCGCATCGTCATCGGCCGCGATCACCACGCGGCGGCGACCGAGATAGCCGGTGATCCGCCGCCGCACCGGCGCCGCAGCGACCGGCCGGGCCACTTCAGCCAGCAGCAGCCGCACCCGAAAACTGCTCCCCTCGCCGGGACGGCTGCGCACCGAGATTTCGCCGCCAAGGATCTCCGTCAGCAGCTTGGTGATCGTCAGGCCCAGCCCGACGCCCGGCACCGCGGGCCCATGGCCGCTTTCCACCCGTTCGAACGGTTCAAAAATGCGGTGCAGATCGCCGGTGCCGATGCCGACACCGGTGTCGGCGACCTCGAATTCCGTAACTGCCCCACGCCGGCAGACACGGAATGTCACGCCGCCGCGGCGGGTGAATTTCACCGCGTTCGACAGCAGGTTGATCAGGATCTGCCGCAGCCGCGTCTCGTCGGTATAGACGCAGGCGGGCACTTGCGCCGCGCGGTCGAAGCTGAAGGTGATGCCCTTCTTGGTCGCCTGTAGCCGGAACATTTCCACCAGTTGCTCCAGGCAATCGATCAGCCGCACTTCGCGGCGGTCGATTTCGATACGGCCGGCCTCGATCTTGGAGATGTCGAGCAAGCCTTCGATCAGTCCGGCCAGATGCTCGCCGCTGCGGCGGATGGTGCGGATCGCCTCCCGCCGGTGGTGCGGAATGGTCTGGTCCAGGTCGAGGATCTGCGCATAGCCGAGCACCGCGTTCAGCGGCGTACGCAGCTCGTGGCTGATGCCGACGACGAAGCGGCTTTTCGCCAGGTTGGCGGCCTCGGCAGCTTCCTTGGCCTTTTGCAGCTTGGCGTCGGTGCGCTTGTGGGCGGCGATCTCGGCCAGCAGCAGCGCGGTCTGGCGGCGTGATTCGCATTGCGCGGCCGCCCGCGTTTCCTGCGCCAGGACAAGCAGCCAGGCGGCGACGCCGGCGATGATCATCAGCACGAAGAAAGCGCGCCACATGGCGTTGGCGAGCAAGCTGTGGCCGACCTGGTTGCCGGTGGCGGCCTGCACGTAGATCGCCAGCAGGATCAGCCCGATCACGCCGGTGGCGCAGCCGAAGATGCTGAGGAAATGCGGCAACGGGCCGTCCATGTAGGGCCGCAGCGGTGCCGGGACCAGCGTGCCGATCGCACTCCGCAACTGCGCCGAGGTGCGGCCATGGGGCTTGCACGCGTCATGGCAACGCGCGTCCAGCGAGCAACACAGCGAGCAAATGACCCCGCTATAGGCCGGGCAGAACGCGGTGTCCTGCGGCTCGAACACGTTGCCGCAGACCACGCATTCCCGCCCGCCGGTGGTGGCTTCCCAGTTCCGCCGCGCGCGGCGCGCCAGATAGAAGCGGCCGCGCGTGGCCCAGGCAATGACCGGCGCGGCGGCGAAGGCGAGCAACAGCGAGAGGAACGGCGCACCGGCCCGCGCCAGCGCGCCGAACGTGCCGAGATGCGCGGCGAGCCCGGTCATCACCGCCAGCGCCATGGCGCCGACGCCGACCGGGTTCAGGTCGTAGAGATGCGCGCGCTTGAACGCGAAGCCGCCAGGGGCGAGGCCGAACGGCTTGATCACCACCAGGTCGGCGACCAGCGCGCCGACCCAGGCGCTGGCGAGCACGGAAAACAACGCGAGAATGCCCTCGATCGCCGAGAACATGCCGATTTCCATCAGCAGCAGGGCGATGGCGACATTGAACACCACCCACACCACCCGGCCGGGATGGCTGCGCGTCAGGCGGGCGAAGAAATTCGACCAGGCGATGGAGCCGGCATAGGCGTTGGTGACGTTGATCTTGAGTTGCGCGACGATAACGAAAATGCCGGTCGCGGCGATCGCCGCCCAGCCGGGCAGGACCGTGGCGAAGGCGACGCGGTACATCACCGCGGGCTGCATGGCGCGGGCCACCGGCACGCCGGCACGCAGCGCCAGCCAGGCCAGGAAGGAGCCGGCGAACAACTTGATCATGCCGGGGACGATCCAGCCGGGACCGGCGCCGATCACCGCCAGCCACCAGCGCCATTGTTGTCGCGGCTGCGGCTGCGGCATGAACCGCAGGAAATCCACTTGCTCGCCGACCTGGGCGATCAGCGACACGATCACCGAGGCCGCCGCACCGAACGGCAGCAAGGCGAAGCCCGCCGCCCGGGTGCCGCGCAACGTGGTCCAGCCGGCGATGGCGACATTGCCGTGCGCCGCGATCGCCAGGAACGGCAGCAGGTTCAGCGCCAGCCATACCGGCTGGGTCCAGCGATGGAACCGGCTGATCACGGTGATGCCGTGGGTGACGATGGGGATCACCACCATCGCCGACAGCACATAGCCCAGCCACAGCGGCACGCCGACGCAAAGCTGCAACGCGGTCGCCAGGATCGACGCCTCGATGGCAAAAAAGATGAACGTGAAGGTCGCATAGACCAGCGACGTCACGGTCGATCCGATATAGCCGAACCCGGCGCCGCGGGTGAGCAAGTCGATATCGAGGCCATGTCGTGCGGCGCACACGGTGATCGGCAGCGCGGTGAGGAAGATCAGCGCGCCGACCGCCAGGATCGCCGCGGCCGCATTGGCGAAACCATAGGTCAGGGTGACGGCGCCGCCGATCGCCTCCAGCGCCAGGAACGAGGTTGCACCCAGGGCGGTATTCGCCACCTGCGCCGCGCCCCACCGCCGCGCCGACATCGCGGTGAAGCGCAGCGCATAGTCCTCCAACGTCTGGTTCGCGACCCAGCGATTATAATCCCTGCGGGACGGCAGGATCCGCTGTCGGAGCGCCATGGGATGGGTGATGCCTCCTCGTGCGTCGGGTTCGCACGTCCCCTCCCCAAGGCCCGCGTTGATCGTCGGGTGCGTCATGCTCCTGTCAATGCCATGTTGTCCGGCTTGGGCCGCTTCCGTCCATCGAAAAATCACCGGCGACGGACGCCATACGGCAAATGACGTATTCCGTCGCCCGGACGCAGTTCCGACGATCGCTCACCGCCCGCCGATCGTCGTCCGTGGCGGGTGCCATTTCCTGTCGTCGCAGCAATGGAGCGGCCATGCCGGATACCCTGATCAAGGTGGATCTTTCGCAATCTCCCTACGAGAACGATATGATCCATAATCGCTGGCACCCGGACATTCCGATGGTGGCCAGGGTCAAGCCCGGCGACGACTTCATCATCGAGTGCTACGACTGGACCGGCGGGTTCATCAAAAACAATGATTCCGCTGCGGATGTTCGCGACATCGACCTCAGCATCGTGCATTTCCTCAGCGGCCCGGTGGGCGTGGAGGGGGCGGAGCCGGGCGATCTTCTGGTGGTGGATTTCCTGGATATCGGCGTGTTCCCGCACAACGCCTGGGGGTTCAACGGGTTCTTTTCCAAACAGAACGGCGGCGGCTTCCTGACCGAGCATTTCCCGCTGGCGCAGAAGTCGATCTGGGACATCTCCGGCTTGTTCACATGTTCGCGCCATGTGCCGGGGGTGAGCTTCGCCGGGCTGATCCATCCCGGGCTGATCGGCTGCCTGCCGTCGAAGGATCTGCTGGAGACGTGGAACAAACGCGAGGTGGAGTTCATCGCCACCAACCCGACGCGGGTGCCGCCGCTGGCGAATGCGCCGTTCGGCCCGACTGCGCATATGGGGCGGATGCGGGGCGATGCGGCGAAGGCGGCGGCGGCGACCGGCGCGCGCACCGTGCCGCCGCGCGAGCATGGCGGCAATTGCGACATCAAGGACCTGTCGCGCGGGGCGCGGGTGTATTTCCCGGTCTATGTGCCGGGCGGCGGGTTGTCGGTCGGCGACCTGCATTTCAGCCAGGGCGACGGCGAGATCACGTTCTGCGGCGCGATCGAAATGCCAGGCTGGATCCACATGCGCGTCAGCAGCGTGATCAAGGACGGGATGCGCAAATACGGAATCAAGAACCCGATCTTCAAGCCGAGCCCGATCACGCCCAGCTACAGGGACTACCTCATCTTCGAAGGGATTTCGGTGGACGAGCAGGGCAAGCAGCACTACCTCGACGTGCATGTGGCGTATCGCCAGGCGTGTTTGAATGCGATCGAGTACCTGAAAAAGTTCGGCTATTCGGGGGCGCAGGCGTACGCGATCCTGGGGACGGCGCCGGTGCAGGGGCATATCAGCGGCGTGGTGGACATCCCGAATGCCTGCGCCACCTTGTTCCTGCCGACCGAGATATTCGCGTTCGACATCATGCCGGGAGCGGACGGGCCGACCAAGTACATCGACGGCAGCGTCGATGTACCGATGATTGCCGACACGTAGGCGATCGGTGCCGGTTTATGAGTATGCGTGCGGGAGGTGCGGTGGGTTTTCCGCCGGGCGGCCGATGGCGGACTATGACCTGCCCGCGCCGTGTCCGGCGTGCGGGCAGCCATCGCCGCGTTCGCTGACGCTGCCTTGGGTGGCGGGGATGGACGCGGCGCGGCGGACGGCGATGGCGGTGAACGAGCGCAGTGCGCATGCGCCGCGGTCCGCGCGGTCAGGGGTACCGCCGAAGCCGCCGGCGATGAAGCGCGCCGGCTCGCGTCCGTGGATGATCAGCCACTAAAACCTCGCCCGCGGCGAGCGCGGGAGAGGTTATCTGTTAGCGCACCGGAATCCCTTCGATCGGGCAGTCCGCCACGCCGACTTCGCTGCGCGTCAGCGCCTCTACCTGAAGCCGCACGGCTTCCGGGTCGGCCACCCAGCGGCGATAGAACTCATAGGGGCATTCCGCCTTGCCGCTGGCATTCTCGCGCGAGTTGATCATCCCGGTATAGCCGCGGTGCAGCAGCTTGAAGAGGTGGTTCTGCGACTGCATGCTGCGCCGCGCCTCGCGGATCAGCGGGATCGACACCTGGGCGTACTGAATGCCGTTCTCTTCCGTGCCGCACTCGCCCAGGGTGCGTCCGTCGAAGCCGATCACCGAGGAATGGCCGAAATACGAGTACACCCCGTCGAACCCGGTGGCATTCGCCACCGCCACGTAGACATTGTTGGCCCAGGCCATGGCTTTCGCCATCATGATCTGTTGCTCTTTGGCGGGATACATATAGCCCTGGCAGCGCACGATCAGTTCGGCGCCGCGCATGGCACAGTCGCGCCAGATCTCGGGATAGTTCCCGTCGTCGCAGATGATCAGGCTGACTTTCAGCCCCTTCGGTCCGTCCGAGACATAGGTGCAGTCGCCCGGGTACCAGCCCTCGATCGGCGTCCACGGCATGATCTTGCGGTATTTCTGCACGATCCCGCCCTGGTCGTTCATCAGGATCAGCGTGTTGTACGGCACCTTGTCGGGATGCATCTCGTGGCGCTCGCCGGTCAGCGAGAAGATGCCCCAGACGCCGGCCTTGCGGCAGGCGGCGGCGAAGATTTCCGTCTCGGCGCCGGGGATCACCGAGGCGGTGTCGAACATTTCGCCCCGGTCGTACATGATGCCGTGTGTGCTGTATTCGGGGAACACCACCAGGTCCATGCCCGGCAGGCCGGCCTTCATGCCGACGAGCATTTCGCCGATCGCGTGAGCGTTGGCCAGCACCTCGGCCTTGCTGTGCAGGCGGGGCATTTTGTAGTTCACCACCGCCACGCCCACTGTATCGCGGCTGCTGCCGATATCGCCGTGTATCATCTCGGGAACCTCCTGTTGGAATCACGACGAGGCGCGACCGCACGGCCGCGCCTCGCGTGACGGGATGGATCAGATCGCGCCTTGTGCCGCGGCGGGAACGCTGCCGGCGGCCGGCTTGCACATGTCATGGCAGGCCGAATCCAGAGAGCAACACAACGAGCAAATGTTGCCGCCGTGGAATGGGCAGCTCGTCATGTCCTGCTTTTCGTATTCGTAGCCGCAGCTGGTGCAGGCCAGCGTGGCGCGGCTGACCTGCCGGTCGTCGAACGGGCGGCGCGCCAGGTAGTAGCGGCCCTTGGTGGCGATCGCGATGATCGGCGTGGCGACAAAGGCGAGGCCCAGCGCGATGAAGGCCGAGAATGCCTGCGCTGCCGGTCCCAGCAGCCCGAAGAACGCGACGATCGACACGATGGAGGCAAACACCATCGAACCGAAGCCGACCGGGTTGAAGTTGTACAGGTGAGCCCGCTTGAACTCGATGTAGTGCGGGCTGAGTTTCAGCAGCGGCTTGTTGATCACCAGGTCGGCGGTGACGGCGCCGATCCAGGCCACCGCGACGTTGGAGTAGAAGCCCAGGATCTTGCCCAGCACCGCGAACATGTTCAGTTCCATCAGCGTGAGCGAGATCGCCACGTTGAAGAAGATGTACACCACCCGTCCCGGATGCGCGTGCAGCAGGCGGGAGAAGAAGTTCGACCACGACAGCGAGCCGGAATAGGCGTTGGTGACGTTGATCTTGATCTGCGACAGTATGACGAAGAACGTCGCGACCGTCAGTGCGGCGAAGCCGGGAAACAAATAGTGGTAGCCGGCGATGTACATCTGGATCGGCTCGTTGGCGTGATCCAGCGGCGTGCCGTGGGTGAATGCCAGCGAGGCAAAGAACGAGCCCATCAACTGCTTCGCCGCGCCCAGGATCACCCAGCCCGGTCCTGCGGCCAGCACGGCAAACCACCAGACGCCGGCATTGGACCTGGTCTTCTCCGGCATGAATCGGAGGTAGTCGGCTTGCTCGCCGATCTGCGCGATCAGCGACAGGGCGATGCCGGCGGCGGTGCCGAACAACAGCGGGTCGAACCCGGCTTTGCTGGGGGAACTGCCGGCGAAGTTGACCCAGTTATGAATGGCGTTCGGATCCACCGCCAGCACCGCGACGGGCGGTGAGAACAATAGCAGGAGCCATAAAGGCTGGGTCCATACCTGCAACTTTGCCAACAGGGTCATGCCGAACACGACCAGCGGGATGATGATCAGCGAGCCCAGGGCGTAGCCGATCGGCAGGGGTATGGCGAAATAGATGTTGAACGCCTGGGCCATGATCGACCCTTCGAGCGCGAAGAAGATGAAGGTGAACGAGGCATAGATGACCGAGGTGATGGTCGATCCCAGGTAGCCGAATCCGGCGCCGCGGGTCAGCAAATCCACGTCCACATTGTACTTGGCGCAGTAGTAGGCGATGGGAATCCCGGTCAGGAAGATGATCAGGGCGGCGGCGAGAATGCCCCAGAACGCATTCGCGAACCCGAACTGCACCGCCAGCGAACCACCGATGGCCTGATCCGCGAGATAGGCGATACCGCCCAGTGCCGCCGATGCCACGGCATAGGACGACCAGGTACGGAAGCTCTTCGGTGCATAGCGCAGCGAATAGTCTTCCAGCACCGGATTGTTGACGAGCCTGTTGTACGATCGGCGCACGCGTGGTGCGTCGGCGGTGATGTCGGACACGGTTCTTCGACTCCCAGTTTGATCCTGGGAACCGTAGAGGGCGCGTGTCGCAGGAGTGTATGCGGCATTTGACGTACCGCCGGGGCGGCTCGCTGCCAAATATCATCTCTGCCTGTCCGGTCTCGGTGGTTGGGTTGCAGCCCTAACGGCGGCAAAACGCCGAGCGCCGGCCTCACCCCTCATCATTGCTCAGCAACCACGGCAGCGGCGATGCCGCAGCGTCAGCGCTTTGCAACCATGTCGATTTCGACGGTTCCGCCGCGAGCCGGTGCGGTGACGCCGACCGTGCTACGGGCGGGCAGGCGATCGGCCGGGAACCAGCCGGGATAAACCCGATTGAAGCCGGCATGGTCGCGATCGAAATCCATCGGAAAGGCACGCACGCACAGAACGTGCTCCAGCCCCGCTCCTGCGCCGCTCGGCGCGCGCCGCAGGTTGTCCATCACCTTGCGGGTTTGCGCCGCGATGCCTTCCGGCGTCGGTTGCGCATCATCCATCGGATCGGTCGCAAGCGGGCCTGTCCGGGTCAAATGCAAGCCTGTATTGCCGCCATTTGCCCAATTAATGGGCTTTGTCGCCTCGCTTTCACGGATGCCGCACGGGAAATGGCAAGGCTCCGGCCGGGGGCGTGCTAACCAGCCCGATGAACCGCAGGCTATGTTGCGTGGCAGCTCCAGGACCATCCCTGGCCCGAACCCAGGGCTGCGCAAGCCACACGAAGGCACGTGCCGCCTGGCCGTCCACCGTGCCGCAACGGAACATTGCCATGACCTTGCTTCGCGACGAACCAACGACGGAACGTTCCCGGCCGCGTCCGGCGCTGCACGATTTGCCGGCAACGCCGAACACCGTGCATTGGGGCTATTTCGACGCCGCGCTGGCGCCTGTGCTCAGGATCGCCAGCGGCGACATCGTGCGCGCCGAGGCGATCACGCACCACGCCGGCGATGCGCCGGAGCTGATGATGGATGCCGGTGTGACCGCGATCTATGACGGCATCCCGCCGGAGGACCGCAATCCCGGGGTCCACATCCTGACCGGTCCGATCTTCGTCGCGGATGCGCGCCCCGGCGACATGCTGGAAGTGCATTACTTGCAAATGACGCCGCGGCTGCGCTACGGCTCGAACCTGGCCGCCAACTGGGGACACCTCTATCGCGAGTTCGGCGAGAAGGAGCGGGTCACCATTTACCGCATGGACGCGGCCAGCCAGACGGCCGAGGCCGTCTTTGCCTACGACTTCCCCGGCAAGTACCTGGTTCCCGGCACGATCACGCATGAACGGGACTGCTGCCGCCAGCCGGCGCTGCGCGGCGTGCGGGTGCCGGTGCGGCCGCATCTCGGCACCGCCGGTGTGGCACCCGACGCCGCCGGCCGCGTCAGTTCCATCCCGCCCGGCCGCCATGGCGGCAATATCGACAACTGGCGCATCGGCGCCGGCGCGACCATGTTCTACCCGGTGCAGGTCCCCGGCGCGTTGTTCTCGATCGGCGACCCACACATCTCCCAGGGCGACGGCGAGATCAGCGGCACCGCGATCGAGGCCTCGCTCGACGTGATGTTCCAGGTCTACATCCGCCGCGACTTCAGCTTTCCCTCGCCGCTGCTGCGCACCGCCGACAGTTTCATGACGCACGGCTTCGACGAGGACCTGAACCAGGCGATGCGCAACGCCAGCCTCGATATGCTGCGCCTGCTGACAGAGCATCGCGGCCTGAGCAAGGATGATGCGTATTCCCTGATGAGCGTGGCGGCGGATTTCGCCGTCACCCAGGTGGTCGATGGGCGCCAGGGTGTGCACGCGCGCATCTGCCACGCCGTGTTCCCGCCGGACTGACCGGTATCAACAGGCAGGCGAGGCGAGGTCGTCATCGGCGGCGGCACGGCGGCCGGCACCGTAGCCCGCCCCGTCGCTGCGCGGGCACGCGCCTTGCTTGCGTCCCGCATCGCAGCAGGGCGTGATCGATGAGCGTCGAGTGGTTCAGCACTGACCCGTTTCCGCTGGATCGCCGCACCAGCGTCTGGGAGCATGCGCTGGCACAGGTCGGCCTCGCCGCCGGCTCCGGCACCGCGGAAGGCCGATTGCTCCGGCACTGCGCGCCGCACCGGACCGAGATCGTGCTGATTGCCGGCCAGGCGCAGCTTCTGCGCCGCACCGGGCGTGCCAACGGCGGGCACCACTGGGTCGGCATGATGCTCGACGGCACGGCACGCCTGCCGGGCGAGGCGATCGTGCGGGATCGCGAGTTGCTGTGCTGGCCAGACGCGGCTGGTCCGCTGCTGGCATTGTCCGGGCGGTTCCGCCTGCTGCTGCTGCGGCTGCCATTGCTCGATCTGCGCTTCGCTGACGACGCGGCGGAGACGCCGATCCGGCTTGGCCGGCAGCCCGTGCTCGCCGCATTGCTCGCCACCATCGCCGAGGCGATGGATGCATCGGCCGATACCGCGCTGGCGGCATTGGAAGTCACCCTGACGGAACTCATCCCGTCCGCGTTGGGATTGCTGGCCGGCGGGCGTACGCATCGGGCCGCGCTGCGCCAGCGCATCCTGCGCGGGCTGGAACGCCGGCTGGACGACCCGCATCTCAATCTCGCGCGGTTCGCCGAGGCAGAAGGCCTGTCCATGCGGGCGGTGCAGAAATTGCTCGACGACGAAGGGCAAAGCTTCAGCCAGTACCTGCGTCATCGCCGGTTGGAGCATGCCGCCGAAGCGCTCGGCGACCCGGCCCAGGCCGCCGTGCCGGTGGCCGAAATCGGTTTTCGCTGCGGCTTTCTCGATCCGGCCCATTTCAGCCGGGCGTTCCGCCATCAGTACGGCATGGCGCCCATCGCGTATCGGGCCGACGCCGTTCTGCACGGACCGGCCGGCGCAGCGCAGTTGTTGCGCAGCCGTGGCTATCCGCAGGCCGGCGGCCGCCATCCGGCGTCAGCCGCGCGCGGCGCACAGCCTCCCCCGGTGCCACGCGGCGATGACCCCGCGCATCACCACCTGCGCGCCACCCCGGCCACGGTGCACTGGGGCTATTTCAGCAGCGCCTTGCCGCCGGCGCTGGCGGTGCGCTCTGGCGACACCATCACCATCGAGACCCTGACGCAGCATGCCTCCGACGACGCCGCACGCATGATCGCCGGCGATGCCGATGCCGAGGCCGTGTTTGCCTGGACGCCGCAGACGAAGGCGGTCGATCGGCGCGGCGCGGGTCCGATGAACGCCTCGATCTATGGCCGTGGCGCCGGTGAGGGGTTCGGCGTGCATATCCTCACCGGCCCGATCATGGTGGAGCAAGCCCGGCCGGGCGACGTGCTGGAAATCGAGATGCTGGACATCGTCCCGCGGCCGAGCGCCGCGCCCGACTTCGCGGGGCGCTGTTTCGGCAGCAACGCCGCGGTCTGGTGGGGCCGGCATTACGACGACCTGTTAACCGCACCGAAACCGCGCGAGGTCATCACGATCTACGAGATCGTCACCTGCGGCGGCCGTCCCTGTGCCCACGCGGCGTACAGCTACCGCTGGACGCCGCAAACCGATCCGTTCGGTACCGTGCACAACACGATCGACTATCCCGGCGTGCCGGTGGACCACACGACGATCGAGCCACGCCATCCGGTGCTGCAAGATGTGCATGTTCCCGTGCGGCTGCATTTCGGCACGATCGGGCTGGCACCCGACCATCCCGAGCCGCTCGACTCGGTGCCGCCCTCGGCATTTGGCGGCAATATCGACAACTGGCGGCTGGGAGCGGGGGCGAAATTGTACCTGCCGGTCGCCGTGCCGGGCGCGATGCTGTCGATCGGCGATCCGCATGCCTCGCAGGGCGATGCGGAATTCTGCGGCACCGCGATCGAATGCTCTTTGACCGGCACGATCCGGGTGCGCGTGCACAGCCGCAAGAAGGCAACCCCGATGGTACGCGACCTGACCTATCCGCTGATCGAGACACCCGAGAGTTGGATCGTGCAAGGCTTCAGCCACGCCGATTACCTGGCCGATCTGGGGGCGGCGGCACAAAGCGAAGTCTACAGGCAATCCTCGCTCGACACGGCGATGCGCGATGCCTTCCGCAAGGCACGGCGGTTCCTGATGACGGCCCATGGGTTGAGCGAGGACGAGGCAATTTCGCTGCTGTCGGTCGCGGTCGATTTCGGCATCACCCAGGTGGTGGACGGCAACTGGGGTGTGCATGCGGTCATCCCGAAAACCATGTTCAGACAGGTTCCTTCGGCGTCCGGCAAATAGCGGGTGCCGGCCCAGAGCCTGAATGGCAGCGAGCAATGCCGGCCGGCGGTCGGCTCTGGTCGTCCCGGATTGCGTGTCTGGAAGGAGGGCACTCGCGGCGGGGTCGCCCGCCCTTGCCTGCCGATAATTTGTGCAGATTACGCCGGCAACTGACCACAAACCGCCCTGTGCGCCTGCCCGGGATTGATTTTGGCAAGCGTCGGTCCCGGACATCCTAAAGAGGTGGGACCTCCGACCGTACACTCAATGAACAACCTGCAAGAAGGAGGTCGTACGCATGGTCGTCCCCTCAGCCATTGTTGCATGCCGGCGGCGCGGCCAAGAGCGCATGGCCGCGCGGTCTGTCCGCCATGGGTTCGCCGCAGTGTTCGCCGCGATCTGCCTGGTCGCCATTGCCGCTCCGGGTCGCGCGGTCGCGGCCGAGACCGCGCTGCCTCCGGTGCCGGCGTCCTGCAACGCGCTGCACGCGAAATATCCGGGGTTGAAGGGCAAAACGCTGGTCGATGCGCTCACGCCGCACACCCCGGGCTACGAGGCGCTCGATCCGCAGGATCCCAGCCACTACATCGGCTTCGACGTCGACCTGGTGGAAGAACTCGGCGCCTGCCTCGGCTTCAAGGTCACCTATAAGCCGGTCGCCTTCGCCGCCCTGCTGACCACGCTGCAGAGCGGCCAGGCCGACATCGTCATCTCCGACATCTACGCGACGAAGGAGCGTGCGAAGGCCGCCGACTTCATCACCTACTCCAAAGTGTTCGACGGCGTGCTGGTGGTGAAGGGCAATCCCAAGCACATCACCGGCATCAATACCTCGCTGTGCGGCGACGCCGCTGCGGAGAACACCGGCTTCGTCGAAGTGCCGCTGGTGCAGAATCTGGAACCGGTGTGCAAGAAGGCCGGCAAGCCCGAACCCACCCTGCAACTCTATGACAACAACGCCGACTGCGTGCAGGCATTGCTGGCCGGCCGTGCCGACACCTACATCAACGACGTCAACACCGTGGACCAGGCGGTCAAGGCCTATCCCGACAAGCTGGCCAAGGCGGTTGCGGTGACGCTGCCGTATTCCGTCGGCATCGCGGTGCGCAAGACCGACCACGATCTGCGCGACGGCGTGGTGGCGGCGCTGACCGCGCTGCAAAAGGCCGGGATCGAAGTGACGCTGCTGAACAAATGGTCGCTCGGTGCCGGCCATCAGGAGGCCCCGCACCTGCTGACCGATTGATGGACTTCTTCGTTCACTACCTCAGCCTGCCGTACTTGCTCACGGGCATCGTCGTCACTTTGGAAGTGACCTTGCTCGGGCTGGTCGGCGGGCTGTTGGCCGGGCTGGTGCTGGCTGGCATGCAGCTCAGCCGGTTTGCCTTGCTGTCCGCCCTGGCGCGCGCCTACAGCGTGATCTTCCGCGGCACGCCGCTGATCCTGCAAATGGTGTTCGCCTACGACGCCTTGCCGCGGATCGGTCTGCGACTGACAGCGGTCGCCGCCGCGGGCCTGGCGCTGTCCGCCAACGAGGCGCCGTTCATCGCTGAAATCCTGCGCTCCGGCGTAGTCGGTGTGGATGCGGGGCAGGTGCTGGCCGGCCAGGCGCTCGGCATGACGCCGCTGGTGCTGATGCGCCGGGTGATCGCACCGCAGGCGATTCGCAGCATCGTGCCCGCATTGGGCAACGAAGCGGCGACGGCGCTGAAGAATTCCTCCCTCGCCTCGGTCATTGCGGTGCAGGAGTTGACGCTGCGCAGCACCCAGCTCGCATCATCGACGTTCGACTTCTTTTCGATCTTTTTTGCCTCGGGCGTGATGTACCTGCTGCTGACCGGGGCATTCGCCGGCTTCCAGTTGCTGATCGAGTCCTGGCTCGACCTCGATCGGCCATCCGGACGCGATTGGCTGTCGAGGTTGCTGCCGGGACGCCGCCCGGCGCCGCGCCGGCGAGCCCATTCCAGTATTGTGCCGCCAGTTCCAGTGCCCGGCCGGCCGGCCGATGTGACATCGGCGCCGGTCGGCGGCAAAACCACTGCCCCGGTCTGTCAGGGCCAACGGCGGGTCGTGTCGCGCGCACGCGACAGGACAGCCGTGGAAGTGTTCGGCCTGCACAAGCAGTACGGCGATCGCATCGTGCTGGCCGGCCTCGATTTGAAAGTGCAGGCCGGCGAGGTGATCGCATTGCTCGGCCCAAGCGGGTCCGGCAAAAGCACGCTGCTCCGTTGCATCAATCATCTGGAGGATTGGGATTCCGGCGTGATCCGCGTCGGCGGCCGCAGCCTGGGCTATCGCGAGGACGGCAGGAAGCTGCCGCCGCGCGGCGTCGCGCTGGAACGGGCGAATCTGGGCGTGGGCATGGTGTTCCAGCAGTTCAACTTGTTCAGCCATATGACCGCCTGGGAAAATGTTGCCGGCCCGCTGCGCTGGGTCCATGGCGTGGCGCGCGAGGCGGCCGATCGCCGGGCGATGGAAATGCTGGCGCGCGTCAGCATGACCGACCGGGCCGATGCGCTGCCGCGGCATCTGTCCGGCGGCCAGCAGCAGCGCGTTGCCATCGCGCGCGCCCTGGCACCGAACCCGACGGTCCTGCTGTTGGACGAACCCACCTCGGCGCTGGACCCGGAACTGGTCAACGAAGTGCTGGAAGTGATCCGGCAACTGGCAATGCAGGATGGCCTGACGATGGTCATATCGACACATCAGGTCCGGTTCGCGCGCGAGGTGGCCGACCGAGTCGTTTTCCTGAGCGATGGCGCCATCCGCGAGCAAGGATCAGCACGAGAGGTGTTCGCCAATCCGCAACATCCGTTGACGGTGCGCTTCCTGCAAGCGCTGGGCGCGGACGCCGCTGCCAGCAGTGCCGTCTGATCGGATCGTTGTCTTGCCTCTCGAATTCTGGAGGAGCCGTCGACGGTTTTTTGTGCTTTGTGCCGACCCTAGCCGACTGCGCAACGAATTTGCCCAGGTTTTACGCCGCTTTTTGTGCCGACCTTGATGGAGTCGATGTAGAAACGAGCAGCGAGGTGTGGAGCCGGTGGCCGGGCAGGATGATGGCTGGCCGGCCCGCTTCGTCGGCAGCACGGGGCTCTGGCCGCTGCCGGCGCCACCGGCCGTAGCGGGTTGGCGGCCGACTGCGCGACAGGCAAGGAATTGCCAACCGCGGGCGGTTTACCTTGCACCGCAGCATAACCGACGCTGACATCGTGGCTTCCGGCAATCGGGGCGTCTCGATCCCGATCCGCACCGCGGCCGCACCCCAGTGACCGCGGCAACTCAAGCAGGAGGTTCCACGATGCTGCGCCACGCTGCGCTTGCCCTCGCTTTGCTGATCGCGCCGACCGCCGCCATGGCCAAGACCATCGAGATCCGCATCGGCCACCAGTCGATGTGCACCGACACCTATCCGGCCGGCGAAGTGGTGATGAATCGCCACCTGCTGGAAAAATACCTGCCTCATACCGGCAAATACACCGACGTGAAATACGACGTGGAGTGGAGCGACTTTTCTTCCGGGGCGCCGATCACCCAGATGATGCTGGCGCGCAAGCTGGATTTCGGCGTGATGGGCGACTACCCGCTGGTGGTCAACGGCGCCCGGTTCCAGGCGACGACCGACGAGCGTTCCTATCTCGTCGCGCTGACCGATTATAACCCGGACGGCGCCAGCAACGGCATTGTCGTTCCGGCGGATTCGCCGGTGACCAGCATCCGCGAGCTGGAAGGCAAGTCCATCTCGGTGCCGATCGGCAGTGCCGCGTGGGGCATGTTGTTCTTGATGGCGCAGCAGAACAACATTCCGATCAGCAAGTTCCATATCGTCAACCAGGATCCGATGGTCGGTATCGCCTCGATCGCGATGCACAAGATCGATGCGCATGCGGATTTCTGCCCGATGTCGGAATTCATGGAGTACAACAACACCGGGCGGATGATCTACTCCGGTGCTTCCACCGGCGTGCCGTATCTGCACGGCATCGTGGTGACCAAGGCATTCGCCGACGAATATCCGGAAATCGTCGTCGCCTATATCAAGGCGCTGATCGCGGCGCAGGACTGGATCGCCGCCGACCCGCAACGCGCGTCGGAAGACCTGGCCAAGTGGACGATGATCCCCAAGGAAGTGCTTTACATTTATTACAGCGAGGGCGGCTATCTGCATCCCGATCCGACGTTCAAGCCGCGGTGGATCCAGACGCTCGCTCTGGATCATTCGATCCTGGCGAAATATGCCGACATCCCGCCGCTCGACATGCAGGCGTGGGTCAACCCGGCCTATATGCAAACCGCCTACCAGCAGCTTGGGCTGAACTACGATAAGGCGCTGGCGGAAGCGCCCCACGACCCGAAAGCCAATATCGCCATGCGGCCCGAGCTCTGGCTGGTCGGCCAGGACGTGAAGCCGATGGCGTCGGTGGACGCCTTGCTCGCGGCGATCAAGGCCGCCCCGGGATCGCAGCAGAAGGTCGACACCGCTTATGTCTACGACCACGCCAGCGGCATCAAGCTGTTTGCCAAGGACGCCTGGTTCGTGGTGCAGCCTGGCCATCCCACCGTTGCCTACATGACCAAGGGCGAGGCCACGCGTGACGCCGACGGCGGCAAGGTCGAGACGTTCGACCGGGCCATCGGCGGCATGGCGGTCGCCATGGCGGCCATGGCGCCCCCCGAGGTGCAGATGCGCATGGGGCCGACAATGACCATGCAACGCCATTAGTTGCTCGACTGTCCGTCGCCGGCCGCGTCAGGATTGCAGTGCCTTGCGAGGAGACCATGACATGCAAGCCGATGTGCAGACCGCAGCAGCGCCGGACAGTGTGACGATCGCCGCGGCAGGACGCGTGCTGGTGCTGCAACAGGCCGGCATGCAACACCGGATCGAGGCCACCACGCTCCGCGGCGCCTGCCGCTGTGCCGCCTGCACCGCTGCAAACCTGTCCGGCGCACCTGTCACACCCGCACCGGACACGCGCCTGATCGCCGCGGCGCCGATCGGCGGCTACGCGCTGAACCTGGCATTCTCCGATGGCCACGCGCGCGGCGTGTTCCCGTTTGCCTATCTGGCCGAACTGGCCGCCGCGGCGGCTTCGACCGATGCCGAGGAGCAAGCAGCATGAGCGCCCCCGTCACCGAAACGGTGGACGCCGACGTGCTGGTGATCGGCGGCGGCACCGGCGGCCCGATGGCAGCGATCCGCGCGAAGGAAGCCAATCCGAACCTGCGCGTCGTGCTGCTGGAAAAAGCCAATGTGAAGCGCAGCGGCGCGATCTCGATGGGCATGGACGGGCTGAACAATGCCGTCATCCCCGGCTACGCGACGCCAGAGCAATACGTCAAGGAAATCACCATCGCCAACGACGGGATCGTGCATCAGAAGGCGCTGCTGGCCTATGCCAACGGCAGCTTCGACATGATCCGCTATCTCGACAGGCTGGACGTGAAGTTCGAGAAAGATGGCGCCGGCGACTACGCGGTGCGCAAGGTGCACCACATGGGCACCTACGTGCTGCCGATGCCGCAGGGCCATCACGTGAAGAAAGCGCTGTACCGCCAGTTGCGCCGCCTGCGGATCGGCGTGATCAACCGCTATATGGCGACGCGGCTGCTGCGCACGCCGGACGGCCGCGCCGGCGGCGCCATCGCGGTGAACACCCGCACCAGCGAATTTTTGTTGGTTCGCGCCAAATCCGTGGTGTTGACCTGCGGCGCCGCCGGGCGGCTCGGCCTGCCCGCCTCGGGCTACTTGTTCGGCACATACGAAAACGCCGCCAATTGCGGCGACGGCCATGCCATGGCCTATCACGCCGGCGCGGCGCTGGCGAACCTGGAATGCTACCAGATCAATCCGCTGATCAAGGACTATAACGGTCCCGCCTGCGCCTATGTCACCGGGCCGTTCGGTGGCTACACCGCCAACAACAAGGGCAACCGCTTCATCGAATGCGACTACTGGAGCGGCCAGATGATGCTGGAATTCTGGCGCGAGCTGCAAAGCGGCAACGGCCCGGTGTTCCTGAAAATGACCCATCTCGCGCCGGAGACGGTGCAGGAAATCGAGACCATCCTGCACAGCAACGAACGCCCCTCGCGCGGCCGGTTCCATGCCCGCCGCGGCACCGACTACCGCACCAGAATGGTGGAGATGCACATCTCGGAAATCGGCCTGTGCGCCGGGCACAGCGCGTCCGGCGTCTGGGTCGATGAGCAAGCACGCACCACGCTGCCGGGTCTCTACGCCGCCGGCGACATGGCGAGCGTGCCGCACAACTACATGCTCGGCGCCTTCGTCAACGGCGCCATCGCCGGCGAGCAAGCGGCACGGTTCAGCGCCGAGGTCGATTTGGCGGACCCCGATGCGGATTTCGTGGCGCAGGAGCAAGAGCGCGTGCTGGCGCCGACGCGGCGCAGCGACGGCCTGACGCCGTTCGAAGTCGAGTACAAGACCCGCCGCCTGGTCAACGACTATCTGGCGCCGCCCAAGGTCACCGCGAAGATGCGCATCGCGCAGCAGCGCTTTGCCGAGATCCGCGACGACCTGAACCTGCTGGTCGCGCGCGATCCGCATGAGCTGATGCGCGCGCTGGAAGTGCAGTCGATCCTGGACTGCGCCGACATGGCCGCCGCCGCATCGCTGTACCGCACGGAAAGCCGCTGGGGCTTCTATCATTATCGCGTCGATCATCCCGACACCGACAACGACGACTGGTTCTGCCACACCTTGCTCTACCAGGATGCGAACGGCGCGATGGCGCACCGCAAGCGCGCGGTCGATCCCTATGTGGTGCCGGTGGATCAGACCGAAATGACCGCGTACCAGCACCTTCGCATCGCGCCCACCGCCGCGGCGAACGCGCCTGCGGTCGCGGCGGAATAGAACAGGAGACGCACATGCCGCTCGCTGACCATGCCGCCAGCGTTCCCGTGGTGGTGGACGATGCCAAGTGCATCGCCGCGAAAGGCTGCACCGTCTGCGTCGATGTCTGCCCGCTGGACGTGCTGGCGATCGACCTGGTGCGAGGCGCCGCCTACATGAAATACGACGAATGCTGGTACTGCATGCCGTGCGAGGTCGATTGCCCGACCGGCGCGGTCACCGTCAACATTCCCTACCTGCTGCGCTGACCATGCCGTTGTTCGACACCGACACCGACGACCTCGACGACCTGGCGCGACGGGCGGGCGATGCGGATCCCGGCGTGCGCCGGGTGGCAATGCTGGGGCTGGCGGAGATGCCGGAGGCGGAGGCGGCGGATCTGCTGATCGGCGGACTCGCCGATCCCGTGCCGGAGGTGCGGGCAGCGGCAGCGCAGGCGCTGGAAGGCCATCCCGGCAACAAGGTCGCCGCCGCATTGATCGCCGTGCTGGACGATGCCGATCCGCGGGTGCGCGACTGCGCCGCCGCCGCCTTCGTCGAGCGGCACGAAGCCGACGCGGCCCCGTTGCTGGTCGCCCGCGCCTCGCGTGGCGGTGCGTTCGCGCGCGCCGCTGCGTTGCGCGGGTTGCGCGAACTGGCGGTGCCGGACGCGACCGGCGTCGCCCTGGACGCGTTGAACGACCCGGATCCCGTCGTGCGGCGCGAGGCGGTCGCCGTGCTGGGCTGGCTGCGCGCCGAAGCAGCGCTGCCTGCCCTGGCCCATGCCGCCGCCGATCCGGAACCGGAGGTGCGGCGCGCCGCCATGGCCGCGTTGGTCTTTGCCCGTCCCGGCGCACCGTCTGGCGAGGCGCTGATCGCCGGCCTCGGCGACGATGCCTGGCAGGTGCGCGAGGAAGCCGCTGCCACGCTGGGCCGCAATCGCCTGCCGGAGGCGGAAGCGGCGCTGATCCGGGCCATGGATGACGCGATCTGGCAGGTCCGGCTGAAGGCGGCGGCAGCGCTCGGCCGGCTGCGTGCCCGCGCGGCTGTGCCCGTGCTGGCCGAAGCGCTCGCCAGCGAGGTCAGCAACCTGCGCAAGGAGTCCGCCGCGGCGCTGGGCGAGATCGGCGATTCTGCCGCGCTGACGGCGCTGCGCGTGGCCGCCGCGGACGAAGATCCGGACGTGCGCAAGGTCGCGCTATGGGCGATCGGCCGCTGCGCTGGATAACGCCTGTCATTGCGAGCCGAACGCGAAGCACCTGTCATTGCGAGCCGCAGGCGAAGTGCCTGTCATTGCGAGCCGAACGCGAAGCACCTGTCATAGCGAGCCGCAGGCGAAGTGCATGTCATTGCGAGCCGAAGGCGAAGCAGTCTCGGTCAGAGGGCGCACGGACGGTGCGTGCCATCTACTGACCGAGATTGCTTCGCCCGCGGCCCGCAATGACAGCGACAGGCGCGGGCATCGAGCCGCGGCCGCGGTGGCCCAGCCTGGTACGCCGCTTGCCTGCCCTTCAGACGCAATGCTGTCACCCACCCGCCCGACGCTCCCGCAGCCCCCGCTCGCCCCGCCTGCCCTGGCGCCGTCCGGGCACGCGCTATTGCTCAGCGAGCATCCGTCGCTCATCGGCGGCCCGCCCAATTTGTTCAAATCGCTGTCCGCCAAAGAGCGCACGCTGCTGCTGGACCAGGGCACCCGCCGCGTGTTCTATCGCGGCGCCACAGTGTTCCGGCAGGGTGCCGCCAATGACGGCATCTACCTGATCGAGCATGGCCGCATCCGCGTGTTCTACGCCTCGCCGTCGGGGCGCGAGATCACGCTGGCCTACTGGCATCACGGCAATTTCGTCGGTGCGCCCGAAGTGTTCGGCGAGCGCAGCCACATGTGGTCCGGTATCGCCGCGGCAAACAGTGTGGTCGTGCATTTCAGCGGATCGGCGCTGCGCGGGCTGGTGATGCGGATGCCGGCGCTGGCGGTCGCCCTGATCGAGGGCCTCGCCTTCAAGGGCCGCTGCTATTCCGCGCTGGCCCAGATGCTCGGCACGCGATCGGTCACCGAGCGCCTCGCCCGCTTGCTGCTGCATCTTGTCGACGCGTATGGCGTGGCCGAGTCACGCGGCGTACTGATCTCCAGCACGTTCACGCATGCCGACCTCGCGCACATGGTGGGTGCGACACGGCAATGGGTCACGATCAGCCTCAAGCGTCTGGCCGAGCGAGGCGTGCTGGAAAGCCATCGTGGCCGGCTGCTGATCCTGCAACCGCAGGCGCTGCGTCGGATGCAGGAGGATGGCGATACGATGTCCTGAGTCTGCCTACGATTTAGGCATCATCTTCTGAATCGAGCAGAATTTGGCTATCACGTCGGCTGTTGGCAACTAATTAGCCAGAATCTTGCCTCAAAGGTTGGCTCCAACCGCCGTCGCCCCCGATCCTGCTCTCCACCCTGGCAGCATAGAAGGTGCGCAATGGATTTGTCCGTGCCAGCCGACCATCCGACACTGTCCGCGGCCACGCTCGTCGCACCGCCGGCACCTCTGGCGCGCTCCGCCAGACGGCGGGTCGCCGCAAGCGTATGGCCACGGCTGCGCGCCCTGCTGCTGGGCGGCCTGACCATCCTGGTCTTTCTGGCCCTGTGGCAGGCTGCGAGCGTCAACCACATCGAATGGTTCGTGCGCTTCGACAACATTCCGGCACCATCGACCGTGGCGTTGCGCGCGTTGACGGTGGTGCCCTCGGCGGCGTTCGCCAACGACGTGGTCACAAGCTGCGAGCGCGTCTTTCTCGGCTTCGGCATCGCCGCCATCACCGCGGTTCCGCTTGGCCTGCTGATCGGCTGCTACAAGCCGATGCGCGACCTGCTGTTCCCCTTGTGCGAGTTGCTGCGGCCGATCCCTGCCATCGCCTGGGTGCCGATCTCCATCATGCTGTGGCCCACGGACTGGCAGAGCATCGTGTTCATCACCTTCCTCGGCGCATTCTTTCCGATCCTGCTGAACACGGTGCTCGGCGCGCAGCGCATCGATCCGGTGCTGGTACTGGCCTCGCGCAGCCTCGGCGCCAAGGAAGTCGCGATCTTTCGCGAAATCTATCTGCCCGGCGCATTGCCCGCGGTGTTTACCGGTCTTGCCGTCGGCATGGGCGTCGGCTGGGTCTCGGTCATTGCCGCCGAAATGATCTCCGGCCAGTCGGGCGTCGGCTATTTCACCTGGGAAGCCTACTCCTTGATCCAGTATCCCGACATCGTGCTGGGCATGGTGGCGATCGGCTTGCTCGGCCTGCTGTCGAGCATGGCGATCCGCGGCATCGGCCGCCTCGCCATGCCCTGGCTCTCCGGCGAATGAGCAGGGAAGACGCCATGATCCGCACCAAGGGGTTGATCGAGATCGACCATTTCGGCTGCGATTATGTCGCCGATGGCCAGGTCACCGCCGCGGTCGCGGATGTCTCGATCCTGGTGCGGCCGGGCGAGTTCGTTTCGATCGTCGGCCCTTCCGGCTGTGGCAAATCGACGCTGCTGAACGCGGTCGCCGGGTTCCGCGCGCCGACGCGCGGCCGGGTGCGCGTGGACGGCGAGACAATCCGCGCCCCCGGCGCCGATCGCGGCATGGTGTTCCAGCAATACTCGCTGTTTCCCTGGAAGACGGTGCGTCAGAACGTCGAATTCGGGTTGAAGATGCAAGGCATGGGCGCGAGCCAGCGCGAGAGCAAGGCACGCACGCTGCTGTCGATCGCCGGTCTGCTGGATTTCGAGGATCACTATCCCGATCGCCTGTCCGGCGGCATGAAGCAGCGCGTCGGCATCGTGCGCGCGCTGGCGACCGGGCCGAAGGTGCTGCTGCTGGACGAGCCGTTCGGCGCGCTGGACGCCCAGACGCGGGTGATCATGCAGCAGATCCTCACCAATATCTGGCAGAAGCTGCGGATTTCGGTGTTGTTCGTCACCCACGATATCGATGAGGCGATCTTTCTGTCGGACCGGATTTATGTGATGACCGCGCGGCCCGGCGAGGTGAAGGCCGAGGTGCCGATCGACCTGCCGCGCCCGCGCGATCCGGATTGCATGATGGCAGCCGATTTCCTGGCGCTGCGGCGCGAGCTGGTGACGCTGATCCGCGAGGAGAGCCTGCGCGCCATGGGCGGTGAACTCGCCGGTGGACTGGCGGGCATCGGCGTGACGGCCGACAGCGGGTCGCTCGCCGATCTGCTGTAGCCGACGCGAGCAAATTGTCATTGCGAGGAGCGCAGCGACGCGGCAATCCCGGTCGGTGCGTCGCGCGAACCGTCCGTGCGCCAAGCCGAACGAGGTTGCTTCGTCGCTGCGCTCCTCGCAATGACAGGGGGGTGAGCAATTCAGCAACTTATAGCCCACATCGGCATGTTCTTGATTCCGCGACGGCGCGACCTCGCTATCGTGCGACCAAAGCCCGGAGGTCGCATGAGCAATATCACAACAGCGCAGATCACATCGGTGCAGCATCTCACCGACCGCTTGTTCAGTTTCACCGCCACACGCGACCCCGGGCTACGCTTCCAAAGCGGACAGTTCATCATGCTCGGGCTGGAGGTCGATCGCCGCCCCTTGCTGCGTGCCTACAGCGTTGCCAGCGCGTCATACGACGACGAGCTCAGCTTCCTCAGCATCAAAGTCCCAAACGGGCCGCTCACGTCGCGCCTGCAACACCTGCGCGTCGGCGACGACATTTTGCTCGGCCGCAAGCCAACCGGAACCTTGCTGCCGGACCTACTGCTGCCAGGCACGCGGCTCTATCTGTTCGCCACCGGCACGGGACTGGCGCCGTTCCTGAGCCTGATCCGCGATCCCGATATTTATGACCGCTTCGAACATGTCGTGCTGGTGCATGGCTGCCGTCGGGTCACTGAACTCGCATTCCGCCGGATGATCGTCGAGGAACTGCCACAACACGAACTGGTGGGCGACGTGGTGCGCACGCGGCTGCGCTATATCCCCACGGTGACGCGCGAGCCATTTGAAACCCAGGGGCGAATCACCGATCTCATCACCAGCGGCAGGCTGGCGGAGCTATGCGGCTTGTCACCGCTGGACCCGGCACAGGATCGGGCGATGTTGTGCGGCAGCCCGGCCATGCTAGGCGATCTGCGGCGGCTGCTGGAAAGCCGCGGCTTCACCGAGGGCAGTCACAGCGAGCCCGGTCAGTTCGTGGTGGAACGCGCGTTCGTCGAACGCTGAGTATTGCGCCCGCTACCGCCGGAATCCCTTCACTGCCTCGTCGCGGATCAGTTCGAAGCAGCGCCGCTTCACCGCCATGTATCCCGCATCGAACTGCACCTCCGGCTGCCGAGGGCGCGGCAGCCGCACCGGCATGTCCTCCAGGATTCGCCCAGGCGCGCCGGACATCACCACCACGCGGTCGCCGAGGAAGATCGCTTCATCGATATCGTGTGTCACGAAAATCACCGTGGTACGGAATTCCGTCCAGATCCCCAGCAGCGCTTCCTGCATCGTCACACGAGTCTGCGCATCAAGGGCGCTGAACGGCTCGTCCATCAGCAGCACCCGCGGATAATTCGCCAAGGCGCGCACGATGCCCACGCGCTGCTGCATGCCGCCCGACAACTGCGCGGGATAGCGATGCTCGTACCCCTTGAGCCCGACCAGTTCCAAGAACGACCGCGCTGTTCGCTCGGCCTCGGCGCTGGAATGGCCATTGAGCAATGGTCCCAGCGCCACATTGTCCAGTACGGTCTTCCACGGCAGCAATGTCGGTTGCTGAAACACCATGCCGCGTTCGGCACCGGGCTTCTCCACCGCCGCGTCATCCACCAGCACCATGCCGCCCGATGGCCGCAGCAGGCCGGCCACCACATTCAACACGGTGGATTTGCCGCAGCCGGACGGGCCAAGCAGGCAGACGAACTCGCCGGGCGCGATGTGCAGGTCGAAACCCGCCACCGCCGGCCCGCCGCCCGGGTAGGCCACGTGAAGATCGCGCACCGACACCCGGCCACGCTGCGGCGGATCGCCCGCCGCAGCGTGGTGCGACGCCGTCACCAGCGCGTCCATCATCGTGCCGCCGACGTCACGGCGTTACCGCCTTCTGCAAGAACGAGGGATCGATAAAACCTTCATAGACCGCGTCGTCCTTCACCTCCGGCAGCCGCTTCTGGCTTTGCAGGAACTTCGCCGTCGCGACCAATGCGATCGCGAATTTTCCGCCATGGCCGGGCGTGCCGAGGTAGTTCGCGGTCAATTGCTCATGGCATGGGATCATGTAGGTGCCCTGCATCTCGCGCTCGGTCTCCGTCAGATCGAGATTGAGCGATTTCGAAATCAGCGCGGCGGCTTTCTTCGGCTCGTGATGCCAGTAGTCGATGGCCTGGCATTCCGCCTTGAGATACGCCACCACGGTGGCGGGATATTTGGCGGCGAAATCCTTCATCACCACGCCGACATCCCAGGTGGGGTAGCCGCGCTTTGCCATGGTGCCGCTGTCCATCAGGATCTTGCCGCCCGAGGCCTGCATCTTGCCCAGTACCGGCTGCCAGACATAGGCGGCGTCGATGTCCTTGCGGATCCATGCGGCGAAGATATCGGGCGGGTCCATATCGAGGATCTTGGCATCGGCCGGATTCAACCCGGCGCCCGCCAGCGCCGCGATCAGTTCGTAATGCGAGGTGGACCCGAACGGTGTCGCGATCGTCTTGCCCTTCAGCGCCTTCAGCGACCCAATGTCCGGGCGGGCGACCAGAGATTCCACCGGCCCCAGCTCATCCAGCACGAAAATCCCCTCGTACGGCAGGCCGCGCGTGATGCCGATCGCGGCGGGCGGATTGCCGACGCCGCCGAAATCGATCTGCCCCGCCGCGACGGCGCGATTGAGGTCGCCGCCCGACCCGAATTTTATCCACGTCACCGGCACGCCTACCGCTTTTTCCGTCAGGTGCAGCGCCATGGCGATGATCTGCGCGTTCACCAGATCGACATAGCCCACCCGGATCGACGCGGGCGATGCCGCGGCCGCGGGACCGGCCGGCAGCAGAACGAACGCCAGCAGTACCGGCATCAGCCGGGCCGCGATAGAGGACCAGGCTGCGCGACAGGTCGCCTGGATGTGCCGCATCATGTTGGTTGTCTCCTTTCGATTCAAATAAAGCGCCATGGCGTCAGTGCCCGTTCGAGCCGTCGCAGCACGAGATCAAGCGCGAGGCCGGTCAGCCCCAGCACGATCAGACCCATGATCACCACGTCGCTGAGCAGGAATTTCGCCGCGTCCCACACCATCCAGCCGATGCCGCGCGTGGCGGCGACGATCTCTGCCGCGACCAGCACGGAGTAGGTGAAGCCCAGGCTGATCCGCATGCCGGTGCAGATGCCGGGAAGGCAGGCCGGCACGATGACATGGCGCAGCAACTGCCGCCGGTCGGCGCCGAGCGACTGCACCGCGGTGATGTAGCGCCGATCGATGCTTTTCACCGCTTCGGTGGCGCTGATCGTGATCGGCGGCAGCGCGGCCAGGAACAGCAGCGTGATTTTCGATTCCTCGCCGATGCCAAGCCACAACACGATCAGCGTATAAAGCCCGAGCGGCGGCAGCGGCCGATAGAATTCGATGATCGGATCGAACACCGCCTTGATGCGCGTGCTGGTGCCCATCAGGAAGCCGAGCGGTATGCCAACCACGCAGGCCAGCAACCAGCCAGCCAGCACACGTTCGACGCTGGCCAGGACGTGCTGATACAGCAGGCTGCCTTGGTAGCCCTCGGTCGAGGTCGTGATGAATGCCTGCCATACCGCGGCCGGTGGCGGTAGGAACAATGGGTTGACGAGTTCCAATCGCGTCAGCAGGAACCAGGCGCAGAACAATGCGGCGATCGTTGCGGCGGTCAGCAGACGCTCGAGCGATCCGCGCGGCAGCGTGATGCGAGATGCGGCGCCCTGCGTGGCGGCACGGCCGGCAGCGCGCGCCGGGCGGTTGCCCGCGTCGCGCCCGATGGTCTTGCCGGCGCCGCGCATGATGCTGTCGCGGATCGTTGCGAATTGCGTCACCGGCGCGCCCTGCCGGTGTCGATCCCCAGCAGGTCGATGACCGTCAGCGCCAGCACCTGCGTCGCCGCCACGGATTTTTGAATGCCGATATATTCGTTGATCGGCGGCCAGCCGTCTTCGCCCGGTCCGAAGGTGACCGCGGGGATGCCGCGTTCGGCAAACCGGATCGTGTCGTTGAAGGCGTTCTTGCGATAGATCTGCGGTGCCTCGCCGAGCAGTGCGCGGTATGCGCGGGACAGCGCGGCGGCTGGTTCCGATTCCGGATCGAGTTCCTGCGTGCCGTGGACGAACAATGCGTTGGGGAACGGCTCCGCGGTGACGTCCAGTGCGTTGTCCCGCGCGCGTTCCACCGCGAGCCTGGCCTCGATGTCGGCCATCACCGTTGCCATGGTCATGCCCGGCAGGATGCCAACGACGGCGAGCACGGCGGTGCAACGATCCGGCGTGAACTGCATCTCGCCCGGCACGCCGGCGCCGATGCGCACCACGGTGACCATCGGCGGCGTGCCGCCGTACATGCGCGGCGGCTGGTGGGTGAAACTCATGGTCTCCAGCGCCGCCAGCACGCGCGCCATTTTGGCGGCGGCGTTGATGCCGGTGTCCGGTCGCCAGATATGCGTCTTGTGGCCGCGCGTTTCGATCCGGACCAGGAAATTCCCACTGTTCGCGACGGCGATTCCAATGCCCCAACTGCCATCGGGCCGAGTCCAGCCGGTCGGCTCGCAGGTGATCTCCATGTCGCCGGTCAGCCCGTATTCATCGAGCAAGAAGATCGAGCCGTCGGGACCGTTCTTTTCTTCATCGACGGTGTAGACGCATTGCAGCGTGCCGCGCAGCGTCACCCCGGCGTCGCGGATTGCTTTCGCCGCCAGCAACGTGCAAGCGAGATTGCCGCGGGTATCGGAAGTGCCGCGGGCATACAGCAGGTCGCCATGGCGGGTTGGGCGATAGGGTTTTCCGTCGGTCTTGGTCCAGGCGGTGGGATCGCCGGCCGGGTAGGTATCGAGATGGTCGTTCAGGATCAGCGACGGCCCATCGCCGGACCCCGCCAGGACGCCGATGACATTGGGGCGCCCGGGACGTTTCGCCGCCAGCGTGACGTCGAACCCCATCGCGCGCAGCTTGTCGGCCACCGCAAGTGCGATGCCTTCCTCATGGCCGTGCGGCAGATCGGGATCGAGCGGATTCTCGGCGGCAGGCTGCCCGGCGGGTACCAATTCGCAAGCCAGTTCGAACCAGGCTTGTTCAGTGATGGCGCCAAGGACGCGCGCTTCCATCGCGGACATCACCGATGCGCGGGCGGTGGACATGGCGGCGGTCTGGTTCATCCGGATGGGCTCCTCGGGCGTCTGCCGGATGTTCACAGCAAGGGGCATGCCATGCGGATGAACCCGTCGCGGCGGCGAGCCGAATCGCGCCAGCAAACGCTGCTCCGGTCCGATGGCAGCGCACCGATCTGGGCTTTTCCGCTGCGCGCGCTTACGGCGCCGAGACCACCCGGCGTCATGCGGCGGTGTCGATTTATTGCCGGGCGAGCACTCGTGCGTGGCCGGCGGGCAGCATGCGCAGGCAGCGTGCCGCAACCGGCGGCGCACCGCCTGGCGTCACGTCACGCAGTCTCGCGGTAAAGCGCCATCAGCCGTGCCGGATCCCGAATGTGCAGAATGCGCCGGTGGTAACGCACTACGCCGGCTTTTTGCAGGCGCGCCAGGTTGATCGTCACCCATTGCCGCGTCGCACCGATCAAGCTGGCCAACTCGCCATGGGTGAAGGCGGTGCCGAGCACGATCCCGTCCTTCTCTTCCATGCCATACGTGCTGGCAAGGAACAGCAGCAGTTGCACCAGGCGTTCCGACATGGAACGAGTGCCGAGCATCTGGGCCAGCGCGGAATAGCAACGCGCCTTGAACGCCAGCGCATCGATGATGCCCAGCGCGAGATCGGGAATGCGCGCCGCCAACGCACGCAATGGCGGGCCCGGCAGCATGGTGACGTCGCTCTTCTGCACTGCGACGGCGGCCCACATATGCGTCCCGCCGCCGAAAATGGCCGGGCCGCCGATGAAATTACCGGCGAACCAATAGGCCAGCGTCATCTCGCGGCCGGACGGTGCGATGTAGAAACTACGGATCCGCCCGGAATCGACAATCACGATGCCGTCGTGCGGATCGCCTTGCGCGAACAGCAGTTCGCCGCGCTTCAGGGTGCGGTGCGATGCGTGACGCAGGACTTCGCGGCGATCCTCGTCGCGCAGGTTGTCGATCAGCCCGGGCGGGCGCGGCGCCAGGCTTTCGCTCTCGGCCAGGATGATGCCGGCCCACGGCTCGCCGAGCCGCCCCTCGGCCCCAACGGGCGGCTGGATCGGCGGCGCGCGAAAAGCTGGCGCGCGGATTGCTTGAGCCTCATCCGCAGAACGGTGGGTGCCTTTCATCATCATGGTTCCGGCACGTGGAGGTTGGTCTCGGATGGGCAAGCAAGAATTGCGCCGGCACGAGCGCGGTATCGGCTGATGCCGGCCGGCGAGGACTGGGACCGTCTGACCGGCGATCTCTCGCTGGCCACGCTGCGGCGCCATTACGCCGCGGGCACGCTGAGGCCGGCCGACGTCGTGCGATCGATCTATCATCGCATCGCCGCAAGCGGCCGTGACACGGCCTGGATCACGATCGCCGATGAAACGGCCACGCTGCGCCACGCCGAGGCGTTGGCGCGCCAGGCCAGGCCGGACGACCTGCCGCTGTACGGCGTGCCGTTCGCGGTGAAGGACAACATCGACGTCGCCGGCCTGCCTACCACCGCCGCCTGTCCCGCGTTTCGTTACCTGCCCGAGGCTTCGGCGCCCGCGGTGGCCAGGCTGATCGCCGCCGGGGCGATCTGCATCGGCAAGACCAACCTGGACCAGTTCGCCACCGGGCTCTGCGGCATCCGTTCGCCCTATGGCGCGGTGCCCAGCTTGTTCAACGCCGACTATCCGGCGGGCGGGTCCAGTTCCGGCTCGGCTGTGGTGGTCGGTGCCGGCTTGGTCAGTTTCGCGCTGGGCACCGATACCGGTGGGTCGGGCCGCATCCCGGGCGGCTACAACAACGTGGTCGGCGTCAAGCCGACGCTCGGCCTGGTGTCGTTGCGCGGCGTCGTGCCGAATTGCCGCAGCCTGGATACGGTGTCGGTCTTTGCCCTGACCTGTGCCGATGGCGCCGATGTGCTGCGCATCATCGCCGGCTTCGACCCCGACGACCCTTTCTCGCGCGCACCGCCGCCGGAGTTCGGACGCAAGCCGTCGACGGCTGCGACCCGCTTTGGCGTTCCGGCAAAAGCGGACCTCACCTTCTTTGGCGACGGCGAGGCCGCGGCCTTGTTTCAGGCGGCGATCGAGCGCTTGCGAGACATGGGCGGCTGCGTCGAGGAAATCGATTTCGCACCGTTTCTTGAGGCGGGGCGGATGATGTTCGAAGGCGCCTGGGTTGCCGAACGCGCCGTTGGGATCGGCAGTTTCCTGTCAGCCCATCCCGAAGCCGTGCTGCCGGTCACACGCGGCATTCTGGAAACCGCCCAACGCTGGCGCGCGACCGAGGCGTTCGCTCAGCTTCATCGGCTGCGCGCCCTGCAACGCATGATCGCGCGGGATGTCTGGTCGCGCGTCGATGCTCTGGTCGTGCCAACCGCAGCTACCGCGTGGTCGACGGCAGAGCATGACCATGACCCGATCGAATGCAACAACAGCAACGGGCACTATTCCTATTTCGTCAACCTGCTCGACCTGGCGGCAGTCGCGGTTCCCAACGGGTTTCTGCCACGGAATGGTGTGGCGATGGGTGTAACGTTCATCGCTCCGGCGTGGCAGGACGGACTGCTGTCAGCGCTTGGCGGACGCTACCACGCGATGCTCGGCGTGCCGCCGGGCCTGGCGGGTCGATCACCTGGTCGGGTGGCAGAACCATGCATAACGGTTCCCCAGGTTTGCTAAACCGCTATAGGGGGTCAACCTCTATCGTGAGTTCGAATCTCACCCCATCCGCCAATTCAGTCCCTGAATGGGCACGCCGCCGGCGCCGCCGTTCGCCACGAGCGTCCGAAGCAGTCGCGACTTCGATCTCATGATGCGAACCTCGCCGTCCGCGACCTCGACGCGCCGGGCGAGCGCGCGAAGACGGTCGCGGCGGTAGCCGCCGCCTTCAAGCCGGATGCGCTGACGCGCGGCGCGGGCGATCTTGCTCAACATCTGCAGCGTGACTGCCTGGCTCCCTGGGTTCTGAAGCATGACCTGGGCGCGCTCGGCGTCGGCCTTCGCCTGATCGCGGATGGCCTGGAGGCCGTCGATCCGGTCCTTGAGTGTCGGATCGTCGAGATCGGCGAAGCCCGCCTCGATGGCGTCGTAGCGGCGCTTGAGGCGGGCTTTCGCTTCCGCCGCGCGTCTGTTCCGCTCGGCGATATGCTCGCGCTGGCGCCCGGATCGCTCCCGTCTCCGGTCGCGGTCCATGGCGAGGATCGTTGCCAACCGCTCGGGCTGAAGCAGGCGGTCTTCAAGAAAGCCGGCGACCAGATCGTCCAGCTTGTCCATCGGCGCCGCCATGCCTGCGCCGCCGGTCGGCCCCTGCCGGGCTTTGGTCGAACCGGCGTACGAGCGATAGCGGCCGCCCTTGCCGGTGCGGATGGTCATGCCTCCGCCGCACTTGGCGCAATGGATCAAGCCCGTAAGAAGGGTCGGGCCGCTGATGTTTCCCTGCCGCCACGGTCCCGAGCGGAGCCCAGCGCATTGCGGAACACCGTCGTCTTCGCTGCCCACGGCAAGCGATGCCGCGGATGCCGACCTCGGCATGGCCAGGCGGAGAGCGCCGCGCGCTCCTCGACGGGTGCCTGGGTGACAAGGCAGGCTGGTTCGAGCCGGGGCAGCGATGCCGGCGCGCCGGCTCAAGTCTCACCCTCGGCCGTCATGCCGATCCGCAGCGAGTGCTTCGGCACGTGCCGTCCGCGTTCGAACACCGCCATGCTGTCATAGAAATGCATCGACAGCGTGCTGCGGGTGAATTCGCTCGGCGTCACCGCGTCGCGGCTGAGATCGGCATTCAGTTCGTCCAGCAGGTCCTTGCATAATTCGATGAATGTGCCCGCGCGGCCACGGCCGCCGCCAAACTCGTCCCAGTAGCAGGTGTGCAGATCCTCCACGAGATAGACACCGTTCCGGTCCACGCGCGGATACAGATGGCGGAACGTCTGGATCAGATGCTGCATCATGTGCGAGCCGTCATCGATGACGATGTCGGGCGCGCCGAACTCCGCCAGCACGCCATCGAGGAACGCCGCGTCGCCCTGATGGCCGATGCGAACGGCGACCTGCTTCTCTTCGAACGCCTTGCATTCCGGGCGGATGTCGATGCCGACCAACTGGGCGTAGGGACCGAAATAGCGCTTCCACATCTGCAGCGAGCCGCCCTCGCCGCAGCCGATCTCGATCGCCACCACGGGGCGGTTCACGTAGCGGCCGAAGTGGCGTTCATAGGCGGGGAAATAGTGCGTCCACTTGTCACTCAGACGGCGCGATTGGTTGGTCAGGAACTCGGACCATAAGGTCATGGCTGTCCCTCCAGGCCACGCTCACGCCATCGCGACGACGGCACGAGAGAAGCAGTCAGTTGGTTGGCGTGTCTGGACCGTCACCACTCTGTTGGCATCAACTGCGCGCTTGCTCCGGCCGGAACCGCACCCCCGGCCGCGCCAGCCCGCCGCCCAGCCCGATCGGCGTGCCGTCGGCGCGCCAGCAGGCGGCGCCGGTCATCGTGCCGTCGTCATCGAACTGGATCGCGCTCATGCCGCCGCCGACATTGCCGACCGCCACCGCGTCGTGGCCGCGGTCGCGCAGCGCCGCCAGTATGGCGCCCGGCACCGCTTGCTCTACCTCGACGCCGTGGCCTTGCGTCCACAGGCGCGGCGCCTCGACCGCTTCCTGCACGCTCATGCCATGGTCGATCAGGTTGGACAGCGCCTGCATCACCGAGGGGAAGATGCGCAGCCCGCCGGGCAGGCCCAGAGCGAACCGGGGCTTGCCGTCACGCAACACGATCACCGGCGACATCGACGAGGTGATCCGCTTGCCAGGCGCGATCGAACTGGCCCGGCCCGGGCGCGGATCGAACACGAACATGTAGTTGTTCGGGATCATCCCGGTGCCGGGCACGATGTAGCGCGCACCGAACAAGGAATTGATGGTCTGGGTGCTGGCGACGATATTTCCCCCCGCGTCGGCGACGGTCAGGTGCGTGGTATGCGCGCCTTCGCCCGGCGCCACGCCGGCGCGCCACGACTGCGCGCGGTCCGGCGCGATACGGGCCCGGCGTTCGGCCGCGTAGTCCTTCGACAGCAGCTTCGCCACCGGCACGGCGACGAAGGCGGGATCGGCGGTGGCGGCGGCGCGATCGGCGAAGGCGATCTTCAGCACCTCGGCCAGCAGGTGCAGCGTATCGGCGGAGCCGAAGCCGAGGCTGCCGATGTCGTAGCCCTCCAGGATGTTCAGCATCTGAATGATGTGCAGCGGCCCGGACGAGGGCGGCGGCGGGCCGACGATCTCGAAGCCGCGATAGCTGCCGCGCAGCGCCGCGCGGTCGATGGTGCGGTAGCCGGTCAGGTCCTCCAGCGTCAGGTAGCCGCCCGCGCGCGCCATGTGGTCGGCGTAGACCCGGCCCAGCGCGCCGTCGTAGAGCACGCCGGGTCCCTCGCGGCCGATGGTGCGAAGGGTCTCGGCATAGTCGCCATTGACGAGGCGCGCGCCAGGCGCGATCGGCGCGCCGTCCGGCAGATAGAGCCGGGCGATCTCGGGATCGCGCGCCATGTCGGCGGCGCAATCGGCAACGCACTCGCGCAGGTAGGGCGTCACCCGGAACCCGCGCGAGGCGTGCCGGATCGCCGGCTCGGTGACGTCGGCGAGCGAGAAGGTGCCGAAGCGGCGCAGTGCCTCGCACCAGCCCATCAGGTTCCCGGGCGAGGCGACCGCGGTGGGGCCGACCGCGTTGCTGCGGCCGATCGTGTCCATCGCACCGGGCGCGGCGTTCGGGTCCGGCGTGAAAGTGCTCGGGCCGGTGGCGCGCGGCGCCATGCTCTGGCCGTCGATCACATGGTGGACGCCGTCGGCGGTGCGGATATGCGCCATGCCGCCGCCCAGCACGCCGACCATCATCGGCTCGACCACGGTGAGGGTGAAGCAGGCGGCGATGGCGGCGTCGATCGCGTTGCCGCCGGCGGCCAGCATCTCCGCGCCGGCCGCCGAGGCCAGCGGGTGGTTGGTTACCACCATACCGCGTGTGCCGGCGGCGGGGCGCTTCTCGCAGGTGAAGGTCGTGGCGGCGCGGCTGCGCCAATCGACATGCGGCATGTCGTGGATTCCTGGCGACGAACAAAGGTGGCGTTGCGGCACTGTGACATGGCAGGAGATGCCGGGCCAGCATGCCATGGCCGGGACGCGCACCGTCCCGTCAATCAGGGCGCCTCACGGGCACCCAGGCGTGCCTTGGGGGGACGGCCAAACAAACAGGCGGCGGGGAGTGACCCCCGCCGCCCACGAAATTGACCGTAGCTGCGCCGATCAGAAGCGGATCGACATGCCCACGGTCGCGACCTGCGCCTGCACCGTGTTGTTGTTCAGGCCGGCCGTGTTGGTCAGGAAGTCGAAGTCGCCCTGGGAGTTCTGGCCCCAGGCATACTCGGCCACCAGCACCACGCCGGGACCCATGCCGTAGACCGCGCCGACGTCGAGGCCCTGCGAGACGCGCTGCGTCAGGAAGGGTGCCGTGACGGTGCCCTGGTACTTGTAGTTGAAGTAGTAGGCGCCGATCGTGGCGGGAATGAACGGCATGGTGTATTTCACGCCGGCGGTCCAGGCGACCGCGGTCGTGCC
>DATJNA010000158.1:0-12279 GCA_035508435.1 Acetobacteraceae bacterium | reverse complement strand
CTAGTGAACCCGGGGCGGGCAGGGAAGCCGGGCCGGCGCCTGTCGTTCTGGCCTGGCGGCCTCCAGCCGAGCACGGGTCATCGGGCGGCGATCGGCACCAGGCATCGAGGTCGCGCGACCCATGGACGACGTGAATGATCTCCATGATCGCACGGTCCTCACCGCCCTCGCTGCGGAAGCGGAAGAAAATAACATAGTTGCCGAACGTCACGCTGCGAAATCCCTGCCGCAGCTCTGACCGAGCACGCCCGATTGCCGTTGATAATCCCGCCAGTCGTTCGCAGTGCGCGATGAGCCGATCGATGAACGCCTTTACGACCCGGCGGCTCTGCCTCTCTCGCCTGATATAACGAGCGACATCAGCGAGGTCGTCACGCGCTGCGGTCAGAACAACCACGCTCGGCACGGGCGCAACGCCGTCATTCGGGCAGATCGAGCGCTCGGACGGCAAATGAGCAGGTCACGCGGTGGCCACCTGGCCGCGAGCGACCGGTGGCGTCATCGCTACGTGATCGGCTACTCAGCGGCGAGTTCACGATTTCAGATCGGTAGCATCGCGTCAGTTCACCCCGGCGACGAGCGCCGGGCAGCCCTGTCCCTTGCCCGCTGTCTCGACATGCCGCAGGATAGCGGAAACGATTCTCGGGAGGGTCCAGATGCCCGCATTCGATCTCGTTATCCGCAACGGCACCGTCATCGACGGCACCGGCGCCGCGCCGATCGACGCCGATGTCGGCATCGCCGGCAAGCGCATCGAAGCCATCGGCAAGATCGCCGGCAGCGGCGCAGAGGAGATCGACGCGCGCGGCAAGCTGGTGACGCCCGGCTTCGTCGACATCCACACGCATTACGACGCGCAGGCGATATGGGACAGCCATCTGGCGCCATCCTCCTGGCACGGCGTCACCACCGCGGTATTCGGCAATTGCGGCGTCGGCTTCGCGCCTTGCAGGCCGGCCGATCGCGAGAAGCTGGTCGAACTCATGGAAGGAGTCGAGGACATCCCCGGCGCGGTGATGCACGAGGGCCTGCAATGGGAGTGGGAATCGTTCCCGCAATACCTTGATGCCCTCGAACGCCGCCCGCGCGACATCGACGTCTGCGCGCTGCTGCCGCACGCCGCGGTGCGCGTGTTCGTCATGGGTGATCGCGCCATCAACCTGGAGAACGCCAACCAGGGCGACATCGCCGACATGCGCGAGATCGCCCGTCAGGCGATGCTGGCCGGCGCGTTCGGCTTTTCCACCTCGCGCAGCCTCAGCCACAAGACGCTGAAGGGCGATCCCACACCGACGCTGCGCGCGCAGGAGGATGAACTGACCGGCATCGCCATGGGGATGCGCGACGCCGGCACCGGGATGCTGGAGATCGTGTCGGAATGGGCGCCCGATCATGACGCGGAATTCGCGATGATCCGCCGTGTGACGGAAGCCTGTGGTCGTCCCACCGTGTTCACCCTCACGCAACGCCACAAGCGTCCGGAAGTCTGGCGCGAGTTGCTCCGCCACGCCGACGCGGCGATCCGGGACGGGGTGCCGATCCGCCCCGTTGTCTCGCCGCGCGGCATCGGGGTTTTGCTTGGGTTGACCGGCAGCCAAAATCCGTTCGCCGGCACGCCGACCTACAAGGCGATCGCGCATCTGCCGCTGGCCGAGCGTGTGCGCCGCATGCGCGACCCCGCGGTGCGGGCGCAGATCCTTTCGGAAGATCCGAGCAAGGGCAGCACCTTTCCCTTGTTCTCACGCCTGGAATTTGCGCAGATGTTCCGCTTTGGCAATCCGCCGAACTACCAGCCTCGGCGCGAGGACAGCCTGGAGGCGATCGCCGCCCGCGAGGGACGCACGCCGCAGGAAGTCGCCTACGACGCGCTGCTGGAAGACGAAGGCAACGGCTTCATCTACACGCCGCTCGGCAATTACGCGTACTATGATTTTGCGGTCAGCGAAACAATGCTGGCGGACCGCAACAGCATCATGGGCCTGGGCGACGGCGGGGCGCATGTCGCGTTCATCCTCGACGCCGGCTACCAGACCTGGTTGCTCGATTACTGGGGCAAGCAGCGCAAGCGGTGGGATATCCCGGAACTGGTGCGGCGCCTGACCTCCGATACCGCGCATGCTGCCGGCCTGCACGATCGTGGCGTGTTGGCGGTGGGCAAAAAGGCGGACGTCAACGTGATTGATCTCGATCGCCTGGGCTGTGGCGCGCCTTATGTCGTCAGCGACCTGCCCGCCGGCGGCAAGCGGTTGCTGCAGCAGGTGCACGGCTACGAAGCGACGATCGTGTCGGGGCAGGTCACGTTCCGCGAAGGCGTGGCAACCGAGTGCTTGCCGGGCCGTCTGGTGCGCGGGCCGCAGGCAGCGCTGGCGGTTTAGTCGCTGCGGTCGGAGCAGTACCTGCCATCGCAAGCGCACGGCACTCCCCGCCCCAGATGTCATTGCGAGGCCCCGTCAGGGGCCGAAGCAATCCCGGTCATGCGAGCGCATCAGCGTGGGAGCGTCAGCCTGATCGGGATTGCTTCGTCGCCTCGCGATGACGCGCGTTGCTGGCAATGACGGCGGTGGGCTCCCATCCCACGCCCGGGCTCAGTCCGCTTCGCTGGGAATGTCGTTCAGCCTGGCCGCCAGGCGCGGCAGTGCGGTGCGCCGGGCCGGCGCCAACCAGTGCTGCAACCGGTCGAGGTAGAGGTAAATCACCGGCGTCGTGTAAAGCGTCAGCACCTGACTCAGCAGCAGGCCGCCCACCATCGCGAAACCGAGCGGCTTGCGCATCTCCGACCCGGCGCCGTTCTCCACCATCAGCGGCAGCCCCGACAGCAGCGCCGCCATCGTGGTCATCAGGATCGGGCGGAACCGCAGCAGACATGCCTGCCGGATTGCGGCCAGCGGTGTCATCCCGCCGCGCCGTTCCGCATTGATGGCGAAGTCCACCATCATGATGCCGTTCTTCTTCACGATGCCGATCAGCAGAATGATGCCGATCAGCGCGATCACGGTAAGCTGGTAATGGAACAACAGCAGCATCAGCAGTGCGCCAACGCCGGCGGACGGCAGGGTGGAAAGGATGGTCAGCGGCAGTATGTAGCTTTCATACAGCACGCCGAGGATCACGTAGACCGAAACCAGCGCGGCGGCGATCAGATAGGGTTCTGTGCGCAACGAAGCCTGGAAGGCCTGCGCCGTGCCCTGGAAGCTGCCCTGCACCGAAGGCGGCACGCCCATTGACGCCTCGACCCGCTCCACCTGATTCACCGCTTCGCCCAGCGAGGCATTGCCGTTCAGGTTGAAGGAGATCGTCACCGACGGGAACTGGCTCTGATGGTTCACTGCCAGCGGCTGCACCGGCACGGTGGTCTCGCGCAAGAAGGTGGAGAGCGGCACCATCGCGCCGGTCGATGAGGTGACGTAGAGCTTCCGCAACGTGGACAACTTGCCGTATTCGCTCGGCAGTGCCTCCAGGATGACGTAATACGCCTTGTTGCCGGTGAAGTACTGCGCCACCTCCCGCTGGCCGAAGGCGTCATAAAGAATGGCGTCGATCGTTGCGGGCTGCACCCCGAAGCGTGACGCCTGGTCGCGGTCATAGGTCAGCGTTTCCGTGGTGCCGGCGTTCTCCTGGTCGGAGGTCACGTCCGCCAACTGCGGGATCTTCCGCATCTGCGCCAGGATCTTCGGCGCCCAGGTGTTCAGCTCGTCCTGGTCCGGATCCTGCAGGGTGTATTGGTATTGCGTGCGGCCGAGCCGCGCGCCGACGCTCACGTCCTGCGCCGGCTGCATATAGAGTTTGATGCCTTGGACTTGCTGCATGGCCTGGTCGATCTGGCCGATGACCTGCGTCGCCGTGTACTTCCGCTGGTCCCAGGGCTTCAGGGTGATGTACATGCGCCCGTTGTTCGCGGTCTGGCCGGCGACGCCGGCGCCGATGGCCGAGACGACGGACTGCACCGACGGATTGTCCTGCACCACCTGGTTCGCCCGCTGCTGCAGCACCGCCATCTCGTCGAACGAAGCATCCTGGTTCGCATCGGTGATGCCGATGATGATGCCGGTGTCCTGGGTGGGGAAGAAGCCCTTGGGAATCCAGACGTACATCATCACCGTCAACGCGATGGTGCCGATGAATGCCATCAGCGTGATGAAGCGAAATCGCAGCGCCACATCCAGCGTACGTTCGTAGAATCGTACCATGCCATCAAACACGGCTTCCACGGCACGGTAGAAGCGGCCGTGGCTGCGTGCCTCCGAACTCAGGAAGCGCGAGCACATCATCGGGGTCAGCGTCAGCGACACCAGGGCCGAGACGACGATGGTGATGGCAACGCAGATGGCGAATTCGCGGAACAAGCGGCCGACGATGCCGCCCATCAGCAGCAACGGGATGAATACCGCGATCAGGGAGAAGCTGATCGAGACGATGGTGAAGCCGATCTCGCCGGCGCCCAGGACGGCGGCCGCCATTGGCTTCATGCCGTCCTCGATGTGGCGAAAGATGTTCTCCAGCATCACGATGGCGTCGTCCACGACGAACCCCACGGCGATGGTCAGTCCCATCAGCGAGAGATTGTCCAGGCTGAAGCCGCACAGAAACATTGCCCCCAGCGTCGCGATCAAAGCGACCGGAATGGTGATACTGGGAATCACCGTGGCCCAGATGTTGCGCAAGAACAGGAAGATCACCATCACAACGAGGCCGACGGCGAGCATGAGGGTGAACTCGACGTCGGCGACCGAGGCACGGATGGTCAGCGTGCGGTCGGACACCACGTTGAGGTGGATGTTGGAGGGAATATCCGCGCGCAGCCTTTGCAGGCTGGCCTTCACGCCGTTCGCTGTGGTGATGACGTTGGCGTTGGCCTGCTTGAACACCAGCAGCAGGATGGAGCGCTTGCCGTTGGTCCAGGCCGCCAGTTCGCGGTTCTGCGGCCCCGACACTGCCCGGCCGATGTCGCGGATGCGGATCGGGGCACCGTTACGATAGCCGATGATGACGTTGTTGTATGGGGCCGCCGTGGTGAGCTGGTCGTTGGCGTAGACCGTATAGGACTGGTGCGGCCCGTCGATGCTGCCCTTGGGATCGTCAACGGTGACGTTGGTCAGCACGTTGCGCACGTCCTCCAGTGTCATGCCCATCGATGCGAGGCGAGCCGGATCGACCTGCACGCGGATTGCCGGCGTCTGCTGTCCGCCGACCAGCACCTGGCCCACCCCCGGAAGCTGCGAAATCTGTTGCTCCACCAGGTTCTCGGCGTAGTTGTCGACTTCGGTGATCGGCGCCTGGTCTGACTGCATCGCCAGGATCAGGATCGGCGCATCGGCGGGATTCATGGCGCGGAAAGTGGGCGGGTTCGGCATTGCCTTCGGCAGCGATCCCTCGGCGGCGTTGATGGCCTCCAGCACCAGCGTCTCGGCATTGCCGATCTTCGTGTTCAGATCGAATTGCAGCGAGATCTGCGTGTTGCCCAACACGCTGACCGAGGTCATCTGCGCCAGGCCGGGCAGCATCTGACCGAATTCCGTCTCCAGCGGCGTTGCGACCGTGGATGCCATCGTTGCGGGACTGGCGCCCGGGTACTGGGCGGTGACGACCAGCGTGGGGAACTGCACGTTGGGCAGCGGTGCCACCGGCAGCAGCGGATAGGCAACCAGCCCGGCCAGCACGATCGCGGCCGTCAGCAGCGACGTGGCGATCGGGCGCCGGATGAAGGGCGTCGAAATGCTCATGGCGAATCGAATCCTGATGAGGAGCGGCTGTGGCCTGGAGGCGGTTAACCGGGCGAACCGCCGCTGCTGCCGGCAGCGAGCGTGGCTGGCTGCATCGTCGCCGCCACGTGGGTGCCGGGTGCCAGACGGGACTGGCCGGACAGCACGACGGTTTGGTTCGCGGACAATCCCTTCGTCACGACCGAAAACCCGTCATCCTGATAGCCAACCTGAACAGCCTGTTGGGCGACCGTCTGATCCGGCTGCACGACGTAGACGAACAATCCGTCCGGTCCGTGCTGCACCGCCACCGTCGGGAGCGTGACGGCGTCGTGCAGCGTGGTCACCTGCACGCGGGTATCGACGAACTGGCCGGGCCACAGGTGGTCCCGCGGATTGTCGAAGGCCGCCTTCAGCGAAATGGTACCCGAGGCGGTGCTGATCGTGTTGTCCGGCGTCAGGAGCGTGCCGGTGCCCAGGAGCTTGCTCGCATCCTGGCTATTGGCTGCCAGGACCGGGACTTTGCCGTGCGCCAGCGCCGTCTGAACCTGTCCCAATTCGGATTCCGGCAAGGTAAAGACCACCGCAATCGGCTTGTCCTGGGTGAGGGAGACGATGCCGGAGGTCTGGCTGCCGACTTCGATCAGGTTGCCGATATCGGTCTGGTACAGGCTGACGCGGCCGTCGATCGGCGCGCGGATGGTGCAGTTGTTCAGGTTGAACTGCGCCGTCACGATCGCCGCATTGTCCAGTTGCACGGCGGCGGCGAACTTGTCCACGGTCGCCTGCTGGTCATCCACCTGCTGGATCGGCGCGAAGCTGCGCTTGGCGAGATCCTGGAAACGCCGCAGGTCGAGCCGCGCGCTCAGCAGTTGCGCCGTGTCCTCGGCGCGCTGGGCGATCGCCTGGTCGAGCGCCGCCTTGTACGGTGTCGGATCGATCTCGGCGATGACGTCGCCCTTGTGGACTTCCTGTCCCTCGCGCACCGGCACGGCGATCAGGATCCCGTTCACCTGCGCCTTGATCTCGTCAATGTTGTAAGCCTGGACGGTGCCGAGCCCGTCGAGATAGACGGGCACGTCCCGCATCCTGGTGGTGGTCGCGGTCACGGGAATCCGCGGCTGCGCCACGGCCTCGGCTGCGCGTGCGTTGCCGGAACGGGCAAGTGTGTGCCAGCCGGCG
Source organism: Acetobacteraceae bacterium (assembly GCA_035508435.1). Lineage (GTDB taxonomy): Bacteria > Pseudomonadota > Alphaproteobacteria > Acetobacterales > Acetobacteraceae > JASHVB01. Next base: position 5,398 of record DATJNA010000158.1, on the reverse strand, counting down.
AGGACGCCAGCCGCCATCATCAACCCGACAAACCCGATCCGTCGCCAATTCATGGGCCTTGTCCCTGTGTGGTCCCAGCCGTGGTGCCGGTGGCTGAAGCGCCGGTCGGAGCAACAGGTAGACAACCCAGCCGATAGATTTCGTATACGGATTTGTCGGAATCAGTTTCGTGAAGTGGATGTCGCAGCGTTCATCTGCGGTCCATGTCCGCGTTCATCGCGTTCCTGCCCGCGGGCATCGCTGTTCGATTCGAATCAGATAGGAGATTTGGCACGGGCAAGGAGGCGTGGCGGCCTGGGCGGCATTCGCCGCTGCCCATGCCGATCCGGTTACGCAGTGGAGCAACCGAAGGATGGGCACGTGGTGCGATCGAATGACAATAGGTACACCAATGAGAAACTGATAAACCGATCACACTTCACGATCGCGGCATCGGCAACTTGGTCATGTCGCCTTCAGAGGATTGTAACCGGACGATCATCGTGCGCTGCTAACTTTGGTTTGCTTGCACAAGCAAATTTCTGGGGAGACACATGAACCACATCGAATGGCGGCGCAGGCTGCTGGCCTGCGCCTCATGCTGCGCACTCGTCCTCAATTCCGCGGCACCGGCAGCAATGGCCCAACAGGCACCAATGGGTGCCGACGACAACAACACTGCAACGCCGATCAGGCATGTGATCGTGATCTACGGTGAAAACCGCAGTTTCGATCATTTGTTCGCCACTTACGTTCCACGACGCGGCCAGACCATTCGCAACCTTCTCAGCGAAGGCATCGTCGACCAGTTCGGCCATCCGGGACCGAATTTTGCCAAGGCGAGACAATACCAGGCGACGGATACCACCACCTACAGCACCTCGCCGACCAAGACCGGTCCTTATACGGTGCTGCCGCCGGTGATGACCGCTGGGGCTCCGACCGCGCCGAGCGACAGCAACCCGCCGCCATTCGCCACCGCCGCCGCCGCGGCCGCCGTCGATTACGGACTGTTGCCGGGCGACATTCCCAAGCTGACCTCCGGTGCCACGGGCCTGCCGAAGGACAGCGTCGATACACGCGTGCCCGACGCCACGACGCTGCCGCCTGGTCCGTTTCAGTACAGCCCGGCTGTTTCCTGGGACGACTACGCGGGGAGCCCGGTGCATCGCTACTACCAGGCCCGCCAGCAGGCCGATTGCTCTGCGAGCCATGCCACCTGGGATAACCCCAGCGGCTGTCTGAACGACCTGTATCCCTGGGTTGAAGTCACGATCGGTGCCGGCAGCAACGGCAATTCCCAGGCGCCGGGGTTCAACGATCAGAGCACCGGTGAAGGCTCCATTTCGATGGGGTTCTACAACGTACTCCAGGGCGACATGCCGTACTTCAAGCAGCTCGCCGACGAGTACACGATCTCCGACAACTACCACCAGCCGAGCATGGGCGGCACCGGGCTGGACAGCATCTTCGCCGGCTTTGCCGATGCACTTTGGTATACCGACAAGAACGGCAAGCCTGCCACTCCGCCGACGAACGAGATCGAGAATCCCAACCCGCAGCAGCACACCAACAACTGGTATACTCAGGACGGCTACTCGGGTGGTTCCTATAGCGCCTGCGCCGACTCGTCGCAACCGGGCGTCGACCAGGTGGTCGACTACCTGCACTCGCTGCCGCACAAGATTGCGGCGAATTGCCAGTCGGGTCATTACTACCTGCTGAACAACTACAATCCCGGCTATTTCGGCAATGGCACCGTGGACACGGTTGATACCTTCGCCATTCCGCCCGTTACCACGCACAGCATCGGCGACGATCTGCATGCCGCGCATGTCTCGGTGACCTGGTTCGGCGAGGGCTGGGATCAGTACGTCGCCAACTCCCAGGATCCGACCAACGTGTATTGCAACATCTGCAATCCGTTCAACTACGAGACCTCGATCATGGCCAACCCCGCGCTGCGGACCAGCATGATCAAGGATACCAAGGACTTCTACGCGGACCTGCAGAATGGCGTGCTGCCCGCGGTGTCGCTGGTGAAGCCGGGCGGACTGAACGACGGCCATCCGTCATCCTCGAAATACGACATCTTCGAGGCGTTCGTCCGCAAGATCATCACCATGGTGCAGGCGAAGCCGGATCTGTGGAATTCCACGGCGGTGTTCATCACCACCGACGAGGCTGGCGGCTACTATGACTCGGGCTATATCCAGCCGCTGGACTTTTTCGGTGACGGACCGCGCATCCAGATGATCGTGGTATCGCCGTATTCACGCGGCGGCCGCGTGGTGCACACCTACACCGACCATGTCTCGGTCCTGAAGTTCATCGAGAAGAACTGGCATGTCGGACCGATCTCCAACCGCAGCCGGGACAACCTGCCGGATCCGATCATGTCGCCCGGCAACCCGTACGTGCCGATCAATACCCCGGCAATCGGCGACATGATGGATATGTTCGATTTCGACCACGGCGGTCACGGCCACGGTCATCACCACGACGACTGAGCTGCCGCTTCGCGTTTGCCAACGGTCCGGGCCAGGGAGGCGACGTCTCCCTGGCCCCAGGCTGTTTTCGAATTCGTCAGGTGCGGTGTGAAGACGGCAACGGACCGCGAGCGTGGCTTCGCGCTGTTGATCGTGTTGTGGGCGCTTGGCCTTCTCGCATTGCTCGGCACGGCGGTCGGTGCCGCAGGCCGCAATGCCATGACGCTGACGCAGAACCTGCGGGCTGCCGGCATCGTGGAGGCAGCGACCGAGGGCGCCATACAGCAGGAGATCTTCGATCTGCTTACCTCCGGCGCCGCTGACGCCATCGCCGCAGGCTTTGTGCGGCGGATGCGGATTGGCACGACCGCGGTCACGGTGTCTGTCGCTGATGAGGATGGCAGGATGAACCTGAACCTCGCGCAGGCGCCGCAACTGGCCGCCTTGCTTGGCGAGGTCGGGGCGCCACCGGCTGTGGCGGCGTCGGTTGCCGCTGCGATCCTCGATTGGCGCACGGACGGGACCGTGCCTCGGCCAGGGGGTGCCAAGACGCCGCAGTACCGCGCCGCCGGCCGTCCCTACGCCTCACCCGGCGTGCCGTTCGGCAGCGTGGACGAATTGGGCCAGGTTCTGGGCGTCACCCCCGCGCTGCTGCAACAGGTCCGGCCACACGTGACGGTACTCACCGGTTACGAGCCGGTTGATCAATCAGCCGACCCGGTGGTGGCTCGCGCATTGCGGCAAACCGCGCGGCCCGGCCTGCCGCCACAGAGCATCGACCTGGGTGCTCTCGCGGTCGCTCGCATCACCGCGACCGGGCGAGGACCGAACGGCGCAACTGTTATGCTGCGGGCGGTCGTGCAGTTGAACGGCGCGTCCAGCGGCATGCCCTTCAGGATCCTGTCCTGGGTTCGCGAGCCAGGCGAATGAATCGCTCGGACTGGGACCGCGGCGCCGCCTGATGTAAAAACCCGTCACATGAGCTGGTCCGGACACAGCGGGTTCGAGCGGCGCGGCTACCACCATGGCAACCTCCGCGAGGCACTGGTGGAAGCGGCGATCGCGCTGATAGCGGAGAAGGGTCCGGATGGCTTCACGATAGCGGAAGCCGCGCGCCTTGCCGGTGTCAGCCCCGCCGCGCCCTATCGCCACTTCCGTGACGCGCAGGCCTTGCTGGCCGAGGTTGCCTTGCGCGGCTTCGAGCGTTTCGCCGCGGCGCTGTCCGCCGCCTGGAACAACGGCCGCCCCGACCCGTTGCGCGCCTTCGAGGCGATCGGGCCGGCCTATCTCGCATTCGCGCGCAACGAGCCGGCGTTCTATGCCGCCATGTTCGAAGCCCGGCTGGTGTTCGATGACCATCCCCCGTTGCTCGCCGCCGGCGACCGCGCCTTTGCCGTGCTGCGGGAGGCGGCGGACCGGCTGGCGGCGTCACTGCCGCGCGACCTGCGGCCGCCGTCGCTCATGATGGCGCTGCATGTCTGGGCCCTCGCCCACGGCATCGCCGCCTTGTTCGTGCGCGGCGGTCCGTCGCGGCGCAAGCTGCCGATGGCGGCGGAGGAATTGCTCGAGGCGGGCGTGCTGGTCTATCTGCGCGGGCTGGGGTTGGCAGGCGGTGACTGAGCCTGGGGAGCTGAGCCTCGGGAGCTGAGCCTGGGGAATAGATTGCCGCACCAGGCGTCCTCTTGCGTTGCAGGGCGCATTGGCTAGGGTGGCGCCGGTTTCTTTTCGCTAAGTCGGCAAACGTAGAAGGGGGATCGATATGTCAGTGTCTCGTCGGAGTCTGCTTGCATTGGTGCCGCTGGCCTGGGCCGGATCAGCCGGGGCCGCGCTGGCCGCTGCCAAGTCGTTCGACGTGCCTCTGACAGGAGCGCAGCAGGTTCCGCCGGTGACCACACAAGGCAGCGGGACGGCGCATCTGACCTACAATGCCGCCACCCGCGAGGTGACCTGGTCGATCACGTTCAGCAAGCTGTCCAGCCCGGCCACGATGGCGCACTTCCATGATGGCGCCCAGGGCACCAACGGGCCGGTCGTGGTCTGGCTGAGCACGAAGGGAAAGGCCCCTGTCAGTCCGTTCCGCGGCCATGCAACGCTGACGCCGGATCAGGCCCAGCAGTTCACCTCTGGCCAGTGGTACATCAACGTTCACACCAAGGATCATCCGGCGGGCGAGATCCGCGGCCAGGTGATGCCGCCGACGACCTGATCCCAGGTCACAGGTAGCTGGAGAGCAGTACCGCGACCGCGGCACTGCCCGCCAGCGCCAGCACTGCGAGGACGGGCGAGGCAACGTGCGGCGGAGCGACGCTGCCTGGCAGCGGCTTGCGGCCCGTGAGCATTGGCCGCAACAGGTTGTGGCCCTTGGCGGCAGCGTAGACGGCGATCGCAAGCACGTGCAACGCGATGGCCGCGAGCAATGCGTTCCAAAGCCATGTGTGCAGGTCGTCGATCAGGTTGGACAGCCACGCGGGCATGATGTCGGTCAGTGGGCCGGCATTGGCGACATCGTTGTTGTCGATGATGCCGGTCAGAGTTTGGCCAAATAAGAGCAGCAGGAACAACAGCACCATCCAGCCACCGGCGGGATTATGGCCGGGCTGCGCGTCCGGCTCGCGGCAGAGCAATCGCGACAGGTGCCGGATGGCGGCGCGAGGCGAGGCGAGAAAGCGCGCGAATCGTGCGGTGTCGCTGCCGGCGAAGCCCCATGCGATGCGGAACAGGACCAAGGCGAGCAACATATCGCCGGCGTAGGCGTGCCAGTCCATCCAACCGAGCCGCCATGTGGCATAGGTCGCCGCGACCAGGAGGACCGTCAGCCAGTGGAACAATCGCGTGGGCAGGTCCCAGACGAGCGTCGCGCGGTGATCGGCGGGCGGGGGCCGATCACCCTTGCCTCTGGCTTGCACGCTCGTTCTCCTTGTCATTGCGAG
>DATJNA010000157.1:0-2106 GCA_035508435.1 Acetobacteraceae bacterium | reverse complement strand
GGGCACTCCAGCTTTTGTGGGCGTTATACTGTGCCAGCAAGGCCTGGCGCAGCTTCGGTGTCATCGAGGACTGCGCGCCGGCGTCCTGGCGCCGCTTGCGCCGCAGCACGCTGACCGGATCAACCTGTTCGTTGCGGGCACAGTAGTACCATCGCTCCAACGTGGAAACGCTGAAGCGAACCGGTGCGCCGGTGCTGGGATGACGCCATTCGCGCGCCGCCAATTGCTTCAGTGCCGCACGCAGCGCGCCCTTCACCGGCGGTGCGGCCAGCAGCTGACCGACAATCGAAAATCGCAGCTGTCCCCAACGCTCATGCACCCGCGATCCACCTCGCTCCGCCACCTCCGCCCTCCGGAATTAACCTGCGGCCGAGGCTAGGCGCCGCCGCTGAGAGCCGGCGAGGCGCATCTTCTGCGGGTTGGCAGCGCCCGTCAGAAAGCGCGCATCGCCGATGCGCCGCCGGTCAGCGGACCGAGGAAGCGCAACAAGGCGACGAGTTTCTGATCGAGGCCGCCGGCAAAGCGGTCGAGCAACGAAACCGGCAAGCCAGCAATGTCGAGTGGCGGCATGAAGGCCGCCTGAGCGATCGGCGCAAAGCGGCTACCGGTAAACGTCGAACGCCACCAGCTACGCCAGCGCGCGAGGGTTCGCCGATCGATCCCCGGCACCGTCGACAGACGCGCCAGGCGTGCCGGCGTCGTCCCGAGCAGCATCGCCGAGATCAATGTCACCACCGTGGCGAGGTAGACCTTGCGGCCAAGAAAGCGCAGCGAGGGCGGTGTCGTCCGCTTGCGGCAGCCATCCACCGCACAACAGAAGCTGAAGCGCTCGGCATACTCTTGGCCTAACCCACCCGGATAGCCGCGCGGCTTGCGGACATACGATGCCGAATGCAGCACGCCACCGCAGAGCCAGCACTGCCCGAGCAGAGGCCGCAAGGTCACGGTCGAAGACGAGCAACTGCTGATGGAACGTGGCGTCGGCCAGCACGGCTTGGTACACTGGATCCGTCCTTTGAAGTGAAGTTGGCGAGATGGCCAAAATCGGACGGAATGATCCCTGCCCCTGCAACAGCGGCAAGAAATACAAGAAGTGCTGCATGGCCAGTGACGAGGCCGCCACCCGCCTCGTTCAGCCGGCCGCGGTGCCGACGCGCCGGCCGTCTTTGGCCAGTTATTTTCAAGAACAGGAGGAACGCGACGAACTGACCGAGGCCTCCAACGCCGTCGTCGATATGGTCCAGGCCGGCAATCTCGATGCCGCCGAACAAGCTGCCCACGGACTGCTCGCGCGCTTTCCCGATACCCATGACGGTTACGACCGCCTCGGCATGGTCTGCGAAGCCCGCGGCGATCAACGCCAAGCCGCCGACTACTACCGCAAAGCCCTCAATGTCATCCGCGACCACCCCGATAACTACGATCCCGCATTTGAGGGCATCTTCCAAAAGCTCATCGACCGGCTCGAACCAGCCGAAAGCTTGGGGGCTCTGCCCCCAAAAACCCCCGGGATATTTGACGCCCAATGATGGGGAAGTAGGCTAACTGGGCGGTACAGGCGGGGACGCCAATGGCCGCGCCCGATGATGCGGCCCGGCACCGGCTGGTGCCGGGTCGTCCGCTTGCACTAGGCAGACCCGGTCCCGGAAAACCCAGACGCGACAGAAATGCCGCCACGATAAACGAGGGCGCATACGCATCGCCCATCGCATAGCGTGATCAGAAATGGCCTGAACTACCCTCAGATTGTTCGCCCGTTCTCATAAATTAACCTCGCGTCGAGGTTCACATGCTCGCGGCGAATGGCAAGGATCTCCGACTTGCGCATCCCTGTCCGCAATCCGATCAGGATGACCGGGTAAATCTGACGGTTTTGGTCCGACCTCGCGCCTTCCAGCAGCGCCGCCGCCTGGACCTCGGACAAATAGACGATGCGACCGTTGTCCTCTTTCAGCTTCCGTATTTTCGCGGGCTGCCGCTCGGTCCAGCCCCACTCGACCGCCTTGTTGAGCAGGTGCGACAGGGTCGCCAACTCGCGGTTGATCGTGGCCGGCTTGTTCATTGCTTGTGGTTGCCCCGGCACCGGTTTCTTGCGTGTTTGGACCG
>DATJNA010000156.1:0-25977 GCA_035508435.1 Acetobacteraceae bacterium | reverse complement strand
TCAGGGTGCGCCCCGTCCGCCGTGCAACATCCCCCAGCGCAGCCACATCCTGCTCCACTGCCCGCACAACCGCCGGCGCGGCGCGCAAGACGGGCATGCGGCCCGGCTCCGCCACCACCGCGGCGGCAATGGCCCGCAATGCCGCCAACCCCGCGGCATGCGGGCCGGCGAGCAATTCGTGCAGTGGTGGATGTACACGCGGGCGCGTGATTTCCGCCAGGCCCAAGGCGGTGAAGCCGAGCAAGCGAGGCCGCACCGGATCATCAGCCAGCGACTCGGCCAGAGCCGGCCCCAGTGAGGCGCGGCGTCGCACCGGCAGTCCCGCCAGATCGACCAGGATCGCGCCTGACAGGTTGCGCAAGCGGATCTGCCGCGCCAGCGTCGGCAGCAGCGCCCGGTTCAGCGCCAGATGCGGACCAGCGGCGGCGCCGGAATCGACATCGATCGCCACCAGTGCGGGGGTGGGATGGAATGACAGCCGGGCGCCGCTCGGCAGCTCCAGATCCGGCCGCGCCAGGGCCTCAATCGCGCCGAGCATGGCATCGTCGAACACCGAGGCTTGCAGCGCAAGCCGGCCGCCGAGCATTGGGCGCAGGCTCGCGAGCAAAGCTGGATGGTCCACCCACACCGGCGCTTCGGGATAGCGCATTGCCAGACGCTCTGCCGCACCAGGTCCGCGCCGCACTAACCCTTGCGGTCCCGGCCCCGCCATTTGCTCTGGTGACAACCGGGCGGTCAGGCGCGGCCCCTTGCCGCCCTGCGCGGCACGAGCGACGCGCACAGCCAGCACGGCGCCCTCGGTCAGACCCTTGCCGCCTTCGGTATCGGGCAGGAAGCCGTCTGCCGCGCCGCTCAGCGCCACGAACACCCCACCCAGAGTGGGGGCACGCGCGATCACCCGGCCACGATAGATGTCGCCGACACCATCCGGCGCACCGGGGCGGTCGATCGCGTAGTCGAGCAACTCGTTATCGCGCACCGCGGCCACCCGCACCTCGCCTGGGCTTGCGGTGGCGAGGATACGAACGGTCACGGCCGCAGCCAGCCGACCCCGCGCAGAAGCTGCGCGGTCTCGAACAGGGGCAGGCCGACCACATTGGAATAGCTGCCGGACAGGAAACGAACGAAGGCCGCCGCGCGCCCTTGGATGGCGTAGCCGCCGGCCTTGCCCCGCCACTCGCCACTGGCGAGATAAGCGTCGACCAGCGGGGTGGTCAGGCGGGCAAACGCGACGATGCTGGTGACAAGCCGCTCGGTGAGACGATGGCCCGGCGCGACGAGAACCACCGCGGTGATCACGCGATGGCGGCGGCCGGAGAGCAACTCGAGGCAGCGGCGCGCCTCGGCGTCGGTTTCCGCTTTCGGCAGGATGCGGCGACCGGCGGCCACCACGGTATCGGCTGCCAGGAGCAAGCAACCGGGCGCCTCGACCGCCGCCGCCTTGGCGCGCGCCAGACGCTGGGCGTAGGCGCGAGGCAACTCGTCCTGGGTCGGGGTTTCGTCGATATCAGGGGCCAGGACGCGGTCCGGCACGATCCCGATCTGCGCCAGCAACTCCAGCCGCCGCGGGCTGGCCGAGGCCAGAACCAGCGGTAACTTGCTCACCGCCAGTGAGGACTATTTGAAGCGGAAAGTGATGCGCCCCTTGCTCAGGTCGTAGGGCGTCATTTCGACGTTCACTCGGTCGCCCGCCAGCACCCGGATGCGGTTCTTGCGCATCTTGCCGCTGGTATGCGCCAGGATGCTATGCTCGTTGTCGAGCTTCACGCGGAACATGGCGTTGGGCAGCAGCTCCATCACCGTGCCGCTGAATTCGATCATGTCTTCTTTCGACATCAGGCCTCGTTCAGAGATGGATTCATGGCGCGAACATGAGGGTCGCGCCCGGTCAGGTCAAGCACAAGCCAGCGGCGACGGCATCACTGTCCCAGGCGGATGGCAACGCTACGCGCATGTGCCTGCAATCCCTCGGCTTCGGCCAGCGTCACGGCGGCCGGGCCGACTCGCCGCAGCGCCGCTGCGTCCGCCGCAACGAAGGTGGTGCGCTTCAGAAAGTCGAACACCGAGAGGCCGGAGGCGAAGCGCGCCGTGCGCCCCGTCGGCAGCACATGGTTGGGACCGGCGACGTAGTCGCCAAGCGCCTCCGGGCACCAGCCTCCCAGGAACACCGCCCCGGCATGCCGCACCCTGGCAAACACCGGCTCGGGGTCAGGCAACATCAGCTCCAAATGCTCCGGGGCGAGGCGGTCCACCAGTGCGGCCGCTTCGTCCCAATCGCGCACCAGGATGATGGCGCCATGCGCCTGCCAGCTTGCCCCGGCGATCGCGGCGCGCGGCAGGGTGGGCAGCGTGGCCGCCACCGCCTCCGCCACCTGGTCGGCAAAGCCGGGGTCGTCGGCGATCAGGATGGCCTGCGCCGCCTCGTCATGCTCGGCCTGCGCCAGCAGATCCAGGGCGATGCGACTGGGGTCGTTCGTGCGGTCGGCAAGGATGACCACCTCGGACGGGCCGGCAATCGAATCGATGCCGACATGGCCAAACACCTGACGCTTGGCCTCGGCGACGTAGGCGTTGCCGGGGCCAACGATGCGGTCCACGGGGAGAATGCTGGCGGTGCCGCAGGCCAGCGCCGCCACCGCCTGGGCGCCGCCGACGCGGTAGATCTCCGCCACGCCGGCACGGCGGGCAGCGGCCAGGACCAGCGGGTTCAGTATGCCATCCGGGGTAGGCACGCACATGGCGATGCGGCCAACGCCGGCGGCGTAGGCCGGAATGGCGTTCATCAGCACCGATGACGGATAGGCCGCCTTGCCACCCGGCACGTAGAGCCCGACCGCGTCCAGCGCGGTCCAGCGCATGCCCAGTGTCAGGCCGGCAGCGTCGGTGAAGCGCAGGTCGGTGGGAAGCTGGGCCCGGTGGAAGGCTTCGATGCGTGTCGCGGCAAGCTCGAGCGCCGCGGCTTGCTCCGACGGAACGGTTGCGATGGCGGCGTCGATCTCGGTGGCCGGGACGCGCAGGTGATCGGCGGTCAGGGTGAGACGGTCAAAGCGGGCAGTGTACTCAAGCAGGGCGGCGTCGCCGCGAGCACGGATGTCGGCGATGATGGCGGCGACGGCCGGGCCGACGTCGTCGGTGGTCTCCCGCGCCTGGGCGAGCAAGGCGGCGAAGGCGGCCGGGAAGTCGGGGCTGGTGGTGGCGAGGCGGATCATGTGGAGGGCGTCTTAGCGCCGGAGCCGGTGCCGGGCCATCCCGACCGCGCGCCGATTGCGCAGCGTGCCGGATGGCAGGGCGCCGGCGAACTCCATGCCGATGTGGGTCGACCCACACCCCGCACCGACGCCGCAACCTATGTCTCCCGGTGTGGATCACGCGCCCAATCGGAGGACACGCCAATGCCAACGCCAACCAACACGTTCACCCGCGGCGCCAGCCTCGCCATGACCGAAACCCACTATCATGCCGGCTTCAAGGCGGTGCTGCACGGCGCGAAGACATTCGCGCACAAAGCCTATTTCGCCAATCCCGATGTCGAACGGCGTGACGAGAACCATGTCGGCATGAGCGGCGCGCTCATCGTAAAGGACATGCAGGGCAACAAGCACCACCTGGTAACGCGAAACAGCCAGCCCGAGGGCGGCCGACATGTCGAACCGCGGCTGCTGACGGCCGCCGCGAACTATTTCCGGGAGAGGAAAACCGGGCTGAACTATGCCAAGGTCATCATCTACCTGCGCGACAGTCCGTGCAAGCAGTGCACAGAGCATCTGCGGCAATGGTGCATCGACTGTGCCACCGCGATCGTCGGCAAAAACCACCTGCGCTGCTACTTCGTGTTCAATTTCGAGTACTACTATTGCAACTCGGCGAAGGGCAAAAACCAGTACCAGGACAGTGAAGAAGCGAAGGGCTGGTACCAGGGTTTCGACAGCTATGGCATGGAGACAGAGCGCTTTCCGGGCAACCGCCGCTACCGGTTTCTCAATTTCCGCCAGATCGATGCGGCGCAATTGAGGGATCCGCTACAGAAACTGCCGTCCCTGCAACTGCCGATCTACGATCCCTATTGACGGGCACGACATTCGCGATTGGGGCAAGCGGAGCATCGCGGCATGGGGGATGCTGCGTGCCAGCCAGGAACTGCGACGCCAGGGAGCGCGGTCGCACCCCGTCAAACCCCTGGCGCGGAGGTACGACGAGCGAGTCGAACCTGGTTGGTTCGGCCAAAAGCCGGCTGACGCGGCAACCGGGGCGCGCTCGACCGCTACCGCGCGGCCCAGCCGCATCGTGGGCCCGCTACCGCGCGGCCAAGCCGCATCGTGGGCCGGCTACCGCGAGGCCCAGCCGCATCGTGGCACTGCTAACGGGGGTCCAGGCGCAGTGTGGTTGGCAGTACGTCCGGGCGGACCATCGACTCGGCATACGGGCTGTCCCGGTACTTCGCCAGGTATTGCCGGCTGGCGCGCGCAACCGAGTCCGCATCCGTGGCCGGGACCGCCTGCACCGCGACGCCGCGGCCGCGGAATTCCAGAGTTGCCGGGCCGCCTTGCGCGAGATCCTTGTACCAGCGGCCTAGCGGACCTTTCACCGAGCGCACGAACACCGCGTCGCCATCCACCACGACCCAAATGGTCACGGCACTGCCCGGACGCTTCTCGGTGCGCACCGCAACTTCACGAAGGTCGCGCAGCGCATCGAGCGTCGCTTTGTCGAACGTCGTCATCGCTTGCTCTCCTGTTGCCGTGCCGAAAACCCCGCGGCGGTCGCGATCGTTCCGTCAGACCGCCTGCTCCAGCGCCGCACGGAAGCGCGCGATCCACACGCCGATCGCCTCCGGCTGCGTCTTCAACGCTGTGCGATTGACGATCAGCCGGCTGGTGACCGGAGCAATCACCTCGGTCTCCACCAGCCCGTTCGCCTTCAGCGTTGAGCCGGTCTGCACCAGGTCCACGATCAGCCGCGCCAGCCCCATGCCGGGTGCCAGCTCCATGGCGCCGTTGAGGTGCACCACCTCGGCATGCACGCCGCGGCCGGCGAAGTGGCGGCGGGCGATGTTGGGGTATTTTGTCGCCACCCGCACGCGCGACCAGCGCGACGCATCATCGGTGCCGGCGGTTTCCGCCGCCTCGGCGACCGAGACGCGGCAGCGGCCGATGCCGAGGTCGAGCGGGGCGTAGATCTCCGGGTAATCGAACTCCATCAGCACGTCGGCGCCGCAGATGCCGAGCTGGGCGGCGCCGAAAGCGACGAAGGTGGCGACGTCGAACGGGCGCACGCGAATCACGTCCAGCTCCGGGTCGTCGGTGGGAAAGCGCAGGCGGCGGCTTTCCTCGTCGGCGTAATCAGGCGCGGGATGGACGCCGGCGCGGGCCAGCACCTGGCCGGCTTCGGCGAGGATGCGCCCCTTGGGCAGCGCCAGCACCAGCGGTCCGGTCAGGGCCGGCTCCAGAGCCGCGGCGGGGTATGGGGCAGTCATGCGGCCTCCGGTCGGCGGGGTTGCGGGCGTCTACACCATAGGCGGCGGCGCCGGAAGCGGGGGCCTCATGGACGATGCCATCGGCCGGCGTTGCCCGGGAGCCGCGTTGCCGCAGAATTCACAGCATCGAGACCGTACCCCGCAACCAGACCCGCGACGAACACTTCCTGCTGTTGGGACGGAACGATCGTGGCGATGCGATATGGTCGCACTGCTGCCGGCCGACGGGCCTGCAGCAACGCCATGCAGGCCGGCGCTCGCTCCGGAACGCGATCCTTCAACGACAGCGGAGCATATCCTGGCCGTTCCGGTGGCGCTGGCGATGCTTCGCCCCGCGACCTCCGTGCTCGGTCGACCGGTCAGCCGCCGTCCGTTAGCAGACGGGACGGCCCCAGGATGTCAGGGGCTCCCCGACGCCATGCCCCCCGCGCCATGAGGAAGACGCCGAGAGTCGGGTGTCGAACACGTTTGCCATGTTTGAACCACCGGCTCAAAGAGAAGGATTCTTCTCTTGCAACCCATAATAGGCGTAATTCAATCCTTCCGTGTATCTTGATTGCGGGGCGAGCGATTCTGGCAGCAATACCTTCGGTTTTTACCGATACCGTATCGTACCGGTAACGAGAATCGTTACCAGATGGCCGGAGATTCATTATTCGCTCCCAAGCAATCCGTGATAAAGTCGTATACCGAACATCAAGCACCTAAAGCGAAGCAGAATTGTTTGCGCCGCCGCCGCCGATCAAGGAGACCCTGGCGAATGGGGGAGAGTCGAGGACGCTGTCTCATTATTGGGACACCTACACTAGAGTTGGATGCATTAAGCCACGTCCTGGAAGCTGAGTATGAGGTCTCGACGGTGGTGGCCAATCCGCACGTTGCATTGCTCGCGGCCGCGTCGTTCCTGCCGGATATCGCATTGATCGACCTCGAACCTGCGAACGGCGGCCAAGACCTCGGGCGCCGGCTGCAGCAAGCCGATCCTGAGTTGCACATCATCTACCTTACCAACAACGACAGCGAGACATTGAACGGTGCCTTCATCAGCAAGAAGGCGTCGGTCTCGGATCTTCTGCGAATTGTACGGACACAATCCGGGCGCCCCGCCGCGGAGCAAATTGCAACTCATCTCAACCTCAGCGAAGCCAGTGATGCAAGCTGCGAAACCAATCCGTTGCTTTCACAGCGCGAGCGCGAGGTAATCATGCTTCTGGTAGCCGGCCTGCGTATGAAGGAGGTCGCCACCGCGATCGGGATCTCGCCGCGAACTGTCGCATTCCACAAATACCGGGTAATGCGCCGCCATAACTTGAAGAATAACAATGAGTTGACGCAGTTCGCCGTTCGGATGCGCATCATTCGGCGGTAGCCCGGCCTGCGAGGAAGTTTCGGCCCGGTCACGCTTAGCTCGCCTGCTTCAATCCGCCGGCGCCGGCCGGCCAAACCGGAACAACGCGGTCCGCCATCTCGAGCGTCGATCTCCGATGCGCGACGATAACCCGCGTGATCGGCAGCTTCCGAATGGCATCGTTGATGGCTCTCTCATTCTCCTCGTCAAGATGGCTCGTCGCCTCATCCAGCAGCAGAATCCGTGGCTTGCGGCAGAGCGCGCGCGCAAGGACAATGCGTTGCACCTGCCCGCCAGACAGCGAGCTTCCCATGTCGCCTACCAGAGTCTGGTATCCCATCGGCATCCGAACGATTTCATTGTGAATGGATGCCAGCCTGGCCGCTGCCTGAATGAGTTCGAAATCCATTGACGGAGCGAACGAGGCGATATTTTCCGCGATGGATCCGGCGAACAGCCTGTCATCCTGCATGACGCAGCCGAGTTGGCTCCGATAGGCTTCCAAGCCGATCGAGCGTAGCGGAACGCCGTCGAGCTCCACCCGCCCTTGCTGCGGAATTATGAGGCCGGCCAGGATTTTCAGCATGGTGGTCTTCCCTGCGCCCGAAGGCCCGACAATGGCCACGCATTCGCCCGGACCGACCGTCAGGCTGAAGTCGCCGATCACCGGCGCTTCGTTGTCGCCATATCGGTAGCTGACCCCCTCGGCACTCAGTGTCGCCAGTTGTCCTTGCGGGCAGCACGTGGAGCCTGCGATGTCGCATTGCTCCTCTTCCGGCGAGGCGAGTGCAATGTCGGCGATACGCTCCCCATGCACTGTCAGCATGCCGGTGCTGACCAGTGTATCCATGCACTTGCTGACCCGCTGCGAGAACTGGTCCTTGTAGGCCAGAAACGCCACCAGCATGCCGACGGTCAGGCCGCCGTCAATCACGCTGCGCGCGGCGAGATAAATGATTACCACCCGATCGAGGCCAAACAGCAGATTGCTCAGCGCAGTGAAGGATACATCGACGCGCTGCACCTTCAGTTCGGCGCTGATGCGGTCAACCAGATAATTGTTCCAGTTCGCCTGACGACGATCACCAATCCCCAATACCTTGATGCTGGGCATGCCGCGCAGGGATTCGATGAAGTGTGAATTCTCCTGTGCAGCGTAGACTATCGCCTCTTCGTTTGCCCGCCTATACAGCCTGTAGGCGACGCCTCGCATCGCGGCATATAACGTAGTCGTCGCGACTGCGATCAGGCAGAGCGGCACGTCATACCACCACATCATTGCGACCAGGGCGATGGCCATCAGGCCATCCACCATGCCGGATATCGCGCTTGCACTCAGGGTATGCTGGATGCGATCGATCGAGGTAAAGCGCGAGGCAAGATCGCCCACGTGCCGGCGCTCGAAAAACGTCGTCGGCAGCCGCAGCAGATGCGAGAACAGACTGGTTTTCCATTGCAGGGCGAGCGTCGATCCGCTGACCTGGATCGCCCAGGAGCGCACGAATTCGACCGCGGTCCGGAACAGTACCAATAGTCCCAGGCCCAGGGCGATCAACTCGAGCAAATCGCGATCAGCGGAAACCACGACCTGGTCCAGCACGACCTGAACGCCCAGCGGCATGATGATGACGATCAGTTCCAACACCAGCGAGACAGTCATGATCTTAGCCGCGGCGGCCCAGAATCCGTGCGCCTGGGCAAGCAAGTGACGAATCCTGACGCGCGCTCGCTCGGTCGCCGGTTGGAAGCCGGTCGTCGGCCAGACCTCCAATGCCACTCCGGTAAAGTGATTGCTGATCTCCTCCAGCCGCAATCGCCGCCGGCCGAGGGCGGGATCGTGGATGGTCGCGCTTCGTTTATCGACACCCACCAGCACCACGAAATGATTGTGATCCCAGTGCAGCACCGCGGGGAGTCGCAGTTTGCCAAGATATGACATCTCCGCCCGCAACGCGCGGCTGGCAAGCTTCATGCTGGACGCGATGCGAACCACATCGCGCAGTGTCGTGCCCTTCAGCGACAGGCTGTGTCGCTGCCGCAGAATCTGCAGATCGATCCGGTGACCATAACGCGCAGCGATCATCGCCAGGCATGCCAGGCCGCATTCAGCGGCTTCGGTCTGCAGCAACACCGGCGTGCTGCGCCGGAAGAGGCTGCTGTCGAGACCGCGCGCTGAACTGTCCATGCGTTGCCCCTCATCGCGCCCGTACGGCGCGCTCTACCGTATAGAGTGGTTCAAGAATCCATTGGTAGATCGGTCTGCGATCCAGCAGGACATACGCGTTGACCTGCATATCCGCCGGCAACGGCCGCTGCTCTCCCATTACGTCGATCTTCTGCTGGTCCGGCTGCACCGTCACCTCGTAGTACATGCCGCTTCCCTGCGCCGGCTTGCTCGCGGTGCGCCGCTGCTGCACCTCAGGATCCAGCAGTGCAGCGCGCGAGACGCTGGTCACGGTGCCCCAGAACTGGCCGAATTTCTGATAAGGGAACGCGCTGTAACGCAGCAGCACCCGCTCGCCGGCGCGGACAAAGCCGATCGCAGCGCTGGGCGCCAGCAGGTCGGCCTGCATCGCGACAGTGGTCGGAACAATGGTCAGCACGCGGGCACCCGTACTCACGACCTGACCTGGATGCGCGGCTATGGCGGTGACGATACCGGCGCCCGGTGCGCGTATCTCTATGGAGTGGTGCGATTCACTGTTTGCGAGATCCTGGCTCAGTACAGCGATCCGACCTTTCAGGATGTCGATTTCGTTGCCGCTCGTGATCGGGTCGGTCGTCTGTTGATATTCCGCGTCCGCCAGCGCCGCGGCCACGCGCAATCGCGCTACTTTCGTCTGGTCCAAGGCCGAGCGCGCGCTCATCCAGGCTTGCTCGCGCGCGTCCATATCGTTCGCGGTGACGGTGTGTTTGGCAAAGTGTTGCAGGAACAGCGTGTATTCGTTTCGCAACCGCGCTTCAAACGACTCCTGCGTGGCCTGCTGCCGGTCGAGCTGGTCCTGCTGGGCCTTCAGATTGGTGATCTTCTCCTGCAATTGCTTTTGAGTCTCGCCGGCAAGGTCGATTTGCCGCTGGACCTCGTTCTGCAGCAATGCGCGTTGATTGATGAGCGCCGCAGTGATGGTTTGCTGTACGCTGCCCTGCTTGATCGCCGTGTCGACATCGATTGTGTACAGCAATGCCCCCTGCGCCACCCGGTCTCCCTCCTTGACCGCCAGATTGCTGACCCAGCCGGAGGACGGGCTGGCGACGCTGAACAATCCCGTCGCCGGCAGAACCACGCCGTTCAGATCCACGCGGCGCGTATAGCTGCCGAACGCGATCAGGGCTGCGAGCCCAACCGCCAGGGCAAGCGACACAATGGTTGAGATCGTAACCGGCAGACCAAGTGAGATCGCTGGCCGACCGAAGCGCGCACCGTAGTGATACTGTAGAGACTCACGTCGAAACAGGAGCTGCTCTGACACCGTCAGGAATCCGGTTCAGAAAAATCCGGTGCAGTCGGTGACCCCCGGCGCAAAGGCCGGGGGTCCGCTGCCTTACAGCACGATGCCGACGCCAACGGCGACGCCAATGCCAATCACGATGCCACCGCAGCCGCAGGACGGCGGGGGCGGAGGCGCGCAGTGGGGCGGAGGCGGTGGCGCACAGCAGCCACCCGCTACCACGTCGAGCTGGTCCAGCGACAACTCGAAAGCCTCAGCTTTGGTATGTTCCATCGAGTATTCCCTCCCGGGAGAATTGCGAACCAATGCGGGCTTCCACCGGACTTTGTAGTTTGTGGGGCGAGGGTCCGCACCGGTATAACGACGCCGTTCTGCCCCGGGTTCATCGCGAAGATTGCGGGAAAATTACCAGTACTGTTCGGCCTGGCTGCCCTCGATCTGGCAATAGTACCAGTTGCGGCAAACGGTGGAAGGAACTCCGAAGCCAAGCCGTCTACGCAATGCCGGGCAAAAACCACCAAGGCCGCATCGCTTGACAGTGGCATGACATTGGCCGCGGTACAGGGCAGGCAAGGGCACTCTCCCGGTTCGCCTCGCGATTAGAACCTGGGCGTCAGATTTCGACGCGGAAGCCCAACTCCGACAGTGCCTCTTGCGGGACGTGGAAGAAATCCGGCGCACGGCTGGCGATGTGGGAGAGGAAATTGAATACCGCAAAGGTCACCGGCCCCAGCCGAGACCCGTCTGTCCGCCGAATCACCGTCTCGTGGCCGACGAAATAGTGGATGTGGTCGAGATCGGCGTCGAAACCCAGCATCGTGCAATCGCGCAGCGCGAGCGGGATGTTGGGGCGCTGCATGAAGCCCAACCGCACGGTGATGTGGAAGAAGCCGTGGCCGAGGCGTTCCAGCGTATGGCGCTCCTGGAACGGCACGCGCGGACGGCGGTCCGGGGTTATCGTCAGCAACACCACCGTCTGGTGCAGCGCGCCGGTGTGGCGGACGTAATGCACCAGCATCGGCGAGATGCCATGCTCCACCTTGGTCATCCAGACGGCAGTGCCGGCGGGGCGGCCCACCACCATACGATCGACGTCGGCACAGAATTGCGCCAGCGGCATCGACAGCTCGTGCAATCGGCGGCGCAGTTCGGAGGAGCCGCGTCGCCAGGACCACATCAGGAACGCGACAGCGCCGCCGATGGTCAGTGGGAACCAGCCGCCCTGGACAATCTTCAGCGAGTTTGACGCAAGGAAGGCGGCGTCGATCACGCCGAAGCCGGCGGCCACGGGAACGGCTGCGGCCAACGGCCAGTGCCAACGCCGGGTGATCAGAAAGAACAGCAGGATGGTGGTCGCCAGCATGGTGCCGGAGACGGCAACGCCATAGGCGGCACCGAGATTGTCGGAAGTCCTGAACAATACCACCGTCAGCAGCGTGCCGATCATCAGCAACCAGTTGGCGGTGGGGACGTAGATCTGGCCGGCTTCCTCGGTGGAGGTTTGCGCGATCGCGGCGCGCGGGCACAGACCCATCAGCATCGCCTGGCGGCTGAGTGAGAACACGCCGGAGATCAGCGCCTGGGAGGCGATCACCGTCGCCGCTGCGGCCAGCACGATCAGCGGCACCAACGCCCAGTGGGGAGCGAGCTTGTAGAATGGGCTATCGACGGCATGTGGGTTGACGAGGATCAGCGCCCCCTGACCGAAATAGTTCAGCATCAGCGCCGGCAGCACCAAGCCGTACCACGCCAGGCGGATCGCGGGTGCGCCGACATGGCCCATGTCGGCATAGAGTGCCTCGCCACCGGTGAGTGCCAGGAACATGGCGCCGAACACTGCCGCCGCGACGGCGGGGTGACCGATGAGGATGGGCAGCGCGGCCAGCGGGCTGACTGCGGCGACGATAGCGGGCGCCGCCGCGATGTTGATCGCGCCGATCACGCCGGCGGTGACGAACCAGACGATCATGATCGGGCCGAACAATCGCCCGATCTGATGTGTGCCGAAGCGTTGCACTGCGAACAAGGCGAGCAACACGACAAGCGTGACGGGGAGGATGACGGCGCGGAAGCCGGGTGCGGCGAGTTTCAGGCCCTCCATTGCCGACAGCACGGAGATCGCCGGCGTGATCACCCCGTCACCATACAGCAGGGCGGCGCCGAGGATGCCCAGGATCATGGGTGCGGTGATACGCAGCCCCGCCATGCGATCGCCCTCGACCAGGGAGAGCAAGGCAAGAATGCCGCCCTCGCCGTCGTTGTCGGCACGCAACACCAGTTGCACATATTTGACCGAGACCATCAGCACGAGTGCCCAGAAGATGAGAGACACGACGCCCATGGCGTCGGCCGGTGTGGGGACGGCGTGGCCGGTGGCGTTCAGCGCGATAGAGAAGGCGTAGAGCGGGCTGGTGCCGATGTCGCCGAACACCACGCCAATGGCGGTCAGCGCGAGCAAGCCCAGGCTGCCGGTGTGGCGTGCGGCGGTGTCCTGGCGAGCGGCAGCGGCGATGGCGGCGGCGCGGGCGATGGCTCGGATCTCCTTGGTGGTGGCGATTTGAAGGCAATGCCTCGACCGCGGCGAATTCAACAAGTGGACCATTGGCGGAGCAAGTCGCGTGGGCGGGCACCGCGGCTGCGACCCGCCGCATCTGGTGTGGCGCTACGGCTGCGGCTCGTCGCGGTGCAGCGTCCCGATCATATCGACAACGCCGCGGGTGCGTGCGACCGTTGCGTTATTCCCCATGAGAGTTGGCGATGGACGATCCGCTTCTGCGCTTCCGCCTGGACGGCCGCACGGCATTGGTCACCGGAGCGCGGCGAGAGATCGGCCGCGCCATCGCACTGGCGTTGGCCGGCGCAGGCGCGCGGCTGGCGATCCATCACGCCGGCACGGAGGAGGAGTCGCACGACGCCGATGCGGTGGTGGCGGAAATCCGCGCGGGCGGCGGCGAGGCGCGAGCCTTCGCGCAGGACTTTGCCGTTGACGATGCTGGCACGCACCTTGCGGCGGCGGTCATGGCCTGGGCTCCGGTCGACATCCTGGTACTGAACGCCTCGATCGAAATTCCGGAGGAGTGGCACCAGATCAGCCGCGCGCATTTCGACCGCCAGATTGCGGTGAACCTGCGGTCCACACTGGAAGTGCTACAGGCGCTGGTGCCAGCGATGGGCGCGCGCGGCTGGGGGCGCGTGCTGACCATTGGCAGCGTGCAGCAAGTGCTGCCGCATCCGGCGATGCTGGTCTATGCCGGGACCAAGGCCGCACAGTTCAACTGGGTGATGAACCTGGCGCGGCAATATGGCGGCCAAGGGGTAACGGTGAACAACCTGGCACCCGGCGCGATCACAACGGCACGCAACCGGGAGCAGCTCGCGCGCGAGGGCGCGGCGATCGCCGCGCGCGTTCCGGTGGGTCGCCTGGGCACGCCGGACGATTTGGTAGGGGCGGCACTGCTGCTTTGCTCCGACGCTGGGCAGTACATCACCGGCGGCAATATCTACGTCGATGGCGGGCGCAACATTGCATGAGGGAGCCTTTGGCTGTCATTGCGAGCGAAGCGGCGCAATCTCGGTCGTAGCGACGAACGCTCGCTCGACCGGGATTGCTTCGCTCGCAATGACGCGGGTCAGATCGCAATGACGCGGGTTCGATCGCAATGACGCGCGTTCAATCGCAATGACGCGGGTTCAATCGCAATGACGCGGGGGCCGCTCGTCATGACGCGGGATCGCGCGCAATGGCCGCGGATCGCTGGCAACGACCCGACGGCGTCTTGCATTGCCTCGCGTCATGCCCTTGTCATGGAGTACCGTAAGGAGTGATTCGATGCACGGAAAAGCGAGTGCCGGCGATGGGCCGGGTGCGACGCCGACGCCGCCCTGGCTGGCGGGCGCGGCGATCGGGCTGACACTTCTCGGCATGGCCAGCGGCGCGATAGCGTTCGGCGCCGGCCTGGCGCTGAGCGGCACGCCGGTGCGAAAAGCGGTGCGTTAGGCGACGCCCACGGCGCGTCCGCGCAGGCGATTGCCGTCGCGGACGCCCCAGAAGATGTCGGGGCTGAGTTCTTCCACCGAATTGCAGCCGGTATAGGCCATCGTTTTGTCGAACTCGTTGCGCAGCAAGGAAATCGCGCGGAGTGCGCCGTCCTGGCCGCCGACCGCGGTGCCGTACAGCGTCGCGCGGCCGGTCAGCACCGCCTTCGCCCCCAGCGCCAGCGCCTTCGCGATATCGGAGCCGCGACGGATACCGGAATCGAGGATGATGGTGGCGCGCTCGCCCACCGCTTCCGCGATCTCGGGCAGTGCGTCGATGGTGGCGACGGAACTGTCCATGTTACGGCCACCGTGGTTGGAAACGACGATGCCGTCCACGCCGTATTCGATCGCCTTCACCGCGTCGTCCGGCCGGTTGACTCCCTTGATCATCAGAATGCCGGGCCAGATATCGCGGAACTTCGCCAGGTCGTTCCAATCGAGCGAATCGGCGCGGAGCGCGTCGCGGCTGCCGACGCCGCTGAGGATCGAGGACTGGAATTCAGGCGGGTAGTTCTCGTGCCGCGGCATGCCGATGCTGGTGAAGTATTTCAGCAGCACGTCCTTCGCCCACATAGGATGGCGCATCACGTCGAGCACGAAACGCGGTGTGGGCGTGAAGGGCAGGCCGAAGCCGTTATGGGTATTGTATTCGCGGTTGGGAGAGACGGGGGAATCCACCGTGACGATCAGCGCCTCGAAGCCGTTGCGGTGGGCGCGCTGGATCAGCGCGTGCGACAGCTCCCGCTGCTTCCAGACGTAGAGCTGGAACCAGAGCCGACCGCCCTGGTCGGGGCCGCCATGCTGCGCGATCTTCTCCATCGCGGTCATCGAGGCGGTGGACAGCGTCAGCGGTATCTTCGCCTTGGCGGCGGCCTTGGCGAGTTCGAGTTCGCCTTCATGCCAGCACAGCCCGGCCGCGCCGGTGGGGGCGATCGCCATCGGCAGGCTCACGGGCTTGCCGAACAAGGTGGTGGCGACGGTGCGTTTCGACACATCGACGAGGGCGCGGTGGCGGAGCCGTATGCCCTCGAATGCGCTGCGGTTGTTGGTGACGGCGATGTGGTCTTCCGTGGCGCGGTCGACGAATTCGAACACGCCGCGGGGGAGGCGGCGCTTGGCGGCGGCGCGGAGGTCCCAGATGTTGAGGCAGCGATCGAGATTGGGCATACGGGTTTGGTAAGGGGGAACGGGCGGGGGGTCAATCGCGGGGCGCGCGTGGGCGTCGGCGCCAATCGGGAGAACCTGCATGATCCAACCAACTGCCTACAAGGTCATGACCGCCGCGGAGTTTGCCCACATGCAGCGCGAGCAAGCGTTCCATGGCTCGGCTGTGGACCTTGCCGATGGGTTCATTCACCTGTCGACCGCCGAGCAGCTTTCCGTAACGGTCGACAAGCATTTTGCCGGGCAGACCAACCTCGTGGTCGTGGCCATCGACCTGTCCCGGCTCGGCGACGCGGTGCGTTGGGAGCCGTCGCGCGGCGGCGACCTGTTCCCGCACTGCCATGGCGCGCTGCCGCTGGCCGCCGTGCTCGCGGCCGCTCCGCTCGAGCGGCGATCGGATGGCGCAGTGAAGCTGCCGGGTTGAGAGACCCGGTAAGACCGGCCACGACATCGTCCCGCCGGAGGGGTCGACCGCCCTGCCCTACCGCCCCGCCGGCGTGTATCCGTCCGTCAGCGTACGCAGGAATGCGATGATGTCTGCCTCATCGCCCGGCGTCATCGCCGGCGCGTCGCCCGGCTTGCGGTCGAACGGCGGGTCGGCCACGTCGACGTTCGGCCAATATTTCCGCGGGATGTCGTCGAATTTTGCCACGCTGCCGTCGGCGCCATGCGGATAGACGCGCCCGGGCGCGACATCGCGGAAATCGTAGAAATCCATCACCTGCCGCAGTGAATCGAACACGCCGTTGTGAAAGAACACATGGCGCGTCGCGACGTTGCGCAGCGTCGGTGTCAGGAACATCCCGCAATACTGTGTTTGCTCGGCCATATCGTCGCGGTACGGGCCGCAGATGCCGAGGTCGAAATAGGCCGGATCGCGATTGACCGTCAGCGCCATGTTGCGCGGCGCGCCGAGCGCCTCGAACTGGTGGTCGGTGAACAGCGGCGGGCGGCCATCTGGCGTGGGCTGGTCCAGATGGCAGCCGCCGCAATTGGCCTTCTTGGGGTCGTTGAACAATCGGTAACCGCGTTGCTCTGCCGGCGTGAACCGCGCTTTGCCCTGAAGCCAGTCGTCGAACTTGCTGCTGTAGGGATGGAAGCTCGGCTCCTCCACCTGGTAGCGGGCCACCGCGAACAGGGCCTCGGCCACCGCCATGGCCGGATCGGCAAAGATCGATGGTCCGAACAATCGTTGCATGTCAGTGGCATAGGCGGCGTGGTGCAGGTGCGTCGCCACCGCCTCGACGCTGCCCCCGTCCATCTCAATCGGGTTGAGCATTGGCACCAGCGCCTGCTGCTGTAGCGTGTCTGCGCGCCCGTCCCAGAACAATCCGCCTTGCGGCACCAGGTTGGCCGCGGTCTGGACAGTGTCATGCGCGGTCTTCCGGGTCCGCGTGGCGACCTGCCCGGCCGCCGCCATCTGCGTCAGGCTGACCGTCTCGTTCTCCTCATTGTCCGGGCCGATGCTGAAATTCGGCTGCCGTTCGAGATACATCAGCGACGGCACGGCGCGAACGCCCTGATCGCTCACGGCCGGTCCCCCGCGCATCGCCGGCAGGTCGTTGGGCGGCCCGTAGCAATGCCGCGGGCTGTGGCAGGAAGCGCAGGCGAGCCGGCCGGACGCCGACAGGCTGGCGTCGACGAAGATGCGCTTGCCCAGCAATGCCATGGCGGAGAGTGGCGCCGCGGCGGGTCGTATCAGATGGATCGGGTGCGGGTTCCAACCGTCCGCCACGCGGGGTTCGTCCGGCGGGATGGGGTCTTGCACGACCCCTGGTGCCAGCCCGGCCGTCACCGCGCCGTGGCCGGACATGCGGCCATCAGGCGCGGCCGTGGCGAGGGTTGCGGGCGATGCGGTGGCAAGAGCGCCGACCCCGAGCAATAGCCCGAGGCCGACCGCCCATGCGATATGCTCCCGCATGTCCTCCGCTCAGTGAGTCGCCGGCGGCTTCGCCAACGCCTCACCGGTCGCCGGATCGAGGTACAGTGCGGTATCCCGGCGATGGCCTTTGAAGTCGAACATATCCATCAGCGAACCGCTGGTCGCGTCGAAGGAACCGCCGCCAAGGCGCTGACCTCGCAGCCAGTTGTCCTCGATGAAGCGCACCACCGAGGCCTGGCTGATCGGCGTATGGCTGACGAAGTTCTGCTTCGCCCAGGGCGAGACCACGAGGAACGGAATGCGAGTGCCCGGCCCGCAGCGGCCGTTCACCGGCTTGCCGTCGACGCCCGCCTGCGGGGTGCCGGTGCCACATTTGCCCGATCCGTCAAGCTGGTCGGCCTGGCTATCGAACGAGGCATTCGTCGGCTTGACGAAGGCATGGTCGTACCAGCCGTCGGAATCATCCCACGTGACGATCACGGCGGTATTCTTCCACTCCGGCTGTTGCTCCAGGAAATTGATCACCGCGACGGTGCCGTCTTGCTCGTCCAGCGGATCTGAATAGCCGGCGTGACCGTCCTGATAAGCCGGCAGTTTCAGATACACCACCGAGGGGAAATTGCCCGCCTTCACGGCGGCGTAGAAATCCGCCAGCCCGTACTGGTGGTTGGCAGGATCGGGCGTCTTGCCGTCAGCCTCCAGGCTATAGCCGATCGCGGTCATCGCGCTCGGCCGCTCATGCTTCGGATTGGCCGTGGAGTCATAGTATTGGAACCAGTTGTGGTGCGGGATGTAGTCCACCACGTTGGTGCCGACGACCGTGGAGTGCGTGCTGCGCTGGCAGCCCGTGGTGCCGTTGGCGTTCGTGGTTTGCAGGGTGAACCCGCCCATGAAGCCGCCCCAGGTGATCTTCGCCGCATTCAGCAGGTCGCCAATGTTCTTCCCGGTCAGCATCATTTGCTCCCCGGGCTTGGAGCAAACATCGTAGCCGGGGTCCTCGTCGTTGACGGTGGTAATGCCGCCCTGGCCATCGTTGATGTAGAAAGACGGCTTTGCGACCGTGGACGGCTGCGCGGCGGTGGCAACGATATGCACGCCGTTGGTCTGGCCGGCGACCACCTCCAGCGCGCCCGGCGTGGACGGGCCATAGGTGTCGGTCCAGGCATCGTCACTCATCGCGAAATGCTGCGCGTAGTGCCACATCGCGGTGACGGTGTTGCCATCGAAATAGCCCATCACCTGTCCCTGGGTCGCGAACGCGCCGACGCCACCCGGCGTCCCCTTGCCGGTGAATTTCGGGAACAGATCCATCTTGCCGGCGTCGGAGGCCTGTTGCTCCGCCGTATAGGCGTGATTCTGGTCGGCGGTCGCGGCCTGCGTGCGGTCCAGCCGGAACGGATTGGTCGCGCCGGCGCCGTTCTCCTTGTTGCTGAAGTTCGGGTTGTTCGTCAGCAGATGCGCGCGCGCCAGGTTGTTGACCGCCGGGGTCTTGGAGACTGCGGCGAAGCGCGGCTCGCCCGAGACGTTGGCCGCCTTGGGGTAGGTGCCGAAATAATGATCGAAGGAGACGTTCTCGTTGAAGATGACGACAACATGCTTGATCGGTGTCGCGGTCGGCAGTGCGTCCTGCGGAATGGGACCGGCGGCATTCGCCGTGACCACGGCCCCTGCTGTCGCAGCGGCCGCCGGGACGGCGGCCGTGACCATCAAAGCGGCGGCAAAGCTCGAAACAGCGCGGCGTAGCATGTTGTTCCCCCAGCGGTTTTGGCTGGCGGTTACCTACGGCAGCGGTGCCCGCCGTAGTGTGACCGAATTATGACCGCAATAAGATCGCCGGGAGGCCATCGGGCGTCCACCCCTCGGCGCCGGCGGCCGGCTGCCCAGACCGTTGCTGACGGGCCATCCCGGGGCTGCGCAGGCGGCCTAGGTAAGCTTTGCCGCGACTGCTAGTAATCGGGCGGCCCCGCACATCATCTGTGCGGGTGACAGGGAAATCCATGGACCTGCTGGCTGCGCTGACCACCTTCGTCCGGGTTGCCGAGAGCGGCTCGTTTTCCGCCGTGGCGCGCCAGAGCGGCACAAGCCATTCCGCCATTACCCGCCTGGTCGGCCAGCTCGAGGATCATTTCGGGGTGCGCCTGCTGCAGCGCACCACAAGGCGGCTCAACCTGACCGAGGACGGTCAGGACCTGCTGAGCTACGCGCGGCAGATCATCGACGCGACGTCGGAGATGGAAGGCGCGCTGGGACGGCAACGGTCGTCGCCGACCGGACTGGTGCGGCTGGGCATCCCGGTCGCGGCCTCCGCGTGGCTGATGCCGCGCCTGCCCGGGCTGCTGGACCGTTACCCTGACCTTCATGTCGAGCTGGTGATCGGCGACCGGTTCGGCGACCTGATCGAGGAGCGCCTCGACGTCGCCCTCGCCAGCGAAGCGCCTGACAGCTCCATGATCGCCCGCACCGTCGGCACCTTCGGCCGCATCCCGGTCGCGAGCCCGGTCTATCTGGAACGCCACGGAGCACCGGCCCACCCGTCGGACCTGGAGAACCACACCTGCATCGTGCACGAGCGCGGGCCGGACAGTGCCCGTTGGCGCTTTGCCGGGCCAGATGGCGAGCATGACGTGCACGTTTCCGGCGGCATCCGCGCCAACAGCAGCGAGGCGGTGCGCCAGGCTGCCCTCGCCGGCTACGGCATTGCGCAACTGTCGGAGATGTCGGTGGTGGACGATGTCCGCGCCGCCCGGCTGTACCGGCTGCTGGCGGACTTTTCCCCGCCGCGGGAGCGCATCCACGTGGTCTACCCCTCGCGCCGGCACTTGCCGCCGCGCGTCCGGGTGGTGATCGAATTCCTGGCCGAGAACGTCCGCTTGCTGACCACCCGATTGGCGGACGCACGGATCTGGGGCGAGAACGAGGCGGTGTGGCTGGTTTAGCGGGGACATTCCGTCGTTGCGGCACGATTTGCCGCAGTCCGGCAGCGCGTTGCGCCCCGGCGAGGTGGCGGAACGGTCGGCGGGCCGCTGACGCTGGGGCGTTCCACCTCGCCCGACACCGCCGGCGCGCCGGGGCACCGTGACGCCTGATGAGGCGATCAGCCGCCGCGGAGGCAATCAACCGCGGTCACCACGGCGACGAAACGCCGAGTTAACGGACTGATCGGTTGAAGGCGATCGGCGATGCGGCTAAGGTAACAACGTTGCGGTCACGCTGTACGCAAGTGCAGTGCGAGGAAGACCCACTGACAATTTGACACACCGCGGACGTCGGAACGACCGCAGCGCCGCAACTGGCATTTGCCAACGGCGGCAGGCTCAGGCTGGTTCAACCAATGGAGCATGTAGCGTGCCACCGGTCATCCTGAATCACCCACGCGGCAGTGTGATGAACCACCAGCCTGAGGGGCCGACCTGCTGGGTTTCATGCGTGGTGGCGGTGGTTGAGTATTACAAGAACGCGTTGATGCCGAACAAAAATGGCCTCAGCCCGGTGCAGTACATGGAGGCCGACTTCATGAAGTGGCATGCATCGGCGACGACGTCACCCAATTATCTGAAACATGCCTTGTCGTTGGAGGGTCATTATGAGGGCGAACAAAAACTGCTGTCAACTGACGCCGCGCAGACGATATTCACCACTGTGACCAACGAGATCAACGCGCAGCGGCCGCTGCTGTTCGGCGTTCACAGGACCGGCGCCACGTACGGCCATGCCCTTATGGTCTACGGCTATAATCTGCCGAACACATGCTATATCGCAGACCCGATCATCGGACAACTCACGCAAACAATCGACCTGCTGAAACACGGGTATAACGGCTACCCGGCATATCATTGGATCAAGCTCTGGCGTACTAAACCATAGGCCAATGCTCGCCGGTAGTACCGGCCCTCGAAGTGGCCGCCTCGTCGGACCGTGTGCCTGAGAGCGCAGAGCGGAATCACCACGCCGTCTCGAGGGCGCCACGGTTGCAATATTGGTGTTACTTCGCAACTATAAGCGCCGGCTCCGGTCCTCGCATCGCAACGGAAGATCTGTGTCCAGTCCTCGCATCGCAAAGGAAGATCTGTGTCCAGTCGCAGCCGGAACGCCTCTATCGGTCCGTGCAGGACAGGCACGGATCGACTGACGCCTGGATCAGCGAAATGTTGCCGAATTGCTGGCCGATCGTCATCGCTTCCAAAGCCGGAATGTTGACGAAGGACGGCGTGCGGATCTTCACGCGCACCGGTTTGTCGCCGCCATCGGCCGCGACGTAGTAAAATACCTCGCCCCGCGGCGCCTCGGAGGTCGCCGTGGCTTCGCCCGACGGAACATGCGGCATGCCCTCGAATGCACGCAGCGGCCCCGGCGGCAGGTTGCGCAGCGCTTCCGTGACCAGGCGGATGCTTTCGACCAATTCCAGTGCCCGTACCACCACGCGTGCCCGCACGTCGCCTTCGGTCCGGCCGATCATCTGGAAGCCAAGCTCGGCATAAGCGAGATACGGCCGGTCGCAACGCACGTCGATGTCCACGCCCGAAGCGCGCGCGATGGGCCCAACCACGCCCCATTCGATCGCTTGCTGTTTGCTGAGGGCGCCGACGCCAGCCATGCGAGCTTTGGTCGTCGCGTTGTTCATGAAAGCCGGAACCAGATCGCGTTGCAGCGTTGCCGCCATCTGCTGCATCACCGGGATGACCGACGCCGGATCCTCGATGTCGCGGTTCACGCCGCCGACGCGGTTCATGCCGTAATTGACGCGGTTGCCGGAGATTGTTTCCAGCACGTCCATCACTTGCTCGCGCAGCGCGAACACTTCCATGAACAGGGTCTGGAAGCCCATGTATTCCGCGGCCAGGCCGGCCCAGAGCAAGTGGGAATGGATGCGTTCGAGCTCGGAAATGATGGTACGAATGTAGCGGGCGCGCGGCGGGATTTCGATGCCGGCGATAAGCTCTACCGCGTGACAGAACGTCATCGCGTGCACGTTGGAGCAAATGCCACAGACGCGCTCGATCAGTGTGACCGCCGGGACCCACTCCCGGCGCTGTGCCAGCAGCTCGATGCCGCGAAAGCTGAAGCCGACATCGACGCTGACTTGCTCGACCGTCTCGGCGACGCAGCGCACGCTGACCTTGTAGGGTTCCTCCAGCGCCGGATGGTACGGACCGAGCGGAATGGTGTAGGGCATTGGCTATGCCTCGGCCGGCGCGGGATCGCGGAAGAAGCCTTCCTGCAATCCAGGCGGACGCAACAGCGGCACCAGGTTCGGATGGCCGATGAACGTCACCGCGAAGAAATCGTGCAGTTCGCGCTCGATCCACGACGCGGGACGCAACGTCGGCGCCAGCGACGGCATCGCACCGTTGCGCGACACCGCTTTGCAATGGATCGCGTCGCCGCGCCGGATGAAGTGGTAGATGACTGTCGTCTCGCCATCGTTGCGTGGCACGCCGGTCATGGTGGCGAGGCGAAACCCCGCCTCGGTCATCACGCGCGCCATCGCTTCGATGTCGAGCAATGGCGCGTCCATCCATAGCCCGTCGTTGCGCGCCCGTGCCGGCGCTGCACCGGGAATCGACGCCAGCAGATCGCGCAGTTCATCTGTTGCCATTTCGGTTGCTCGCCCCCAGGAACGCGTCGCGGATCTGCTTGCTCGCCGCCTTGCGCCGGCATTCCTGGCAGAGCGAACGCTGGATGGTCTCCGCCTCGGTCAGCGTGCCGCCGTACACCCGCGCCAAGGCGGCCGCGGGAATCGGGATGATCGCCCGCCCGCATTCGGTGCAGGGTTGATACATGATCTCATGCGAGACCCGATGCTGCGACTGGTCCCCCGTCACCGGCGGCAGCTTGCCTCGATTGGTGATTGCATTGGTCGGGCAGAACTGCACGCACAAGCCGCAGAACGAGCATTGGCCGGCAAAGAAATTCCAGGTCACGCCTTTGGCATGCGCGTCGCCAAATGAAATCGCCTTTGGAGCGCAGACATATTCGCAGGCCCGGCACCCCGTGCACAAACCCGCATCCTGCTCGATCAGGCCACGAAATGGCGCGGGCGTCGGCGGCAGATCGTCGGGCCGCAGCGTGCGGGGGCGCTGTCCGAAGTTCCGCCAGACAATCCCGAGGATGCCCACGCAGTTCTCTCCGCTCAACCAATCATGGCGATGACCATCGCCGCACACGCCGCGACGCCGCCCCACACCCAGTAAAAGCGGAATGCCCGCGTCACTGTCAGCCGCGCGGTGGTCACCGCAATCAGGACGACCAGCACGATCAGCACCATGCCGGCCAGCACATACGCCAAGGCGGCACCGACGCCATGCAGCGACGGACAGAATATCACGAAGAAAGCATCGAACAGCAGCACGACCTCCATGGCGTGCGAGAGTTCGAACATCGCCAAGGGTACCGCGTTGTATTCCATGTGGGCGCCGGGACCGATCTCTTGCTCGGCGTTGGGGATCGAGAACGGGTTGCTCTTCAGGCGCGCGGGAATCGCCAGCAGGAATGCGATTGCCGCCAATGCGGTGACCGGGCCGAACGGCATCGCCTGCAGATCCCCGAGGCGGAAGCTGCCGGCTTGCTCCGCCATTGCGATCACCGCCGCGAGGAACGGCAGATTGTAGCCGAGCGACATCACCGCCTCGCGCATTGCGCTGACCTGGCCGTAGATCGAGCGGCTGACATAACCGGCCAGCACGTCGCACAGCACCGGCATTTCCAGCAGATACAGCAACAGCACGACGTCGCCGGGGAACGAGTGGGCGGTGTTGCCGGGCACCGGAACGATCACCAGTCCGAATACTGTCGCACCGACGGAAATGAACGGCAGGGCATAGAACAAGCTGGTGTTCGCACCGCGCGGCACGACCGTCTGCTTGCCGAGCAACTTCATGAAGTCGAAGAACGGCTGGTAGAACGGCGGCCCGCGGCGGCCTTGCAATCGTGCGCTGAGCTTGCGCGCGATCCACAGATACAGAAAACCGAAGGCCGCGGCGCCCAACAGCCCCGGCCAGACCAGAACCTCGAACGCGATGCGCAGCGACGTCATCTTGCCGCCCGCGCCTTCGCTTGCTGGTCGGCGGTGCGCCCGCTGGCCAGCAGTTCCGCCGCCTGGGCGACGCCGGCGATGATAAGCTGCGGGCGCGGCGGACAACCGGGCACCCACACGTCCACCGGGATGTATTTGTCGAGTGGGCCGTCAATCGTCGGGCTGCCGGCGAAGACATTGCCGCTGGCAGGGCAGGAACCAACCGCGACGACGGCTTTCGGGCTCGGCATCTGCGCATAGATGTCCATCACCGCCTGCCGCGAGCGCTTGGTCAGGGTTCCTGTCACCACCAGAATGTCGGCATGTTTCGGACTGCCTTGCCGCAGCATGCCAATTTGCTCGCCGTCATAGCGCGGGCTGACGCAGGGACCGATCTCGATATCGCAGCCGTTGCACGAGCCACTGTTCACCGTATAAATCCACGGCGACTTGCGACGCGCGATGCTGATAAGTCTGGCAATCGGGTTCATGGCGCCACCGTCAGCAGGCTTGGCGCGGCGCCGAACACGATGATCAGCACGGCGAAAGCGGCAAGCACGCCAGGCGCCAGCCAGGTGGATTGGCCGGCAACCGCAAGCTGCGCCGGGCCGAGCCATGTTCGATGGATTGCGCGCGCGTAGCAAAGCAGATCGAGCGCGGCGACGAGCAGCAAGGCGGCGAGCAGCACGGGCCCGCCGAACATCGTCGCGGCGACATAGATGCGCCAGTACGCGGCGAAGCCGAAGCCGGGCGGCACACCGATGAAACCGAGCGCCGCGACGATGAACGCCGCGCCGGCCAACGGCAGTTGCGCCGCCAGGCCGCTGGTGTCGAGCGTGACAGTGCGGCCGATACGATGTTCTGCCAGGCCCACGGCGCCAAACAACACGACCTTCGAAACGGCGTGCGACAGCATGCCGAGTGACGCTCCGGCGAGCGCCATCGGCGTTCCGATGATCAGGCCCAGCAGGAGGAAACCAAGATCGGCGATGGTGGAGAAGGCGAGCATCCGTTTCAGCCCGGTCTGCGCCAGCGCGAGCAATGCACCTCCGAACATCGAAAGCAGCGCGATCACCAGCCAAACGGGCGCGTGGTCGAGGAACACCCAGGGGGAGAGTTGGCGGATGGTCGAGAGCTCCGCGAAGCTCGCGATATCCACCACCGAGATTATCAGAGCGGTGGTCATCGGCGGCGCGCTCGCAGCGACCGCGGGAAGCCAGAACCAGAACGGGATCAGGCCGAGCTTCAGGGCGAACCCGATGATCAGCAGGGCGACGACAAAGTGCTGCATCGCTGCGCTGGTCGAATTGGCGAGTGCGAAGGCGAGCAAAGTGCAGGCAATCGCGGGGGTGATCGACCCGAGGTATCTGCGCGTGGCTTGCGTTGCGGCTGGGCACGACCACACCAGCGCGACGGCCGTCAATTCGGCGAGGTCTAACAGGATCGTGCTGAACCAGCCGGACTCGGTCACCATGCCGGCCAGAACAAGGAAGACAGTGGTGGCCGCAAACGCCCACCAGGTTGCGCCGCCCTGTGGGACCGACATCGCGTACAATGCGATACCGAACGCAAGCAGCACGAAGCAGGCGAGAAGGATCAGGTGCATGGGAC